>NZ_JAUEXY010000001.1:0-920850 GCF_032489375.1 Bradyrhizobium sp. SZCCHNR1098
ATCCTCCGAGGGCCGGATGGTTCGGAAATCCAATCCTAACCCTTCTTGACCACCCGCCGCCCCATAGGATCTGTGGTACCTGCCGCCTGCATTTTTCTCGCAGGCGGGCCACGGGCCTCAGTCGAGGTCCGGCCTTCCCTGCGCCCTCACGCTCAACGAGGGCCGACGGACCAGCACACCCCGGACATCCGATGTCGCGGGAACGTGAAGACGCGGCCTGCGTATCCTTTGATAGGCCGGACCACGGGGCCGGATCCCGGCAGACGCCGCTTGAAATCAAACCATCACAGAGGGCACTTAGGGTGCGGATTTGGCCGGCAGCCCCGCCGGCGCGAACCAGCCCTCAGCGCCACGACAAGGAGACGTCCGGAGCCGTCGGCTGCGGACGACGAGACGAGACACGCGGATGATGCTTCAGGACCTCCGGACAACCGTGCTGCGCGACGCAGTGCGCCCCAACGTCTGGGACGTGGTCGCACTGATCATCGTGGTCGGCGCAATGGTGCTGATCGTCTATGGCGGTGAGCAGACCACGCAGCCGCTGTCGGCGCTGGACGTGGTCCCGGTCTCGCTCGATCCGGCCAACCTGCCGCTCTACGCGCTGCGCACCACCTTGCGCATGCTGCTCGCAATCACCTGCTCGCTGGTGTTCACCTTCGTCTACGCCGCGCTGGCGGCCAAGAGCCGGCGCGCCGAGATCGTGCTGATCCCGCTGCTCGACATCCTGCAGTCGGTGCCGATCTTGGGCTTCCTGACGTTCACCGTCGTGTTCTTCATGAACCTGTTCCCCGGCAAGGTGCTGGGCGCCGAGCTCGCCTGCGTGTTCGCGATCTTCACCAGCCAGGCCTGGAACATGACCTTCAGCATGTACCAGTCGATGCGCAACGTGCCGAAGGATCTGGAGGAGGCGACGCGCAGCTTCCACCTCTCCGGCTGGCAGCGCTTCTGGCGGCTCGACGTGCCCTTCGCGATGCCCGGCCTGATCTGGAATGCGATGATGTCGATGTCCGGCGGCTGGTTCTTCGTCGTGGCGTCGGAGGCGATCACGGTCGGCAACACCACGGTCACCCTGCCCGGCATCGGCTCCTACGTCGCGCTCGCCATTCAGCAGAAGGACCTTCCGGCGATCGGCTATGCACTGCTGACCATGCTGCTGGTCATCACGGCGTATGACCAGCTGCTATTCCGTCCGATCGTGGCCTGGGCCGACAAGTTCCGCTTCGAGCAGACCGCCTCCGGCAATCCGCCGACCTCCTGGATGCTCGATCTGTTCCGGCGCACCCGCGCGCTGCGCTCGCTGTCGGTCCCGTTCGCAGCGGTCAACCGCACCTTCTCGAACCTGCGCCTCAACTGGCCCCGCGCCTGGAGCGGCCCCGTCCGCCACGCGCCGCCGTCGCAGCTCGTCGACGGCCTCTGGCTCGCCGTCGTCATCCTCGGCTGCGCCTATGCCGGTTGGAAGACCTATCTCTACCTCTCGGCAACGCTGGCGCTCGCCGATATCCTCTCTGCGATCGGCTACGGCCTGATCACGCTGGTGCGGGTGGTGGTGCTGATCGCGCTGGCGTCGCTGATCTGGGTCCCCGTCGGCGTCTGGATCGGGCTGCGGCCGAAGCTCGCCGAACGGATGCAGCCGCTGGCGCAATTCCTCGCCGCATTCCCGGCCAACCTCGCCTTCCCGGTGTTCGTCGTGCTGATCGTGCGCTACGGCCTCGACGCCAATGTCTGGCTGAGCCCGCTGATGATCCTGGGCACGCAATGGTACATCCTGTTCAACGTCATCGCCGGCGCCAGCGCCTTCCCGACCGACCTGCGCGAGGCCGCCGCGAGCCTGCAGCTGACCGGCTGGCGCTGGTGGTTCAAGGTCGTGCTGCCCGGCGTCTTCCCCTACTACATCACCGGCGCCATCACCGCCTCCGGCGGCTCGTGGAACGCGGCGATTGTCGCCGAGGTCGCGAGTTGGGGCGATACCCATCTCACCGCGAGCGGCCTCGGCGCCTACATCGCCGCGGCCACGGAGCGTGGTGACTTCCCCCGCGTCGTGCTCGGCATTGCCGTGATGTGCATTCTCGTCACTCTGTTCAACCGGCTGCTGTGGCGGCCGCTCTACGCCTTCGGCGAACGCCGGCTGCGGCTGGGCTGACCGGGAGAATTTGTCATGCGCGACCAGGTCAAAGACACATCGCTGATCGAGATCAAGAGCGTGAGCCGGCTGTTTCCGAAGGGCAGCGGCGAGGATCTCGTGGTGCTCGAGAAGGTCGACCTCACGATCCGCGCCGGCGAGATCGTCGGCCTGCTCGGACGCTCCGGCTCCGGCAAATCGACCTTGCTGCGGATCATCGCCGGCCTGGTGTCGCCCTCCTCCGGCGAAGCGCTCTGCCGCGGCGAGATCATCGCCGGCCCCCCGCGCGGCGTCGCCATGGTGTTTCAGTCGTTCGCGCTGTTTCCCTGGCTTACCGTGCTGCAGAACGTCGAGCTCGGCCTGGAGGCGCTCGGCATCGAGGCCGCTGAGCGGCGCAAGCGCGCGCTCGCGGCGATCGATCTGATCGGCCTCGACGGCTTCGAATCCGCTTTTCCCAAGGAGCTGTCGGGCGGCATGCGCCAGCGCGTCGGCTTCGCCCGCGCGCTGGTGGTGCATCCCGACCTCCTGCTGATGGACGAGCCGTTCTCGGCGCTGGACGTGCTGACCGCCGAAACACTCCGTACCGACCTCATCGATCTCTGGACCGACGGCCGGCTGCCGATCAAATCGGTGCTGATGGTGACGCACAACATCGAGGAGGCGGTGCTGATGTGCGACCGCATCCTGGTGTTCTCCTCCAATCCCGGCCGCGTCGCCGCCGAGTTCAAGGTCGACCTGCCGCATCCGCGCAACCGGCTCGATGCGGCGTTCCGCCAATTGGTCGACAGCCTCTACGCGCGCATGACGCAGCGGCCCGAGCCGAAGCTGCCGAGCACCGCGAGCGCCGGCGTCGGCATGGTGCTGAGCCACGTGTCCTCGAACTCGATCTCCGGCCTGGTCGAGACGCTTGCCGGCGAACCCTATAATGGGCATGCCGACTTGCCCGTGCTGGCGGGCCATCTGCAGCTCGAGGTCGACGAGATCTTTCCGTTGGCCGAGGCGCTGCAGCTCTTGCGCTTCGCCCAGCTCAGCGAAGGCGATCTGACCTTGACCGAGGCCGGACGGCGGTTCGCCCATCTCGATACCGACGAACGCAAGAAGCTGTTCGCGCAGCATTTGATGGAGAACGTGCCGCTGATGGGGCTGATCCGCCGCGTGCTCGACGACCGCCCCGCGCACGCAGCACCAGCGGCACGCTTCCGCATCGAGCTCGAGGACTACATGTCCGAGCACTATGCCGACGAGACGCTGCACACCATCGTGTCATGGGGCCGCTATGCCGAGCTGTTCGCCTATGACGAGCAGTCCGAAACCTTCAGCCTGGAGAACCCGCATTGAGGCCAACGGCGTCACGGCGCGATCGTGAGGGTCGCTTTCATGTTCGGGTGAAAGCGGCAGTAGTAGTCGACCGTGCCCGCCTTCTTGAGGACCGAGCTCACCGTCTTGCTCGGCGGCAAAGTGACATCGAAGGCGCCATCCCGCGCCGTGGCCGTATGAGCCAGCGCATCCTTGTTGACCCATTCGACGGTGTCGCCGACCCTGGCCGAAACCACGGCCGGCGAAAACGCGAGCTTGTCTATCGTAATCCGGATCGTGGCCGCGCGCGCCGGAACGCTCACCGCGGCAAGCACGACCACACTCAGGAAGGCGAGACGTCCCGACAGCATCGGCTGATCCTACTTCAGATCCGCCGCGACATGCTCGGCGTGCTGCTCGTGCCCCTGAAACAGCTTGAGGCCGGTCTGCAGCAGCTCCTTCAGCTCGGAATTGCTCGCCGACGGAATGAGCTGCGTTTCCAGCGCGCCATTCACCGTCTTGTGGTAGGCGACCTCGTTGGCGATGTAGGCCTTGTCGAACGCGGCGCCCTTGAGTTTGCCGAGTTCGTCGAGCTTCTCGCTCGCCTGCTTCGACAGCGCGCGGCTGGTGTCGTTGTCCTCAGGCGTGACCTTCAGCTTCTTGACGAGCGCGAGGGCCTGTTTGTTGACCGCCTCGTGGTCGCGCACCATGCCTTGGGCGAACTCCTTGACCTCCTTGCTGCTGGACTTGTCCAAGGCCTGCTTCGCCGCCTTGATGTCGATTTCACCGGCCGTGTAGGCGATATGGGCGATCTGCGGATCGTTGAGCTTGGCGCCCTGCGACAGCGCGACACTGCTCGTGAGGCAGAGCACGACGACCGTCGTGCCGATATGCTTGAACATGGCTCTCATCTCCTGTGCCGCCGGACCTCGTGGCCGGCGGATGAATGGCTGCACAGGGATTGGATGAAAAACGGGAGCCGACGTTCCCAAGAATCTTCAGCTCGGACGTGCCAGACGCTCAAGCACGGCATCCGTCAGCCGCTCGCAACGCGCGCCAGCGAAGGGAAACGCGTCCATAAGGACGGGGCCGATCTCTTTTTCGACGTTCTCGCGCAACATGCCGCGGGCGCGATGCAGGCGCGTCTTGACGGTCTCGGGCTTCAACCCCAGCAAGTCCGCGGTCTCGTCGATGCTCATCTCCTCGATCACGCGGGCGATGAACACCAGGCGAAACGGCTCGGACAGTTCATCGATGGCCCGCTCGACGACGGCCTGGATCTGGCGCTGTGCCACAGACTTCTCCGGATCGCTCGACGTGGCGGGAAATTGGATCACCTCGGCCCCAGGTTTGTTCTCTCGCTCCGCATCCAGTTGCAATGCCGGTCGCTGGCCGCGCAGCCGCCCCATCGCTTCGTTCATCGCGATGCGAACCAGCCACGTCGACAGGCTGGACTGGCCGCGAAACTCGTCCAGATGGGTGAGTGCGCGGACATAGGTTTCCTGCACGACGTCCTCCGCCTCGCTGTCGTTGCGCAGGATGCCGCGGGCGATCCGGAACAGGCGGCGGTTGTTGGCCTGCAGGATGGCCCGAATGGCCGCCTCGTCGCGGGCTTTTGCCCGTCGGATCAGGTCATCCTCGGCGGTCGTCGCCGCAGAGACTGTGGTCGCTATGGTCCAAGGCATTGTCGATCATCCCAACTGAGCACGCATGGCTTAGATGGAATTCGAGCCCGAAGGTTCCCAAAAAAGATTGCGCGAGACGCTTCACTGCACCGCCGCGAACGTATCAGGCCGCGCCAGCGCCCAGGCATCACGGAAGCGGATGTCCTGCGTACCCTCGAGCAGCTCACCCGGCCGCAGCGCCGGATAGAGTTTTGCGAAGGAGGAGACCTCGGTGGTCGACGTCCGCTGTGAGAAGTGGATGGGACGCAGGTCCTGCGGATGTTCCAGGCCGGCGGCAGCGAGCAGCTCGGCCAGCGCATGCAGGGTCGCATGATGATAGTTGTAGACGCGATCGATCTTGTGCGGAACGACCAGCGCGCGGGCGCGCGTCGGATCTTGCGTCGCAACGCCGGTCGGGCAGCGGTCGGTGTGGCAGCTCAAGGACTGGATGCAGCCGAGCGCGAACATGAACCCGCGCGCCGAGTTGCACCAGTCGGCCCCGATCGACATTGCGCGGGCCATGTCGAAGGCGGTGGCGATCTTGCCGGCGGCGCCGATCTTGATGCGGTCGCGGATGTTCATCCCGACCAGCGCGTTATGCACGAAGTTGACGCCCTCGCGCATCGGCATGCCCAAATGGTCCATGAACTCGAGCGGCGCCGCACCCGTGCCGCCTTCATTGCCGTCGACCACGATGAAGTCGGGATAGATGCCGGTCTCCTGCATCGCCCTGCAGATCGCCAGGAATTCCCAGGGATGGCCGATGCACAGCTTGAAGCCCGCGGGCTTGCCGCCCGACAGCCGGCGCATCTCGCCGATGAACTGCATCATGCCGATCGGCGTCGAGAACGCGCGGTGCGCCGCCGGCGAGATGCAGTCCTCGCCCATCGCGACGCCACGGATCTTGGAGATCTCCTCGGACACTTTGGCAGCCGGCAGCACGCCACCGTGGCCAGGCTTGGCGCCCTGGCTGATCTTGAGCTCGACCATCTTGATCTGCTCGGTGGCTGCGACCCGCGCGAACGCGTCGGCGTCGAACGTGCCGTCATGGCGGCGGCAGCCGAAATAGCCGGAGCCGATCTCCCAGATGATGTCGCCGCCCATCTCGGCATGGTACGGGCTGAAGCCGCCCTCGCCGGTGTCGTGCGCGAAGCCGCCGCGCTTGGCGCCACCGTTGAGCGCGCGCACCGCATTCGGGCTCAGCGCCCCGAAACTCATGGCCGAGATGTTGAACACCGAGGCCGAATAGGGCTTTGCACAATCGGGGCCGCCGATGGAGATGCGGTATTTTTCCTCCGCACGCGGCTTGGGCGATATCGAATGGTGCATCCATTCATAGCCCTCGCGGTAGACATCCTCCTGGGTGCCGAACGGGCGCTTGTCGAGCACCATCTTGGCGCGCTGATAGACCACCGCACGGGTGTCGCGCGAGAACGGCATGCCGTCCTTCTCGCTCTCGAAGAAATACTGCCGCATCTCCGGCCGCATCTCCTCGAGCAGGAAACGCAGATGCGCCGCGATCGGGTAGTTGCGCAACACCGCGTGGCTCTTCTGCATGAGATCGCGGACGCCGAGCAAGGTCAGCGCGCCGAAGATCAAGAGTGGGATGAGGACGAGATCGAAGATTTTGCGGTCGTAGATGCCGAGGATCAGCAGCAGGGCGGTCGCCGTGGCGCAGATCGTCAGCACGATGAAGCGCGGCGAAAACGGGAGCAGCAGCGTATCCATGGGAGGCCTCGAGGCGGCTCGTGGAAGGTCTGGTGTCACCATACTACGCGTATCGCGAAGCAATCGTTACACAAGCGCGCGCAATCGGCCATCGATGATATCACATCATCGATAGCCGCCTTCTGTCGACTGCCGCGCTGCGAGATCGAGCCGCAGCGCCGGGCGGGCCTCCGAGACTCCCGGCGCCGATATGCACTGTTCGAAGACGGCAGCCGCTTACCCCTGCGCGAACAACCCCGAATGCGCCTCGCGCAGCTGCCGCTTCAGCAGCTTGCCGCTGGGGTTCTTGGGCAGCGCATCGACGAACACGATCCGCTTCGGCGTCTTGAAGGTGGCGAGACGGCTCGAGGCCTGCTTCAGCACCGCCTCCTCGGTCAGCTCGCAGCCGGACTTGACCACGACCATCGCCACCACGGCCTCGACCCAGCGCGGATGCGGCAGGCCGACGACGGCGACCTCGGACACTTCGGGGATCAAATAGAGCGCCTCCTCGACCTCGCGGCTGGCGACGTTCTCGCCGCCGGTCTTGATCATGTCCTTCTTGCGATCGACGATGGTGATGTAGCCCTCCTCGTCGATGGTCGCGAGATCGCCGGAGTGAAACCAGTCGCCCTGGAAGGCCGCGGCGGTGCGCTCGTCATCGTGGAAGTAGCCGAGCATCAGATGCGGCGAGCGGTGCACGACCTCGCCGACCAGGCCCGGCGCGACGTCGTTCATCTCATCGTCGACAACGCGGGTCTCGACATTGAGCACGGCGCGGCCGCAAGACCCCGGCTTGCGCAACTGATCATCGGGTCCCAACATCGTCGCCAGCGGCGCGATCTCGGTCTGGCCGTACAGATTCCACAGCCGCACCTTGGGCAGCCGCTGCGCCAGCTCGCGCAGCACCTCGACCGGCATGATCGACGCGCCGTAATAGCCCTTGCGCAAAGTCGACACGTCGGTGGTCTCGAACAGCGGCGAGCGCAGGATCGAGATCCACACCGTCGGCGGCGCGAAGAACGAGGTGATGCGATATTTCGCGATCAGCGGCAGCAGATTATCGGGCGTCGGAAACGCCGTGATGATGTTGGTGGCGCCGACATAGATCGAGGGACCGAAGAACACGTCGAGCTGCGCGCAATGATACAGCGGCAGCGCGTGCAGGGTGACGTCATCGGCGGCGATGCCAGCATCGACGATACAGCTCACATACTGCCAAATGACGGCGTCATGGGTGAGCATGGCGCCCTTCGGCAGCGACTCCGTACCAGAGGTGTAGACGATCTGCGCGACGTCGCTTCCGGCGATCTCGACGGCAGGCACCGTCGCCGTCGACGCCGCGAGCTCCGCAAAGTCGATCATGCCGCTTTGCCGCTCGCTCGGACCTTCTGACGGCAGCCAGATCAGCTGCTCGACCGCCGGCACCAGTGCCTTGGCGGCGCGCGCCACGCCGGCGAAGCCGCTGTCGGTCGCGAGCAGCCGCGCCCCGGCGTGCTTGAGGATGTAGGCGACCTCCTCCGGCTTCAGCATGAAGTTGATCGGCACCAGCACGGCGCCGAGCCGCGCCAGCGCGAAGCGCAGGGCGGCAAAGGCATGCGAGTTGCGCGCGAGGATCGCGACGCGCTCGCCCTTGGCGACCCCCTGGGCGGCGAGGCCGGCCGCGAGGCGGTCGACGATGGCGTTGAACTCGGCGTAGGTCCAGCTGATCTCGCCGCAGATCACGGCCGTCTTGGTCGGTGTCCGCGCCGCGCTCCGCCGCAGGAGATCACCGAGCGTCTGTCGCCGTACGATGGAATCCATGCTCATCCCCTCTGTCATCACGGGGATGGCCGCCACGCGGGCAATCCAAGTCCCCTCCCTGTTTCGCGCCGGACGTCTGAAGGCCCGGTCTTGGCGCCGAAAATCGCACGGCCGCTCGGACGCGCGCAAGGAGGATATTGCCAACGAAAAGAGCGCCCCGATTGCGTCGAGGCGCTCTTTCAGAAAAGTCGCAAACGAAGGGTCGGCGGCTCAGCGCTCGACGAAGGCCTTCTCGATCACGAAGTGTCCGGGCTGGTTGCCGCTGCCTTCGAGGAAGCCGCGCGACTCGAACATGGTCTTGAGCTCCTCCAGCATCGCCGGGCTGCCGCACATCATGATGCGGTCCTTGGCGATGTCGAGCTCATGCTGGCCGATATCGTTGAAGAGCTGCTGCGACGAGATCAGGTCGGTGATGCGGCCGCGGTTACGGAACGGCTCGCGGGTGACGGTCGGATAATACTGCAGCTTGCCGTCGAGCAGCGGCCCGAACAGCTCATCCTCGCGCAGCTTCGCGACGACGCTCTCGCCATAGGCGAGCTCGGCGACCTGGCGGCAGCCATGGACCAGCACGATGCTCTCGAACCGCTCGTAGACGTCGGGGTCCTTGATCAGGCTGGCGAACGGGGCAAGGCCGGTGCCGGTCGACAGCAGCAGCAGCCGGCTGCCGGGCAGCAAATTGTCGGGGATCAGCGTGCCGGTCGCCTTGCGGCCGACCAGGATGGTGTCGCCTTCCTTGATCTGCTGCAGCCGGGAGGTCAGCGGGCCGTCCTGCACCTTGATGCTGAAGAACTCGAGTTCCTCCTCGTGATTGGCGCTGGCCATGCTGTAGGCACGCAGCAGCGGGCGGCCCTCGACCTCGAGGCCGATCATCGCGAACTGACCATTTTGGAAGCGGAAGCCCGCATCGCGGGTGGCTCGGAAGGAGAACAGGGTGTCCGTCCAGTGGTGAACGGAAAGAACTTTCTCTTTATAGAACGCGCTCATGTCGTTTGTTTTTTCACGTGGGCTGAAGTTGGAAGAAACAAGTCGTGACGGAGGCAGGACCGCAAAAACCCTATAGATCCAGCGATTTCGGCGCCTGATGTACGTGAAAACAGCGAATAATCAACCCGCATGGACGCACCATTGATCACGATCAAATGCATGCCGGCTGATGCCCGGATTCGCCTCGATCGGCCGTTCGTTCGTACACAAACGATAATGGTAATTTACTTGCCGAGATTCCAATTTTCCAGCACTTTAATTCCGCATCCTGGCCCAATCCTTGAGCAATGATTAACCATCCGCAGACCCAGCTCGCCGCCATCACCCGCTACTGCGTCGAACGAGGCATCGCGCTCGACGTGCGGGAGGACGGCTGGCTGCTGGTGCTCGAGGATGCCAACCGGCGTCACCTGATCTTCGGCTATGATCTCGGCCTGAACAGTGCGGTGGCGCACAGACTGGCCTGTGACAAAGCGGCGACCTCGGCGCTGCTGAGAGCCGACGGGATTGCCGCAGTTCCACACGCGTTCTTTCTTGCTCCGGCTCTTGGTGGCCAGCCCGGGCAGACGGCCGAGGCCGCGCTGGCGCTGCTGGAAACTTATCCGCGCGGGCTGGTGGTCAAGCCCAACGAGGGTACCTCTGGACGTATGGTGGTCCGCGTCACGGGAAAGGATGAACTGCTGCGCGCAGCGAACCGCATCTTCGGGACCGGCGCGAACGTTGCGATCGCACCGCTCATGGACATCGTTGACGAAGTCCGTGTCGTGCAGCTCGATGACGCGTCCATGATCGTCTACCGCAAGCAGCGCCCCACCGTGACCGGCGACGGCGTGCAGCCGCTGCTCGATCTCGCGCTGTCGGCGACTCCGGCCACGGGGCACGCACAGCTCCTGCGGCGCCTCGATGCGGAATTCGACGCGTCGGCCTTGCGCGCGATCGTGCCGCGCGGCGAGCAGCGCCTGCTGAGCTGGCGGCACAATCTCGAGTTCGGAGCTCACCCCGAGCTGCTCGAACCAGGCGCGCAGCGGGACCTCTGTGCCGCGCTCGCGACCGCGGCGGCACGCGTCATCGGCATCCGCTACGCATCGGTCGACCTCGTGCTGGCCGATGGGCGCTGGCAGGTGCTCGAAATCAATTCGGGCGTGAAGATGGAGGCGCTCGGCCGGCATGCGCCGGAGCTGGTCGAAAGCACCTATATCGCCGCACTCGACGCGATCTTTGGCAGAAGCCCGTCGGGGTGACCTGCGGCCGCCGGCTCGATCTTCAGCAATAAGATTTCCCTGGCCTCGATCGAAATGAGGGATTAGTCTCCGATCCAAACTAAACAGTATACTGTCAATGTGGAGGACGCCCTTGCGCATCGCCGTGCTCGGCGGCGGCCCTGGCGGGCTGTATTTCGCCTATCTCTGGAAGAAGCGGCACCCCGCCGCCGTGGTCGATCTGTTCGAGCAGAACCCGGCCGGGGCGACCTGGGGCTTTGGCGTCGTGTTCTCCGACCAGGCGCTCGAATTCCTGCGTGCCGACGATCCCGACACCGTGGATGCGATCGCGCCGTGCATGGAGAGCTGGCGCAACATCACGCTCAATCTGCGTGGCGAGAACGTCGAGATCGACGGCGTCGGCTTCTCTGCGATCGGCCGGCTCGAACTCTTGAAGCTGCTGCAGGCGCGCGCCGAAAGCGTCGGCGTCGTGGCCCGTTACGGCACGATCATCCAGTCGCTGGATCAGCTCGCAGGCTACGACCTCATCGTCGCTGCCGACGGACTGAACTCGCTGGTTCGCCGCAGCTTCGAAGGCGATTTCGGCTTCTCCGTCTCCTACTCCAGCAACAAGTTCGCCTGGTACGGCACGTCGAAGACCTTTGCCACGCTGTCGCAGACCTTCGTCGCGACCGACCGCGGCAGCTTCAACGCGCACCATTATCGCTATGCGCCGGACATGAGCACGTTCCTGGTGGAATGCGATCGCGCCACGTGGCACGCCTATGGCTTCGCCGAGATGTCGGTCGACGAATCCCGGCGCGTCTGCGAGCAGGTGTTCGCCGCCACGCTCGACGGTCGCGCGCTGGTCTCCAACCGGTCGGTGTGGCGCAATTTTCCCTGGGTCTGGAATGAGCACTGGTGGCACCGGAACATGGTGTTGATCGGCGACGCGCTGCATACCGCCCACTTCTCGATCGGCTCCGGGACGCGGCTGGCGATCGAGGATGCGATCGCGCTCGCCAAGGCGCTCGATGCGGAGACCTGCCTCTCGGATGGCCTCGCCCGCTATCAGGCCGAGCGGCAGCCGATCGTGAAGAAGCTGGTGGCGGCGGCCCGGACCAGCGCCGAGTGGTACGAGTCCTTCCCGGCGCACATGACGCTCGGCCTGATGGAATTTGCCTACAGCTATATCACCCGGTCCGGCCGCATCGACGACACGCGGCTGCGAGCCATGGCCCCGCAGTTCATGGCCCGCTACGAGGCATCTCGGAACACGGGAGCACGCGTATGACGCGAGAGATCGCCGACCACGTTCCGCGCGACAGCGCCGGCGCGCGTGAGATCGGCTTCGCGATTCCCGCCCGCTACAATGCCGGCCGCGTGCTGTTCGACAATCTCGCAAAGGGCAACGCGGACAAGCCCGCGCTGATCGGCCCGGCCGGTCAGCGCAGCTATGCCGAGCTGTGTGCCGAGGCCTGCCGCTGGGGTAACGGTTTCACCTCGCTCGGGCTCAGCCGCGGCGACCGTGTCCTGCTGTTCCTCGACGACACGCCGGCCTATCCGGCTGCGTTCTTCGGCGCGGTACGCGCCGGCTTCGTGCCGCTGCTGATCAACACATTGACGCCGCCGGATTTGCTGCAATTCTATCTCGCTGATTCCGGCGCCAAGGTCGCGGTCGCCGATGCCGAGTTTGCCGCACGATTCGACGCGCAGGCCTGCGCCGAGACCGCGCTGCGCACACTGGTCGTCGTCAATGGCGAGGCGCCGGCTACCGCCGCCGCAACGACGGTCGCGGTCGATGCGTGGCTGCCAGGCTTCACCGATCAGCTGCCAGAGGCCGACACGCACCGCGATGAGATGGCGTTCTGGATGTATTCGTCCGGCTCGACCGGACGTCCCAAGGGCATCGTCCATCTGCAGCACGACATGGCCTTTAGCGAGCAGGCGTTCGCCCGCAACGTGCTGCGGCTCAAGCCGGACGACGTCTGCTTCTCGGTGCCCAAGATCTTCTTCGCCTACGGCTTCGGAAATGCGATCACCTTTCCATTCTCGGCCGGAGCGACGACGCTGCTGCTGCCGGGCCAGCCGAAGCCCGCCGCCATCTTCGATGCGATCAGCCGCTTCCGTCCGACCGTGTTCTTCGGCCTGCCGACGCTCTACACCGCGCTCACCAAGGCTGAGGGTGCGAAGGAGGCGGACTTCTCGTCATTGCGGCTCGCGGTCTCCGCGGCCGAGGTGCTCTCGGCCGAGGTCTTCAACGGCTGGAAGAGCCTGACCGGCCTGGAGATCGTCGAAGGTCTCGGCTCGACCGAGGTTCTTCACGTCTATCTCTCGAACCGCGAGGACCGCAAGAAGCTCGGCGCCGCCGGACTGCGCGTTCCCGGCTACGAGATCGCGCTGCGCGACGGCGAAGGACGCGAGGTCGCCACCGGCGAAGAGGGCATTCTCTGGGTGCGCGGCGACTCCAACACGCCGCTCTACTGGAACCGTCCGGACAAGACCGCGGAGACGATCCGCGACGACGGCTGGATCTACACCGGCGACCGTTTCGTGCGCGATGCCGACGGCTTCCATTTCTTCCGCGGCCGCGCCGACGACCTGGTCAAGATCTCGGGCCAATGGGTCTATCCGCTCGAGGTCGAGCTCTGCCTCGCCGAGCATCCCGATATCAGGGAATGCGCCGTGTTCGCGCATGAGCTATCGGATCGGCGGATGAGCCTGAAGGCCGTGGTGGTGACCAATGGCCGATCGCACGACGCGTCGGCAATGACGAAGGCGCTGCAGGACTACGTGAAGGCGAAGCTGCTGCCTTACAAATATCCGCGCGAGATCGTCTTCATCGACGAATTGCCGAAGACGGGCACCGGCAAGATCGACCGTCAGGCGGTGATGCGGCTGTGAGCCTATGCCTTCCGCCCGACAACCGCGGACTTCCGCGATCAGCCGGTCTTGCCGAGATGCTCGAGCGCATCCTCGGCACGCAGCGGCACCCGCGAGACCTCGTTGTTGAGATCGACGAGCTGCGCCAGCAACGCCATCAGCATCTTGCGATCCGCGGCCTTCAGCGGCGCCAGCATGCGGGCCTGGGCGCGATCGACCGCGGGCATGATCGCTCGGAGCAGCGCGCCACCTGTCCTGGTCAGATAAAGCAGCTTGACGCGCTTGTCCTCGGCCGACGGCCTGCGCTCGATATGACCCTTGCTCTCCAGCCGCTCGATCACGCTGCCGAGCGTCGAACGGTCGAAGGCGATCACCGCCGACAACCTGGTGGCATCGATGCCCGGGTGCGTCTGGATCGCGACCAGCGCTGCATATTGCACCGGCGTCAGGTC
Source organism: Bradyrhizobium sp. SZCCHNR1098 (assembly GCF_032489375.1). Lineage (NCBI taxonomy): Bacteria > Pseudomonadati > Pseudomonadota > Alphaproteobacteria > Hyphomicrobiales > Nitrobacteraceae > Bradyrhizobium > Bradyrhizobium sp. SZCCHNR1098. The sequence continues at coordinate 14,108 of NZ_JAUEXY010000001.1, forward strand.
GAACTCCCGGCACTCCTCGACGAAGATCGACACCGCAATCTGCTGCATCCGCCGGAACAGATAGCCCGGCTTGGTGTAGACTGCGTCCATCGTGATGTCGGGCGGCCTACTCGGCATCGGCCTGACGCTCCGGAGCAGCATCGGCGAAAGCCGGCAACGCCTTCGCCGCGGCTTCGGCCTGCAGCAGGCGCGGGAACGCTGCGACATCGACGCCGAAGCGACGTGCATTGCCAAGCTGCGGCACCAGGCAGAGATCGGCCAAGGTTGGCGTCGCGCCGAAGCAGAATGGGCCAGGCTCATGCTTGATCAGCGCTTCGCACGCAGCGAGGCCCTCGCGGTTGGCCCAGCCGGCCCAGGCCGTGACCTTGTCCTCGGGCAGGCCGAGCTCACGCAGCCGCACCAGTACCTTCAGGTTCTGCACCGGATGGGTGTCGCAGGCGAGCACCTGCGCGAAGGCACGGACCTGGGCGCGGCGCAACGGATCCTTCGGCAGCAGCGGCGGCTCGGGATGGGTCTCGTCGAGCCATTCGATGATCGCAAGCGACTGGATCAACGCGGCACCGCTGTCGTCCTCCAGGGTCGGGACGAAACCCTGCGGGTTGAGCGCGAGATAGGCGGGCGCGCGCTGCTCGCCCTTGCGGAGGTGATGCGGCAGATGCTCGGCCGTGAGACCCTTGAGATTGAGCGCGATCCTGACGCGATAGGATGCGCTGCTGCGGAAATAGCCGTGCAGCTTCATCATGGCAGTCCTCCCGAATTGATAGCTCTGGTTGCAATTGACGGTAGCGGAATTGACAGTATACTGTCAATCAAGAATGACATCTGATCGGGAGGCGCGTATGGCCGCAGTTTCGACCCCGGAACGCGAGGCGTTCTACAAGAAGATCGACGGCGAAAACATGACGGCGCTGTGGACCGTGATGAGCGATCTCATCACGCCCGAGCCAAAGAGCGCCTGTCGCCCGCATCTGTGGCAGTTCGCGGCGATCCGCGACTACATGGTCGAGGCCGGACGGCTGATCACGGCGAAGGAGGCCGAGCGGCGGGTGCTGATCCTGGAGAATCCGGGCCTGCGTGGGCAGTCCAAGATCACCACCTCGCTCTATGCCGGCGTTCAGATGGTGATCCCGGGCGACGTTGCACCCGCCCATCGGCACAGCCAGTCCGCATTGCGCTTCGTGCTGGAAGGCAAGGGAGCTTTCACGACCGTCGAGGGCGAGCGCACCCTGATGGAGCCGGGCGATTTCATCATTACCCCGTCGATGACCTGGCACGATCACGGCAATGAGACCACCGAGCCGATGTTCTGGCTCGACGGCCTCGACATTCCCCTGGTGCAGTTTCTCGACGCATCGTTCGCGCAGGGCTCGCAGGAGGACCAGCAGAAGGTTGCGCGCCCCGCGGGCGACAGCTTCGCCCGCTACGGCCACAACCTCCTGCCGATCGACGCCAAGCGCAAATCCAGAACATCACCGATCTTCAACTATCCCTACGCCTATACGCGCGAGGCGCTGGAGAACGCGAAGCGGAGCGAGGAATGGGACGCCTGCCACGGGCTGAAGCTGAAATTCTCCAACCCGGAGACCGGCGATTTCGCGATGCCGACGATCGGCACCTTCATCCAGCTGCTGCCGAAAGGCTTCAAGACTGCGCGCTATCGCTCGACCGACGCGACCGTGTTCACCGCGATCGAAGGCAAGGGCCGCAGCCGCATCGGCGACCAGACCTTCGAATGGGGACCGCGCGATCTGTTCGTCGTTCCGAGCTGGCAATGGGTCAGCCATGAGCCGGACGAGGATGCCGTGCTGTTCTCGTTCTCGGATCGCCCGGTGCAGGAGAAGCTCGACCTGTTCCGCGAGGATCGCGGTAACGCGTGACGGGCCAATCAGCGCCAGCGCAGGAGCCGCGCTTCCAGCATGCTGATCAGCCGGCCGACGGCGAGGCCGAACAGCGACAGGATCAGGATCCCCGCCATCAGCTGATCGGTCTGCATCAGATTGCCGGCCTGCAGCACGAAGGTGCCGATGCCGGTCTCGGCGCCGATCATCTCCGCCGAGACCACCAGCATCAGCGCCACCGACGCGGTGATGCGGAAACCGGCGAGGATCGAGGGCAGCGCCCCGGGCCAGATCACGCGGCGGACGATGGTCGGGAACGGCACGTCGAAGCTCTGCGCCATGCGGATCAGGTTGCGCGGCACCGCGTCGACGCCGCTATAGACCGAGATCGTGGTCGAGAAGAACACGCCGAGCGCGATCGTCGCGATCTTCGGCTGCTCGCCGATGCCGAGCCAAAGAATCAGCAGCGGCAGCACGGCGATCTTCGGAATCGGAAACAGCGCAGAGACGAAAGTGATGCCGATACTGCGCGCAATGCGCCATAGGCCGATCGAGAAGCCGACGACGATGCCGGTGGCGGTGCCGAGCGCCCAGCCGGATACGATGCGCACGAACGATGCCGAGACATGCAGCCAGAGCGCGCCGCTTTCGGCCAATCGATACAGGGCACGCAGGATCATCAGCGGCGCCGGCAGGAACAAGGGATTGACCAGGGCGAAGCTGCCGATCAGTTGCCACAGACCGAGAGCCGCCGCGAGCGCAAGCCAGCCGGCCCAGCGGCTTGCGGCCGGCGTGAAGCCGCCGCCCCGGAACGGCACCTTCCGGGCCTGCGTGCCGACGACCTCAGGCGGTTCGGCCGGGGAGCGTTCAAGCATTCTGAACCTCGCGCTCGGCATCGATTGCCTCGGTCCGGATCAGCCCCCAGAGCTCGTTCTGCAGGTCCAGCAGTTGCGCGCGTACCCCGGCATTGCCGCGGCTGCGCCGCGTCGCCGGGACGCTGACGACCTTCCGGATGCGGCCAGGACGACGCGACAGCACGACGATGCGGTCGGCAAGCCGCACTGCCTCCTCGAGATTATGCGTAACATAGACCGCGCCCATGGTGCCGTCGGCGAGCAGATCGACGAAGTCCTCCATCAGCAGCTCGCGGGTCTGCGAGTCGAGCGCCGACAACGGCTCATCCATCAGCAGGATCGCCGGGCGGACCGCCAGCGCCCGGGCAATGCCGACCCGCTGGCGCATGCCGCCCGACAACTGCTTGGGATAGACGGTCCGGAAGTCTGCCAGCCCGGTCCGCTGCAACGCATCGTTGACGGCGGCGGCGCGCTGCTGCGCCGACAGAGATGTATGGAGGAGCGGAAAGGCAACATTGTCGGCGACGCTTGCCCACGGCAGCAGCGCGAAGTCCTGGAACACGAACGTCAGGGGATTGAGGCTGCCGGGCGGCGGGGCTCCGCGCAGCAGCGCCTGACCTTTGCTCGGCTGCAACAACCCTCCGAGGATCGCCAGCAGCGTGCTCTTGCCGCAGCCGGACGGCCCAACGACGGCGACCACCTCGCCGGCTCCGACCGTGAATGATACGCCATCGAGCACTTCGAGCGCGTCGAAACGATGGCTGATGGTCTCGGCGATCAGGTCCATGTCAGGCGATCCCGCTGCAGTTCCGCGCTGCGCCCGCCTTCATCAATCCGGCTTCACAAGGTCTTTGGCGATGATCGCGGCCGCATCATAGCCCTGGTCCGCGAACCCCTGCGCCTGCAGCCATTTGATCTGGCTGTCGATGTTCTTCACATCGAGCTTGCCGTCAGGATCGATATAGGCGCAATTGCCGACCACCTGCTCGACCGGCAGGTTGGTGTACTTGCCGATGATTTCCAGCAATGGCCTGGTCTTGACGTCGATCGCGGCAGTGCCGTCCTTGACCGAGGCGAGCACGACATCATGATACTCGCGCTCGGCGCGCTGAAGCGACGCCAGCAGCTTGCCGACCAGCGCCGTGTTGGCCAAGATTTTCGGCCCCGCGAACACGCCGCTGACCTGCCACGGCGTCTCGTCGCCAACCCAGCCAAGATGCTTGACGGCGCCCTCCTCCATCAGCTTGCGCGCGACGGAAACCGGCATCAGCGCCGCGTCGACGGTCTCACCCTTGATTGCCGCCGACATGTTGGACATCGATTGCAGCGGCACGATCTTCACGTCGGCGAGCTTGAAGCCGTATTTGTCGGCCAGCAGTCCCACCGAATAGTGAAAGCTCGACCCGACCTGGGTCATCGCCACGCGCTTGCCGGCAATATCCTTCGGCGCCTTGAGACCTGCCTCGTAAGCCTTGTTGCTGGCGAAGTAGCCGATCAGCGGAAACCCGGGGCGGTCACGGCTCATGCCGGCGATGATCTTCAACGCGCCCTTGCCTGCGAGGTTATACAGTCCTGCGGTGAAGGCGGTCACCCCGACATCGACGTCGCCGGTGGCCGTCGCCACGGCGATCGGTTGCGCTGCATCGAAAAACTTCAGCTCGACGTCCAGGCCAGCTTCGCGGAAGTAGCCCTTGTCCAACGCGATGAACACTGGCGCGGACGAGGACAGCCGGAGAACGCCGATCCGGAGCTTGGCGTCGTCGGCCAGCGCGGTGCTGATCGATACGAGGCTCCAGAGCAGCCCCAGGACGACGCCAACGTATCGGAACATCACACTCTCCAAGATCTGGCGACCCGCACACCCGGCCTCACCCACGACGCCGACTTGTTGCAATATTTCGAGCTTGATGTCGCGCCAAATTTTCGGGAGTCGGGAGATCGCAGCCTCAGAGGACGGGCGTCTTGCTCCAAGCCGGCTCGTCCATCACGGTAACGCGTGTTGAGCTAAACGCCCTTGCAGTCGGCGGTCCGGTCCTTCCGCGACCGTGAGCTTCTTGCAGGCGCCGTGAAACGTCTCGATCCCCTTCAATCCATCCTCTGCACGGACCGACTTGGCCGGCAGGCTCGCCGCGCCGAGGGCCAGCAGCCAAACGGATGAAGCTGTCTTTCTCATCACGATCCTCTGACAAAGTGGATATTGCCGAGCAGGCCGGATTTGCCGCGTAGACCGTACGGTGGCGAGTGACGACCGGCGACGCAGCGACGAGCTCTCCTGCTGGCTCATCCTGCTTGCGCACAGAGGTGACGGCCTCAGAAGGTCTGCATCACTGGCTTCTCCCCATTGGACAGAAATAGCCCTTCAAAGCGGCCGATCTCGCTGTCGGCCGTGCATTCGATCAGGTCGGGTCCCTTGAAGGGATTGCCGTGACGGCATTGCCCCTTCGCCGTCACCTTGTTGATCGTCTTCCGACTTTGGCCAATGATCATCATATCGACCGGCGTGACGAACTTGTCCGGTCCGGGTTGCTCCTGCAGATCGCCGCGGTTCGAGAACGTGACCACGCTGCCGTCGAGCAAGGTGAAGTAGAAGCCGGTGCGCTGATCGTCATAGTCGGTATTGAGCAGCGCGCCCTTGCATTCGGAGCTGCGATCCTCTCCCGCGACGATGAGCTTCTGGCAAGTCCCCTTCACGACCACCATGCCGGTGAGCCTGGCATCGGCGCGCGACGGAGCTGCAGAGAGCATCAGCACGCCGAGCGCGCATACCGACACCGCCAACACTGCCGACCTCATCGAACTCCCCTCCCTTTTATTATAACTATGCCTCAACCTCTGGTGACGGAGAAGTTCTATTTTTGTTCTCATGCCATTTTTCTCCGAAAGAGGCGCTCGGCGCGTCAGCCGGCACGCGCTTCCAGAGTCTCCAGCCACGCCGCAAACGCCTCCGTCAGGTCCTCCATGACGGCCTGATCATTCCGGCCGGAGCGCGCAGGCACGTGGAAGGCGTGGTCGGCCTGATCGATCCAATGCACGGTCGCGCGCGGTCCCAGCCGCTTCACGACGGGCGCGAGCAGCTCCATCTCCGCCAGCTTGTCGCGCGTCCCCTGCAGGAACAGCATCGGGACCTCGATCGGAGCGAGATGATCGGCGCGCATAATGGAGGGCTTGCCGGCGGGGTGAAGCGGAAAGCCGAGAAAGGCGAGCCCGGTCACGCCTGGCAGCGGCGCTGCACTCTGCGCCTGCGACGTCATGCGCGCTCCGAACGACTTGCCGCCCGCGACGAGCGGCAGCCCCGGACAGAGCCGCGCGGCCTCCGCCACGGCAGCCCGCACCGCGGCGTGGGCGAGCGCGGGCGGATCCGGGCGCTTGCTGCCTTTCTCCATGTAGGGAAACTGAAAGCGCAGCGTCGCGATGCCGCGTGCAGCGAGGCTTGCGGCCGCCTGGTTCATGAAGACGTGGGTCATGCCGGCGCCCGCGCCATGGGCGAACACGAAGCAGGCGCGCGCCTCCGCCGGAGACATGAACAGCGCGGACACGACGCCCGCGCCGTCGATGGGAAGTGTGAGGGAACGCGGCTGGTGCTCGGTCATGCCGCAGAGTGTGAGCCTGCGCTCCTTGCGTCAACTCCAGTCGCCACCGACTTTGCAGCTCAGGCCGCGGTCCGGATCGTCTGCAGGAAGTCGGCGACATTGCTCTTCAGCGAAGCGGCCTGCTGCTGCAGCGCGGCGGCCGCCGCCAGCGCAGCTTCAGCGCCGGCATCGGTCTGCCCGGCCACGTTACGCACGTCGCCGATCTCCTGCGTGACCGCCGCCGTGCCGCTGGCCGCCTGCTCGACGTTGCGGGCGATCTCGCTGGTCGCAGCCCCCTGCTGCTCCACCGCGGCGGCGATCGCATTGGAGATCTCGGCAATCTCCCGCACGGTCGTGCCGAACTGGGCGATCGCGCCGACCGTCTCCTGCGTCGCGCTCTGGATGGTCGCGATCTGGCTCGAGATCTGCTCCGTCGCCTGCGCGGTCTGCGAGGCGAGGTTCTTCACCTCGCTCGCGACGATCGCAAAGCCGCGGCCGGCCTCGCCGGCGCGCGCCGCCTCGATGGTGGCGTTGAGCGCCAGCAGGTTGGTCTGGCTCGCGATCGCCTGGATCAGCTGCACGATGGTGCCGATCCTCTCCGCCGCGCTGGACAGCCCGTCGATCAGCTCGGATGTCCGCTGCGTCTCGTGCGTGGCCCGGGTCGACACCGTGACCGAGCGCTGGACCTGGGAGGAGATCTCCCTGATCGAGGCCGCGAGCTCCTGGGTCGCCGAGGCCACGGTCTGCACATTGACGGAGGCCTGCTCGGCCCGGCTGGCGACCGCTTCCGCAAGGCCACGGCCGCGTTCGGCGACGCGCGCCAGCTCGCTGGCGCTCTCGCCCATCTCGGTCGCACGCCCGCCGACGCCGGTGATGACGCCCTGCATGCCCTGCTCGAATCGACCAGCCAGATCGGACATCATGCGGGCGCGCTCGGCCTCCGCAGCTTCACGCTGTGCCGCGGCCTCCTGCTCCATGCGGCGTACAGCAAGCGCATTGTCACGGAAAATCTCCACGGCGCGCGCCATCCGGCCGATCTCGTCGCGCTGCTCGCCGCCGGGAATCGGCTGATCCAATTCGCCGGCCGCCAGCGACTGCATGCGGTCGGTCATGCCGCGGATCGGGTTCGACACGCTGGCGCCGATCAGCCAGGCCAGCACCGCTCCGAATATCACGGCTGCGGCTGCCGTCACGATGATGGTCTGCTTGGTATCTTCGACCGCGACGCCGGTCCTCGCGGCCTGCTCTGCGCGCGCCGCACCGAGCTGCTGGTTGATCCGGCTGACCTGGGTATCGATCGAGGCGCTCGCCTTGGCGAGCTCCGCCTGCTTGGCGCGCAGGTCAGTGGCCACCTTGATCACCTCCTCGAGCGCAGCCGCATCCGCCGTGAGAGCCTCTTTCAGCGCAGCAACCAGCGCCTTCAGCTTGGCATCATCGACACCCGCGATCTCGGCCTCCGCATCGGCAATCGCGAGCTTCGCATAGACGAAGGTGAGCCTGGCATCGTCGGCATCGCCATTCGACAACGTGTTGGTATAGCGCATCACCGCGATGCGGACCGCGTCGACGACGCTGGCCAGACGCAACGGATTCATCAACGGCTCGCTGCCCGCGCGATTGGCGAGGGCAACCTGGATGCCGCCCATGTTGATTCCGGCGACGGCGCCCAATGCGTCGGTCTTGGTCGTCGCCGCGCGCAGGCGGTCCACGGCCTCGGCCGCGGCAGCGAACGATGAGCGATAGGCCGCCAGCGCGCTTCGCACCGGGCCCATGCCGTCAGCCAGCACCTTCAGCCTGCCGGACTGCTTCTCGACCTGATCGGCGAGACCGCCGACGGCGTCGATGGCCTTGCTGGCCGCATCCTTGTCACCGACGTTCCAGGTACGGATGAATCTCTCAACCGCGCCGTTGGCAGCGAGCAGCGCGGCACGCACCTGCGACATGCCGGCGTCCCCGGCCGCGCTGGTGACGAGTTCGTCCACGGTGCCGCCGATGCGCCCGACCTGGATCATGGCGAAGCCGCCGAGCAACACCAGGAAGCTCAGGATCAAGGCAAAGCCGCCGAAGATTCGCGGGCGGACACCGATCCAAGACATCAGAGAAGACAATTTCATCGATTTGCCCGGCTGTTTCACGGAGTGGACCTGATAGTGGCGAGCAGCTCCTTGCCGAAGCGCTTCTCGAAGTCGGGATCGAGCGGCCTGACCGCATCGACGAAGGTCTTGCGATCGAACGTCTCGATCACCTCCATGCCGCCCTTGCGCAGCTCATCGAGCTTCTGCGCATCGAGCTGGGCCTGCCAAGTGACCTCCGCAGCCGCCTTGGCGGCGGCAACCAGCGCGTCACGGTCCGCCGCATCGAGATGATCGAACATCGCGCGGTTGGCGACGAAGGCGATCGGCGCGAAGAAATGGCCGGTGAGCGTCAGATATTTCTGCACCTCGTCGAAGCGATTGGCCGCGATGGTGGCGACCGGATTTTCCTGACCGTCCAGACGACCGTCCTTGAGCGCTGCATAGACCAGCGGAAAATCCATCGGCATCACGTCGGCACCGAGCGCCTTGAAGGTCATCTGGTAGACGGGATTGGGGATCACGCGGATCTTGAGGCCCTTGACGTCATCGACGGTACGGACCGGACGCTTCGAGTTGGTGAGATTGCGAAAGCCCTGCTTGCCCAGCGCCAGCAGCACCAGTCCCTTGTCGGCGAACTTGGCGCCGATCGCGGCGGCGACCGGCCCTTGCGCAACCGCCTTGGCATGCGCGGTGTCACGGAACAGGAACGGGATGTCGAAGACGCCAAGCTCGGGAACGACCGCGCTGGCGATGCCGCCGGACACCACGGCCACGTCCACCGCGCCGCTCCGGGTCGCAGCCAGCACCGCCGCCTCGCTGCCGAATGCGTTGCCCGCACGCTCATCAATGATGAGCCGCTTGCCGGCCAACGCCTGCAGCTTCACGCGAAATTCGTCCGACCCGATCTGCTGCGGGTTCTGAATCTGCGAGTTGAAGACCAGCGACACCATTCGCGGAGACGCCGTCGCCGCTTGGGGTCCGAGCAGGGTTCCCACCAATGCCAAGAAACAAACTTCAAGCAGCTGTCTGCGCATGAAACACCGGGTTCGTTTTTCCTCGATGCACAACTACCAGCGAGATATGGTTAAGATGTTAAGACGCGATTCCCGTCTTGCCCGCTTCAGCCATTCACTCCCTGATAGTCACATGCGATACGGCCGTAAAACTACGGAGACCGCCGAGTTCACCTGTCGATCCAAAGCCTGAGGCGCGGCGCGATACTTGATTTCTATTTATCGAAAATGGTGAGACCAAGCCGCTACGCAAGAGCGGCAGGCTCGATCATCGGCGCATGGCCCCTGACAGCATCACTCGCGTGCCGGCAACCGTAGGAACAGCCATCAGCAGTGCATCGGCGACGTCCGCCGCCGCGATAGGCTTGTAGTTCGCCGGAATCAGGAAGCCGATGATGCTGTTCAGCCTGTTGCCCCATTCCTCGCCCGGACGACTCGGCTGTCCGAGCTCCGCCCGCGGGCCGACCAGCAGCGAAGGCCGCGCGATCACCAGGCCCTCGAAGGGCAGCGCGGTCAGATCGTCCTCGAACTCGCCTTTCACCCGGCTATAGAAGACGGGCGAGCTGCTGTCGGCGCCCATTGCGCTGACCAGACCAACGCGTCTCGTGCCGCTCGCGAGCGCGGCCTTGGCGACGGCGAGGTTCGCGTCGTGATCGATGGCGCGGAAGGCGGCCTGGCTCCCGGCCACCTTGATCGTGGTCCCGAGTGCCAGATAGAGCTCGTCGGCCGGCGGCAGGGACGGCAGCGCGGTGAAATCCACGACATGCGCCGTCAGCTTGGGCGAATGGTCAGGCGGCGCGCGGCGGCCGACGACATGCACGCGATCCACTGTCGGGTCGGCAAGCAGGCCGCGAAGAAGCTCCCGTCCCACCAGCCCGGTCGCGCCGGCAATGATCACGGTCCGGTTCGTCATGCTCGGTCTCCACTCGCGGCCCGCCGAGCAAGGTAAGCATCACCGCACAGATAGGGAAGACCGACACGCCGCCGAATGGCATGACGCTGCAGACATGACGCCGCAGAGGGGGCATGTCCTCCGCGGCGCCTCATCGCCATCCGCCTCAGGCGCCCTTGCGCCGCTCCGCCGCCTTGGCCATCGCCGCCGCAAGCGCGCCGCCGCCCGACGACTTCTCCTCACGCGTGGTCATGCGGGCCGCTGGCGGCCGTGCGCTGGTCCGCTTCTCGCCCTTCGCCGGCAGCGGATCAGACAGCCGAAGCGTCAGCGAGATGCGGTTGCGCGGCACGTCGACGTCGAGGACCTTCACCTTCACGACCTGCCCCGGCTTCACCACCTCGCGCGGATCATTGATGCGCTTCTCGGACATCGCCGAGATGTGGATCAGGCCGTCCTGGTGCACGCCGATATCGGCAAAGGCGCCGAACGCCGCGACGTTGGTGATAGTCGCCTCCAGGATCATGCCGGGCTTGAGATGGGTGATCTTCTCGACGCCCTCCTGGAAGGTGGCCGTCTTGAACTCCGGACGCGGATCGCGGCCGGGCTTCTCCAGCTCCTTGATGATGTCGGTGACCGTCGGCACGCCGAAGCGCTCGTCGGCGAACTTCGTCGGGCTCAACGCCTTCAGCACCTTGGTCTCACCAATCAGCGCCTTGATGTCGCTCTTGGTCGCCTCGAGGATCTTCTTCACGATCGGATAGGATTCCGGATGCACGCCGGAGGCGTCGAGCGGATTGTCGCCGTCGCGGATGCGCAGGAAGCCGGCGCATTGCTCGAACGCCTTCGGTCCGAGCCGCGGCACTTCCTTCAGCTTGTCGCGGCTCGGGAACGGGCCGTTGCTGTCACGGTGCGCGACGATGTTCTGTGCGAGGCTCTCCCCGATGCCCGACACGCGTGCGAGCAGCGGCGCCGAGGCGGTGTTGAGGTCGACGCCGACGGCGTTCACGCAGTCCTCGACGGTGGCATCGAGCGCGCGTGCCAGCTCATACTGATTGAGGTCGTGCTGATACTGGCCGACGCCGATCGAGGCCGGCGGTACCTTGACGAGCTCGCCGAGCGGATCCTGCAGGCGGCGCGCGATCGAAACGGCGCCGCGGATCGACACGTCGAGATTGGGGAATTCCTTCGCGGCGAACTCCGAGGCCGAATAGACCGACGCGCCGGCTTCCGACACGATCGCCTTGGTCAGCTTGAGATCCGGCTTCAGCTTCATCAAATCGTTGACCAGCTTCTCCGTTTCACGCGACGCAGTGCCGTTGCCGATCGCGACCAGCTCGATGCGATGCTTGATGCAGAGCTGCACGAGCGTCAGCATGCTCTCGTTCCACTGCCGCTGCGGCTCGTGCGGATAGATCGTGGCGTGGTCGACGAACTTGCCGGTGCGGTCGATCACCGCGACCTTGACGCCGGTGCGGAAGCCGGGATCGAGGCCGAGCGTGGCGCGGCCGCCGGCGGGAGCAGCGAGCAGCAGATCACGCAGGTTCGCCGCGAACACGCGCACCGCCTCCTTCTCCGCCTCCTGCCACAGCCGCATGCGGATATCGAGCGCCAGCGAGGTCTTGATGCGGGTGCGCCAGGCCCAGCGCACGGAGTCGGACAGGAACTGATCGGCCGGGCGGCCCTGCCGCGAGATGCCGAAGGTCACCGCGATGCGGTTCTCATACAGCGACGGGTCCTTCGAATCCTCCGGCTCGCCGTCGCCGAAATCGAGCTGCAGCACCTCTTCCTTCTCGCCGCGCAGCATCGCCAGGATGCGGTGCGACGGCAGCTTGGTGAACGGCTCGGAGAAGTCGAAGTAATCGGCGAATTTCGCGCCCTCGGTCTTCTTGCCGTGCCGCACCGTCGCCTTCACCGCGCCGCGGGTCCACATCTCCTCACGCAACGAGCCGACGAGATCGGCATGCTCGGCGAAGCGCTCGACCAGGATCGCGCGTGCGCCTTCCAGCGCCGCCTTGACGTCCTTGACCGGATTGTCGCCGTCCTTCTTGATGAACGCCCTGGCCTCGACCTCCGGCGCCTTCATCGGATCGCCGATGAGCATGTCGGCGAGCGGCTCGAGTCCGGCTTCCTTGGCGATCTGCGCCTTGGTGCGGCGCTTCTCCTTGAACGGCAGATAGATGTCCTCGAGCCGGGCCTTGGTGTCGGCGGTCGCCAGCGCCAGCTCGATCTCCGGCGTCATCTTGCCCTGTGCCTTGATGCTCTCGATGATCGCGGTGCGCCGTGCATCCATCTCGCGCAGATATCGCAACCGTTCCTCCAGCGTGCGCAGCTGCGTGTCGTCCAGCATGCCAGTCGCTTCCTTGCGGTAGCGCGCGATGAACGGCACGGTCGCGCCGCCATCGAGCAGGTCGATCGCGGCCTGGACCTGGGCATCCCTGACGGCGAGCTCAGCGGCGATGATGGAGGCAAAATTCGACACGGTGTTCTTCCGAGATTCGTGACGGGGCTGATTGGATAGGAGTGCACGCGCGCCAGCGCAAGCGGCTGGCGGACGCTCTGTGGGCAACCGTGACAAAAAAGACCGGTTGCGAATCATGTAAAACGCTGCCGCGACCGGGCCATCGCGTTGCACATGAGGCGCAAATCACTGATTCTTGCAGGCTGAGGGACGATTCGTGCAGGCCACGGCTGCGACATATCTCGACGATCTCAATCCGGAGCAGCGCCGCGCCGTCGAGCATGGCGGTGCGCTGGCCGCACCGGGCCCGCCGCTGCTGATCATTGCCGGCGCGGGATCGGGCAAGACCAACACGCTCGCGCACCGCGTGGCGCATCTGCTCGTCAATGGTGCCGATCCGCGCCGTATCCTGTTGATGACGTTCTCGCGCCGCGCGGCGAGCGAGATGAGCCGCAGGGTCGAGCGCATTGCCCGCAAGGTGCTGGGCGGCAAGGCCGAGCCGATCACGGCCGCGCTCACCTGGGCCGGCACGTTTCATGGCCTGGGCGCGCGGATGCTGCGCGACTACGCTGAGCGCGTCGGCCTCGACCCCGTGTTCACGATCCATGATCGCGAGGATTCCGCCGACCTGATGAATCTGGTGCGGCACGAACGCGGCTTGTCCAACACGCAGCGACGCTTTCCGACCAAGGGTACCTGCCTTGCGATCTATTCGCGCTGCGTCAACGCCGACATGCCGCTCGACGAGGCACTGGTGCGGCATTTTCCGTGGTGCGCGGAATGGGCCGGCGAGCTGAAGGGCCTGTTCGCGGCCTATGTCGAAGCCAAGCAGGCCAACGCCGTGCTCGACTACGACGATTTGCTGCTGTACTGGGCGCAGATGATGGCGGACGAAGCCATCGCGCGCGAGATCGGCGATCGCTTCGACCACGTGCTGGTCGACGAATATCAGGACACCAACCGGCTGCAATCGCAGATTCTGCTCGGCTTGAAGCCCGACGGCGCGGGACTGACGGTGGTCGGCGACGACGCGCAGTCGATCTACGCCTTCCGCGCCGCCACCGTGCGCAACATCCTCGAATTTCCCGATCAGTTCAGCCCGCGCGCCGACATCATCACGCTCGACCGCAACTACCGATCGACGCAGCCGATCCTCACCGCGGCCAACGGCGTGATCGGGCTGGCGCGCGAGCGCTTCACCAAGAATTTGTGGACGGACCGCACGAGCTCGCGCAAACCGCAGCTCGTGACGATCAGCGACGAGACCGACCAGGCGCGCTACATCGTCGAGCAGGTGCTGGCGAAGCGCGAGGAAGGCATCGTGCTCAAGCAGCAGGCCGTGCTGTTCCGAACGTCGTCGCACAGCGGGCCGTTGGAATTCGAGCTCACGCGCCGCAACATCCCGTTCGTGAAGTTCGGCGGGTTGAAGTTCCTCGATGCCGCCCATGTCAAGGACGTGCTGGCCTGCTTGCGCTTCGTCGCGAATCCGCGCGACCGCATCGCCGGCTTCCGCGTGCTGCATCTGATCCCCGGCATCGGACCCGCGTCGGCGCAGCGCCTGCTCGATGCCATCAGCGAGAGCGCCGATCCGATCGCACGGTTGTGCGAGCAGCCCGCGCCGGCCCGCGCCGGCGAGGATTGGACGGCGTTCGTGCGTGCGTTGGAGCAGTTGCGCGTCTCGGAATGGCCCGGGGATATCGAGCGCGTCAGGCACTGGTATCAGCCGCATCTCGAACGCGTTCATGAGGATTCGGAGGTGCGAACCGCCGACCTGCTGCAGCTCGAACAGATCGCGAGCGGCTATCCGTCGCGCGAGCGTTTCCTCACCGAGCTGACGCTCGACCCGCCCGACGCCACCTCCGATCAGTCCGGCGTGCCTTTGCTCGATGAGGACTATCTGATCCTCTCCACCATCCATTCCGCCAAGGGCATGGAGTGGAATTCCGTGCACATCCTCAACGTCGTCGACGGCTGCATGCCCTCCGATCTCGGCGCCGGCACGAGCGCCGAGCTGGAAGAGGAGCGCCGGCTGCTCTACGTCGCCATGACCCGCGCCAAGGACGACCTGCATCTGCTGGTGCCGCAGCGCTTCTTCGTCCATGGCCAGCCGGTGCGCGGCGATCGTCATGTCTATGCCTCGCGCACGCGGTTCATTCCGGAAGCGCTGGTGCCGCTGTTCGAACGCACCAGCTGGCCGCGGGCGCAGCCCGGCGCGGCGTATGCGAGCCAGGGTCCGCGCATCGACCTCGGTGCCCGCATGCGCGAGCGCTGGCGGTGAGCGGATCCTTCGCCCTCCCTGCTACGAACTGGGCCCTTGCTGCTTGCGCAGTTTGCGTCGTTTGGCGGGATCTCTCGCCGCGCAAGCGGGGCGAGGTAAGCACCGCGCTCGCCGCAGGATCTAATTTCATGACGTCTCGGCTTTCCTCTCCTTCCACTGCGCCCGAAACCACGCCCAGGTCTGCCGCGTCACCGCAATGTAGCCCTCGCCGCGATACTTGATCTCGCCGTCGACGATCGCATGCAGCTTCGGCAGCGCGTGGAACGGCACCGCGGGATAGGCGTGGTGCTCGACGTGATAGGGCATGTTCCAGGCGAGCCAGTGCACGGCGCGTGTGGTGAAGGTGGTGCGGGTGTTCTGGAAGGCGCTCCTGGTATGGTCGCAGCCGGTGTGTTCGGCGTAGAGATAGGGTCGCAACACCAATTGCCCCAGCAGCAGCGGCAGCACCCAGACCCACAGCAACAGCGCGCTGTGCAGCGCGAGCGAGCCGAGCAGCAGCAGCGCGTAGCCGGCGGCATAGGCGCGCGCCTCGCGTACGATGGTGGCGCGGCGGCCGGCAGGCACCCATGGCACCGTCACCTCGCCGGTGATCGCATGTTGCAGCAGCAGTCGCAGCCGGCCGGCCACCTGGACCAGGCCGGAATAGGCAATCGCGAGTTGCGTCTCCGAGCGCGGCTTGGGGCCGACGATCAGCTCCGGATCGCGCAGGGGATCCTGGGTGTGGCGGTGATGCTCCCAATGGAACAGGCAGTAATATTCATAAGGCAGTCCGATCAGGAAGCCGGAGAGATAGCCGACCGCGAGGTTGAGCCTGCGGCTGTCGAAGGCGGTCTTGTGCGCGGTCTCGTGCACCGCCATGAACAGGAACGCGATGAGCACGCCCTGCACCGGCAGCAAGGGCAGCGTCCACAGCACACCATGCGTCGATGCGATCGCTCCGATCAGCGCACCCACGCCGATGATCGCGCCGTAATGGCTGAGCGTGCGCAGCGCGCCCTGCATGTTGGAGCGCGTGCAGAGCTGCTGCAGCACCGGCGGTGTCAGCAGCTTCGGACGGGGCGCGAATTCGTCGGTGGGCACGTCGGTCATGTCGAACTCGGGTGTCAGCTCTGGAGAAGGGCGGAGACGTTGGCGTTGATGAAATCGCGGTCCGCCGGGATGCGGATCGGATTGCCCGCGCGGTGGCCGTGGATCGAGGGGATCGGCCGCAGCGCCGCGGAGCGGGCGTTCACCAGCTTGGGAAGTTCTCGCTCGTTGTCGCGCCAATCGAAATAGCGGTCGGTCTGGCCCGGCATCAGCAGCATGCGGGCGGTGATCGCGCCGAGCGCACGGTCGAGATCGCCGCCGAACGCCGCGCAATTGCTGATGTCGCCGCCCTGCCAGATCGCGATCTGCACCAGCAGGTTGTTCGCGTCGCGATGCGCGAAGGCTAAGTCCCAGGTGGCGGCGAGATAGTCCTCCTGCGAGCCAAAGCCCTGCTCGCGCCAGACCTCGTCGCGGTAGAACTCGTAGGACATCGCCCAGCCCGCATAGATGCGCCCCATCGCGCGCAGGCCGGCCATCGGCTTCTCGGCAAAGCGGCCGTTGCGAAACGCGGGATCGGCCATCAGCGCCGCCTTCACCGCATCGAGAAACAGGTGATTGTAGGGCGAGCAGCGCGCGCTGCCGCACACCACCGCCGCACGCTCCACCATGTCCGGATGACAGGCGGCCCAGTGATAGGCCTGCATGCCGCCCATCGACCAGCCATAGACCAGCGCGATCCGGCCGATCCCGAACTGCTCCTCCACGAGCCGCCGCTGCACCGCGACCGCATCGTGATAGCTGATGGACGGGAACGGCGCGTCGCCGAACAGCTCGCGCGTATTCGAGGGCGACGACGACAGGCCATTGCCGAACAGGTTGGGAATGATGATGAAGTAGCTGCTCGGATCGAGCGCGCCGCCGGGTGCGATCAGCCACTCGGTGTCGACGTGCTGGGCGCCGAACGAGGTCGGATAGAGGATGACGTTGTCCTTGGCCGCGTTCAGCGTGCCATAGGTCTTGTAGGCAAGCCGCAGCGACGGGAACGTCACGCCCGACTGCAACACGACGTCGCCCGCCTCGAAGATCTGATAGTCGCCGCCTGTCGTCATGCGCGTGTGTCCGGGTGAGAGGTGCCTTGAGCCTACGTGATGCGTCACCGGCTCACACGCCCATTTTTTGGCATGGCATGACCGCGCAAGAGGCGCGGGCAGCAATCGCATCAGCCGAGGCCATGGGTTCGCATTCCCGCGGCCTCTCAAGCCCGAGCTTTGTCCGGATCGCGTGCCCTCTGAAACGTGAGGGCGCAGGGAAGACCGGGAGCTCGCCGCCCCCATGGCCCGCCTGCGAAAAAAATGCAGGCGGCAGGAACCACAGGTTCGGCTGGGACATCCCGGCCTTCCCTGCACGATGGTCTTAACAGCTGCTTCGCGCTCTCCCTGGGGACCGGCAGTGTTGCCCCCATCGTCGGCGTGATGCGCTTCCGCACCATCATCCGGCTTGACCTCAGCATCGGGAGGCCAGGACCACGCGACTTGACTGTCCGCAACGGATCGTTCGTCGGCGCGACACCGCGCTGCGACCGGCTACGGCCACCGCATCCCCGCCTCGCGTCTCGTGACGACCGCGCGTACGCCCCTCATCGATGAGGCAGGATGGACGCAGTAGAGCATATTTTCTGGAAAAACGAAAGCAAAATTCTTGTCGGTCGTCCGGACCGTCTGATCCGCCCGGTATGACGACCACGTCATTCCGGGGCAAGGCCGAGAGGCCTTGAACCCGGAATCTCGATATCGTCTTGCGTCCATTCTGAACGACTTCGAGATTCCGGATTCAATCGTCAACACGCAGCCGCTCCGCGCCTGCGCATCGACGATTGCCCCGGAATGACGGAGAATGGCGACGGCCCAACCTTCTCATGATGCGCTCAAGCTCACGGAAACCTTGTGTTTCGCTTTCCTCCGCTTGCAATCCGGCTACGCCCCTTCCAGCTGACGAGCAGAGGCCGTATGACGGCCCGACGCAACGGAATGAGACATGAGCACAGCAATCGAATTCGGCCTGGACACGTTCGGCGACGTCACCCGCAACGCGGAGGGCGCGATGACCGCCCATGCCCAGGTGATCCGCGACGTCGTCGAGGAGGCGGTGCTGGCCGACCAGCTCGGGCTCGATTTCATCGGGCTCGGCGAGCACCATCGCGGCGATTTCGCGATCTCGGCGCCGGAGGTGGCGTTGGCGGCGATCGCCGCACGCACCACGAAGATCAAGCTCGGCTCGGCGGTGACGGTGCTGAGCTCGGATGACCCGATCCGCGTGTTCCAGCGGTTCTCGACGCTCGACGCGGTGTCGAACGGCCGCGCCGAGGTCATCCTCGGCCGCGGCTCGTTCACCGAGTCCTTCCCGCTGTTCGGCTTCGATCTGAAGGACTACGAGGCGCTGTTCGAGGAGAAGCTCGATCTGTTCGTCAGCCTGCTACCGCAGCAGCCGCTGACCTGGCAGGGCCAGTTGCGCCCGCCGCTGAGGGATCAACTGGTCTATCCGCCGGTCGAACATGGGCGGCTGAAGGGCTGGATCGGCGTCGGCGGCAGTCCCGAGTCCGTGGTGCGCGCCGCGCATTACGAGCTGCCGCTGATGCTCGCGATCATCGGCGGCGACCCGAAACGGTTCGCGCCCTATGTCGAGCTGTACCATCGCGCGCTCAAGCAGTTCGGCCGCGAGACGAAGCCGATCGGCGTGCATTCGCCGGGCTATGTCGCCGACACCGACGAAGTGGCACGCGAGGAGCTGTGGCCGGACTACAAGACCATGCGCGACCGCATCGGCCGCGAGCGCGGCTGGCCGCCGATGGGCCGCGACGAGTTCGTCCAGGAGGCCGATCACGGCTCGCTCTATGTCGGCTCGCCGGAGACCGTGGCGCAGAAGATCGCCGCGACGATCAAGGCGCTCGGCCTGTCGCGGTTTCAGCTGAAATACTCAGCCGGTCCGCTGCCGCATGCGAAACTGATGCGGAGCATCGAGCTGTATGGGCGGGTGGTGGTGCCGAGGGTGCGGGAGTTGCTGGGGGAGGGTTAAGATATCCTGCGGAGAAGGACGAGCGCGAGACCACGCACAACCGTTCTGAGTGAGCCCAGCGTTAGAATTTGTCCACCGGCAGATGTGCAGAGGTGCAGGTTTGATCAGTGACGATATTCATATTCTGCAGACGTTTCGCGAGCCGCTGATCGGTCTGCCCCTGTCTCATCTCTGGCGTGGCGCCGGATCGGCTATTTTTTTGGAGTTCGGACGGCTGACAGAACGTACGTATCTCCGTCGGGACGGGACCTCCCCCAATCCGCTTGGAGAATTCGGACTGATGATCCAGTGGAGCTGGCGCATCGAAGACAAGAAGTCGATCATGTGCGGAAGCTGGAGCGAGGAGCCGTTGTGGGAGCCAACGTTTGATCGCATTCGTAAGAAGGCTGTTTCGGACCTATCTATTTTCGGTCGGTTGCCTGAAATCGTCGTGGCTCTGTCGGATGATCTTTACGTCTCGTCATTCATGACCGCTGAAGGCGATCCACAATGGACACTCTTCGACAGACGGAACGTGGGCTTGAGGACGTTAAACGTCGAGCGAGCGCGCCTAAAGCTGGATGTTGATCCGGCTCCTTGAGTTTCTTTGCGCGCGCGACACCCACTGCTGTCGTCCCGGCCTCCGAGCCGGGACCCATAACCCCATCTGGCTATTTGTTGCACGCGTCGCCACCATCGCGCGCCACCGAGAGATCACGCGGTATGGGTCCCGGGTCTACGCCCGGGACGACAGCGGAGAGGTGGACAGAGCACCCTCCACAACGCAGCGCTCCGTCAGGATGCGTCGAACAAGTCAGGCAGCAGCAACTCCCGCTCCCCCGCCGCAACACGCGCCAGCTCTGCTGCCGTCCGCGCCAGCACACCGTCCCACGCCATCGGCTGCCCCTGCCTGAACAGCCGCATGGTCGGATACCACGGGGTGTCGGCGCGGTCGCGCAGCCAGCGCCAGTCGAGCGCATAGGGCAAGAGCACCCAGACCGGGCGGCCGAGCGCGCCGGCGAGATGCGCCACCGACGTGTCGACGGAGATGACGAGGTCGAGCGCGGCAACGGCGGCCGCGGTCTCGGCGAAGTCGCTCAGCAGCGGCGCGAGATCGATGACGTCGGTGCCAAGCTCGGCGAGCCCTAGCGCATCGTCCGGCCGCGGCTCCTTCTGCAAGGAATAAAGCTGCACGCCCGGCATCACCAGCCGCGGCAGCACCGCCTGCGCGGTGAGCGAGCGCTGGCGGTCGCCCTTGTGCCTGGGATTGCCAGCCCAGACGACGCCGACTTTCAACGACGGCGCGCGCCCGAGCACGTTGCGCCACGCGGTCACCTTGATCGGATCGGCCGCAAGATAAGGCACCTCGGCCGGAATCGTCTCCAGCGTGGTACCGAAGATGCGCGGCAGATCCATCAGCGGCGCCTGCAGGTCGATTGGCGGCAGCGGCGCGCCGCGCGGCACCACGGTCACGCCCTCCAGACAGCGCAGCAGCGGCGCGATCGCCGGCTGCACCTGCAGCACGATATTGCCGCCCATCGTCTTGACGCGATCCACATAGCGCACGAATTGCAGCGCATCGCCGATGCCATATTCGGCGAACAGCAGCAGCGTGCGTCCGTCGAGCGGCTCACCCTGCCATTCCGGCGCGTCGAAGCGCGGCATGCCCGCGGAGAGATCAGGACGGTCGCGGCCCCAGCGATGCTCGGCGAAGCCGTTCACGAGGTCGCCGCACATCAGCAGGAAATGCGCGTGGTTGTAGCGGGCGAGCGCGTTGTCGGGCGCGAGCGAAATCGCGTGATGCGAGACTGCCAGCGCGGCGTCGATGTCGCCGGCATTGCGCAGCGCCACCGCGAGATTGGCGTAGCCCTTGGCATAGGCCGGATCGGCGGCGACGGCGCGGCGATGCGCCGCGACGGCCTCGATAGTCTCGCCGCGCATCTCATGGATGATGCCGAGGTTGGTATGCGCCGGGGCGTGATCGGGCTGCAGCGCCAGCGCGTGCTCGCAGGCGGCGATGGCGGCGTCGAGCTGGCCTGTCCCGCACAGGCAGGCGGCGAGATTGCTGAGCACGACCACATCGGTGGGATCGAGCGCCGCGGCGCGGCGATAGGCCTCGACGGCCTCGGCCGGGCGGCCGGCCTCGTGCAGCGCGTGCCCCAGCAATCGCGCGGCCTTGGCATCGCCCGGCGCAAGATCGCCGGCGCGGCGGTAATGGATCGCGGCGTCAGCGTAGGCGCGCTGCTTGTAGAGCACGTCGCCGAGGGCGAGGTGGAGGCCCGCATCGGCCGGCTGCGCCGCCAGCGCATGCAGATAGGCGGGCACGGCCTCGTCATATCTGGCCTGGTCGGCGAGCACATGGGCCAGCGCCCGCCATGTGCCGGGAAAGGACGGATCGCGCTCGCGCAGCGCGCGATAGGCCGCTTCCGCCTCGGCAAGCCGCCCCTGCCGGTTGAAGGCGAGCGCGAGATTCCAGCGCGCGCGCAACAGCGCCGGATCGAGCGCCAGCGCGTGGCGATAGGCGGCTTCGGCCTCGGTAAAGCGGGCGAGCTCCAGCAGCGCGCTGCCGAGCTTGCTGTGGATGGCGGCATCGTGCGGCCTCAACGCTGCGGCGCGCGCAAAGGCGTCGGCAGCGCCGTCGCGCTCACCTTTCACCGCCAGCGCGTCGCCGAGCGTCACATAGGCCGGCGCATGGTTGGGATCGCGTGCGAACACGCACGCCAGCAGCTCCGCGCCGTCTGCCATGCGGCCATCGGCGAAGGCGAGGATCGCGGACAGATGCAGCGCCGGCAGATGATCCGGCACCGCCCGGAGGATGTCGCTGCACAGGGCCTTGGCCGAACCGGCACGCCCGGCATTGTAGTGTTCCGCCGCCTCGATCAGCAGCCGCCCGACGGCAACAGCCCCCATGATGTCCTCAACCTCTCGCACTCGGATGCAGAGTTGAACGTGTGGCAGCGCGATTCCAGGCGAGACTCGGGGCCGAGCCGGCTCAGCCTGCCGCCACCTCCGTCCGCATGGCCGCCTTGCGGGCGCGCTCGACGTCGGGCGTGCGATAGGCCGCCTCCGGAATGGTGCCCAGTCGCGACTCGTGAAGGCGCGCGCCCAGGCCATAGAACTGCTGGAAGCTCATGATCAGCGGCCGCCATTTGTCCGGGTCGATGCGGTCACGCGTGCCGTCCATCAGGATGGCCTCGTCGACATGGACCCGCTGCACCCGCACCTCGAAGCACTGGATGTGCCCCCTCAGGATCGCGTCGTCGTCGGCGATGCCATGCACCGACTCGATGCGCGCTTCGAGCTGGACCGCGCATTCGGCGACGCGCGGAGCCGCAACGGTCTCCGACGCCGTTGCGGTCAGCCCGGCGGCGGCGAACTTGTCGGACAGGTGGCGATAGCCCTTGCGCTGCTTCATCGCCGGCACCGGGTCCGATCCCGTGGTCTGCGCCAGGCGATCGACGGCGGCGACGAGATCGACCGACGGCAGGTTCAGCACGCACTCGCCGGTGCGGCGCATGTTCTGCGGCGTCTTCGATCCGGCGGCGAGGCCCAGCATGCAGCGCCAGCCGAGCCAGAACGCCGACGACATCGGCGCGAGGTTGAAGCCGCCGTCCTCATTGACCGTGCTGATGAGGACGACCGGCGTCCCAAAATAAAGGATGCCCGGCTCGATGGTCGTGTGCATGGAAAGCTCTCCAGGGTGATGCATCTCGGCGGCGATTGCGCGCCGCACGGACGGGGCTCAGGCCGCCGTCTCACCCGGAGAAGTTCCTCGATGGCAGCGAACCGCTCCACCCGATTCCCGAACGGGCCGGATCACGCGTGCGCCGGGCTTGATCTGGAGAGGTCTGCGCGCGCAAGGCTGCGGCAGTTGGCGATCCCGGCATGACTCGAACATGCGACCTACGGTTTAGGAAACCGCCGCTCTATCCAGCTGAGCTACGGGACCGGAGCCTGCACCGAAGTGCACCTGCTTCGCCGCCTCCATAGCAGACCCGGCCACCGACCGGAAGCCTCTCCGGTCGTCGCCTGAACCGGACGGCCGGCCGTGGCACAACGACGCTCGGGTCCTGTGAGGGGAAGACGGCGGGAACGCGGCCGCGTGATCCCGGTTGAGGCGGGGCGCCTACCGATCACAGGCCCGTAGGGAGGGGTGGTTTGACTATCCGGAAGGCAGCCGATGGTCTAAGAGAACGGCGCCGATCCGGACCCCGGCCTTGGGATCGCCGTATTGGTCGTGCCTGAGCGCGTCACGCGGCCGGGCCAGCCGTCCGGCGCGACGAGATCCGCTTCATCCAGCGCGCCGGCCCATTTCAGCCGAGGGAAACAGACAAGTCGATGCTCATCCGGTCGGTCATTTCAGGCGCGCTCGCAGCTCTCCTCTCCGTCGCCGCCGCAAGCGCGCAGGATACCCGCCATCTGCTGGAGTCCAAGGAGTCGCTCTACAACAACATCTATGTCTATGAGCAGGCGCCCTACCGCAGCATGACGTTCGGTCACAACCGGCGCATCTATACCGAGAGCGTCTACAACACCCGCGACGAGCTCGATTTGCCGGTCGACTATACCCGCTTCATGACCGCGAGCGTGATGTATGCCAAGGACGTCCGCTCGATCCTGGAGATCGGCTTCGGCGGTGGCCGCACCGCCTGGTACCTGCACCGCTCCCTGCCCAAGGTGCAGGTGACCTCGGTCGAGCTCGATCCGACCGTGCTGGAGCTCGCCAAGAAATATTTCGGCATCAAGGAGGAGCCGAACTTCCACGTCGCCAACCGCGACGGACGGCTGTTCGTGCAGGAATCCAAGGAGCGCTACGACATCATCCTGATCGACGCCTATCGTGGGCCGTTCGTGCCGTTCCATCTGCTGACCAAGGAATTCTACCAGCTCGTCAAGGACCATCTCGCCGAGGGCGGCGTGGTGGCGCAGAACGTCGAGCCGTCGACCATGCTGTTCGACGCCGCGGTCAAGACCATTCACAGCGTGTTCCCGCAGGTCGACTTCTACGAGGCCGGCGGCAACATCGTCATGGTCGGCTATCTCGGCGACGAGCGGAAGCCCGAGGATCTCGCCGCGACAGCGCAGGAGCGCGACAAGGAGTTCGGCTTCCGCTACAATCTCGCCGAGATGCTGGCGCAGCGCAAGCGCATCGACATCGACGGCGGCCAGGTGATCGATGCAAACGCCAAGGTGCTGACGGACGACTTCGCGCCGGTCGAGGCGCTGAAGAGCATCGAGCGCCACAACAGGAAGCTGCCGTGAGCGCGCCGGTGTCACGCTCGGGCCTGCTGGCGATCTATCTCTGCTCGTTCCTGGTCGGCTGCGTGCTGATGGGCTTCGAGATGCTCGGCAGCCGCTATCTCAACCCGTATTTCGGCAGCGGCATCGGTGCCTGGGCCAGCCTGATCTCGACGGTGCTGTGCGCACTCGCGATCGGCTATTTCGCCGGCAGCGCCATCGTCGACCGGCAGCCGACGACGCGCACCATCGGCACCATGATCCTGATCGCCGCCGCCTACATGGCGCTCGTGCCGGCGACGGCCGACATCGTCATGGCCGACATCCTCGACACGGTCGGCGACGGTCCGGCGGCCACGCTGATGGCCTCGACCGCGCTGCTGCTGGTGCCGCTGACCCTGCTCGGCACCTTCTCCCCGATCGCCGTCAGCCTGTTGACGCGCTCGGCCGACGAGGCCGGCCGCGTCGCCGGATTGGTCTACGGCGTCTCGACCATCGGCAACGTCGTCGGCACGCTGGTCACGACCTTCGCGCTGATCCCGACGATCGGCTCGCGCGCGATCACCTATTATTTCGCGGTGGCGCTGGCTGGCTGCGCCGGCATCCTGTTCATTCCGTTCGGCAAGAAGACGTCCTGATTTTCATTTTGAAGAGCTTCTCGATGACTGAGTTCTGGCCTCGCCTGACCGCTACGGTGGCAATGGCGGCATTGCTGTTTGCATCCCCCGCGGCACGCGCCGCAGAGGCGCAGATCGAGCTCTGGGACGGGCAGCGCGCGATGGCCCATATCGCGGACCTGCTGAAATTCACGCCGCGCTCGATGGGCGAGCCGGGCCACCAGAAGACCATCGACTACATCAAGGCGGCGATGGCCAAGAGCGCGGCGGACGCGGTGCTGACGCAGAGCTTCACCGCCAAGGGCGATGACGGCAAGGCGATCCCGCTGACCAACATCATCGCCCGCTTCCAGACGCAGAACCCGCGCCGCATCATCGTCGCGACGCATTACGACAGCATCGTCAAGGCCTATCGCGACCCGAAATCGCCGGACGCACCGATGCCGGGGGCCAACAACTCCGCCTCGGCGGTCGCGCTGCTGCTGGAGACCGCACGCGTGCTGTCGCTGTCGCCGAAGCCCGACGTCGGCATCGACCTGATCTTCTTCGACGGCGAGGAGGGGCCGAAATCGCTCGGCGCCGGCGATCCGACCTGGCGTCCGCTGGGCTCGCCGCATTTCGCGGCCAATCTGAAGACCTATTATCCGGCGCACAAGCCGGAGAAGGCGGTCGATTTCGACATGGTCTGCGACAAGGATCTCAAGCTGCAGCCGGAGCCCTCGTCGCTCGGCTCGGCGCTGCCGGAGGTCAAGAAGTTCTGGAGCATCGGCAGCCGTATCGCGCCACAGGCCTTCTCGCCGGAGCCCACGGCGTATCCGATCAGCGACGACCACACGGCGCTGCAGCAGGCCGGGATTCCGAGCTTCCTCGTCATCGACTTCGACTACGAGCCCTATTTCAACACCACGCAGGATACGATCGAGCAGTGCTCGGCGCAGAGCCTGGAGACCGTCGGCCGCACCCTGCTGCGCTACCTCTATACGCCTTGATGCGCCCGAGCTGCGGCAGGCGGCGCGCTCACGCCGCCCGCGCCCGTGCCTTCAGCGGATCCGACGCGACCTCTGATGCGCGCGCCAACAGGCCGGGCACGAGCGCTTCGGCCGCCTCAGCGCCCGAGATCACCACGGCCTCGACGCCCGCTCCGGCATTGCCGCCGCCGGCGATGACGAGGTTGCGCAGCGGAGCCTTGGCGCCCTTCAGCCGTCCCGACCGGGCCACGCCATAGATCGCGCCGGCGCTGGCGAGGTCGTAGCGCGCATAGGTCACGGGGCTGGCATCGGTGCGGTAGACGATGTGCTGCGACAGGCCGGGAACGATGGTCTCGGCGGCCGCGACCATGGCATCGCCGAGCTGCTGCTTGCGCGCCTCGTAGTCCGGCGAGCGGCGCCACGCCTTCCAATCGTCGCCGCCCTCGCCCGGAAACCAGCCCTTGGCCTGCTCGTGAGGAACGAGGGTGATGATCGTCATCGTCGCATGTCCCTCGGGCGCCGCCGACGGATCGAGCTTGGACATCACCGCGAGGCCGATCCCCATCGGCGAGTCGAGATGCGTGGTGGGCGCGATGTCGGGCACCATGTCGAGGCCGAGATGCACCGAGAAGCACGACGTGGCCGGCGCGAGGGTGCGGGCACGCTCACGAAAGACGGCGGGCAGATCGTCGGGCCTCAGAAGCTCGGTCAAGGTGCGGCCGAGATCGGCATTCGAGACCACCGCCTGCGCGCGGACCGTGCGGCCATTGCCGAGCACGACACCGGCGGCACGGCCGTCCTCGACCAGAATGCGCGCGACCTTGGATTTCAGATGCACCTCGCCGCCCCGGGCAGTGACCGCCTCGGCGAGCACGTCCGCGAGGTGGCCGGAGCCGCCGACCGGATAAAAGCCGCCCTTGAAGTAGTAGCCGAAGATCGGGACCATCTGGGCGCAGCTCAGCTTCTCGCTGCCGTCGCCGAGATAGCCCGACAGCGCATTGAGATAGGCGATCAGCTCGGGATCGGAGACATGGGCGGCGACCAGCTCGTCAAACGGGCGGTTCATCCAGCGGTACGCCTGCGGATGCTTGCGCGGGAAGGCCAGCATCTCCTCCAATGTGGCCGGCATGCCGGGAATGCCGCTGCGACCCTGCCCCGTCGCATACATGCTCTCGAAGATGGCATGGATGGTGTCGAACAGCCGGGTCAGCCCGTCCGCGCTGGCCGGAAACATCTCGCAGAGCAGTCGGACATAGGCGCGCCAGTCCTCGGGCACGTCGATGCGGCGGCCGGCGAGACGGTAGGAGTGGATGACCCGCCGCCACTGGATGCGGTCGGCGACGCCGAGCCGGCGCAGCACGCTGTCGACCGGCCCGCCGGGCCAGACGCCGGAGAAATCGTGCGGCCCTGCATCGAAGCGATACAGCACCGGCTTGTTGTCGTGGTGGGCCTTGCGCAGATAAGTGTGGCAGAAGCCGCCGGGCACCACGTGGTGATCGAATACCTTCACCTTCAGCCCGGACTCCGCGAGCAGGGCTGCCGCCGTCAGCCCGCCGATGCCCGCGCCGATCACCGCGACGTCGCACTCGGTGTCGGCCGCTTGGGTGAAGCTCGGCGCCGGCCATTGGCACTCCTCGCGCGCGGCCCGCATACGCAGCAAGGCCTGGCGAATCGCGAAGCGCGGGCCGAAGATCGAGATCAGCGCGCCGCCGACGACGATCATCGTCGTGATCCAGGAGGCGACGCCGGCCCAGCGGCACAGGCCGAGCACGAGGAACAGGGCGCCCCAGAGCCCGGTCATCATCATGTTGATCAGGTGGAACTGGGGCGTCGCGGCGCTGTCGGCATAGGCCGACCGGGAATAGTCCGCGGTCCAGGGACGGCCGACGGCGAGCGAAGCGAAGCTGATGAGGCCGAGCGCTGCGAAGGACAGCCACAGCGCATTGCCGGCCGTCCAATTCGGCGCGACGTCGTTGGCGATCGCCAGCACGACGAACAGCGCGAGGCTTCCGAGTTCCAGCAGCGCGAGCTGGCCCCGGGAGGCTCGCCAGACGTTGCCGGCCAGCGCCAGGCCCAGCGCGGACCACACCGCCCATGCCGGCTGGTGCCAGGCTAGTAGCGCCCAGAACACGACGAACGGCAGCAGCGCCAGCTTGACCGTGAGGAACACCTTCATGGCAGCCTCCTCCGCGCCGGACGCGCGCAGTTTATCTTTCCATTGTCAAGATACTCATAGGAGCGCTCGCCCGGTTCCGTCAACACCAATCTTTCCAACGTCAAGATTAGTTTTGTCAACTACGGCGGGATGAAAATGGTGGAAAGATGCTGCGTATCGTTCCGGCGCCACAGCAAGGCGCGATTCACGAGCGGCACCGCCGTCAATGCCGACCCGACTGTGGCAACCAGATCACGGAACCACGGCAAATAAAGAAGAAAGTCGCAAATTACGCAGCATTGGAGTCACACCTCGCCGCAAAATGGCGACAATCTCCCGTCATCTGAGGCGGGGAGCCGCTGAGGATTGCCGTTCGTGTACCCACCCCGCCTGCCAGTACTGATCTTTGCAGCGATCACCTGCTTGCCCGCCGTGCAACCTCCACGCGCGCACGCAGAGTGGTGGAGCCGCTCCCCGACGGATTTCGAGGAATGCGCCGACGCCGCCGAGAAGTCGGCCTCCAAGGAGGAGAAGACGGCGGCGCTGGCGCAGTGCAACGCTAAATTTGCCGGGAGACGGAAGCCGGGCGGCGGCTATGTCTATTACGACTTCATGCAGGATCGCAGCTTCGACATTGCCGGTCCCAATCCCACGGCCGAAGAGCAGAAGTTCATCGACCAGCAGTATACGCAATACCTCGAGCGCCAGCGCCACGCCAACATGAGCTCGGCGATGATGTCGCGGCCGCAAACGCAGGACCTCCAGCCCTCGCTCAGGGACATGACGGCGCGGGCCGCGATCGAGCCGCCGAAGCCGGCCATGCCGGCCCCGCCGCCGCAACGGCCGAGCAAGCCGCCGGCTTCGTCCGCGCAAGGCGGATTGCCACCGCCGACGTCGAACGTGGAGGCACGCGCCCGCATCAAGGCGGCGCAATGTGCCAAGGACGGCTGGCGCCGCGATTCGTTCTCGTGCAACTTTCCGGTCCTGTCCGAGAAGCTCGACGAACTGAAGCGGATGTTCACCGGCCCGAGCCAGACCGCGGCCGCGCCGCCCGGGGCCAAGGCGCCGAAACGGGCCGAAGCCAGGAACTGAGCCGCGCGCGACACGTTCCCCCTACGCGACCATTCTGCACGCGGCTTGTAACGCCGCGTGCAAGCCCATAGGTTTTGTCGGCGTGGGGCGCAGGAGGCAGGGTCATGGGTCTACTCGATATCCTCAACGGCATGCAGAACGGCCCGAACGGGCCGAGTCATCCGACCACGCAGAAGAGCGGCGGCATGTCGCCGATGACGATGGCGATCCTCGCTTTGCTGGCGTGGAAAGCGGTGAAGCATTTCTCGCAGAATGGGCAGCAGCCGAACGCGGCGCCTGCGCCGGTCCCGCCGCCCCAGCCGACCGGGAATCAAGGCGGACCGCTCGGCGGTGCGCTTGGTGGCGGATTGAGTGGCGGCCTCGGCAACATCATCGCCGGCGGCCTGGGCGGACTGCTGGCGGGCGGCGCGGCCGGCAGCGTGCTGTCGGGCGGGCTCGGCGATCTCCTGCGCCAGTTCCAGGACAAGGGCCATGGCGACACCGCGAACTCCTGGGTCTCCCCCGGCGAGAACAAGCCGATCTCGCCCGGCGATCTCGCCAATGCGCTCGGCGCCGATCAGATCGATCAGCTCACCGCGCAGAGCGGGCTGTCGCGCGAGGAGCTGTTGAACGGGCTGAGCCAGTACCTGCCGAAAGTGATCGATCAGCTCACGCCGGACGGGCGGCTGCCGACCGAGCACGAGTTGGCGGGCCGGATCTGACGCTCCGCGATCGCTGACGGGAAGGACGACACTCATGCTGCACATTCTGATCGTCGGGCTGGTCGCCGGCTTCCTGGCGCGGCTTCTATCGCCGGGTCCCAACAATCCCTCCGGCTTCATCCTGACCATCGTGCTCGGAATCCTCGGCGCGTTCCTCGCCACCGCCATCGGGCAGGCCATCGGCCGCTACGGCCCCGACCAGGGCGCGGGCTACGTGACCGCGACCCTCGGCGCGGTCGTGGTGCTATTCATCTGGAACAGGCTGGTCGCCAGCGGCACGATCCGCGATTTCAATCGGTAACCGCCTCACGCCACGTCATTGCGAGCGACCACAACGGCCGCTCGCCATGACCATTTCACCCCAACAGATGCATCCCCGCATCCATGCGCACGACCTCGCCGGTCATGTGGCCTGATGCCGGACTCGCCAGGAACGCCACGAGCTGCGCGATATCCTCGGCGGATGAAGCCGCGCGCAGCGGCACCCGCGCCACCACGGCATCGCGCACCTGCTTGGCACCGGCCTCGCCGCGGCCCTTGGTGAACCAGGGCGTATCGATGTAACCGGGGCAGACGGTGTTGACGCGGATCGCAGGCGCCAGGGCGCGGGCCAGCGATAGCGTCATCGTGTTCAGCGCGCCCTTGCTGGCGGCGTAGGCAACCGACGAGCCGACGCCGCTGATGCCGGCCACCGACGAGACGTTGACGACCGCGGACGCACGCACCGTCGCCTTGGCCGCCGCTTCCAGCAGCGGCCGCGCGGCGCGCACCATCTGGAAGGGGCCGATGGTGTTGACCGCAAAGATGCGCTGGAAATCCTCAGCCGAAAGGCCGTCGAGCTGATCGTGCGGTACGTGCTTGGTGGTGCCGGCATTGTTGACGAGCGCATCCAGCCGGCCCCAGGCCGCAGCGGCGGCGACGATCTTGCGGCAATCCTCGTCGCGCGACACGTCGCCTTGGACGACGACGATCTCGGCACCTTCCTTGCGGCAAAGATCGGCGGTCTGCTCGGCCTCACTCTTGCTGTTCGAATAGTTCACGACGATGCGCATGCCGGCCTTCGCCAGCAGCAACGCGGTCGCGGCTCCGAGACCGGACGCCGAACCCGTCACGATCGCGCACAGACCTTCAGCCATTCCGCACCTCCCTGTTTGCTTTGCTTCTTCTTAGCCAACATCGCTGCATCTGCAAAATCGGCACAATCTCCGCAGCGCGGAAATCGCTCGCCTCCATGCGGCGAGCGGACGGGGCCCTGCAGCGGGCTACGCTTGTCAGGACCGTCGCTTGCGCTCATCATGCCGGCAAAACATCGCCGGCGCGCGCAGGACATGGCGCGCCGAGACCGACGACAACGAGGGCGAGGAGCGCTGTGGCGGAAGCTGAGAACATCGTCGTTGCGACCGCGGAAAAGATCTTCGCCGATCTCGCCGACCCGCAGACGATCAATCACGACAAGGACGGCCGCTGGACGGCGCCGCTGTGGCGGGCGCTGAGCGAGGCCGGCCTGCCGCTCGCCTGGGTGGGCGAGGAGTTCGGCGGCGCCGGCACTGACCTCGCCGACGGCTTTGAGATCATCAATGCCGCCGGCCGTTTTGCGATTGCGGTGCCGCTGGCCGAGACGCTGCTCGCGGGCTGGCTGCTGCAGCAAGGCGGCATTGCCTCGCCCGACGGCCCCATGACGATCGCGCCGGCTCATCCGAGGGACCGGATCACGCTCGACACCGACGGCACATTGTCCGGCCGCGCCCGCGGCGTGCCGTTCGCCAGGACGGCGCAGCATGTTGCCGTGCTCGCCCAGGGCGGAGACGGAGTGTCGATCGCGCTGGTCGAGACCGCGCGCCTGCGCATCGAGGCGGGCCTCAACCTCGCCAACGATCCCAGCGACACGGTGACGTTCGACACAATCACGCCGCTGGCATGCCGGCCAGCACCGGCCGGCTTCGACGCCACGACCTTGATGCTGATGGGCGGCGTCGCCCGCGGACTGCAGATCGCCGGCGCGCTGGATCGGCTGCTCGCGATCAGCGTGAACTATGCGGGTGAGCGCGTGGCCTTCGAGAAGCCGATCGGCAAATTCCAGGCGGTGCAGCACAACCTGGCACGGCTGGCCGGTGAGAGCGCCGCCGCGAGCGCGGCCGCGACATCGGCCGCGGATGCGATCGCGCGGGCCACCGCATTCGACGACGCGGTGTTTCTCGAAGCCGCCGCGGCCAAGATCCGCTGCGCCGAGGCCGCCGAGAAGGGTGCGGCGATCGCGCATCAGGTCCACGGAGCCATCGGCTTCACCACCGAGCACATCCTGCACCGCTTCTCGCTGCGCGCGCTGGCCTGGCGCGACGATTTCGGATCCGAGAGTCACTGGGCCGTGGAGCTCGGCAATCGCGTCGCCGCGCGCGGTGCCGATGAGCTGTGGCCGCTGGTCGCCTCGCGCTGACGACGAAGAGGATTGTCGCATGACTGCACTTCGTTTCGATCCGATCCGCCTGCCGAGGGAATGCGAGGAGCTCCGCAAGGAGGTGCGCGCCTTCCTCGCTGATGAGATCGCGGCCGGCACCTTCAACCCGTACCAGCCCAAGCGCGAGGATGCCGACGCACGTGAGTTTGCGGCCCGCGTCGGCGCGCGCGGCTGGATCGGCATGACCTGGCCGAAACGATATGGCGGCCACGAGCGCTCGTTCCTGGAGCGCTATGTCGTGACCGAGGAGATGCGCGTCGCCAACGCGCCCGTCAGGCGCTTCTTCGTCGCCGACCGGCAGAGCGGCCCGATCCTGCTGCGCTACGCACCCGAGCATATCAAGATGGACATCCTGCCGCGCATCTGCCGCGGCGAGCTGTGCTTCGCGATCGGCATGAGCGAGCCGAACTCCGGCTCGGACCTGTTCGCAGCCAAGACGCGCGCGACCAAGACCGAGGGCGGCTGGCTGATCAACGGCTCGAAGATCTGGACGACGTCGGCGCACATGGCCGACTACATGATCGCGATCTTCCGCACCTCGCCGTCGACCAAGGAGAACAGGCGTCATGGTCTGACGCAGTTCCTGGTGAACATGAAATCGCCCGGCATCAAGGTGAATCCGATTGGCCAGATCACCGGACAGAAGGAGTTCAACGAGGTCGTCTTCACCGACGCCTTCGTGCCCGACGACCATCAGCTCGGTGAGATCGACGGCGCCTGGAAGCAGGCGACCTCCGAGCTCGCCTATGAGCGCTCGGGACCGGAGCGCTTCCTCGAAACCTATTACGTGCTGACCGAGCTGGTGCGCGCGGTCGGTCCCGATCCGGACACGCGCAGCGCCGAGGGCATCGGCCGCCTGGTGGCGCAGCTGCATGCGATGCGGCGGATGTCGGTGTCGGTCGCCGGCATGCTGCAGGCCGGCAAGGAGCCGGTGGTCGAGGCCTCGATCGTCAAGGACGTCGGCACGGTATGGGAGCAGCAGCTGCCGCACCGCGTCCGCGACCTCGCCGCCTTCGTCGAGGAGAACGCAGGAAATCGCGAAACCTTGGAGAACCAGCTGACATTTGCGATGCAGACCGCACCGAAGCTGACGATCCAGGGCGGCACCACCGAGGTGCTGCGCGGCATCATCGCCCGCGGGCTGGGACTGAGGTGAGGCAGACAGCATTCCGGCGGTCGCGAACTGATAGCGCTGGCAATGACGCCCGGAAAGCAGAATCGGAGACCACAACCATGACCCACTTTCCTGACATCGGCGTCGAGATCCACGGCCATGTCGGCCTGATCGAGATCCGCCGGCCGCCGCTCAACTTCTTCGACATTTCGCTGATCAACCAGATCGCCGACGCGCTCGAAGGCTTCGACCGCGACATCGAGATCCGCGCCTCGGTGCTGGCGGCGCAGGGCAAGGCGTTCTGCGCCGGCGCCAACTTCACCGATCCGGCGCGCCAGGCGCAGGAAGCGGCCGGCGCCAAAGGCGATCCGGCCGACAGCCTCGGGGCGATCAACCATCTCTACATGCAGGCCGTGCGGATCTTCCGCTGCAAGAAACCGGTGGTCGCCGCCGTGCACGGCGCCGCAATCGGTGGCGGGCTCGGCCTCGCCGTCTCGGCCGACTTCCGCGTCACCTGTCCGGAAGCGCGCTTCTCCGCCAATTTCACCAAGCTCGGCTTCCATCCCGGCTTCGGGCTGACGGTGACGCTGCCCGAGCTGATCGGCAAGAACAACGCCGAGCTGATGTTCTACACCAGCCGCCGTGTCACCGGCGAAGAGGCGCTGAAGATGGGGCTCGCCAATGAATGCGTGCCGCAGGACCAGGTGCGGACAGCAGCGATGAAGCTCGCCGCCGAGATCGCCGAATGCTCGCCGCTCGGCCTGCTGTCGACCCGCGCGACGATGCGCGCCAGCCTCGCCGACCGTGTGATGGCAGCAACCGAGCACGAGCTCGCCGAACAGACCCGGCTGCGCGCGACCGAGGATTTCAAGGAAGGCGTCAAGGCAACGGAGGAGCGGCGCTTCGCGAACTTCAAGGGGCGGTGACGAGCCTCGAGCTTCCAACGTCGTCATGGCCGGGCCATGACGAGCAACTAACTGGCGACCGCCCCCTGCAACGCGAAGGCAACGCCGCCAATCGTGAAACAACCGCCTGAAACCGCATAGCCACGGGCGCGCGCTGCGTCGGCCACACGTGCAGCATCGGCGACGCGGAACGTCAGGCCGCTCATGAGTTCGCGCTCGCCGGGTTCGACACGGATACGGGCGTTCGGCAATTTCAACCGCTGAACACCATCGCTGCCGGCAGACGGCACGACATCGAGAATGCGCCCCCAATGCGCGGCGAGCGAGGCTGGCTCGGGGCTCCGCAGCACCACCTCGGTCATCGCCGTCGTCACGTCGCTGCGGATCGCGCGCGTCCAATCCGACCCGGCGGGCGGATAGGCGCCAAGCACATCGTCGCTGCCCTCGGTGTGATTGAGCTCGATGAAGGCGGCGCGGCAGTCACGCGGATGCAGTTGCACGCCGTGATAGGGCGGATGATCGATCACGTTGGCGGTCCGCACACCCATCTCGTTGGCGCGGGCGGCGCGGCCATCGGGATCATCGCAGGAAAAGATCGCCATGTAGCCGCCGCGGCCGCCGGTCTTGTCGAGGAAGCGTCCCGCCGCGGTGTCCTCGCGGGTCGGCGCAATCACCTCGAGCAGGATCGGCCCGACCGGCAGCAGCGCATTCTCCAGTCCGTATTTGGCGACATGCGGATCGCGGTAGCAGACCTCCAGCCCCATGATCGCGGCGATGTCCGAGACCACCGGCTCGAGCCGGGGCGCGACCAGGCAGATCTGACGGAGGTGGAGGTAAGCCATCGCAGCCCTCTTTGCGGAATCCCCTGTTCACACAAGCCCGCGGCGTCATTGCGAGCGACGCGACGCAATCCAGAGCTCAGGCCATAACCCTGGATTGCATCGCGTCGCTCGCAATGACGGAGAACGCGGAGCTACCGACCCTGAAACACCGGCGCGCGCTTCTCGACGAAGGCTTTCGCCGCCTCCTTGTGATCCTCTGTGTCGCTGCAGCGCGAGTGATGCATCGCCTCGGCGTCGAAACAGTCCTCCAGCGTCATCGTCTCGGCATTGTTGATGTTGCGCTTGATGTAGCCGAGCGTCACGCTCGGCCCCTGCGCCAGCGACAGCGCCAGCGCGCGCGTGGCGGCTTCGACCTCGGCGTCGGGCACGACCTTGGTGACCATGCCCAGTGCGAGCGCCTCCTGCGCCGTCAGGACCGGCGAGGTCAGATACAGCTCCCGCGCCTTAGCGCTGCCGAGCAGTTGCGTGAGGAAGTAGGTGCCGCCGAAATCGCCCGACAGCCCGACCTTGGCGAAGGCCGTCGTGATCTTGGCCGACTCGCCGGCCACCCGCAGATCGCAGGCCAGCGCGATCGACAGGCCGGCGCCGGCGGCCGCGCCGTCGATCTGCGCCACGACCGGCTTCTGCATCTGGTGCAGCAGCCGCGACACCTCCATGCGCTCGCGCAAGGTCGTCACCTTGGTCTCGAACGAGGGCGCGGTCTTGGCCTCGGCCATCGCCTTGACGTCGCCGCCGACGCAGAAGGTGCCGCCGGCGCCCTTGAGCAGCACCGCGCGCACCTCGGGATCATTGGCCGCGCGATGCGCCGCCTCGACCAGGCCCTTGGTCAGGTCGCTGTTGAGCGCGTTGCGTCGCTCCGGACGGTTCATCGTGATCGTGAGCAGGCCGGAGTCGAGATGCTGCAGAACT
This sequence comes from Bradyrhizobium sp. SZCCHNR1098, assembly GCF_032489375.1. Lineage (NCBI taxonomy): Bacteria > Pseudomonadati > Pseudomonadota > Alphaproteobacteria > Hyphomicrobiales > Nitrobacteraceae > Bradyrhizobium > Bradyrhizobium sp. SZCCHNR1098. The sequence continues at coordinate 50,158 of NZ_JAUEXY010000001.1, forward strand.
GTCGTGTTGGTGGTCATGGCCGGCGCTCCTTGTTGATTCCCGGTGTTATGTCTCCCGTCATTCCGGGGCGACACGGCGGCGTCGAACCCGGAATCCCGAGCTGATGGACTCACATCGAGGTTCCGGGTTCAACGCTGCGCGTTGCCCCGGAACGACGGATGTCGTGGCAGAGTTTGCGCCTTGCTCAGGCGCGCCCCGGAATGCCGTGGCCCCGGCCGTCACTTCTTCACAAGCGGGCAGCGCGACGCCTCGATCGGCTGGAATGCCTCGTCGCCCGACACGGTCGCGAGCAGCTTGTAGTCGTCGGACTTCCCCTTCGATTCCGACGGCTTCTTGACCTCGAACAGGTACATGTCATGCACCATGCGTCCATCCTCGCGGATGCGGCCGCCCTTGGCGAACATGTCGTTGATCGGTGTCGCCCGCATCACCTTCATGACGGCGTCCGCATCGGTCGTCCCGGCCGTCTTCACGGCTTTCAGATAGTGCGTGACGGAGGAATAGACGCCGGCCTGGGCCGAGGTCGGCACGCGCCTGGTGCGCTCCAAGAAGCGTTTGGTGAAGGCGCGGGTGTCGTCGTTGAGATCCCAATAGAACGCTTCCGCGACCAGAAGCCCCTGCGCCGTCTCGAGCCCGACGCTGTCGATGTCGGAGACGAAGGCGAGCAGCGGCGACAGCTTCTGGCCGCCTTTGCTGAGGCCGAACTCCGCCGCCTGCTTGATCGCGTTGATGGTATCGCCGCCAGCATTGGCGAGCCCGATCACCTTGGCCTTGGAGGCCTGGGCCTGGAGCAGGAAGGAGGAGAAGTCCGACGTATTGAGCGGATGACGCACGCTGCCGAGCACCTTGCCGCCCGACTTCACCACCACGGCGGTGGTGTCCTTCTCCAGATCCTGGCCGAAGGCGTAATCCGCGGTCAGGAAGAACCAGCTGTCGAGGCCGGACTTCACCGCCGCCAATCCCGTGACATTGGCCTGCGCGAAGGTGTCGAACACGTAGTGCACGGTGTACGGGCCGCAGGCCTCGTTGGACAGCCTGACAGAGCCGGGACCGTTGAAGATGATGATCTTGTTGCGCGCCTTGGCGATCTCGCCGGCGGCCAGCGCGGTGGCGGAGGCTGCGACATCCCAGATCATCTCGACGCCCTGGTTGTCGAGCATGTCGCGCGCGATGTTGGCGGCGAGATCAGCCTTGTTGAGATGGTCGGCCGCGATCACCTCGATCTTGCGGCCCAGCACCTCGCCGCCGAAATCCTCCACCGCCATCTTCGCCGCGGTCTCGCTGCCGGGACCGGTGATGTCGGCGTAGAGGCTCGACATGTCGAGAATGCCGCCGATCTTCAGCGGCGGCTTGCTCTGCGCATGCGCCACGCCCGCAGAGAACGTCAGCGCCGACGCCAGCATGAACAGCGACGCCGCCGCGCCGCGGATGGTTCTGCTCATCGATATCCTCCCTGCCGGGCACGTCGCTACATGGCGACGGCCTCGTTGATAGTTCGCATCATGGCGCACGCTTTCGCATGCGGCAAGCGCTCAGCACGCTCAGCAAAGGCGTCGCCGGTCGCCGCTTTCCGCTCAGTGGAATGGAAATTTCGTGCGATGATGCAGCATGGCGAGAGTGCGCAGAATGCAGAGCAGATGGAGGCCGATTGCGCTCGGTGCGAGCGTCGCGATCATCGCGATGATGTCGGCGAGCCACGCCTCGCCGTGCATGTTCGCCGAGCTCGGCGAAGGCCACGTCAGCGAGATCATCGATGCACGCAGCGTCCGTCTCGACGACGGTCGCGAGGTCAGGCTCGCCGGCATCGAGGTGCCGCCGGAGGAGCAGCGCGCGGCAGCGATCGATGTGCTGGGCATCCTGCTGCGCGGCCGCGACGTCGTGCTGCGCGGCGAGGACGACACTCCGGACCGCTACGGCCGGCAGCGCGCCTTCGCCTTCGTGGCCGGTGCGGGCCAGCCGGTGCAGAGCGAGCTGCTCCGGCAGGGCGCCGTGCTGCGCGGGATCGACCTGCCGGACCGGGATTGCGCCCTCAGCCTGGGTGCGGCGGAAGCCGAGGCACGCAGCGCCGGACGCGGTCTCTGGAAGATTGGGACCGTCATAAAAAACACGGAAAGTCCAGACGATATTTTGTCTCGCCTAGGGCAATTTACGGTTGTCGAAGGGAAGGTGTTGTCCGTACGACAGACGGGGACAACAACTTATCTGAACTTCGCTCGTAGCTGGACACGGGGCTTCGCGGTGACTATTCCAAAGCGTATGATGGCGGTATTGGAAGGTGCCGGCATCGACGTCAAATCACTTGCGAATCGACAGGTTCGCGTGCGCGGTTGGATCGAAGCGCATGCGGGTCCGAGACTGGAACTGACGCAGATCGCCCAGATCGAGATTTTAAGCGGGAATTGACCGCTGAGGTACGTGAGTAGCGACGTGAGCCTGTCTGTTCGAAAGCGCATGACGGTGATGAACTGCGGTTCGTGGATCGCACCGGCGTTGCTGTGCCTGGGACTGGCGTTGTCCGGTTGCAGCGACATGGGCAAGTTGCAGCAGGCGACGGCGCCGATGCCGACGCCGCGGCCGAAGCCGGCGATGGTGCAGACGACGCCGGCGAGCGATCGCGAGCACGAGCGTATTCTTGCAACTTATGGCGGCGCCTATGAGGATCCCCAGCTCGAGGGCCTGATCGGCAAGATCGTCGACCGGCTGGTGGCGGTGTCCGATCGTCCGGACCAGGGCTACAAGGTCACGATCCTGAACTCCGGTGCGGTCAACGCCTTCGCGCTGCCGACCGGACAGCTCTACGTGACGCGCGGCCTGATCGCGCTCGCCAACGACACCTCCGAATTGTCGTCGGTGCTGAGCCACGAGATGGCGCATGTGCTGGCGCGCCATGCTGCGATTCGCGAGGACCAGGCGCGGCAAGCCGCAGTGGTGACCCGCGTCGTCTCCGACATGGGCAACGATCCGGACCTGACGGCGCTGGCGCTCGCCAAGACCAAGCTGACGATGGCGAGCTTCTCTCGCACCCAGGAGTTCGAGGCCGACGGCATCGGCGTCGGCATCTCCGCCAAGGCGAAGTTCGATCCCTACGGCGCGGCGCGCTTCCTGAGCTCGATGGAGCGCAACGCCGAGCTGAAGGCCGGCAAGGTGGCGATCGACCCGCGCGCGCAGGACTTCCTGTCGTCGCATCCGGCGACGCCGGAGCGGGTGCAGAACGCTGCCGCCATCGCCAAGCAATACGTCTCCCCCGAGGCCAGGGAGCATGACCGCGAGACCTACTTGGCTGCGGTCGACAACATCGTCTACGGCGAGGACCCGAGCGAGGGCTTCGTGCGTGGGCGACGCTTCCTGCATCCGAAGCTCGGCTTCACCTTCCAGGCGCCGGAGAACTTCACGCTCGACAACACCGCGCAGGCGGTGATCGGCGTGCGCGAAGGCGGCGCCCAGGCGATGCGCTTCGACGTGGTGCGCGTGCCGGCCCAGCAGACGCTCGGCGACTATCTCAATTCCGGCTGGATGGAGAACGTCGACAAGTCGGCGACCGAGGAGCTGACGATCAACGGCTTCCCGGCGGCCTCGACCTCGGCGAGCGGCGATCCCTGGCAGTTCAAGGTCTACGCGCTGCGCGTCGGCAGCGACGTCTACCGCTTCATCTTCGCCTCGCGCCAGAAGACCACCGAGAGCGAGCGCAATGCGCGGGAGACGGTGAACTCTTTCCGCCGGCTCAGCCTGGAGGAGATCCAGTCGGCGCGGCCGCTGCGTATCAAGGTGATCACCGTGCAGCCGGGCGACACGGTCGAGTCGCTCGCGCACCGCATGACCGGCGTCGACCGTCCGGTCGAGCGCTTCCGCGTTCTCAACGGCCTCGACGCCCGCGCCCAGGTCAAGGTCCGCGACCGCGTCAAGATCGTGGTGGAGTGACGGGCTGAGGGACGGATTCCCCGCTTGCCCCGGCGGGGTTGATGCCATGCCAGGACGGCCACACCACAACTGTCGTCCCGGGCAAGACCGGCAACGCGACAGCGTTGCCGGGCGCCGACCCGGGATCCATAACCACAAGTGTAAATGGCTTGAGCGCTGGAGCTCCAGCGCGCGTCCTTGCAGGCGCCCGGGATTATGGGTCCCGGCGTTCGCCGGGACGACAGCGGAGCAAGTGCGACCAGCGCCCCACCTTCGCACGCAGTCCATCGCCAACTCGCGAACGGCGAGCACGTCTACACCATGGCCATGAAGCGGTGCCGTCGACGTGCATCCCAAACAAAAAGCCCGACCTTTCGGCCGGGCTTTCGTAAGCAACTAATTGGAAAACGCGCTAACGGTCGATCAGGCGGCCTCGTCGGCCACGGCGGTGTCGTCGCCGTCGATATCATCGCCCTCGGCGTCGGCATCACCTTCGGCGACCGCATCGGCTTCGGTCTTGGCACCGCGGCGCGGGCTCTTGGCGAGCTGCGTCTCGATCTCCTTGACGGCCTCGGTCTCGGTCGAGTGCTGCACGACGGCGATCTCGCGCGACAGACGGTCGAGCGCCGCTTCATAGAGCTGGCGCTCGCTGTAGGACTGCTCGGGCTGCGACTCCGAACGGTAGAGATCGCGCACGACCTCCGCGATCGCGACGATGTCGCCCGAATTGATCTTCGCTTCGTATTCCTGGGCGCGGCGAGACCACATGGTGCGCTTGACGCGGGCGCGGCCCTTCAGCGTCTCGAGCGCCTTCTTCACCAGCGCCGGGTCGGACAGCTTGCGCATGCCGACATTGGCGACCTTGGCGGTCGGCACGCGCAGCGTCATCTTGTCCTTGATGAAGTTGATGACGAACAGCTCGAGCTTGGCGCCCGCGATCTCCTGCTCCTCGATGGCCAGGATCTGGCCGACGCCGTGAGCCGGATAGACGACGAATTCGTTGGTCTTGAAGCCCTGGCGCTGGGTCGGCAGCTTCTTTTCCTCGACGCGCGGCGCGGCCGCGGCGGGAGCAGCCGGCTTGGCGGCGACAGCGGGCTTGGCAACAGGGGCAGCAGCTGCGGGAACGGCGGTCTTGGTGGCAGCCTTGGGCGCAGCGGCGGCCTTGGCAGGCGCAGCCTTGGCAACAGAGTCCTTTGCAAGAGTGGTCTTCGCGGCGGATGCTTTCGCGGCAGTCTTGGCAGTCTTTTCAGGCATTGCGCTTCTTTTGTTCTTAGTGGACTTGGCAGCCGAGGCCTTCGCGGCAGCCCGAATCTCCTTTACAGGAGCCCGGGCACGGCCCTTGGAAACGCTGCGGCTGGCCGCGGCGGCTTTTTTTGTACTCTTGGAAGCACTCTTTTTACGCGTTTTCTGTGACACAGCCTGCGCGCGGAACTGCCACGCCCCTGTTTGATGTTGCGGGAACCTAAAAGGGCGGCCAAAAAAGGTTACGCATGGCCGGGTTCGGCTCTGAGAATGTGCTATATATAGCACATTTGCCGCAAAAATCAATGATTTAGAGGCCGCAGGGGCGGTATTGTGACGGATCCACGAAGTTAGGGTTAAGTGAAGCGTGCCGGAATAGAACAACTCATGCAGCGCGTCCCGCTCGCCGCAAGAGGTGTTCTAGGCCATTGTTTCCGCGTAACGATTTCGATCGGCGCGACGGCGCCCCGCAGGCCGGGGCGCGCTGGTGAACGCGCAGGTCGCGAGACGACCGTCAGTCTCCGGCGCCGGGCTTCGACGAAAAATATTTCTGGAACTTTCCATCCTCGCCGTCGTGCTCCTTGGCGTCGGCCGGCGGGTCCTTCTTCTGGGTGATGTTGGGCCAGGACTTGGCATATTCGGCGTTCACGCCCAGCCACTTCTCCAGCCCCGGCTCGGTATCCGGCTTGATCGCGTCGGCCGGACATTCCGGCTCGCACACGCCGCAATCGATGCATTCGTCCGGATGAATGACCAGCATGTTGTCACCCTCGTAGAAGCAGTCTACCGGGCAGACCTCAACGCAATCGGTGTATTTGCACTTGATACAGTTTTCGGTGACGACGTAAGTCATCCAAGGCTCCGGAACGGATCGACAATTCGGCTGGCTTGGACTAGCGCAGGACGTGTTGTGCCGCAAGTGAAGCGGGGCGAAGAACTGAACCGGAAATTGCTCTGGCGCAACCGATCTGGCGCAACCGATCTGGCGCAATCGATCAGGATCGTCCGCCATCCAGATCATCGTACAGTCCGCGCACGGAGGCAGCATCGCCGCGGCGCTCGGCAAAGCCGGTCACCTTGAGCACGCGCACGCTGCGGTCGAGCGCGATGGTCAGCACGTCACCGGTCTTCACCCCGTGGCCGGGCGACGTCTCGCGCACGCCATTGATCCGGACATGGCCCGACGACACCAGTGCCGCGGCGCTGGTGCGCGCCTTCACCAGCCGCGCATGCCACAGCCATTTGTCGAGGCGCTGGCGCTCTGACGGGGTGCCGGACGTCGGCGTTGTCCTTCCAACCTATCTTGCCAACCGATCTTGCCGCTCAATCCTTGCGGTTGTTCGCCGCGAGCTGCTCCTTGAGCGCGGCAAGCTTGGCGAACGGCGAGTTGGGATCGACCGGACGGTCGCGATCCCGGCCTCCGCCGCCACTCGAGGCGTAGGGCCGCAGCGCCGGACCGCTGTCGCGCTTGTCGCGACCGCCCTTGCCGAAGTCACGGCCGCCGCGTCCCTCACCACCGAACTTGCCGCCCTTGTTGCGATCGCGGTTCTGGTCGCGCCCCTTGGCGTCATGGTCGCGGCGCGGCCCGCGCTCCTCGCGCGCCGGCGCCGATGCGCCCTCGGCTGAAGCCGCACCAGCCTCCGGCGGGCCCTTGCGGAAGTCCTTGCCGAACTCCTTCATCCGGTCGCGTCGGCCCTGGCCGCGGTGATGGCGCTCGCGCGCCTCGCCGCCCTCGGCCGGAGCCGTCCCGGCAGGCGCCTGCCCGCCGCCGGCACCCTGCCCGCGCTCGTGCTGCGGACGGTTGGGCCGGCCGCGATGATGATGGTCGTGGCGCGGCCTGCGCTCCTCCGAGCGCCCGCCCGGCCGCCAGACCTCGACCAGGACGGGCTCGGCGGCAGCCGCGGCCTCGGCGGGAGAAGCCGCGGTGGCGGTAGATCCAGCAGCAGCTTCAGTCCCGGCAGCTTCAGCCGAAGCATCGCCGATGCTTGCTGCCTCGTGCGCGACGGCCTCAGCGGCTTCTGGCTGCGGCGCATCCGCGGCAACGGCGGTTTCCGCCTCGGCGACGACGCTTTCGGCAGCCGTCTCGGCCACGGACGCCTCGTCCGCCGCATCCGGCGTGACGAAATCGACGGTCGGCAGCGATGCCAGGGCCGACACCGACGCGGTTTCCGCCTGCTCCTCGCCGACCGCCGCGGGCACGGCGACGGTCTGCTCGGTCACCGGAGCGACGGCGGCCTCCGCGACGGTAGGAACCTGCTCGTCGGCCGGCTCGCCGGCGACAAGCGCGAGGTCCTCGCCCGGCACGGCCTGCGCTTCTGCCGGCTCAGCCGGGGCGGTCTCCACAGCAGCGGCCTCGGCAGCAGCAGCCTCGACGGGCTTCTCAGCCGGCTTGGGCGGCAGGGGCGGACGCTTCTCCATGCGATAGCCAAGCGCGCGCAGGATCGAGGCGAAGTCCTCGCCGGCCGAACCGGTGAGCGAGGTCATCGCCTGCGTCACTACGAAGCCGCGGCCGTCGAAGGCGCCGGCGGGCTTTTCGCCCGGTGCATTGTCGCGCCAGGCCAGGGCGGGACGAATCAGGTCGGCCAGCCGCTCCAGGATGTCGACGCGCACCGCGCGCTCGCCCGCCTGCTTGTAGCCGAGCACGCGATAGGCATCGCGCGGCAGCGCCTTGTCGACCGGGAACGAGGTCCGGCCCGAGCTCGCCAGATGCTGCGCGCCGGTCAGCGCGGACATGTCGACATTGCCCTGCTTCTCGGCCCACAGCAGCGCAGCGAGCGCGCGCGCCGCCGGCTTGAGCAGCGCCGGGACGTAGATGTGATAGGCGCCGAAGCGCACGCCATATTTGCGCAGCGTGGCGCGCGACGGCTGGTCGAGATCCTTCATCTCGGCCGCGATCTTGGCGCGCTCGATGACGCCGAGCGCCTCCACCAGTTGGAACGCGATGCCGCGGCCGATGCCGGTGATGTCCTCGGCCTTGGACAATTCGAACAGCGGGCCGAGCAGCTTCTCGATATGCGTCTTCAGCCACAGATCGAGCCGCGCCTGCACCTTGTCGCGCGCAGCACCCGTCAGCCGCTCGTCGGCGATGATGCGCAGGCGCGGATGCAGCGCGTCGTCGGCCGCGACCAGCTTGGCGACCGCGTCGCCGGTCCAGCGCACCGTGCCGTCGGCGGTGAGCACGATGTGCTCGTCGGGCGCGCTGGACAGCTTCTCGGCGCGCGCCTCGATCTCGCCGGCCAGCGCCTTCTGGGCAGCAGCCTGCAAGGCCTTGGCCTCCGAGCCGGCTTCGGCGGCGTCGGGCGCGAAGGTGAATCCATCCAGACGGCCGATCGCGTGCCCTTCAACGATCACTTCGCCGGTCTTGCCGATTTCCGTATTCAAAACACTGTTCTCCCGCAGGCGCCGCATCAATACACTGGTACGACGATCAACGAAACGCTCCGTGAGCCGTTCATGAAGGGCGTCTGACAATTTATTTTCGAGCTCGCGGGTAATCCCCTGCCAATAATCAGGGTCGCGCAGCCAGTCTGGCCGGTTGGCCACGAAGGTCCAGGTACGAATCTGTGCAATCCGCCCCGACAGCGTGTCGATGTCGCCATCGACGCGGTCGGCCTGATCGACCTGTGCGGCGTACCAGGCGTCCGGAATACGCCCCTTCTGCATCAGGAAGCCGAACACGGTGGTCACCAGCTCCGCATGGGCGGCCGGCGACAGCCTGCGATAATCGGGGATCTGGCAGGTCTCCCAGAGACGCTCGACCGCGGACGCGCCATGCGCCATGTCGCGCACCTCGGCGTCGCGCGCGGCATGATCGAGCACGCGCAGATCCTCCGCGATCGGCGCGCGCGTCAGCGCCTCATGCCCCGGCGCGATCGCCAATGAGACCTGAAGCGCGCTCAAGGACGCGAAATCAAGCCTGGAGTTCCGCCATTGCAGCACCTTCACGGTATCGAAGGTGTGGTTCTGGAGCGCATTGACCAGCTCGGGCTCGAACGGCGCACAACGCCCGGTGGTGCCGAACGTGCCGTTGCGCGTCGCCCGTCCGGCACGGCCCGCGATCTGGGCAAACTCCGACGGCGTGAGCCGGCGGAACTGATAGCCGTCATATTTGCGGTCGGACGCAAAGGCGACGTGGTCGACGTCGAGGTTGAGCCCCATGCCGATCGCGTCGGTGGCGACGAGATAGTCGACGTCGCCGTTCTGGAACATCGCCACCTGCGCGTTGCGGGTTCGCGGCGACAGCGATCCCAGGACCACAGCGGCGCCGCCATGCTGGCGGCGGATCAGCTCGGCGATGGCGTAGACCTCGTCGGCCGAGAAGGCCACGATGGCAGTCCGGCGCGGCTGTCGCGTGATCTTGCGGTCGCCGGCGAATTCGAGCTGCGACAGCCGCGGCCGCGTCACGGTCGATACGCCCGGCAGCAGCCGCTCGATGATGGGGCGCATCGTCGCAGCCCCGAGCAGCAGCGTCTCGTCGCGGCCCCGCCGGTTGAGGATGCGGTCGGTGAAGACGTGGCCGCGCTCGAGATCGGCGGCGATCTGGATCTCGTCGACGGCGAGGAACGACACGTCGAGATCCCTGGGCATCGCCTCGACGGTCGACACCCAGTAGCGCGGGTTCTTCGGCTTGATCTTCTCCTCGCCGGTGATCAGCGCAACGGCCTCGCTGCCGACGCGATCGGCGATCTTGTTGTAGACCTCACGCGCGAGCAGCCGCAGCGGCAGTCCGATGATGCCGGAGGAATGCGCGAGCATGCGCTCGATCGCCAGATGCGTCTTGCCGGTGTTGGTGGGGCCGAGAACGGCGGTAACGCCGCTTCCGGGAGCACGGTCGGACGCGCGCTCGAAAGGCGAGGCTGCCGAAGAAGACGAAAAAGCCATTCGTTAAATTGGGTCTCGAGGCCGGCGTTGCAGGCGCGCGGGTCAGGCGCGATGGATGCTGGATTTATCGTCGTTCTGAGAGGCTGCGATCCTCACACCTGTGTCACATTGCTACGCATATAGGGACGCAGCTTAAGCTTCGGAACGCCTTGAGAACGAATCACGCCCGAATCGCTGACTCCAGCGCCTTTCCGGCTTCGTTCACCGCAACATCTCGCGCCGCGCGATCAAGGCAGCACTAGATCAAGTTTTCACGGTCTCGACAAGCAACGCTTTCGCGAGGGAACTGGCGCTGTTTCGAGCAGGCCCGAGTCGAATCAGAATCGGCGAAGAGTCAAACGGATTCACGCGAGCCGTCGTTCAGGCCGCGCGCCGGATCACACATGCTGGCTTTCCGGACGGCCTCGCAATGACGGCGCCGGCCGGACAACGAGGATTCCGCCGCGCGCTACTGCGTTTTCGCGACGTGCGGCGAAGCCTGGGTGATGAAGGAGGTCGCCTCGAGCATCGCCTTGCCGAAAGAGGTCGGAATCACGACCCGGAACGGCACCAGGATGCGCGTGCCCGCGAGCGGCACGAAGAAGATCTCCATGTTGCGGGCCTGGGCGAGATATTTGATCACCGGCCGGTCCGGGATGTAACCCGCAACCGGCGTGAAGTAGACCGCGCAGACCAGCGCCGGGCCGCGATAGCCTTTGTCCGCCTTGACGTTCTCCATGCGCTTGTAGTCGAGCTTGAGCTCGTAGCGCATGCGGCCGTCGAACACGGGCGCAGCGCCGCGGCACGAGTCCGGCGACAGCAGCTCGCCATTGCCCGGCACCCGCACCAGCGAGGCCGTCATCGGATCGAGCACGCCGCGCTTGTGGGCATCCGTTACCGGAATGCGGTCGGGATCGACCGGCGGCGTCGGCTCGATGGCGAAATCCTTCACGGTGCCGTTCTGCAGATTGATGCGGATCTGCTCGGACTTCTTTCCCGTGGTGGTCGAGGCCTGGTAGCTCTGCCCGACCAGGGCGCCGTTGACGACGCGTCCCTGCACCGACCCGGTGCCCGATCCTTGGGAGAAGCTCTTGAGCAGGCCCGCGGTGCCGCCCTGAGCTGCGGCGCCATACTGATCATCCCCGATTTCGACCGCCCAGGTGCCCTTGCCGACGGGGATGCCAGCCAGCGAAGCCTCATATTGGGCGTCCAGCCGGGCCTGTGCTCGGGCGCCGTGGGGGGCCAGCAGCAGGAGCGCCGCGATGGAGCCGGCCACCGCCAGGCGCCGGAAACGGAAGAAGGCCGTGCTGTTGGTCACGTCGAAATGGTCCTGCCGATCCGCTTGTCGGGCCCCGGCCCCTGTGCCGCGCCACTGCTGTTACTTACGCCAAAAACGCTCCTGAACAACGCGAACCGGTCACATCCTGGCCGATTGTCCAGCGCTTTACGTCCGGCTCCGCTTCCGGCGAAGCCGCATCGGGCGGCCCAACTCCCCATGAGCCCCTGCAGTCCGCCGGGCTCGAGGGGCCGGTTTGACGCGCCATCGCGCGAACGTCCACTCATCACGCCCGAATACGCCCTTTATGTGGTCTCCTGCGATCGGCTAAGATTTTGATTGTACGACGTCTTTCGGCGAAAAACGGCCATGCGGACGCCTATGGCCGGACGCCGTGCCGCGGACGCAAATACCGCCGCCGTGAAGCGAGGCAGCCCTGCGATTCGGCGCGTGGCAAGGTGCCACCGGCCCCATCCCTCAAAACCTTGACGAAAAGCCGCATCCCCCCTATAGGACCGCATCTCCCAGAGACGAGCTGGACGAGTTTTGGACCCCCGCGGCCCGCCGACACAGGCGGACGAAGGGTGCGGGGATGAGAGAGGATTTACTGCCATGTCGCGGCGCTGTGAACTGACGGCCAAGGGCCCCCAGGTTGGCCACAAGGTCAGCCACTCCAATATCAAGACCAAGCGGCGCTTCCTGCCGAACCTGTGCAATGTGACCTTCATCTCGGATGTACTCGGCCGCAACGTGCGCCTGCGCGTCTCGACCAACGCGCTCAAGAGCGTCGACCACAATGGCGGCCTCGACGCCTATCTGCTCAAGGCCAACGCTGCGGCGCTGTCGCCGCGCGCGCTGGAGCTGAAGCGCGCCATCGAGAAGAAAGCGGCGGACGCTGCCCCGGTCGCCAAGGCGAGCTGAGAGAGCAAGCCGAAATCCACGATTGATGCAGAAGCCGGACGCGTCACAGGCGGGGCTTCGAGCGAAGCGAGATGTCGAAACGGCCGGATCGAGAGATCCGGCCGTTTTGCTTGCGGATGCCGTGACCAGCCGACAACTCTGGACACGGCAGCCGGCGCGGGGCGACCGGACACGTCGAGTGACCATCCGTTCGTACGGCGGCGCCATTCGATCACTTCGCTATGTCCGTCGCGCGGCGCGCAACAGCGACCCAGACGAAGTGCCATAGGAACCGACCTCCCCAACACCAGCCCGATGCTCTACACTCGTTGCGGTAGCATTATCGCGGACATTCCTTTGTCATGAAGAATATTGTCATCTGCTGCGACGGCACCGGCAACGAGATCAGCGAAAACATCTCGAACGTGCTCAAGCTCTATCGCTGTCTGCGCAAGACCGACAAGACGACGCCACTCCAGGCCGTGTTCTACGATCCCGGCGTCGGCACCCTGACACAGCCGGACAGCTGGCATCGCTTCAGGGCCAATTTCAACATGGTGCTGGGGCTCGCCACCGGGTACGGCCTCGACGACAACATCATCAGGGCCTACTGCTTCCTCGCCACGCATTACCAGCAAGGCGACCGCATCTTCCTGTTCGGCTTCTCACGCGGCGCCTACACCGTGCGCGTGCTTGCCGGACTGATCCACAAGGTCGGGCTGATCTCGCCCGATCAGATCAATCTCGCCGGCTCGGGCGTGATCGCCTACAAGAAGTACTCCTCCGACAATCCGAAGGCCGGACGCGGCATCACCACCGAGGTCGAGAGCACCGAGGACGACGGGCCGATTCCCGAGAGCCGCGACGACCAGGCCGCGCAATTCGCGCGCATCACCTCGACACGCTGGCCAACGATCCATTTCGTCGGCGTGTGGGACACGGTGGCCAGCGTCATCGTGCCGCGCACCGACCGGTTCCTCGCCCTCCCCAGCCTCGAGGAGCTCGCCTTCTCGATCGAGAACCCGAGCGTGAAGATTTTCCGGCAGGCCGCTGCGATCGACGAACGGCGCTGCATGTTCCGGCTGAAGCCGTGGAACATGCCGCAGACCTTCACGCCGAACCGCTTCAACAAGGCGCATGCGGGACCGCAGGACGCCAAGCAGGTGTGGTTCGCCGGCGTACATTGCGACGTCGGCGGCGGTTATCCCGAGGCGCAGTCGGCGGTCTCGAAGTATCCGCTGCTGTGGATGATCGACGAGGCGGTCGAGGCGGGGCTGGCGGTCAATCCGCGCACGGTGAACCAGCTCGCCTGGGGCGTGCAGCGCAAGAACAGCCCGTTCTCCTATGTGGCGCCGAGCATCCAGGGCCCCCTGCACGATTCGATGAGGCCGGCCTGGCGGCTGCTCGAATGGCTGCCGAAGAGCGCGACGTACAAGGAGTGGCCGGAGCGCAAGGCGCGTTTCGGATTCTACATTCCGAATTGCGAGCCGCGCTTCATTCCCGAGGGCGCGTTCATCCACGAGAGCGTGCTGATGCGGATCGCGGAATCGCAGGACTACCGGCCCGTCAATCTGCCCGCGTCCTATGAGCGCGTACCGCTTCCGGTCAAACAGAAGGCGGAGTAGCAGCAACAGCGCGTTGCGGGTCGAGCAGCGTCTTCGGAGGCTCGCGCGTGGCGGATCGCCTCAGATCATGCGCAGATGGATGACGCCGTCGGTCACCTCGCCACGGGCGAACTGCTCGCGCGCCATCTGCTCGAACGCCGTGCGGTTTCGCTGCAGATAAGCGAACGCCTGATTGCGTGTGCCGAAGCAGGTCTCGAGATGACAGACCTGCCGCGTAGCGCCGATTGCAAGCGCAAATGCGATCGTCTGGCCTCCACGCTGCGTCTCGTCCTTTGCAATGCGAACGTCTGTAGCTGTCAACTTGGCCACGTCAGCCTCCTCGGTACGAAGGTCGGATCTGTACGCGGGACGCGGTTGAGGCGTAATGATCAGGCATGGATCGCCCGTCTGTTCGAGCACCAGCAACGGATCTGAAGTTCCGCTAGTTCCACCGGCGCAGCCGACGTCGGAAGGCGAGATGAAGCAGCCCTAGCGAGCGACCTTCTTCCGCCGCTTCGGCGCAGGCGCAGCAACAGGACCCGCTTGCGCAGCTTCCGCTTCCTTGGCGAGCCGCAACACGCGCAGCCGCTCCATGTTCTTGCGGACCGCCGTCGCGCGCTGATCCCATTCGGCGCGCGCCTTCGCCCCGTCCTCGGCGGCGACGCGCTGGCGCTCTGACCGCGCAATGCTTTCGGGGGAGCGTTCTGACATCTTCTTGGTGGCCATCGACTGATCCTTCCGGAGATGCGGGTTACCGTCGAGACGCAGAAAGCCCGCTCAATACAGGATCGAGCGGGCAAACCAGCCATTTCAGTACATCCGTGAAATGGCCCAAGACGTCAGATCAGTACGATCAGACCAGCGCGAGATTTTCTGCGCTGGTTTTACCGCGCATCTTGTCCGTCTTGACCTCAAAACTGACTTTCTGGCCTTCAGCCAAGCCAGCGAGACCAGCGCGTTCAACCGCGCTGATGTGAACGAACACGTCGTTCCCGCCATCCTCCGGCTGAATGAAACCAAAGCCCTTCTGGCCGTTGAACCACTTGACGGTACCCTGCATGTCTATCTCCAAATCATTAATCGCGCGACCATCACGCGATCCTCATTCAACTGAGCAATGACTTTTGGAAATAGCCCACGGGCACATTCAGAAAGGCACAGCGGCTAATCGAACTACCTCAAAGTAGAGATTTTCTGGGGGATTACAAGGCCGCGCGGCAAATATAGTTTGCCGAGGGCTGGGACCGTGAGTCGGCTCGCGCTGGCAATATCAGCAAATTGCCCTTATCTTCACAGGACCATCGGTAACGGCCTGGCCATCGATGGCTGAGAGACACTCGTGCTCCCGCCTTCCGACGAAGGGGATCAACGTGTCTTGCACGTATCGTGGCTCATCACATTGTGAGCAACACGTTTCATTGACGCCGCTCTGCTGAGCGCGCCGCTCCCCCGCCGCCGCGCCGATCGGCTTCGCCAACCTAATTTCATCGATAGAGATGAAGACAAGGAGGACACTTTTGCAGGTTCTTGTTCGTGACAACGACGTCGAGAAGGCGTTGCGCATCCTGAAGCGGAAGATGCAGCGCGAAGGCGTATTCCGCGAGATGAAGCGCCGCAGATCCTATGAGAAGCCATCGGAACGCAAGACGCGCGAGAAATCCGATGCGATCAGGCGCCAACGCAAAGTCGCGCGCAAGCTGGCCATCCGCGAAGGCCTGCTGCCTGCGCCGGTCAAGAAGGTACCTGCGTCGCGGCCGGGCGTGCTGCCCTCCACGACCTCGACGCGCCCCGATCGTGATCGGCCGCGGGATTCACTCACCTCTGCAACGCCGCGCAGCTGAGCGAACGACGGCATGTCCGCCGAAAACGACGGACCCGACGGACCCGACGGAAAGAGGCTGGCGTTCACGCCAGCTTTTTCGGTTGTTTACCGGCGTTGTCGGCCGCTTCGCGCGCCAGGCGCTCGGCCTTCAGTCGCTCGCGGTTCTGATCGAACGCGGTCTGAGCCTTTTCATAGTCGCTCCTCGGCGGCTCGGCCGGCTTGAAGGCCTTGTGAGCCTCGCGCACGGCGGCCGTTGGCTTGCGCTCCGACATGATGACAGTCCTCGTTGGAATGGTGAACGCCGCTGCGACATCCTGTCGAGACTGGCATAGCATGGGCACGGTTCAATGACGGCCTCGGGTAGGCGGAGCCCGCTGTCTTGGCGCGGACCGGCTTGGACGACCACCCTGCGGCCTCATCGGGGGGCCCTTCCTATTATAATCCAAATACGCCGAAGATGTTGCAAGGAATTGAACCCGACCCGGCGCTCCATCGTTCCGACCGGCCGACGGCTTACGCACAATCACGCCATCCCGTGCTTGCGGCCGGGCACGGCAGCGAGCAGCTCGCGCGTATAGACGTGTTCGGGATTGGCGAACAGCGCCGCGGTCGGCTTCAGCTCGACGATCTCGCCCTTCTGCATGACGGCGATCCGATCGCAGATCTGCGCGGCCACCCGCAGGTCATGCGTGATGAACAGCATCGACAGACCAAGGCGCGCCTTCAAATCTTCCAGCAGCCGCAGCACCTGCGCCTGGACGGACACGTCGAGCGCCGACACCGCTTCATCCGCGACGATGATCTCCGGATCGAGCGCGAGCGCGCGCGCAATGCCGATGCGCTGACGCTGGCCGCCGGAGAATTCATGCGGGTAGCGGCCGATGGCGCCGGCGTCGAGCCCGACCATGCCGAGCAATTCCTGCGCGCGTTTCAGCGCTGCGTCGAGCGCGGTGCCGCGCGCAACCATGCCGTCGGCGATGATGCGGCCGACCTTGCGGCGCGGGTTGAGCGAGGCGAACGGATCCTGGAAGATCATCTGGATGCGATGACGCTGCGCGCGCAATGCGCGGCCGTCCAGCGCCGTGAGATCGACATCGCCGATCCGCACCGTGCCGCGATCGGCCTCGATCAGCCGCATCACGAGACGCGCAACGGATGACTTCCCCGAGCCGGACTCGCCGACGAGTCCGAGCGTCTCGCCCTGATGGATCGCGAAGTTGACCGCATGCGCCGCGCGGGTCTCGCGCTTCGGACGGAACCAGCCGGTCGGCGTCACATATGTCTTGTCGAGGCCGATCACCTCCACCGCCCGAGGCGCATCCTCGCGTGATTGCCGTGGCGGCGGATCGAACGACGGCACGGCGGCGAGCAGCGCCTTGGTGTAGTCATGCTGCGGATGGCCGAGCACGGCGGCGGCCGTGCCCTCCTCCACCACCTTGCCATGGCGCAGCACCACGACCTCGTCGGCGATATCGGCGACGACGCCGAAATCATGGGTAATGAACATCACCGCCATGTTGTGGCTGGCCTGCAGGTTGCGGATCAGCTTGAGGATCTGCGCCTGGGTCGTGACGTCGAGCGCGGTGGTCGGCTCGTCCGCGACGAGCACGGCCGGCTCGAGCGCGAGTGCCATCGCGATCATCGCCCGCTGGCGCTGGCCGCCGGAGAGCTGATGCGGATAGGCGCGGATGATCCGTTCGGGATCGGGCAGCCCGACCTCACGCGCCAGCTCCAGCGCCTTGGCGCGGCGCTCCCGGGGGCTCAGCAGATCATGCGCTTCGAACACCTCCATCAGTTGCTCGCCAATCCGCATCAGCGGATTGAGCGCGGTCATCGGCTCCTGGAACACCATGGCGATGCGGCGGCCGCGCAGATCGCGCCAGCCTTCGGCATCGACGGCAAGCAGGTCGCGTCCCTCGAAGCGGATCTCGCCGCTTTCGACTCTGACAGTATCCGGTAGCAGGCCGAGCAGCGCATGCGCGCACATCGACTTGCCCGAGCCGGATTCGCCGACCACGCAGACGATTTTGCCGGCGGAGAGATCGAACGAGACGCCGTCGACCGCATGGGCGCGCTCTGCGCCCGGCGGCAAGGCGATACGGAGGTTCCTGATGGCAACGACGGGATCGGCCATCTTCTCACCTGCCCTCGCGCGACAGGCGCGGGTTGAGCGCATCGTTCAGCCCCTCGCCGATCAGATTGAGGCCGAGCACCGACAGCAGGATCGCGACGCCAGGAAACACCGTGATCCACCACGCCTGACGAATGACGGTGCGACCGGCGCCGACCATGTAGCCCCAGGAGATCAGGTTGGGATCGCCGAGGCCGAGGAACGACAGCGAGGATTCCAGGAGGATCGCGGTCGCGACCATCAGCGAGGCCAGCACGATCACCGGCGACAGCGCGTTGGGCAGGATCTCGCGCCAGATGATCCAGGCATTGCTCTGTCCGGTGACGATGGCCGCCTGGACATATTCGCGGGTGCGCAGGCTCAGCACCTCGCCACGCACCAGCCGCGCCACAGGCGGCCAGCTGACGAGGCCGATGGCGGCGACGATCGAATAGATCGACGGCTGCAGGATCGCGACCAGCACGATGGCGAGCGCGAAGCTCGGGATGGTCTGGAAGAACTCGGTGAAGCGCATCAGCGCATCATCGACGCGGCCGCCGAAATAGCCGGCGATGGCGCCGAGCGGCACGCCGACGATCAGCGCAACGAGTGTCGAGACGAGACCGACCAGCAACGAGACGCGGGCGCCGAAGATCAGGCCGGCGAGCACGTCGCGTCCGAGCGCATCGGTGCCGAGCGGGACCTTCGACAGCGTGAACGGCGGAACGAACGGCCGCTGCACCATGCGCCATGGTGAATTGGGGAAGTAGACCGGCCCGGCCACCGCGATCACGATCGCCAGAACGAGAATGATCAGCCCGATGATGCCGCTCGGGCTGCGCAGCATGGTGCGCCAGAACTGCCTCATGAGGCGTACTCAATGCGCGGATCGACCAGTCGGTAGACGAGATCGGTGACGAGATTGAAGATCAGCACCATGGCCGAGGAGACCACGAACACGCCAAGCAGCAGGTTGTAGTCGCGCTGGATCAGCGCGTCGTACATCAGCCGGCCGATGCCCGGCCAGGCGAAGACCGTCTCGGTCAGCACCGCGCCGCCAACCAGGGTGCCGGCGTGCACGCCGGCGAGGGTCACCACCGGCAGCAGCGCGTTGCGCAGCACGTGGCGGCGCAGGATGACGCCATCGCGCAGGCCCTTGGCGCGCGCGGTCTTGACGAAGTCGAGGCGCTTGACTTCGAGCATCGAGGCGCGGGTCATGCGGGTGTAGGTCGCCATGAAGAACAGGCCGAGCGTGGCAGCCGGCATGGCGAGATGTGCGGCGACGTCGAGCGCGTGGCGGACTCCCGTATAGCCGGCACCGACCGTTTCATAGCCGAAGCTCGGCAACCAATCGACCCAGACCGAGAACAGCAGGATCGCGATCAGGGCGATCCAGAACAGCGGCGTCGCGTAGAAGATCAGCGCGAGCACAGTAATTGCAGTATCGAGGATCGTGCCGGCGAAGCGCGCGGCGAGCGCGCCGAACAGGATGCCGAGACCGAGCGAGATCGCGAACGCGGTGAGCGTCAGCAGCAGGGTCGCCGGCAGCCGCTCGGCGATCAGCCTGGCGACCGGCGCCTGCTGGCGGAACGAGAAGCCGAGGTCGAGGCTGGCGATGCCCTTGACGTAGATGAGGAGCTGTTCCGGCAGCGGACGGTCGAGGCCGAATTTTTCGCGCAGCTGCGCCACGAAAAGCTGGTCGGAGGCGCCGGCTTCGCCGGCCATCACCACGGCCGGATCGCCCGGCGCCAGCCGGATCAGGAAGAAATTCAGCACGATGATGGCGAGAAGGACGATGACGCCCTTCACGACGCGCTGGGCGATGAAGGAGAGCATGAAAGCCCCGTGGAAGTCAGCTCGACGGAACAGCGAAACACCGGAGCGCGGGGATCATGGCCGCGCCCCGGAACGCACCGCTATTTGTCGAGCCAGGCATCGCGAAAGCCGTCGTTGACGCCGATGCCGGTGGTGATGAGGTTCTTCACCTTGCACTTGGTGATGGTCGGGAACTGCAGCTCGAGCAGCCAGGCCACGGGCACGTCCTCAGCCAGGATCTTCTGCACCTTGTCGTAGGCCTCCTTGCGCTTGGCATCGGTCGGCGCCGTGGCGCCCTCCGCGAACAACTTGTCGACCTCCGGGTTCGAATAGCCCTCCACATTGTTGAACAGCTGGCCCTTGGCGATCGCCGAGGTGATGTAGTTGCGGGAGACGCCGAGCGCGGGATCGCCGTACTGATAGAGATAAGTGAAGGCGATGTCGTAGTCCCACTCCATGATCTTCTGGTTGCCGCCTGGGACGTCGGTCGCGATCGTCTCGATGTTCATGCCGACATCCTGCAGGTTCTGCTTCACCGCCTCGCCCCAGCGCTGCCAGGTCTCGCCATAGGCCAGCGGCAGCATGCGGATCTTCTCGCCCTTGTAGCCGGCCTCCTTGAGCAGCGCCTTCGCCTTGGCCGGGTCATACGGATATTTCGGCACGTCGTCGCTGTAGAACTTGATGGTCGACGCCGACGGGCCGGTGGCCACCTTGCCGAGGCCGTTCCAGATCACGTCCTTGGCGAAGTCGCGGTCGATGGCGTACATGATCGCCTGACGCACCTTCTTGTTGGCCAGGATCGGATTGCGGTTGTTGAGCCACATCCAGGCCAGCGGCGAGAAGAACTCCCAGCCGGCGCCGGTGACGCAGGCGCCCGGCAGCTTGGAGACGCGCGGCACGTCGAAATTCTCGATCGAGCCGCCCGGCAGCACGTCCACCTTGCCGGTCTCGAAGGCGACCGCGCGCGCGGCGGCGTCGGGAATGATCTGCCAGTAGACCTCGTCGAGATAGGGCTTACCCTTCTCATGGTAGTTCGGATTTTTCACCATCCGGATGAAGGAGCCCTTCTGCCATTCCTTGAACATGAAGGGGCCGGTGCCGACAGGCGCGTTGTTGTTCGGATTGGTCTTGTAGTCGGTGCCCTCATACAGGTGCTTCGGCACCATCGGCATCGAGCCGACCTCGAAGATGCCGATGAAGGGACCGAACGGCTCCTTCAGCGTGAACACCACCGTGAGATCATCCGGCGCCTCGACTTTCTCGACCATCACGAGGTTGTTGCGGGCGCGCGCATGCGTCTGCCTCAGCATCTCGATCGAGAACAGCACGTCGGCCGAGGTGAACGGCTTGCCGTCGTGCCAGGTCACGCCGGCCTTCAGCTTGAAAGTGTAGACCTTGGCATCCGGGCTGATGGTCCAGCTCTCGGCGAGGCCGGGCAGCGGCTCGAGCTTGGGGCTGTAGCGCAGCAGGCCTTCGAAGATGTTGCCGGCGACCATCTGCGTCGGGCCGTTCTGGACCATCGCGAGCATCAGGCCCGGCGGCTCGGGCTGAATCACCGCGTTGACCACGCCGCCGACCTTCGGCTCCTCCGCTTGCGCCGCGGACAGTCCGCAGCCAATGACTACACCCAGCAGCACCCGTTTCAACATGATGAACTTCCCAAATGTCATTGCGGGCCGCGATGCATCAAGCGCGCCAAGGTGCGCGATATCGCCATGCGGCTTCTGATGTGATGCCTGCTCTGGGCGCATGGGCTGTTGGATCGTCCGCGCGCAGCGCCGTAGAACGGGCTCCAATACGACCGCGAGCAACGCTTTGGAAACGTCGCCAGGACCTGTGTCAGTCGCGCAATGCGCCCCCGGACGACGCGGCTCACAGGTCGAGCCCCTTGATGCAAAGGCTCACACGATCGCAATCGCGGCCGCAAGATGAAACTCGCGACAGCGTTAGCCCAAAAATTGAACAGGGAAAATCAGCGCCGCAGACGCGCGATCGCGCCGGAAACGATCTGCATGATCACGCCGATGATCCAGCCGACCATGATCAGCGACGTCCAGACGATGTGCGGATCTTCGCGCAGGATGATGATGGCGACGGCGAAGAACGCCGTCAGGGTCGCAAGGAAGGTCCCGACGGCGCTCAGGAATTCGGCCGTATCGATCTTCGTCTCCGCAGGTGAGTCCTCGTCATGCGGATGAAAAGGGAGTTGCGGCGTGTCGATGCCGAGATAGAAGCCCAGTGCCCCAGATAGCATCATCACGATCAGGAAGCCCTGCGTGGTCAGCAACGGAACGCTGGAGCCGACATGCGCCCCGACGAAGACGCCGCAGGCGGCCCCCGCCAGAGCCAAACCCGAGCGTTCGAGGATATGGGCAAACTTCCTGACGCGAAACCGCATGACCTGCCCCCAAATGTCAGACCCGCCACGCGCATGCAGCGGATTCGACGCCTGGACCGTCCTAACGGCAAGACCGTCACCCAAACGTCAAATCTGAAGCTGCACTCGCGCGAAAATTTTAGCTACATTTCTTTTGACGCCAGCACTGCCCGAAAGGGAGGGCGAATGCTGGCGCGAACATATTAGGCGGCCCTGGTCAGGTCGGCATTGAGGTGGCTCAACCTCGGCATGACCTCCTGCTTCAAGAGGCGCAGCGAGTTGTGCCAGGCTTCCGGCCTGTGCTTGTAGTCGAAGCCGAACACGCACAGCGTGCCGAAGCCGCCGACCTCATGCCAGATCTTCTCGATCTTCTCGGTCACCGTGGCTGGCGAGCCGACGATCCAGTTGCGCTTGGCGCAATAATCTACCGTCACGTCGGAATCAGGCACGTCGGGTGAGTGCTTCAGATAGTCCTTGAAGCCGAAATGACCGAGCAGGGGCAGGAAGTATTCGCCCATCATCCGTCCCATCATGTCGCCGGAGGACAAGCGCCAGGCTTCCTCGTCCGTATCGGCGACGAATACCTCGCGCACCAGCCGCCAATCGCTGCGGCTGGGCTTGCGGCCGGACTTGGCGGCGCCGGCCTCGACCGAGTCCCAGTGCGACGACACATAGGCGGGGTTGAGGTTGAGGCTCATCGGGATGAAGCCGCGCTCGCCGGCGAGCTTCAGCGTGTCGGAGTTCTTCGACAGGCCGGCGACGCCGATCGGCGGATGCGGCGTCTGGATCGGCTTGATGTGTGGCTTGAGGAAGTCGAACATCACATCGGGCTTGGTCACCGTCCAGTACTTGCCCTTGTACGTCCATGGCGCGTCCTCGGACCACATCTTCAGGATGATCTCCAGCGCCTCGCGCGTCATCTCGCGGTTCTGGCCGCTCATGCCGTCGACGTTGAACATCGCCCAGTCGCTCGGCAGGCCGGATGCGGCAATGCCGAAATTGAGGCGGCCGTCGGAGAGGTGATCGAGCATCGCGACGCGATTGGCGAGCTCGGCCGGGTGATGATAGGGCAGCAGGAAGCCGCCGGGCCCGAGCCGGATGTTCTTGGTTTCGCGGAAGGCCTGCGCCAGAATCAGGTCGGGCGCCGGATGCGGCTCCCAGGGCGCGGTGTGATGCTCGCCGATCCAGGCTTCCTGATAGCCGAGCTCGTCGAGCCACCGCAGGACCTGCAGGTCCCACTCCTGCCCCTCCTTCAATCCGCACTCCGGCGGATGCGAGGGCATCGTGAAATATCCGATTTCCATGGCGCTTTCCTCTCGCGTTTATATTGCGGCGCATCTTTGCGATGCGCTCATCGTCACGCGAGACGAAACACGACCAGACGAGTCGGCATCGCCGCACGTGGTCTGCGAAGTCTAGCACTTCGTCCGACAGCGACAATCGTCAGCCGTGTCGCGGGCGGAATGATGACCGCAGAATTTTGCAACGCTGATGCGCAACATTGCGGTCATCAATTGCACGTCAGCGTGCGCCGAACGTCGTCCTGCCGAACAGCTCCTTCTGCGTCGACGGCTGCGAGCGCCAGTATTGCGGAGGTGCGGCGACTTGTCCGCCGAGCTCCGCTGCGGCGTGCCAGCCCCAGCGCGGGTCATAGAGCATGCCGCGGGCCAGCGCGACCATGTCGGCCTTGCCCGAGGCCACGATCTCCTCGGCTTGCTGCGCCTGCGTGATGAGACCGACCGCAATGGTGGGAAGCGCCGTCGCCTGTTTCACGGCCGCGGCGAACGGCACCTGATAGCCGGGTCCGAGCGTGATCTTCTGCAACGGCGCCACGCCGCCCGAGGAGACGTCGATCCAATCGGCGCCGCGGCGCTTCAGCTCTTGCGCAAACGTGATGGTCTGATCGAGATCCCAGCCGCCGTCGACCCAATCGGTCGCCGAGACGCGCACGCCGACCGGTCTGTCCGCCGGAAATACCGCCCGCACCGCATCGAACACGTCGAGCGGAAACCGCATGCGGTTTTCGAGCGAGCCGCCATAGGCGTCGCTGCGCTGGTTGGCGATCGGCGACAGAAACTGATGCAGCAGATAGCCATGCGCGCCGTGGAGCTCGATCGCGTCGATGCCGAGGTGCGCGGCTCGTTGGGCTGCGGAAACGAACGCATCGCACACCCGCTTCAGTCCGGCTGCATCGAGCTCCTGCGGCGCGAGCTCGCCATCCTTGTGCGGCAGGGCCGAGGGCGCGACCGTCTGCCATCCGCCGTCCGCGAGCGGAATCTGCTGTCCGCCATCCCACGGCTTGTGGCTGGAGCCCTTGCGGCCGGCATGGGCGAGCTGCATCGCAACCGCAGCCTTCGCATGTTTGCGAACCGAGGCCAGGATCGGCTTCAGCGCAGCTTCCGTCGCATCGTCCCACAGCCCGAGGCAGCCGGGGGTGATGCGCCCGATCGGCTCGACATGCGTCGCCTCGATGCAGAACATCGCCGCGCCCGACAGCGCCAGCGTGTTGATGTGGGTGAAGTGCCAGTCGTTGGCCGCACCATTCTCGGCCGAGTACTGGCACATCGGCGACACCATGATGCGGTTGGCGAGTTCGAGACTGCGCAGCTTGATCGGAGTGAACAGGGCGCTCATGCTGAGTTCCAGGTTGCGACGGTTGACGCGATGATCTGATGGCGGCGAGTGTCGATCATGGACGAGGCGCGGTCAACGCGAGCCGCCGCAGCGGCGCCGCGGCTCACTCCACCAGCGTGAACTGCAGCAGCAGCGTGCGCTGGATCATCGAGAAATTGTCGTCGGACACCAGCGTCAGCACGGTCTCGCCCTCCGGCGTGACATGCGCATCGATGCCCTCGAGATTGTCGATCTCCTGCCCGAGATCAGCGGAGAAGATCGCCGGACCATCGACCAGCGCGCCCGGCGCGATCTGCGCAAGCATCAGCCGGCGGATTCGAATGCCGACCCCGTTGAACAGCGAGAACTTGCGTTCGAGCACCAGCAGATCGCCCGACGGCAGCAGCACGGCATCGCTGACGTCGAACTCGTTGCTGCGGACGATGCTGAACTGTCCCGCCGCGGGTCCGCCGATCAGGAAGGCGAGCAGATTGCCGTTCGGGTCCAGACCGCGCTCGGAGAGCGCGATCAGGGCGCCGGCGAGCGGCAGGCCCTTCGGCACGACTACCAACGCTTCCAGTCCCTTGTTGTGGGGTAGCCGCTTGGCGGCCGGCGGCAGCGGCACGATCTCGCCGCGCGCGCCGGTTCCGCCCTTGGCGAAATCGTAGCGCAAGAGCTGGTTGACGCGCTCGAGGCCGACATAGACGATGTCGCCATCGCGAGCGAGCGACTCGGAATCATACCAGCCGCGATCGGTGATGGGCCGTCCGTCCGGACCGAGCAGCGGCGCCGCTTCGACATCGGCGAGCCCCGCGATTTCGCGGCCGGAATAAGCAATGCGGCCGGTGAACCAACCGCCCTTGTCGCTGACCGCGAGGAAGCGTTCACCCTTGGCATCGAGCCGGATGCCAGACAGGCCGCCGAAGCCGGGATAGGACGAGGTCAGCGCCACGCCGCTGCGATACTGCAGCATCCCGAAGCGCAGATGGGTCCTATCGCGGAGGTCGAACGCAGGCAGCGGTCGCGCATTGACCTCGATCTTCACCGGCGACGTGACGGAGTGCTCGTCGGAAACTGCGCGTCTGCGGACAGGCGTCGGAGCGAGTTGCGCACGAGCCGTCGTGGACCATGCGAATGCCGACACTCCGCCGATGGTCAGCGCGAGAAAGCGCCTGCGGTCGGCAATCGCCTGCAGCGACATCGTCAGCGGAGCCCCCTCCCCCACCTCCTCCGAGGCGGAGGAGGGACGCAGCCGGCCGACGGCCGCTTACGAATGCAGCCTGCGCTTTTGCCCCGGCGCAGGCTGCGGCGCAGCGTGGGTCTCCGTGAACAATTCGGCGAGCTTCTCGGTGATGGCGCCACCGAGCTCCTCGGCATCGACGATGGTCACCGCACGACGGTAGTAGCGCGTGACGTCGTGGCCGATGCCGATCGCGATCAGCTCGACCGGCGAGCGAGTCTCGATCTCCTCGATGATGTGGCGCAGATGCCGCTCCAGATAGTTGCCCGGATTGACCGACAGCGTGGAGTCATCGACCGGCGCACCGTCCGAGATCATCATCAGGATCTTGCGCTGCTCGGTACGCCCGAGCAGGCGCTTGTGCGCCCAGTCGAGCGCCTCGCCGTCGATGTTCTCCTTCAGCAGCCCCTCGCGCATCATCAGGCCGAGATTCTTGCGCGCCCGCCGCCACGGCGCATCGGCCGACTTGTAGATGATGTGGCGGAGATCGTTGAGGCGGCCGGGATTGGCCGGCTTGCCGGCGGCGAGCCACGCCTCGCGCGACTGCCCGCCCTTCCAGGCCCGCGTCGTGAAGCCGAGGATCTCGACCTTGACGCCGCAGCGCTCGAGCGTGCGGGCGAGAATGTCGGCGCAGGTCGCGGCCACCGTGATCGGGCGTCCGCGCATCGAGCCGGAATTGTCGAGCAACAGCGTGACGACCGTATCGCGGAAGGTCGCCTCCTTCTCGCGCATGAACGACAGCGGCTGATAGGGATCGATGACCACGCGCGACAGCCGCGCCGGATCGAGGACGCCTTCCTCGAGATCGAACTCCCAGGCGCGGTTCTGCTGCGCCATCAGCCGGCGCTGCAGCCGGTTGGCGAGCCGCGCCACGATGCCTTGCAGGTGCGCAAGCTGCTTGTCGAGATAGGAGCGCAGGCGCTCCAGCTCGTCGTGGTCGCACAGGTCCTCCGCCGCGATGATCTCGTCGAACTTCGGCGCGAAGGCGTGATATTCGGGGCCGCGCGGCTCGTTCGCACCGCCGCGGTTCGGACGCGTCGCCTCACCCGGCGTCTCGTCGTCGCCGAGTTCGCCGTCATCGAGCGTGTCGGACGCCGAGGCCTGTGCCGCCTCCATGGCGCTCTCCGACATCTCGTCCGACGTCGTCTGCGCCTGGTCTGCGCTCATCTCCTGCGCAGCGTCGGATTCGGGCGAGCCCTCGGCGCCGGACTGCTCATTGTCGCCGTCGCGGTTGTCGTCGTTGTCCTCGTCCTCTTCCGAATCGGCGTTGCGCTCATCGCCGAGATCGAGCGCCGACAAGAGATCGTGGACGAGGTCGCCGAACTTGGCCTGATCCTCGGTGAAGCGGCCGAGCTCATCAAGACGCTGGCCGATCCTGTCCTCCAGGAACGGACGCCAGAGATCGACCACCTTGCGCGCCGCATTCGGCGGCGCCATGCCGGTGAGGCGCTCGCGCACCATCATGGCCAGCGCATCCGACAGCGGCGCGTCGGCGCGGTCGGTGATCTCGTCATATTTGCCGCGATGGAAGTGATCATCGAGCATCGCCGTGAGATTCCTGGCGACGCCGGCCATGCGTTTTGCACCGATCGCCTCGACGCGGGCCTGCTCGACCGCCTCGAACACGCCACGCGCCTGCGGATTGCCCGGGATCAGCTTGCGATGGATTTTCGGATCATGACAGGCAAGCTTCAGCGCGATCGAGTCGGCATGGCCGCGCACCACGGCGGCGTCACGCTTGGTCATCTTGCGCGCCGGCTCGGGCAGCCGAGCCTTGCCCGGCGCAAGGCCGGGACGCTCGGCCGCGAAGGAGACTTCGAGCTCGGGCGCCCTGGCGATCGCGCGCAGGCACCCCGTGACCGACCTCTTGAAAGGTTCGGTCGGTGCTTCCTTGACGCCAGGACGGGGCTTGTTGCTCGGTGTGGTCATCTGATTCCTGCGGCTATCGTCCCGGCGAACGCCAGGCCCGATAACCACCGGCGTTCGTTTGTTCGCACTCGCTCTCCCGCATCACCCGACGAGAGAGGCCGCGGCGTATGGGTCCCGGCCCGAGGCCAGGAGGACGCCGGTGTGTCAGCTCAGCGCCACGTTGATGGAGGATTCCGGCAGCTCCGCATTGAAGCAGCGCTGATAGAATTCCGCGACCAGCGGACGCTCGAGCTCGTCGCACTTGTTGAGGAACGTCACACGGAAGGCGAAGCCGATGTCGCCGAAGATCTCGGAGTTCTCGGCCCAGGTGATCACCGTGCGCGGGCTCATCACCGTCGACAGATCGCCATTGGCGAAGGCGTTGCGCGTGAGGTCGGCGAGCCGCACCATCTTGTTGACGGTGTCGCGGCCCTGTGCGTTCTGATAGTGCTTGGCCTTGGCCAGCACGATCTCGACCTCCTCGTCATGGGCGAGGTAGTTGAGCGTGGTGACGATCGACCAGCGGTCCATCTGGCCCTGGTTGATCTGCTGCGTGCCGTGATAGAGGCCCGAAGTGTCGCCGAGCCCGATGGTGTTGGCGGTCGCGAACAGACGGAACGCCGGGTGCGGCTTGATCACCTTGTTCTGGTCGAGCAGGGTCAGCCGGCCCGACACTTCGAGCACGCGCTGGATCACGAACATCACGTCCGGACGGCCGGCATCATATTCGTCGAACACCAGCGCGACGTTGTGCTGCAGCGCCCAGGGCAGGATACCATCCCGAAACTCGGTGACCTGCTTGCCGTCTCTGACCACGATCGCGTCCTTGCCGACGAGGTCGATACGGCTGATGTGGCTGTCGAGGTTGACGCGCACGCAGGGCCAGTTGAGTCGCGCCGCGACCTGTTCGATATGGGTCGACTTGCCGGTGCCGTGGTATCCGGTCACCATCACACGGCGATTCTTGGCGAAGCCGGCCAGGATCGCAAGCGTCGTGGCGCGGTCGAAGCGGTAGTCGGCGTCGACCTCGGGGACATGCGGGTCGCTTGCGGAAAAAGCCGGCACCTCAAGGTCGCTGTCGATCCCGAACACCTGCCGCACCGACACCTTCATGTCGGGCACACCGGTCATCTCCTGCGCATTGGTCGTAGCGGCGGTCGTCATTCATCCTCCGGGGTCCCGGGCATTCCCGAAACCAGATTTCATGTTTGGCTGCGGTTGAAGGGCTTCGACGCCAGCCTAGCAGAGAGCACGCGCGGGCAGAAGCCTAAGCCTTGATCAAAGTTCCGTCGTTATATCATCGAGATAGGCATGAGTGGCCGTTTTCGAAAGGCTGCCCTGCGAATCGTGCCACCTTTTCGCCCACCGGCTCTTCCCAGGATCTCGACGTGGCACCCGGAGCCGGGGTTCCTACTTATCGAGGAGCTCCAGCCCACCCTCTCCACCAACAGGAACCGCGTGGCCCATCTGTTCGATCCCCTCATTGCCTTCGTCTCAGCGCATGCGGGACTGGCCTATCTCACCCTGTTTCTGGCCGCCCTGCTGGAGGCGATCCCGATCATGGGCTCGGTGGTTCCAGGCACGACCATCATCCTGGCGCTGAGCGCGTTGATTCCGGGCGGCGAGCTGACCCTGCAATGGGTGCTGGCGGCGGCCATCCTGGGCGCGGTGCTGGGGGACGGCGGGGCGTTCTGGGTCGGCCATCGCAGGCAGCGCGAGATCCTGACGAGTTGGCCGTTCTCGAACTATCCGCGCCTGGTGGCGCAGAGCGAGGCCTTCTTCCACCGTTTCGGCACCCTGGCGATCTTCTTCGCCCGCTTTGTCGCGCCGATCCGCGCCGTCGTGCCGATCACGGCCGGCGCGCTCGACATCCCTCCGCCGCGCTTCTACGCCGTGAACATCCCTGCCATCGTGCTGTGGGCCTGCGCCCATGTCCTGCCCGGAGTATTCGCCGTGCAGCTGTTGCACCGCTATGGCGGCATTCCGCATCATAGCCATATCGCCAAATCCACCTGGATCATCGCGGCGATCGCCGGAACGATCGTGGTCTGGCTGGTCCTCAGATTGATGCGGAAGCGGCGCGAGACGCAGCTGGCGGCCGGCGCCGCGGATTAGAACGGCTACAGCGAATCCAACATGGCGCCGCGGCCGGGTGCGGGTCCGATATAGCGGGCGCGCGGGCGGATCAGGCGGCCATGCTGCAGCTGCTCGCAGGCGTGGGCGATCCAGCCGACGCAGCGGGCCATCGCGAACAGCGCCAGCTCGCTGCCGGCGGGCAGACGCAGACTATGCACCAGCACCGCAAGCGCGTAGTCGATGTTAACGAACTCGCCGGTCGCCTCTGCGATCCGCTCCGGCACCTCGCGGGTGAATTTGCGCGGCGCGCCGGCCCGCGTCAGCGCCTCCAGCAGCGAGATCGCGCGCGGATCACCGCGCTTGTAGACGCCATGCCCGAACCCGGCGAAGCGCTCGCCCAGCGCCACCCGCTCGCGGATCAGCGGCGCGACATCGCGATCGATGAGTGCCTTCACCAGTTGCGACGCCAGCACGCCGGCACCGCCGTGCTGCGGCCCTTTGAGCGCCGCAAGACCCGCGATGACGGCATCGTAGAGGCTGAGGCCCGTCGACGCCGCACAGCGGACGGTGAAGGTCGACGCGTTCAGCTCATGATCGGCAAGCAGCACCAAGGTGCGGCGGATCAGGTCCGGCGCATGTTCGTGTCCGGGCGCCCAGCTCCGCGCTACCTGAACATGGAGCGGATCGGCTGACGCGGGCTGGTTCAGCATGGTTGCGACCACAAGCCGAACGATGCGGGCGCCGACCAGCGCCCGACCGTCGGGTGCGCGGTTGAAGGCCGCGGGATCAGCATGTGTCGCCAGCGCCAGCACCGCGATGGCGCGGTCGATCGGCGCCGCGCGCCGCGCGGCATCGGCGATGAGACTCATCTCCTCCGACACGGCCGTAAGGTTGTCTGGCGCAAACGGATCGAGCGCGGTCACGTCCCACAACAGTGTCGCGGCATGCTCCAGCGTGTCGCGCGCGGCCAGGTCGACGCAATTGACGCCGCGATAGATCGGACCGGCTTCGGTGATCGTCGACACGGCGGAATCGAACACGGGGAGATCCGCATCGAAGCTGCGGAAAGCGCGCGGCTCGGGGGCCGGCGCACGACGCTCCTTCAGGGCGCGGATGTCCTCGGCGCGATAGCGGCTGCTGCGCGAGTTCGGCGACGGCTCGGAGCG
Source organism: Bradyrhizobium sp. SZCCHNR1098 (assembly GCF_032489375.1). Classification (NCBI taxonomy): domain Bacteria; kingdom Pseudomonadati; phylum Pseudomonadota; class Alphaproteobacteria; order Hyphomicrobiales; family Nitrobacteraceae; genus Bradyrhizobium; species Bradyrhizobium sp. SZCCHNR1098. Next base: position 81,064 of record NZ_JAUEXY010000001.1, read on the forward strand.
GACCAGGCCGCGGCTGACATAGGCGTAGAGGGTGGCCGGCGAGATCGCGAGCTCGGCCGAAGCTTCACGGGCAGATAGGTAAAGTCCGTTGTCTTTTTTCATATTGATCAGCTTAATCAAGATTGATCAAGTTGTCGACTGAGCGGATCTTGCCGGCGTGACCACTCGTGAAGGAGACCCGCCATGACCATCCACCTCGGCAAGACCCCGATCGGCCTCGACGGCATCGCCGCCGCCGAGACCGTGCTCAGCCACGTCGACGGCCAGCAGGGAGAGCTCATCATCGCCGGCGCCCGTGTGGCCGATCTCGCCGCCGCCAGCGGCTTCGAGGGCGTGACCGCCCGGCTATGGAGCGCGGCCACGAAGCGCACCGTCGGCGAGGCCGAGGTCCGCGCCAGCCTTGGTCGTGCCCGCGAGCGTGCCTTTGCCCGGCTGCCCGAGCTGCTCGCCGCGACCTCCGGCCTGTCGATCATCGACGGCTTCCGCGCCGCCGTCGCGGCGCTGCGCCACGAACCCGGGCTCGACGACGAAGCCACGATCGTCGGCGCCTGCCCGGTGATCGCCGGCGCCTTGGTCCAGCGCGCACAGGAAGCGCAGCCGATTGCCCCCGACCCTGATGCCAGCCACGCCGCCGATACGTTACGGATGGTGCGTGGCGATAGGCCCGAGAGCGGGGAGGTGGCGGCCTTGGACACCTATCTCGTCACCGTCAGCGATCACGGCATGAACGCCTCGACCTTCGCCGCGCGGGTCGTGGCCTCGACCCAGGCCGACCTGTTCGCGTCGGTGACCGCCGGCTATTGCGCGCTCACCGGCCCGCTGCATGGCGGGGCGCCGGAGCCGGTGCTGGAGATGCTGGACGCGATCGGGACGCGCGACCACATCAAGCCGTGGGTCGATGCGGCGCTCGGCCGCGGCGAGCGGCTGATGGGGTTCGGGCATCGGATCTATCGCGTGCGCGATCCGCGCGCCGACGTGCTCAAGGGCGCGATCGAGCGGCTGGCGGGCAGCGGGGCTGATCTGCCGTTTGCGAGCGAGGTAGAGGCTTACATCCGCCAAGCGCTGCGGCAGAAGAATCCGGAGCGCGTGCTCGACACCAACGTCGAGTTCTTCACCGCCATCCTGCTCGATGCGCTGAAGATGCCGCGCCAGGCGTTCACGCCGATCTTCGCGGTGGCGCGTGCGGCAGGCTGGACGGCGCATGCCCGCGAGCAGCAGCGGACGGGGCGGCTGATCCGGCCCAGCTCGGCCTATATCGGGCCGAGGCCCTGAACCGTCGAGCGCGACGCGCGGCAGCCTCGCGCGCTGTCGCGCATCAGCCCCTCACCACCGTCTTCAAGTAGTTGTAGGCCTTGATGATCTCGATCAGGCGATCCTCGGTGGAGCGGTCGCCGCCATTGGCGTCGGGATGGTGCTGCTTCACCAGCGCCTTGTACTTGACCTTGACGTCTTCGAGCGTCGCATCGGGACCAAGGCCCATCACCTGCAGCGCCTTGCGCTCGGCGTTGAAGACCTTGCGCGTCTCGGCTTTGGGGGCCGACTGGGGATCCGGACGCCAGCTGCCGCGGCCGTTGATCTCGGCGAAGACGCTGAACGGATCGGCGGCATCGCCGAGATCGCCCTCGGCGCTGCCGGTGCCGCGCTTGGCCGACGTGTTGGCACCCATCTTCCAGGTCGGGCGATGTCCGGTCAGCGCATCCTTCTGATAGCGCGCGACCGCCTCGGCGTTCATCCCCGAGAAGAAATTATAGGACTGGTTGTACTCGCGCACGTGGTCGAGGCAAAAGTGCCAATACTCGCGCACGTTCTCGCGTCCCTTGGGCGCGCGGTGCGAGCCCTTGTTCTTGCAATCCGGCCACTGACAGGGCTGGGCCTCCTCGCGCACCACCGGCTGCCGCGCAGCCTGCTTCTTGGGCTTGATGCGGATGGAGTCGAAGAATTTGTTTGAATCGATCGGCATGGCGGACTTTGACTACGCAACGCCGAAAGCTTCAAGTCTTGACATTGCGAATACCTCTGGCGGGGACCGCCGATTGACGAAAAATAATTTGATGCGTATTTCCAGAGACCATGCGGACCCGAGATGCTATCATTGAAAAGTTGCGCGAAGCTTTCTCGCCGGAAAGCCTCGATGTTCAGGACGAATCACATCTGCACGAAGGCCATATGGGCCATCAGCCGAGCGGTGAGACCCATTTCCGCGTGTATATTGTGTCGCAGGCCTTCGCCGGCAAGAGCCGTGTCGACCGCCACCGCCTGATCAACGCCGCATTGGCAGCGGAACTTGCCGGCTCGGTGCACGCGCTCGCGCTGCATGCGAAGGCGCCGGGCGAGGCTTGATCCCCAATTAGAACGCCGTGCCTGCACGGCGCGGCCGCGTCTCCTCGGTTTCGCCGCGGGGCACCGGTACGATGCGCAGCGCGGTGATGCGATTGCGCTCCCGGCGCAGCACGCGAAAGCGGAAGCCGTAGAACGTGAAGCTCTGGCCGCGCTCGGGGATCGAGCGCGCCTCGTGAATCACGAGACCTGCGACAGTGGTCGCCTCCTCGTCCGGCAGCGTCCAGTCCATCGCGCGATTGAGATCACGGATCGGCACCGAACCGTCGACGACGACGGATCCGTCTGGCTGCACGCGCACGCCGGCGACCTGCACGTCCTGCTCGTCGGAGATGTCGCCGACGATTTCTTCCAGGATGTCCTCGAGCGTGACGATGCCTTCGACCTCGCCATACTCGTCGACCACGAGCGCGAAATGCGTCTTGCGGCGGCGGAACGCTTTCAGCTGTTCCGACACCGAACGCATCTCCGGCACGAACCAAGGCGGCAGCGCCAGCGAGGCGACGTCGATGTGCGACACATCGCCCTCGGCGGCGCGGATCGCACGCAGCAGGTCCTTCGCATGCAGCACGCCGATGATGTTCTCCGGCGTCCCGCGCCATAGCGGGATGCGGGTATACTCGGTGGCGAGCACCTCGCGCACCAGTTCCTCCTGCGGCAGGTCCGCATTCACCATCACCATCTCGGTGCGATGGACCATCACGTCGGACACCTGCAATTCGCGCAAGTCGAGCAGGCCGCCGAGCATGTCGCGGTCCTGCTTCTCGACCTTGCCTTCATGATGTAGGAGATCGACGGCGCCGCGCAGGCGTTCGGTCGGCGACAGGATCGGCTGATTGGCCCCGACCTTGAAGCCGATCAGCCGCATCAGCCCACGCACGATCGCTTCGATCACGGCCAGCACGGGACCGAGCACGATCACGGCGGCCCGCATCGGTCTGGCAACCGTGAGCGAGACGCGATCGGGCGCATTGATCGCGATCGTCTTCGGCAGCACCTCGGCGAAGATCACCACCAGCGCGGTCATCACGCCGGTCGCATAGAGCACGCCGACCTCGCCGAACCAGGCGGTGAAGATGCCGGTCGCCAATGCGGACGCGGCGATATTGGCGATGTTGTTGCCGAGCAGCAGCGCGCCGATCAACCGCTCGCGCATGTCGAACAGGCTCGACACCACATCGGCGTCGCGATTGCCCTGCTTCGACAGCCGCAGCATCGAGGCGCGGGAGGCACCGGTCAGCGCGGTCTCGCTCAGCGCAAAGAAGGCAGAGGCGGCGAGGAGGATGATGACGACGGAGAGTGTGATCCAGTCCATGACGCCGATGTCGCTCTGTAGGGAGGCCGCCGATGATCCTTTGGCACTGCTCAACACGGCGTAAAGCCCGGGATCAGCTTCTGCTGCGCAATTTGGCCTGCAGGAAGTCGCGAACGCGCGCCGGATCGACGTCCTTCGCGATGACGGCGCGGCCGATGGCTTCCATCAGGATGAAGGTGAGCTTGCCCCGCTTGACCTTCTTGTCCTGCGCCATCAAGGCCAAAAGCCGGTCGGCGTCGCCGATCCCCTCCTGGGCGAAGCCGGCGATGTCCTGCAGATGGGTCGGCAGACCGACCGCGGCAAGGTGACGCTCGATGCGTGTGACGTCGTCGGGCGGCAGCATGCCGAGCTCGGCCGAGAACTGCGCCGCCAGCACCATGCCGACCGCGACGCCCTCGCCGTGGAACAGCCGGTCGGAGAAGCCGGTCACGGCCTCCAGCGCATGGCCGAACGTGTGGCCGAGATTGAGCAGCGCCCGATCACCGGTCTCGCGCTCGTCGCGGGCGACGATCGCCGCCTTGGCGCGGCAGGAGGTCGCGACCGCGTGCTCGCGCGCCGCACCGCCCTTGACGACGTCGGCGTGGTTGGCTTCCAGCCAGGCGAAGAAGCTGGCATCGCCGAGCAGGCCGTATTTGGCGACCTCGGCATAGCCGGCGCGGAACTGGCGCGGCGACAGCGTGTCGAGCACCGCGGTGTCGGCGATCACCAGCACCGGCTGGTGGAAGGCGCCGAGCAGGTTCTTGCCCTGCGGCGAGTTGATGCCGGTCTTGCCGCCGACGGAGGAATCGACCTGGGCCAGCAGCGAGGTCGGCACCTGCACGAAATCGACCCCGCGGCGCAGGATGGCGGCCGCAAAGCCGGCGAGATCGCCGACCACGCCACCGCCGAGCGCGACGACGAGGTCGTTGCGCTCGATCCTGGCCGCGATCAGTGCCTCGCTGACCTTCTCGAGGCCGGCATAGGTCTTGGAGCCCTCGCCCTCCTCGACCACGATCGTGGACGACGGGATTCCCGCCTCCGCCAGGATCGCCTCGGTCGGCTTCAGCCAGTGCGCGGCCACGGTGCGGTCGGTGACGATGGCCGTCCGGACACCCGGCCGCAGCGCCGCGATGCGCTGGCCGAGCGAGGCGAGCACGCCACGGCCGATGACGATGTCATAGGCTCGCTCGCCGAGCGCGACGTCGACGATGATCGGATCGGAATGCTTCAGTGGTGCCGTCATCGGAGCGCGCCCATCGCTTGCCCAGGATCGGGGAGAACTGGATCGGGTTGCGGTCCGGCAGGCTGCGCATCAGCCTCCGGTGGGGAGAGGAATGACTGCAGGGCCTCGAGGCAGTCCTCGACGACCCGGTCGTGCGGCACGTCGCGCGAGAAGATCGTCAGGTCCGCGAGCTGGTAGATCGGCTCACGCTCGGTCAGCAGGCGCGCCACGGTGCCTTCGGGATCGGCGGTCTGCAGTAGCGGCCGGTCCGCCCGCCGCCTGACGCGGCGCATGATCACATCGGCATCGGCCTTCAGCCACACCGAGACCGCCTTCTCATGGATGCGGCGCCGCGTTTCCTCGCGCATGAAAGCCCCGCCGCCGGTCGCCAGCACACCGGGCCCGTTTTCAAGCAGGCGGGCGATCACCCGCGCCTCGCCATTGCGGAAATAGTCCTCGCCGCGCGATTCGAAGATTTCCGGTATGGTCATGCCGGCTGCGGTCTCGATCTCGGTATCCGCATCGACGAACGGCAGCCGGAGCCGCGCCGCGAGCCGCCGGCCCACGGTCGACTTGCCGACCCCCATCATGCCGACCAGCACGATCAGCCGCTTGCCGAGGCCTGCGAGAATCGCGGCCTCCTGGGCGACAGGTCCAGATGCTGGTTGCGTCGGTTCGGTCATTTCTCCGCTTCTAACCCAGGCCCTGCTGCTTTCAAAGGCATCCTGTTCCGCTCCCCGAGCCAAGGCGAGCTGCCCGGTCTGCCCGACGGGCTTGCAAGGCCGATGCGAACATGTTGGATGAAACCGTTCCCTTTCTGGTGGCCTGCGCGACCGACATGCCCAGCCTGTTCCGCTTCCTGACCGTCATCGCCATCATCGTCGGCGTGGTCTATGGCGCGATCTACGCGCTGGCGAATTTCGTCAACCCGAAGCCGCGCGAGATGACGGTGACGATCCCGCCGGACAGGTTCCAGAAGAGATGATCGGCACCGCTGCGGCGAACCGAAAAGCCACAGGGCATTGATTAAGAATTTTACGATTGTCTGAAGCAGCCGGGCGCCGCGATATCGGCCAGATTTGCAGTCACCGCTCGACGTGCCGGCACGAATACCTCGTAGTGATTCGATCGCCTCGGACGCAGCGGATTTCACGACATGAAGGTCAAGGCCTCCGACGCCAGGCTGATGAGCCTGTTCCTCGACATGATGGCCGCCGAGCAGGGCGCCGGTCAGAACACGCTGGACGCCTATCGCCGCGACCTCACCGATCTCTCCGACTTTCTCGGCGGCAAGGCCAACGGCTTCGCCACGGCCGACACCCAGGCATTGCGCGACTATCTCGCCGATCTCGACACCAGGGGCTTCAAGTCCTCCAGCGTGGCGCGGCGGTTGTCGGCGATGCGACACCTGTTTCGCTTCCTGCTGAGCGAGCGCATCCGCAGCGACGATCCCGCCGCGATCCTGACCGGCCCGAAACGCGGCCGGCCGCTGCCCAAGGTATTGTCGATCGGCGATGTCGACCGGATGCTGACCCGCGCGAAGGAGCTGAGCGAGGGCACGGACGCTTCGCCGGCGCAGCGGCTGCGCGCGCTGCGGCTGTATTGCCTGCTCGAGGTGCTCTACGCGACCGGCTTGCGCGTCTCCGAGCTGGTGGCGCTGCCGCGGACGGCCGCCCGCAACGATGCCCGCATGATCGTGGTGCGCGGCAAGGGCAACAAGGAGCGGCTGGTACCGCTGAACCAGGCCTCGCGCCAGGCGATGGCCGACTATCTCGCCGCCCTGGATGCGCTGAAGCCCGAGAAGAAGGCCAGCGCGACGTTTGGCAAATGGCTGTTTCCCTCGTTCGGCGAGAGCGGCCACCTCACCCGCCAGCACTTCGCCCGCGACCTCAAGGAGCTCGCGGTGGCGAGCGGCCTGCCAGCCCGGCTGGTGTCGCCGCACGTGCTGCGCCATGCCTTCGCCAGCCATCTGCTGCACAACGGCGCCGACTTGCGCATCGTCCAGACCCTGCTCGGCCACACCGACATCTCGACCACCCAGATCTACACCCATGTGGTCGAGGAACGGCTCAAGAGCCTGGTGCGCGACCTGCACCCGCTGGCCGAGACCTGACCTCGCTTCACACCTTCCCGAAACCAAATCCGCCGGCGTGACGCCCGGCCGGCTTGACTTCGCGCCCGTCTGCCCTGAAAGAGCGCCATCCTGCCCGCGATCCCGGCGCGATGCCGGGAGGCTGGGCACCGATCGTACCCTAAGCTCCTGAAGTCCTTCGGCTTCAGGTCCGAAGGCCGAACCGATTTCGTCTCCCAGCGCTCTTCCTTCAGCTCTTCCATGCCGGATCCCATGCGCAGCTACCTCGATTTCGAAAAGCCTGTTGCCGAGCTCGATTCCAAGGTCGACGAACTCCGCGCGATGGCCGCCTCCGGCACCGATATCGGCGAGGAGGTCAGCCGGATCGAGGAGAAGGCCGGCCAGGCGCTGGCCGAGCTCTACGCCACGCTCACGCCGTGGCAGAAGACCATGGTGGCCCGCCATCCGCAGCGACCGCACTTCACCGATTTCGTGGGCGGGCTGATCACCGAGTTCACCCCGCTCGCCGGCGACCGCAAGTTCGGCGAAGACGCCGCTTTGCTCGGCGGCTTCGGCCGCTTCCGCGGCGAGCCGATCTGCGTCATGGGCCAGGAAAAGGGCGCCACCACCGAATCCCGCCTCAAGCATAATTTCGGCATGGCCCGCCCGGAAGGCTACCGCAAGGCGGTCCGCCTGATGGAAATGGCCGAGCGGTTCGGCATCCCCGTGCTGTCGCTGGTGGATTCCGCCGGCGCCTATCCCGGCATCGGCGCCGAGGAGCGCGGCCAGGCCGAGGCCATCGCGCGCTCGACCGATGCCTGCCTGGCGCTCGGCGTGCCCAACGTTGCGATCATCACCGGCGAGGGCATGTCGGGCGGCGCCATCGCGCTGACCACCGCCAACCGCGTCCTGATGCTGGAGCATGCGATCTACAGCGTGATCTCGCCGGAAGCCGCCTCCTCGATCCTCTGGCGCGACGGCACCAAGGCGCAGGAAGCCGCCAACAGCATGAAGATCACCGCCCAGGACATGCTGCGCTTCGGCGTGGTCGACACCATTCTCAAGGAGCCGGTCGGCGGCGCCCACCGCGATCCCGCGGCGATGATCGCGGCCACCGGCGAGGCGATCGCCCAGGCGCTTGACGAGCTGAAGGGCCTCGACGCCGACGCCATCCGCAAGCAGCGCCGGCAGAAGTTCATCGAGATCGGCCGCAAGCTCGGCTGAGCGGGCGGGAGCCGAGCCCTCGGCGCTCGCGGTTTTGTGAGTCTTTCCAGCCGTTTGGCCGCATTTCGGCCCCGCCAGCGGGCTCTGCTGTTTAGGAGTTGTTGACCAAAGCGGCCAGGGCCTCGCGGCACCGCCGGAGCGCGGGTTGCGGGTCGTGGGGTCAAAGGCTACAATTTTAATCAATGGTTTGACGGCATGACGCAGGGTCGACCCGTGATTTATCCAGCTTTCGGGCCGATCGGGCGAGATGAGACTGGGGTGTTGCGGCATGCCGGGTTTGCGGGGAGCATTGTCTTGATCAACCGCGCTTTCGTCCGGGTTCTCCTGACCTCGGCGGCGTTGGCCGCCGGTGCGCTGCTGACGGGTTGCAACAGCGATCAGGTCGCGCTCGCCACCAACGCCAAGGCCAACCAGCCGGTGTCGCCGAAGCTCGTCGCGACGATGGGCGAGAAGGACATGGATCTGCAGTCGCCGATCCTGGTTCGCGTGTTCAAGCAGGAGGCCGAGCTCGAGGTCTGGAAGCAGGACCGCTCCGGCAAGTTCGCGCTGCTCAAGACCTATCCGATCTGCCGCTGGTCCGGCGACCTCGGACCCAAGGTGCGCGAGGGCGACCGCCAGGCGCCGGAGGGCTTCTACTCGATCAATCCGAGCCAGATGAATCCGCAGTCGGCCTACTACCTGTCCTTCAACACCGGCTATCCGAACGCCTTCGACAAGGCGCTGGGCCGCAGCGGCTCGCAGCTGATGGTGCATGGCGACTGCTCCTCGCGCGGCTGCTTCGCGATGACCGACGAGCAGATCGCCGAGATCTATGCGCTTGGGCGCGAGTCGTTCTTCGGCGGCCAGCGGGCCTTCCAGTTCCAGGCCTATCCGTTCCGGATGACGCCGGTGAACATGGCCAGGCACCGCAACAATCCGAACATGCCGTTCTGGCGCATGATCAAGGAAGGCTACGACCATTTCGAAGTCACCCGGCAGGAGCCGAAGGTCGACTTCTGCGAGAAGAAGTACGTCTTCGACGCCCAGAAGCCGCCGGGCGCGACGCATGATCCGGTGTTCGACGCCGCCGCCAAGTGCCCGGCCTATGTCGTTCCCGACGAGATCACCGCCGCCGTGCGCGACAAGCAGCAGGCGGACGAGGTGGAATACGCCAAGCTCGTCGCCAAGGGCACGCCGGTCGCCAAGCTCAACACCGGCATCGATGGCGGCATGAATCCGATCTTCGCGAGCCGCGTGCCGGGCGCCTCCACCGGCCTGTCCGATGCCGGCGAAGCGCCGGGCCTGTCGCTCGCCAACTTCTCGCCGGCGCCAGGCACGATCCCCGGTCATGTCAACCCGCCGCGCGCGCCCGGCGCCGACGAGGTTGCCGCGATGCCGGCCAGTGCGGCTCCGGCTCCCGCAGCGGCGCCCTCCACCCGCGTGGCAGCCGTCAGTGCGCCGGAGAAGCCGAGCTTCATGTCGAGCCTCGCCCGCAAGGTTGGGATCGGCGGCAATGCGGCGGCCGACACCAAGGCTGCGACGGCGAAGCCCGAGACCAGGACCGCGGAAGCCAGGCCCTCGGAGATCAAGCCCGCCGAGATCAAACCTGTGCCCAAGCCGGTCGCGGCGAAGCCCGCCGAGACCAAGCAGGCTGCCGCGCGGCCGCCGTTCAAGCCCGCCGCCGGCGACGCGCCCGCCACCACGGCCTCGGCCCCCGCCCAGACCCAGACCGCACTGGTCTCCGGCGCCGTCCCGGTGCTGCAGTCGAACTCGTTCGACAGCCGGTTCGCAGGATTCAAATAGTAAGTCGTCCATCGAGCGCCGCTTTTTTGCGAGACACCGAGGGCCGCCGGACACGCGCAAGCTAGCCGCGCGCTCGGTGCCACCCTCCCCTGGAGGGGGAGGGTCGATCGCACGCGAAGCGGGCGAGCGGGGTGGGGTGATCTCTCCACGCATGCTTTTGCGCGCGGAGACATCACCCCACCCCGCCTCACGTTTCGCTTCGCTCCTCGTGAGGCGACCCTCCCCCTCCAGGGGAGGGTGAGCACCGCGTTTGTGGTGCCGTCGTGGTCAGCAATCTCAAACTGCATTTGGGGATGCGCGTCATTGTCCTCGCGGCGCTCTTCGCGTCCGAGTGATGCATCGATCTCACCCTCCTCCGAAGCGAGGGTGCAGGGAAGGCCGGACCTCGACTGAGGCCCGTGGCCCGCCTGCGAAAAAAAATGCAGGCGGCAGGTACCACAGGTCCAGCCGGACGACCCGGCCCTCCCTGCGCGATAGTCTTAACGGCTGCTTCGCGATCTCCCTGGGGACCGGGCTGTCTTGCCCCCATCACCGGCGAGATGCGCGGGGCATCATCAGCCGACTTGACCTCAGCATCGGGAGGCCAGGACCACGCGACTTGACCGTGCGAGCCGATGTTGTTCGTCCGCGCGAATGATCACGCTGCAAACCGGCCCGCCCATCGCATCCCGCACTCCACGCTTCGTGACGACCGCGCAGCGCCCCTCGTCGATGAGGCGGGACGAACGGAATAAATCACGAAATTCCGAAAACGAGAAGCGGCATATTTTTGCTGATGGGACTGGACAGCCCAAATCAGCTTGACCGCGCAGGAAAATTCAGTTTTTCCGCGCGGCGCGTTTCTCATCGCTGCGAGGCATGGACCCGCCCGCCGCACGCGGGACGCAGGACCGAATCGCCCGACGGGCAGAGGCGCCAGCGTCGTCGCCCAAGCCTTCATGGCCAAGCCGGCCGGTTGACGGCTGGAATATCATGTCATATTAAAAGTTACATGAGACCCAACAGCCAGCTGTCCGGCATCCTGCACGTCCTGCTCCACATGGCGGAGCACGACGGCCCGGTCACGTCCGAGGCGCTCGCAGCGATGATGCAGACCAATCCGGTCGTGATCCGCAGGATCATGGCCGGCCTCCGGGACAGCGGCTATGTGCGCTCCGAGAAAGGCCATGGCGGCGGCTGGACGCTCGCCTGCGATCTGGCGACCGTCACCCTGCGCGACGTCTACGATTCACTCGGGCGCCCGTCGCTGTTCGCCATCGGCCATCGGAGCGAGACTCCCGACTGCCTCGTCGAGCAGGCGGTCAATGCGGCGCTCGACACCTCCATCCGGGCCGCCGAGACCTTGCTGCTGTCCCGTCTCGGCGCCATCACGCTGGCGGCGCTGAGCGCTGATTTCCACGACCGCCTCGAACGACGGAAGCGACCCCGCAAAGGAGACATTTGTCATGCCGGCTGACATCGCCGACGGCGCCCAGCAGTTCATCCGCGCGTTTTCCGATCCCGAGTTCGTCGCGCGCTACACGGATGGTCCGCGGCGCTTCGTGCCCGGTCTCGACGGGCTGCACCGGATGACGGCGGTCTTGCTGGCCGAGCGGGCGCCCGAACACGCGAGGGTGCTCGTGCTGGGCGCGGGCGGCGGGCTCGAGCTCAATGCGTTGGCGGAAGCGCAACCATCGTGGACCTTCGTCGGCGTCGATCCGGCACCGCAGATGCTGCGACTCGCCGAACGCACGCTCGGCGCGCGGACGAGCCGGGTCGAACTGATCGAGGGCACCATCGACGACGCGCCGGCCGGCCCGTTTGACGCGGCGACATGCCTGCTGACGCTGCATTTTCTGGCAGCGCCGGAACGGTTGCGGACAGTCCGCGCCGTGCACGACCGGCTCCGCCCTGGAGCGCCGTTCGTGGTGGCCCATAGCTGCCTGCCCAACGAGCCAGTCGAAAGGTCGCTGTGGCTGGATCGGTACGCGGCCTATGCCGTTGCGTCCGGCACGGACCCCGAGCAGGCCAGGACGATGCGCGCGACCGTCGATGCCAGCGTCAACATGCTGAGCCCAGGGGAGGATGAAGCCATCCTGCGTGACGGCGGCTTTCGCGATGTTCGTCCATTCTTCACAGCGCTGACCTGGCATGGCTGGATCGGCCACGCCTGAACCGCCGCCGAGCATCACGCCTATGCCGCCCTGAACGATCGCGATCAGGGCCTGCTAATTAGTTGCCCGGCCTGCGCCGGCATCCACGCATGTCCCTCCCTGCGCCCCCTGAAGCGGTGGATGACGCGGCTTACGGACAGGCTTCGCACCGGAGCCCTGCCACGTCTCAGCTTGCGTGACGTCGCGCACGGAGCGCGGGGCCGCGATCTGCGACAAACGGCGCCGTCACCCGAGGCGAGGTGACGCAACCGAGAGGAGCAGGTCATGAGCTTTTGGGATGATATCGGAGATGCCGTCAGTTCCGCCGTGGACGACGTGAAGGACGTCGCGAAGGATGTGGCGGGTGCGGTCGGCGGTGCGGCGGGCGCCGTGGTCGATACGGTCGAGCACGTCGCCGGCGATGCGGCCCATGCCGTGGGCAGCGTGGTGCATGGCATCGGCGCGCTCGGCGGCGAGGCCATCCATACCGTGGGCGGCGTACTCGGCGCGATCGGGCACGGTGCCGAGGCGATCGGCGGCGGCCTGCTTCACACCGTCGGCGACGTGGCTTCGACCGTGGTCCATGTCGGCGGCGACGTCCTCCATACCGGGATCAACGTCGCTGGCGACGTGGCGTCCGGGGTCGGCCATCTGGTGCATGGTGACATCGACGGCGTCATCAACGACGTCAAGCATATCGGCGGCGACATCGTCGATGGCGGACTCAAGGTCGGGGGCGACGTGGCGCATGGCGCCCTCGACGTCGCCGGTGACCTCGCACACACCGCGGTCGGCCTCGGCGAGGCCGGGCTGGAGGCGGCCGGCGCAGTCGGCCACGGCGCGCTCGGCATGGCCGGCACCATCGTCGGAACGGCCGGCGAGGTCGGCATGGACGCGCTCGACGCCGCAGGCGCGGTGGTGAAGGGCGGCTTCGACGCCGGCGTGGCGGTGGCCGACGGCGCCATCGGCGTGGTCACCGACACGGCGTCGGCGGCGGGCCACCTGATCGGCGGACCGATCGGCGAGGCGATCTCAGGCATCGCCCACGGCGCCGATGCGGTCGGCACCGGCATCGTCGATGGCGTCGGCCATTTCGTCGGCGAGGGGCTCAACGGGCTGGCACAGACCGCCGGCAATTTGAGCCACTCGCTGGGGCAGCAGCTCGACGCGATCGGCCACGACCTGGGCTCGCTGGTCAACGACCTCAGCCATGGCGATCTCGGCGCGGCGATCGGCGACGTCTTCAAGCTGGCCCAGGACGGCCTGCGCAGCGACGGCAGCATCCAGATCGCTCATGCGGGACAGGACGGCGGCAGCCATGGCGGGTTCTGGGACTCGATCGCGCAGGCGATCCATCAGTCCGGCGACAACGTCCAGGGCGGCCAGGGCCCCGGCCCCGGCTTCCCCGGCCCGTTGCACGGCGAGGGCTCGTCGCACAACCCGATCATCGTCGACAATTTCGGCGACCATGGCCATGGGGGCAACACCGGCATCGTGCCGCCGAATTTCGACCACGCGCCGGTGGCCGTGCACGACGCGCCGCACGCCGACTACAGCCACATCGTCCAGATGGACGATTCGCATCACTTCGCGATGCATGGCTGAGACACCGGCGCTCAGCCGGCAGGCATCCCGCCGTGACCGTCACGGCGGGATGTCGCGTCAGGACCGATCGGCGGCGTGCTGGACGATGGCCGGCGGCGCGCCGATCGCCTGCGCGCGATCATGCGGCTGATCGTTCATCGCCGAGAGCGCACACAGCGCCAGCGAGCCCCAGACAGCCGCGCTGAAATACAGCGACATCCAGGCGATCTCTTCCTTCCAGTGCTCGAACTCGTGGGTGACGGTCCAGCGCGTCGCGGAGTCGCGCAAACCGGCGAGCGGATGCAGGAGTGGCGTGCCGGCGGCGCGCTCGATGCGCCAGCGCTTCACATACATCGGGACGTCGATCACGACCAGGAAGGCGAGATAGCAGGCGATGCCGACGAGGCCCGCGATCAGAAGCCCGCGAACCATGCCGTCGAACTCCGGCAGCAGCCGGCCGAGGCCGATGCCGACGAACAGGAAGGCCACCGCCCACAGCGAGTTCTCGATCGCGTTGTAGAGGAAATTCCTGGTGACGACCGCATACCAGGAACAGATCTCGGCAACGACGATCAGCGGCACGATGATGCGGGCCATGTTGACCGCGGTCTCGGCATCCGCGATCGCGCCGAGCTGCGCCAGGATGATGGCCCATTGCGCCGCGAAGGCGATCTCGGCGATGGTCGCCACGGTGCGGCCGACGAACACGCTCGACAGCCAGCTGTCGACCAGACAGATGCGCTGCACGTCGGCGCGCGGCAGCACCGAGCGGAAGGCGCAGCCGAACACATAGGCCGCCGACAGCGCCAGCATCGAACCGGTCTGGGAAGCCTGGCCCAGGGTATTGCTGCCGCCGTTGAGCTGGCGGTACAGGATGAACCAGAACGCGATGTTGGCGAGGCTGACGAGCGTCAGCATCGCCCACCACAGGGCGACGGGATTCGACAGGGCTCGCGACTGCGCACGCATCCGGGCACTCCAACTTTCATGTGACTGACATCCGATCGTATTAATTCCGTCACGGAGCAGCAACCCGTTCCGGCCACGGAGGGTCGCAAAAGGCCGTGTGCCGGCGAGCCCTGCGGCCGGCGTTGGGAGTTTCGTCACGATGTCCCGAGTTCCTTGCAGGAACCCGCACGGCAGCGCCTTGCGCCTTGCTGACCGAAGGCGACGAGACCGCCCATCTGGTCGTGCTCGCGATCGACCTCGACCGCTTCAAGCCGGGCAGACCGGCCTGATCGTCGACATTGGCGCCTGGGTGCTGCGCACCGCCTGCGTCACCGCCGCGACCTGGAGCCAGCCGTTCAAGGTCGCCGTCAACGTCGCGCCAATGCAGCTCAACCACGACCTGCCGAAGCGTGTCGCCGAGGTGCTGCGCGAGACTGGATTGGCGCCGGAGCGGCTGGAGATCGAGCTGACCGAGACCGGCATCATCGCCGACCGCCAGCACGCGCTGCAGGCATTGAGGAAGGCTGCACCAGCGTGCAAGGCTATCTGTTCGGCAAGCCGACGCCGCACGAGGCGATCAGCCGGTTGATCCGCGACGTCGCGCCCGCGCCTGCCAAGAGCGCTGCGGCTGCCTGAGCAGGCCGACGTCTCAGTACGTCCGGATGATCTTGAAATCGAGCCCGTCGGCGGCGGCGAGATGCATCGCCATGCCGGCACGACCCTGGCGGATCGTCACCTCGCCGCGCGCGCCGGAATAGACGATGTTGCGGCCGGCGGCGGCGAGCGGTCGCAGGGACAGCGAGCCGGCGCGCTCGGCGGCCGCCTTCAGGAAGCGCAGGCCCTCGTAGTTCGACTGGCCGACCGATCCGACCGGCGGCGCATCGGCGCCGAACATCGCGGTGTAGCGGCTCATGAACGCGTCATTGGCCTTGGAGCCGATGCAACTGAAATAGCCGGAGGCCGAATACAGGTTCTCGGTGTTGTCGGCGCCGATGCCGAGCAGCACCGTTTCGTCCACCGCGCCGGCGAGACGCAGGGTGGTCGCGGCGAGGCCCGACTCGCCGAAAGCGCGATTGAAGGTGATGCTGTCGGTGCCGATCAGCGAGATCAGCACGACATCGGGCCTGGCGGCGCGGATGCGCGCCAGATGCGCCTCGTGATCATCCTCGCCGACCGGCACGAACTCCTCGCCGACCACCTGGCCGCCGGCCTCGGTGATGTAGGTCTTGGTCTGAAGGTGGGACTGCCAGGGCCAGACGTAGTCGCTGCCGATCAGATACCAGCGCCGGGCGCGCTTGTTCTCCGCCAGCCAGTGGATCGCGGGGCGGGTCTGGCTGTGCGGCGTCTCGCCGATCGCCATCACGCCGGGCGTGCGCTCGCCGCCTTCATAGACCGGCGTATACACATACGGGATGCGGCCACGCGTGAGCCGGCGCAGCGCCAGCCTGACGGCGCTGATATGCGAGCCCATGACGACGTCGATGTCGCCGAATTCGAGCGCGTCCCTGGCACGATCGGTCACCTCGTCCACCGGCCCGCCGGAATCGTAGAACGACAACTCGATCTCGCGCCCGAGAATGCCACCGTGGCGGTTGATCTCGGACACCGCAAGCAGCGCGCTGTTGGTCGCGGCCGGCCCCCAGATGCCGGGCGAGCCGGAGAAGGTAAGGAAATTGCCGATGCGCAGCCGGTTCTGGGAGCCGCGCCGCTGGAGACGGTCAGGATCGAACGGGGCGAGTGCGGGAAGGCCGGCCCGCCGGGGCGGGCTCCTGAACAGCAGGGATGGCGGCAGACTGAGACGCCCGGCCGTGACAGATCCTGTCGAGAGCACACCCACTCCTTGGCCGCAACCGTGTCTGGCCCATTGTGGACCGGCGGTCATACGCCGTCAAAATCAGCACGTGTTCGGCAAATATCCTATTCGAAAATGTTGAATGTTCAAGAATTGGGATGCATATAGATCGGGCAGCAACTGCCGGACATTCATTCAAGTCGGGACCGCAAGCGAAATTCACCGTGGCCAAACCGCCCCATCCCAACACCCCCCTCACCGAGCATCTCGCTTACCTGCTCGCGCAAGCCAACCGAGAGATCAACCGGCAGTTGGAGTCGCGCCTGAGCACCGAGGGCGTGCCCGTCGAGCAGTGGCGCATCCTCAAGGTGCTCTCCGACGGCGAGGGGCACTCGATGGGCGATCTCGCCGACGCGGTGCTGCTGAACCACCCGACCCTGACCAAGATGATCGACCGCATGGTGTCGGACTCGCTGGTCTACCGCCGCCAGGACGCCCATGACCGCCGCAAGGTGCTGATGTTCATCAGCGATCATGGCAAGGCGCTGTGCAAGCGGCTGAACTCGCTCGCTGCCAGCCAGGAGGCGCACATCCTGGAGAATTACGGCGACAAGGCCACCGGCGAGCTGAAGCGGCTGCTGGAGAATCTGATCGACGCGGCGAGCTGAGCGGCTGCTGTAGGGTGGGCAAAGGCGCGCCGAGCTACTGATTTGACTAAGACTGACTCTCGCGCCGTGCCCACCATTGCACACCGAGCACGCCGATGGACGGTGGGCACGGCGCGTTGACTGCATACCGCGGAGCAGCACCGGTGGACGCGCCTTTGCCCACCCTACCGCATCCCGCCTGCGGCAAATGTGTCTGCTCGCCCCGGCAACGCCGGGATAGACGCAAGACGAATCCTCCCTCATCCTGTCCTGTGACGATCGCGACGAACGGGCCGCCAACAGAGCCCGCGCGCGATCCCGGTTGGACCCGTCGTCCGGCCGGACGAGGACACGCCAGAGGGAGGACAGGCCATGGGCATTCATTTGCTCGATCGCGCCATTGGCAGCGACTATCCGACATTCGCCAGCACGGCTGACATCCGCGCCTTCGAGCAGACGCCGTACAGCGAACGGATCGCGGCGCAGAGCACCTATGAGGCGCTCAAATGTGGGGCGTCCGCCAATCCGGACGCGCCGGCGATCCAGTTTCTGCAAAATGCCGATCCGGCCGATACGCCGGTCGTGATCTCCTATCGCGACTTCATCGCCAGGGTCACCCAGGCCGCGAACATGTTTCATGCGCTCGGCGTCGGCCCCGACGATGTCGTCAGCTTCATGCTGCCCCTGGTGCCCGACGCCTTCGTGACGCTGTTCGGCGCGGAGGCCGCCGGGATCGCGAACCCGGTCAACCCGCTGCTGGAGCCGCACCAGATCGCCGAGATTCTCGATGCCGCCAAGACCAAGGTGCTGGTGGCGCTGGGCCCCCTGCCCGGCACCGACATCTGGCAGAAGGTCGAGAAGGTCCGAGGCGGCCTCAAACACCTCAAGGCGATCGTGCAGGTCCATGGCGGCGGCGGTGATCCGGCGAACGGCATCCACGCCTTCAACGACCTGATCAAGCCGCAGCCGGGCGATCACCTCGTCGGCGGCCGGCAGATCAAGGCCAGCGATACCGCGGCCTATTTCCACACCGGCGGCACCACCGGCACGCCGAAGCTGGTGCGGCACAGCCATGGCAACCAAGTCTACCAGGCCTGGGGCATCAACCTGGTCCTGAAAGCCAAGCCCGGCGGGACGCTGCTGTTCGGCATGCCGCTATTCCATGTCGGGGGATCACTGACGCAGGCGCTGCAGACCCTCTCCGCGGGCGGCAGCCTCGTCGTGCTCTCCGGCGCAGGCTGGCGCAACCCGAACGCGGTACGCAACATCTGGGGCCTGGTCGAGCGCTTCAAGCCGGAAACGCTGTCGAGCGTGCCGACCGTGCTCGCCGCGACACTGGCTGTGCCGCAAGGCGCGGCCGACATCTCCAGCCTGCGCTATGCCGCCGGCGGCGGCTCGGCGATTCCGGTCGCCGTGGGGCAGGCGATCATGGACAAGCTGAAGCTGCCGGTGATCGAAGTCTATGGCATGACCGAGACCGCGAGCGTGCACACCATGGCCTATCCGGACCAGCCGATCCGGCTCGGCTCGGTCGGCCTGCCGCTGCCCTATGCGCAGGTGCGCATCGTCAAGCTCGATGCCGACGGGCGCTACGAGCGCGACTGCACGGCGGATGAGATCGGCGTCGTCATCATGGCCGGGCCCGGCGTGTTCTCAGGCTATCTCGACGACGCCCACAACAAGGGCGCGTTCATCGACGGCCATTGGGTGAACTCCGGCGATCTCGGCCGGCTCGATGCCGACGGCTTCCTCTGGATCACCGGCCGCGCCAAGGACCTCGTGATCCGCGGCGGCCACAACATCGATCCGGCGCCGATCGAGGAGATTTTGTTTCAGCATCCCTCCGTCGGCTTCGCCGCCGTGGTCGGCCAACCCGACGCCTATGCCGGCGAGCTGCCGATCGGCTACGTCCAGCTCAAGCCGGGGGCTGCCGTGCAGCCGGGCGAGCTGGAGGACTGGGTGCGCGCCCGCACGCCCGAGCGCGCCGCGGTGCCGGTGCAGATCATCCCGATCGACCCGATGCCGGTCACGGGCGTCGGCAAGGTGTTCAAGCCGCAATTGCGCTGGGACGCCGCGACGCGCGTGTTCACCAAGGTGCTGTCGCAGCTCACCGACCGCGGCATCGATTGCAGTGTGAAGGTCGGCCCACACGGCAGCCATGGCAGCATCGCGACGGTGACGTTGCGCAACGTGCCTGCGGACACCCGCGAGGCGGTCGAGAACGAGGTGCACACCTTGCTGGCGCCGTTCGTGATCCGGCACGAGGTGGTGATGGGGTGAGCCGCGATTGCGCGTGAGACAGCCGTCTCGGCATTTGATCGGGACGGTGGTGCTCTGGCACGATGCTGACGCGTTTCGTCACGTTTGCCAGGCCGGAGACGATGAACCCAACCGACATCACCATCGCGATCGAAGATGCCAGACAGGCTGATGTCGCCGACCTCATCGCGGAGGCCAATGCCTATCTGCGGACGCTATACCCTGCTGAAAGCAATCATCCCGTCGATGCCCACGCGCTCTCGGTGCCCGGAGCCGCATTTTTTGCCGCCCGCCGTGACGGGACGCTGCTCGGATCGATCGCCCTTCGGCTCATTGGCCCAGGACATGCCGAGATCAAGCGATTGTTCGTCCGCGAAACCGCCCGCGGCTGTGGGCTCGGACGCAGGCTCCTCATGACATTGGAAGACGAGGCCCAAGGTCGCGGGCTTGGCCGCGTAAGCCTCGAAGTGGGTATCAGACAGCCGCAGGCGATCCAGCTCTATCGCAGCTCCGGCTATGGGGACTGCGGCCCCTTCGGCACCTACCGCCTCGACCCGCTCAGCCTGTTCATGACCAAACGGCTGGTGGCTTGACCAGGCTGACCCGAATGGTGCTTGGGTGTCCGGATGCATCGAACGTGCAGTCAGGGGGAGTGACGAAAGGTCGGACAACAAAGTCTCCCCCGCGCGGCGGCGCCTCACCCCGACGCGTGAGAACTCTCGGCTCCGCTACTCCGGATGCGCCTTTGGCTTCGTCGATTGCAGCCGCAGCTCACCTGTCGGATTTGCCACCCCCTTGTCGGCAGCAACCTTGCGCAGCACATCCGGCCGGTCGGAGATGATGCCGTCGACGCCGTCATCGATCAGTTGCGCCATGTCCGCGGGCTTATTGACCGTCCAGACCACGACCTCCAGGCCAAGCGCATGCGCCTCGGCAATCAGCTCCGGCGTGACATCGGCAAAAAAGGGCGACCACACCTTGCCGCCGGCCGCGTGAATCGTCCGCGGCAGCGAGCCGCCGTGATCGGCGGGGTTGAAGCCCGCGGTCCAGCGCGTCGCCTCGGTCGGCGACACCGTGGGCGTCTTGCCGCTTTGCCGTGACAGATAGACGGTGGAGATCCTTGGCGCGCGCTGCTGCACCAGTTGCAAGGTGCGCCAGTCGAACGACTGGATCATGACCCGGTCGGTGAAGTGCTCGGCCTCGATCAGGCCGAGCAGCAGGGATACGAACCGATCGGGGTCCGGCGCTTCATTCGGGAGCGCTGGATCGAGCTTGGTCTCGATGTTGAGGCGCACACGATCCTTGCCCGAGCCCCTGACGAGATCGATGACCTGCTTCAGGGTCGGAATGCGCGGCGGCGGGACGTCCCCAGAGATCACCTGCTGCTCCGGAAACTGCCTGGCGTAGTCGCTGCCCGGACGGATCTGGCCGACGTCGTAGGACTGCACCTCCGCAAGCGGCAGATCAATCAGCAGCGGCCCGGGCGGCGCAACGTAGTTGCCATCGGGGGCGCGGGCGAGATCGGGATTAAGCCGTCGCTCATGCGAGACCACCAGCACGCCGTCCCTCGTGACGCCGACGTCGAGCTCGAGCGTGTCGACATGAAAGGCCAGAGACATCTTGAAGGCCTGCAGCGTGTTCTCCGGATACAGCGCGCGCCCGCCGCGATGGGCTTCGATGTCAAAGGCCATGACAGGGCTCGCAAGCCCGAGCAGCGACAGAGCGGCGGTGAGGAACAGGGTGGGACGGTGCATGGCACCAGCCTACCACGGCAGCGCGGAATGCCCATTCCCCTTGTCTCCGCCGGGCATCTGAACTAGGCCTTTCACCATCGGACCAGCCGACAACGCTGGCCAAGGACGGATCGAAGGGAGACGATCCGCACGCGCAGCAGCGCCGTGCCTGCATCCCTTTGCCCCTCCTTTCGCGTTCTGCTTTCGAGTTCACGTGCGACGGACCATGCCCATGACCGATCTTCCTGTCCTCATCGCCGGCGGCGGCATCGGCGGCCTCGCGACCGCACTCACGTTGCAACAGATCGGCGTGCCCTGCATCGTCTACGAAAGCGTGCGCGAGATGCGGCCGCTCGGGGTCGGCATCAACCTGCAGCCCAACGCGGTGCGGGAATTGTACGACCTCGGCATCTCGGCCGACGATCTCGACCAGGTCGGCGTGCCCGCGCGCGAATGGGCGCTGGTCGGGCTGAATGGCAACGACATCTATTCCGAGCCGCGCGGCCTGCTCGCCGGCTACGGCTGGCCGCAATATGCCGTGCATCGCGGCAAGCTGCACATGCTGCTGTACAGCCGACTGGTCGAGCGCGCGGGCGCTGCGGCCGTGCGGCTCGGCAGTCGCGTTGCGGGCTACGAGAAGAAGTCGGACGGATCGGTAACGGTCCGCATCGAGCATGCCGATGGATCGCGCATCGAGACGCGCGGCCGGCTGCTGATCGGCGCCGACGGCATCCATTCGGCGGTACGCGCGCAGATGCACCCCACACAGCCGCCGATCCATTGGGGCGGCGCGGTGATGTGGCGCGGCGTCACCTGGGCGAAGCCGATGCGCACCGGATCGTCCTTCGTCGGGCTCGGCACCCATCGCCATCGCGTCGTGGTCTATCCGATCTCGCATCCTGATCCGAAGACGGGGCTGGCGCTGATCAACTGGATCGCGGAAGTCACGATGGACAACACCGAGGGCTGGACGCAGACCGGCTGGTTCCGCCAGGTTCCGGTGAGCGAGTTTGCTCACCAGTTCGCCGGCTGGACCTATGACTGGCTCGACGTGCCCGCGCTGATCGCCGGCGCCGACGGCGCCTATGAGAACCCGATGATCGACCGCGATCCGGTGCCGACCTGGGTCGACGGCCCGGTGGCGCTGATGGGCGACGCCGCGCACGCGATGTATCCGACCGGCTCCAACGGCGCCAGCCAGGCCATCGTCGACGCCCGCGTGCTCGGCGCCTCGCTGCTGGCGCACGGCGTCACACCGGCGGCGCTCGCGGCCTATGACGAGAAGCTGTGCGGCCCGATCTCGCAAGTCATCCTGCGCAACCGCGGCGCCGGCCCGTTCGGCCTGCTCAACCTGGTCGACGAGCGCTGCGGCGGCACCTTCACCAACATCGACGACGTCATCCCGCCCGCCGAGCGCGAGGCGTTCATGGCCGGTTACAAGAAGGCCGCGGGATTCGCCATCGAGCAGTTGAACGCGGCGCCGCGGACGATTGCGGAAGGCGCGCGCGTTGAGGTGGTGAAGGCCGCCTGATCCGAACTCAGCTGAGGCCACGAGCAAGCACGCGACGCAGGAGCGCGACTGTTGACCTTCCATGACTTGTTGCTGGCAGAGTTAGAGTTTATGAGTTGGGCAGTGTAGATCGCAGCATCGATTTGGACCCAACGGCTGGCCGGCAAGCTCCGCAGGACCCCACGGCACTGTATTCCAGCGATCGGACTCCCTCCGCCAATAATCGGCGGAGGCCTCTGTAATTTTTTTGGTGAGTTGACGGATCATGCAACGACCGGACTACGCGGCGAACTACGAAACTTTAATGGCGGTAGTCACCCATCTTGCAGTGAACAAGTGGCCAGCTCGCCAACCGAAAGGCATTGCGAAAGATCTATCGATAGAGAATGTCGATGCGGTGCGCGGTGTGTTAAGGACCTTCAAAGGGCTCTTTCGAGAGTCGAGAGGCGTGTCGCGAGATCATGGAGAACCGCTCTACTCACTTCATTTGAGACATTCTCGATTCGTCGTTGCTGACGAAGAGCAGGAACGCCCCCCGCTCAATACTGAAGATTTATTCGCTCTTCTTCGTTTGGTTTCAGAGAAGGCAGCTCAGCAGACCCAACAAGCTTCCGCCCTCAGGATCGCAGCTCTTACTTCAATAATCTCGCTGATGGTTGCTGCCGCATCGCTACTCGTGGCCCTTCACAAGGGTTTATGACGCATTCCTTAGGCAGGCTTCGACATCCGCTCCAACCCAGAACGAATTATTCGTCAACGCGAGCGTTGCTAAGCAATCCAGAGCTGATTGCGAGACTCTGAAATTGCTTCGCTTACGCTCGCAATGACGATGGAGAGACTGCCTCAGTCCGCGCTTAAGCGTATCGACCGTGGCAGTGCTTGTACTTCTTCCCCGAGCCGCAGGGGCAGTCCTCGTTGCGGCCGATCTTGCCCCAGGTGGTGGGGTCGTTCGGGTTGCGCG
The DNA here is from genome assembly GCF_032489375.1 of Bradyrhizobium sp. SZCCHNR1098. NCBI lineage: Bacteria > Pseudomonadati > Pseudomonadota > Alphaproteobacteria > Hyphomicrobiales > Nitrobacteraceae > Bradyrhizobium > Bradyrhizobium sp. SZCCHNR1098. The sequence goes on from NZ_JAUEXY010000001.1 coordinate 104,560, forward strand.
CTTCGGCCGGGACCGGAGCGACGCCGGAGGACGGCACCACGGAGACGTTGGCGAAGGCCAGTTCGTCTTCGCCAGTGTTCGGATCGACGTGATGCGCCTGCATCGGCGGCAGCACCGGCTGCTGCTCCTCCGGCGGCACGATCTCGACGCGCATCAGTTGCGCGGTGACCGCCTCGCGCAGATGCGCGATCATGGCCTCGAACAGCGTGAAGGCTTCCGACTTGTACTCCTGCAGCGGATCGCGCTGGCCGTAGCCTCGCAGGCCGATGACCTGGCGCAGATGGTCGAGCATCACCAAGTGCTCGCGCCAGAGGTGGTCGAGCGTCTGCAGCAGGATGGTCTTCTCGACGTAGCGCATCACGTCGGGGCCCCATTGCGCGACCTTGGCGGCCATGCGCTCGTCGGCATGGGTCTCGATGCGCTTGAGCAGCTCCTCGTCGGCGATGCCCTCTTCCTTCGCCCATTCGTCGACCGGCAGGTCGATGTCGAGCACACGCTTCAGCTCCTCCTTCAGGCCGGCGACGTCCCACTGCTCGGCATAGGCATGCTCGGGCACGTGCTTGGCGACGAGGTCGTCGATGAAGGCGTGACGCATGTCGGTGATCGTCTCGACCACGCTCTCGTCCTGCATCAGCTCGACGCGCTGGTCGAAGATCACCTTGCGCTGGTCGTTCTGGACGTTGTCGAACTTCAGGAGGTTCTTGCGGATGTCGAAGTTGCGCGCCTCGACCTTCTGCTGCGCCTTCTCCAGCGCCTTGTTGATCCAGGGGTGGATGATGGCCTCGCCTTCCTTGAGGCCGAGGCGGGTCAGCATGCTGTCGAGCCGGTCGGAGCCGAAGATCCGCATCAGATCGTCTTCCAGCGACAGGAAGAACTTCGAGCGGCCGGGATCGCCCTGGCGGCCGGAGCGGCCGCGCAGCTGGTTGTCGATGCGGCGGGATTCGTGGCGCTCGGAGCCGATGATGTAGAGGCCGCCGGGCTTGGTCACGGTCTTGGCCGGCTTGGAGCCCTTGGCGGGCTCGATCTCGACGGTCTCCTCGGCCTTCAGCACGATCTCGCGGAAGCGGGCGATGTCGGCCTTGATCTGCTCGATCTTGGCGGCCTTCTCGGCCTCGTCGGTGATCCCGGCGGTCTCCTGCTGCAGGCGCATCTCGAGCGAGCCGCCGAGCTTGATGTCGGTGCCGCGGCCGGCCATGTTGGTCGCGATCGTGATCGCGCCGGGCACGCCGGCTTCGGCCACGATATAGGCCTCCTGCTCGTGGAAGCGCGCGTTCAGCACCGCGAACAGCTTGGCCGGCTTGCCGGCGCGGGCCGCCGCATAGAGCTTGTCGAGCGCACGCTCGCTGCCGAAGTCGATCTGCTTGTAGCCGTGCTGCTTGAGATAGGCGGCCAGCACTTCCGACTTCTCGATCGAGGCGGTGCCGACCAGCACCGGCTGCAACCGGGAGTTCGCCCGCTCGATCTCGGCCAGGATCGCGGCGTATTTCTCCTGCTGGGTACGGTAGACCTCGTCGTCCTCGTCAAGACGTGCGACCGGCAGGTTGGTCGGGATCTCCAGCACCTCGAGCTTGTAGATGTCGAACAGCTCGTCGGCCTCGGTCGCGGCCGTGCCGGTCATGCCGGCGAGCTTGGCGTACATGCGGAAGTAGTTCTGGAACGTGATCGAGGCCAGCGTCTGGTTCTCGGGCTGCACCGGCTGGTGCTCCTTGGCCTCGAGCGCCTGGTGCAGGCCTTCGGAATAGCGCCGGCCCGGCATCATGCGGCCGGTGAACTCGTCGATGATCACGACCTCGCCGTCGCGGACGATGTAGTCCTTGTCGCGGGTGAACAGCGTGTGCGCGCGCAGCGCCTGGTTGATGTGGTGGACGACGGATACGTTCTCGACGTCGTAGAGCGACTCGCCCTTGAGCTGGCCGGCATCGCGCAGCAGGGTCTCGATCTTCTCCATGCCGGCTTCGGTGAGCGTCACCGTGCGCTGCTTCTCGTCGACCTCGTAGTCGGTCTTGTCGAGCTTCGGCACGAAGGTGTCGATGGTGTTGTAGAACTCCGAGCGGTCGTCGAGCGGGCCGGAGATGATCAGCGGCGTGCGCGCTTCATCGATCAGGATGGAGTCCACCTCGTCGACGATCGCGAAGAAGTGTCCGCGCTGGACCATGTCCTCCAGGCGGTACTTCATGTTGTCGCGCAGATAGTCGAAGCCGTATTCGTTGTTGGTGCCGTAGGTGATGTCGCAGGCATAGGCCGCCTTGCGCTCGGCATCGTCGAGGCCGTGCACGATCACACCTGTGGTCAGGCCGAGGAAGCCGTAGATCTGGCTCATCCAGCCGGCGTCGCGGCGGGCAAGGTAGTCGTTCACCGTCACGACGTGGACGCCCTTGCCGGCCAGCGCGTTCAGGTAGACCGCGAGCGTCGCCACCAGCGTCTTGCCTTCGCCGGTCTTCATCTCGGCGATGTCGCCCTCGTGAAGCACCATGCCGCCGATCAGCTGGACGTCGAAATGGCGCTGGCCGAGGGTGCGCTTGGAGGCCTCGCGGACGGTGGCGAAGGCCGGGACCAGGATGTCGTCGAGCGTCTTGCCGTCGGCGAGCTGCTTCTTGAACTCCTCGGTGCGCGCCTTGAGCTGCTCGTCGGTCAGGTTTGCGAGCTCCGGCTCCAGCGCATTGATGGCGTTGACACGGGACTGATAGCCCTTGACGCGACGGTCGTTGGCGGAGCCGAATAGCTTACGGGCGAGCGCGCCGATCATTGCTGAAATCCTGCCTCTATGGGTCTGCGTTGCAGCCGTAACTCATGGTTTGGGTTTGCTGTTCCCGACGTGATGCACCGCAGCACCCGCGCCAGCCTCGACCTTCGGCGCCGGGCGGCGTCCGCCAGATGAGTGGGAGACAGGCAAACCAGGGTTCAACGGCCAAAAACGCAGCAAAATAAGCGCTATCGCCCTTGAAGCGACCGGGGAGAGATATGGCTGGGGGGGAACGTTGTCAACGGCGCCCGACAGCCGGGCCGTCGCCGTCCACCTGTCGCCGATTTCACGAAATTGACAGACTTTTCGCGTTGCCAAGGCACGGCGATTGGGCGAGTGTCCCGGCCGCCCTGAGGCCTCCCCCCTCGAGCCCCCTCTTCTCAACAAGGATTTTCCATGACCACGTCGTTCCCGGTTACGAAAACCGGCCTGCGCCTCGGCCTCGCCACCGCTCTCGCCGGAAGTCTCGCGTTGTCCCTGCTTGCCGCGCCCGCACGCGCCGCCGACGATGCCAACCCGGTGCTGGCCAAGGTGAACGGCGCCGAGATCCGCAAGAGCGACGTGACGCTCGCCGAAGAGGAGCTCGGACAGAGCCTCGCGCAGATGGATCCGGCGACCAAGGACGAGAACGTGCTGTCGTTCCTGATCGACATGAAGCTGGTCGCCAAGGCGGCCGAGGACAAGAAGGTCGCCGACAGCGAGGAGTTCAAGAAGCGCCTCGCCTTCACCCGCAACCGGCTGCTGATGGACAGCCTGCTTGCCAGCGAGGGCAAGGCCGCGACCACGCCGGACGCGATGAAGAAGGTCTACGAGGAGGCCGCCAAGCAGATCGGCGGCGAGCAGGAGGTGCACGCCCGCCACATCCTGGTCGAGACCGAGGACGAGGCCAAGGCCGTCAAGGCCGAGCTCGCCAAGGGTGCCGATTTTGCCGAGCTCGCCAAGAAGAAGTCCAAGGACCCCGGCGCCTCGGACGGCGGCGACCTCGGCTTCTTCACCAAGGAGCAGATGGTGCCGGAGTTCGCCAACGTCGCCTTCTCGCTCGAGCCGGGCAAGATCTCCGATCCGGTGAAGACCCAGTTCGGCTGGCACATCATCAAGGTCGAGGAAAAGCGCAGCCGCAAGCCGCCGGAGTTCGACCAGGTCAAGAGCCAGATCGAGACCTACGTGACCCGCAAGGCCCAGGCCGACTATGTCGGCAAGCTGCGCGAGACCGCCAAGATCGAGCGCCTGGACAAGCCCGCTGGCGACGCTGCCAAGCCGGCGGAGGCGAAGCCCGCTGATGCCAAGGCCGCCGAGCCGGCGAAGAAGTAAGCGGTTCGGCTACTTGGCTTGAGGCGCGACATGGTCGCGTCATAAATGGTGTCGTCCCGGCGAAAGCCGGGACCCATAGCGCGTGATGTTTGAAACAGGCACGCGGCCGATACCGGGGCTCCCAACTGGACCCTGTGGTTATGGATCCCGGCGTTCGCCGGGATGACAGCAGTGGGTGCAGTGACATCCACTCCCACAGCGACGACCGAGATGATACAGAGCGCTTCCCGCTCATTCCTGCCGGAAGCCCTCGATGTCCTCAACCGTCTCCCCGCTCGCCCCCACCGATGTCCCCGACATGCCCGCCGTTGCGGGCGTCAAGCTCGCGACCGCGGCGGCCGGCATCCGCTACAAGAACCGCACCGACGTGCTGCTGGCGCTGCTCGATCCCGGCACCACCGTGGCCGGCGTGTTCACGCTGTCGAAATGCCCGTCGGCGCCGGTCGAATGGTGCCGGGCCAAGCTGAAGGGCGGCAAGGCGCGCGCCCTGGTGGTCAACTCCGGCAACGCCAACGCCTTCACCGGCAAGACCGGCAAGCAGTCGACGGCGCTGACGGCGGCGATCGCCGCCAAGGCGGTCGGCTGCAAGCAGGACGAGATCTTTCTCGCCTCGACCGGCGTGATCGGCGAGCCGCTGGATGCGACCAAGTTCGACGGCGTGCTCGAAGGGCTGGCCGGCACCGCGGCGCCTGAGGACTGGATGGGCGCGGCGCGCGCCATCATGACCACCGACACCTTCCCGAAGGTCGCGACCGCGACCGTCAAGCTCGGAAAGGCCAAGGTGACGATCAACGGCATGGCCAAGGGCGCCGGCATGATCGCGCCCGACATGGCGACGATGTTGTCGTTCATCTTCACCGATGCGCCGATTTCGGCACCCGCGCTGCAGGCCCTGCTCAAGGCCGGCGTCGAGGACACCTTCAACGCGGTGACGATCGACGGCGACACCTCGACCTCCGACACGCTGCTCGCCTTTGCCACCGGCGCCGCCGCGGCGAAGGGCGCACCGAAGATCAGCCGCGCCAGCGACCCGCGCGCGAAAGCGTTCGTGAAGGCGTTCAATGCCGTGCTGGCCGACCTCGCCGAGCAGGTCGCGCGCGACGGCGAGGGCGCCCGCAAGCTGGTCGAGATCATCGTCGAGGGCGCCAAGAGCAAGCCGTCCGCCCGCAAGATCGCGATGTCGATCGCCAATTCGCCGCTGGTCAAGACCGCGATCGCCGGCGAGGACGCCAATTGGGGCCGCGTCGTGATGGCGGTCGGCAAGGCCGGCGAGCCGGCCGACCGCGACAAGCTCTCGATCTCCTTCAACGGCATCCGCGTCGCATCGAAGGGCGCGCGCGATCCGTCCTATGACGAGACGGAAGTCTCCGAGGCGATGAAGGCGCAGAAGGTGCAGATCAAGGTGGCGCTCGGCCTCGGCAAGGGCCGCGACCGCGTGCTGACCTGCGACCTGACCAAGGAGTATGTCGCGATCAACGGCGACTACCGGTCCTGATTCCGCAACCGCAGCAAGGAAGCGCGCAGATGCCGGCGCGCTTCCGGGGGCCGAGTCGATCAGCTCGCGATCCGTGCGTCGGCGACCGCCTTCTGGAACAGCGCCTTCATCGCCTCCGCGATGCCCTGCGTCGGCGACACCTCGAAATAGAACCCGTCCGAGGCGCAGGCCTGCATCTTCTGCGCGATCTCGCTGTTCGGCGACGGGCCGAACGGCCCCTTGTTGAAGGGATCGATCCAGCTCATGTACCAACTGTTGGTCGGCAGCTGCAGATAGGTGGTGTAGAGCACCGCGATCTTGATGCCGCGGTTCTTGAGCGTGGTGCAGAGCGCCGGATTGATCGGCGACTGGCAGCGGTTGCCGCTGGCCTTTGGCTTCAGGCAGGCGGCGTTGCTCTCGTCCGCGACGCCATCGGAGACGAAGAACAGGTATTTCAACGGCGAGCCGGTGGTGCCGTCGCCCGGCGTCGAGATCTCGTTGTTGATGGCGGGGAACACCGTGGTGAATGGCGTATCCTTGTCGGCCGTGTAGGAATCATTGTTGCCGTAGACGCCCATCAGGTCGATGTTGCCTGCGGCGCTCTTGGCGCTGGACAGGCTCGACGACAGCGAGAACAGCGCCCGCAATCCGATCGTCTTCGACGCCGCGCCGAAATCGTAGATCGCCATGCGGAACTGGTTCGTATAGGTCTGCGTCTGCTGCGCCGTGTCCATCAGCTGCTGGGTGGCGCTGCGCAGCACGTCGATCCGGGTGGTCACGCCGAGCGTCTTGGCGAGATTATAGTAGTTGTTGGAGTCGTTGTAGTCGTGGCATGCGAAGGCGCATTTGTCCGAAGTCGCATTGACCATCTTGGTCACGTCCGCCGGCGTCGCCGCCACACCCATCGACGGCGAATTGTCGAGCAGCAGGTAGAAATCGATGTATCGCGGCATCGAGGCCTTCGCCGTCGACGAGCCGTTCAGGGTCATGGTCTTGAACCCGACGATGTTCATGAACATCATGGGCACGGTGGCCGAGAACGACACGGTGGCGCTCAGCACCGAGCCGGCCTTCTTCACCTCCGGCGTCAGGCTGGTCAGCGTATAGCCCGATGTGCCGGACATGTTGCCGTTGAAGATCTTCGCCGCGTCGTCATTGCCGGCGGCGATCACCCCGTCCGAGGTCATCGCGCCCGCGGCGATGAAGGCCGGCGCCGTCCGGGACACCGCGCCGACCGATGCGGCGTCGACCGCCGCCTGCAGCTTGGCGCGCATCTGGTTGGCGCGGCTGTAGTCGACGCCGCAGCCGACCGCCGTGATCAGCGGAACGCAGACGATGGCGAACGTCACCGCGACGTTGCCGCTGACGTCGCGGCGAAGGCGGGCAAGCAGGCTGGATACAATTCGCATGAATGATGCCTAACGAACCATGAGGGGGTCACGGCGTTCACCCGTGAAAATACGCGGGCGGCCATTAAGGTTGGCTTATTTCAACCGTGGAAACGGGGCTCAAAACGGCCTAGGTTAAAACTCCCTCAACAGGCGCGCCTGGTTCTCGGACCGGCCCATCCCTCTCGAAACCCGATCGGACCATGCCCGACCTGAAACTCACGCTCGTGGTCGCCTGCGCGCTCGTCGACGCCGACAATCGCGTGCTGCTGGCGCAGCGGCCGCCCGGCAAGGCGCTCGCGGGCCTCTGGGAATTTCCCGGCGGCAAGCTCGAGCCCGGCGAGCGCCCGGAAGCCAGCCTGATCCGCGAGCTCGACGAGGAGCTCGGCATCACCGTGCGCGAGGCCTGTCTCGCGCCGCTGACCTTCGCCAGCCACGCCTATGAGACGTTCCATCTGTTGATGCCGCTCTACATCTGCCGGCGCTGGGAAGGCCTGGTGACCGCGCGCGAGGGCCAGCAACTGGCCTGGGTGCGGCCCAACAAGCTGCGCGACTACCCGATGCCGCCCGCGGACATCCCGCTGCTGCCGCATCTGATCGACTTGTTGATGTGAGCCGCGGCGACAGCCTCACGCTCACGCGTCATGCGCGGGCCTGACCCGCGCATCCATCTACATTTCGGACTCTTCAAGAGGGATGGATCGCCGGGTCAAGCCCGGCGATGACGAGAGTGGCTATTCATCCGCTCCCGCGCGAGGGCTCCGCTTCACTGCCGCCTCTAGGCTCGCCGTCGCCGAACCCGGCTTCAGCGGCTTCTGCTGGCTCTCATGCGGGGCCCAGCCTGACAACCAGATGATGTCGAAGGTGGCGCGGATGCGGCCGTCGGGATCGGCGAAGCGCTCGGCATAGATCTCGGCCATGCGCAGCAAGGTCGCGCGGCGCGTCGGCGTGCGACGGCGCTCGACCAGGCTGTTTGTCGCGCCCATGCGGCGGAGATCCTGCATCAGGCCGAACGCGCTGGCATAGCGGACCACGACCCGGTCGACATCCGTCACCGGCAACGCGAAGCCTGCACGCTGCAGCAGGCCGCCGACGTCGCGCAGATCGGCGAACGGCGCGACGCGCGGTGATACGCCGCCCTCGCACTCTGCCTCGGCGGCGGCGAAGGATTGCCGGAGCTCGGTCAGCGTATCGCCGCCGATCATGGCCGCCAGCAGCAGACCATCGGGGTGCAAGGCCCGGCGAATCTGCACCAGCAGTCCGGGCAGATCGTTGACGAATTGAAAGGCCAGCGCCGACAGCGCGAGATCGAGCGATTGCGCGGCCAGCGGCAGCCGCTCATCCGCCGTTTCGGGCGCAGCGATATGTGCGAGCTGCGAGAGGCGTCCCGAAAGATACGGCTTCAAGCCCGCGGCCGGCGTCCAGACGTCGGCAGCCGCGGTGAAGGACCGGTTCACTGCCGCAAGCCGATCCTCGATGTCCTCCGCAACGCGCTCCAACAGGAAGGTCTCCGGCGCTGCCGCAGCCCGCCGCTGCCTGAGCGCGAGCAGGCTGCGATCGAACAGAACGGGAGTGGTGACGGACTGGATCATTGGGGCTGGTTACGCCGATCCTCGCGGCCGGGCAATGCACCGCTTGAGCAGCGTGGGTTGCGGCGCTAGCCTCAATACATGGGTGTGACGTTTGCTCCAATCGGCGTCGGACGACTTCGTGCAGCCGTAGGCGCGCTGCACGGCGGTCTCGCGCATGTCGCGAAGCTCGCGCTCGACGTCGCGCTGCCGACGCTGTGCATCGCCTGCCGCGAGCCGGTCGACGGCGAGGGCGTCTGCGCGGCCTGCTGGGGCAAATTGTCGTTCATCGAGCGGCCGTATTGCCCGAAGCTCGGCATCCCCTTCGTCTACGATCCCGGCCCCGAGCTGCTGTCGATGGAGGCGATCGCGGCGCCGCCGGCCTATGCCCGGGCGCGCGCCGCCGTGCGCTATGACGAGGTCGCGCGCACCCTGGTGCATCAGCTGAAATATCAGGACCGCACCGATTTGGCGCCGATCATGGGCCGCTGGATGGCTCGCGCCGGCCGCGAGCTGCTGGCCGAGGCCGACCTCGTGGTGCCCGTGCCGCTGCACTGGCGGCGCGGCTTCAGCCGCCGCTACAACCAGTCCGGCGCGCTGGCGCGGGTGATCGCCCGGTCCAGCGGCGTCCGAATGCAGGGCGATGCGTTGCGCCGCGTGCGGGCGACCGAGCAGCAGGTCGGCCTGTCGCGCGCCCAGCGCGCCAGCAATGTGCAGGGCGCATTCCAGGTATCTTCAGACCGCCTGCATGACGTGCAGGGGCGCCGCATCGTGATCGTCGACGACGTGCTGACCACCGGCGCGACGGTGGATGCCTGCGCCCGCGCTCTGCTGCGCGCCAAGGCGGCCGAGGTCAGCGTGCTGGTTTTCGCCCGGGTTGTCGATGCCCCCCGCGCTCCCATATAATCTGTCGTTCCGTAACAGCTGAGCGCGACATGACCGCTGCGATCGAAATCTATACCCGTCCGGGGTGCGGCTACTGCACGGCCGCCAAATCGCTTCTGACCCGCAAGAACGTTCCCTTCACCGAGCATGACGCGGGCAAGGATCCGACGATCCGGCAGAAGATGTATGATCGTGTCGGCCCGGGCTCGACCTTTCCGCAGATCTTCATCGGCCACACCCATGTCGGCGGCTGCGACGATCTCTATGCGCTCGATCGCGAGGGCAGACTCGACGCCATGCTGGCGGGAGACAAGGCGACATCATGAGCAACGACCGCAGCTTTACCGCCGCCATGGTGCAGATGCGCACCTCGCTCCTGCCCGAGCCGAGCCTCGAGCAGGGCACCAGGCTGATCCGGGAAGCGGTCGCGCAGGGCGCGGAGTACGTCCAGACGCCGGAAGTGAGCAACATGATGCAGCTCAACCGGACGGCGCTGTTCGAGCAGCTCAAGAGCGAGGCGGACGATCCCTCTCTCAAAGCCTATCAGGCGCTCGCCAAGGAGCTGAGCATCCATCTGCACATCGGATCGCTGGCGCTGCGCTTCTCGGCAGACAAGGCCGTGAACCGCTCGTTCCTGATCGGCCCCGAGGGCAACGTGCTGGCGAGCTACGACAAGATCCACATGTTCGACATCGACCTGCCGGGCGGTGAGAGCTATCGCGAGTCGGCCAACTATCAGCCGGGCGAGACGGCCGTGATCTCGGATCTGCCCTGGGGTCGTCTGGGGCTGACGATCTGCTACGACGTGCGCTTCCCGGCGCTGTATCGCGCGCTGGCCGAGAGCGGCGCCTCGTTCATCAGCGTGCCCTCCGCCTTCACGCGCAAGACCGGCGAGGCGCACTGGCACACGCTGCTGCGCGCCCGCGCCATCGAGACCGGCTGCTTCGTGTTCGCCGCCGCCCAATGCGGCCTGCACGAGAACAAGCGCGAGACCTTCGGCCACTCGCTGATCATCGATCCATGGGGCGAGATTCTCGCCGAGGGCGGCGTCGAGCCCGGCGTGATCGTGGCGCGCATCGATCCGTCGCGGGTCGAGAGCGTGCGCCAGACCATTCCTTCGCTGCAGCACGGCCGCCGGTTCGGCATCGCCGATCCCAACGCGGGTCCGGACTATCTGCACCTGGTGCGGGGCTCGGCATGATCCGCTATGCGCTGCGCTGCGAGCGTGACCACACGTTCGAAAGCTGGTTCCAGAGCTCCTCGACCTACGATTCGCAGGTGAAGCGCAAGCTGGTGGAATGCCCGACCTGCGGCTCGACCAAGGTCGAGAAGGCGATCATGGCGCCGCGCATCGTCAGCAAGAAGGGCCGCGAGGCCGTGCCAGTGCCGGTGCCGGCCTCACCGCCACCAGCGCAGGAAGTGATTCCGCCGGGATCGACCGCGCTGATGATGGCGCAGGAGCGCGAGCTGCGCGCCAAGCTCAAGGAGCTGCGCGACCACATCGTCAAGAACGCCGACGACGTCGGCGAGCGTTTCCCGACGGAAGCGCGCAAGATGCATTACGGCGAGACTGAGCACCGGCCGATCTATGGCGAGGCCTCGCTCGACGAGGCCCGCGAACTGATCGAGGAAGGCATCGAGGTCGCCCCGATCCCGGTGCTGCCGGACGATAGGAATTGAGCAATCGAGAAGGCCTTTTCGTCATTGCGAGCGAAGCGAAGCAATCCAGGAGTCGAGGACAGATTCTGGATTGCTTCGCTTCGCTCGCAATGACGGGGGAGAGATCTCGGCCTGCACTCTCTCTTTCGCCGGTGTGACGACATGTCCCCCCTCTCCTCCTCCTGGCAGCTCTGGGCTCTGCTGTCGGCGCTGTTTGCGGCCCTGACCGCCATCTTCGCCAAGGTCGGCGTCGAAGGTCTCAACTCCGATCTCGCCACGCTGATCCGCACCGCGATCGTGCTGGTGACGCTGGCCCTGATCCTGTTCGCGACGGGCCAACTGACGAGCCCCGGCCCGATCTCGATGAAGAGCTGGATCTTCCTGACGCTGTCGGCGCTTGGCACCGGCGCCTCGTGGTTGTGCTATTTCCGTGCCCTGAAGCTCGGCCCCGCGACGCTGGTCGCTCCGATCGACAAGCTCAGCGTCGTGCTGGTCGCCTTGTTCGGCGTCGTGTTTCTCGGCGAACGACCGAGCCTGCAGGGCTGGATCGGCATCGCCCTGATCGCGGCCGGCGCCGTGCTGATCGCGATCAAGGGCTGACTACACTGCGATCAGCAGCGCTACCCCGGCAACGATCAGCACGATGCCACAGATCTCGCGCAGCGAAACCGGCTGCTTGAACGAGTAGTACGACACGCCCTGCGCGAACAGTACCTCGATCAGCGCGAGCGTGCGGACGTTGGCGGCCGCGGTCAGCGCAAACGCCAGGAACCAGAATTGCGACGCGAAGGCGCCGACGAAGCCGGCCATCATCGACGGCCGCCACAGCGACAGGATTCCGCGCAGGATGTCCGGCGCGCGCGCCAGCAGGTAGACGGTCAGGATCGCGGTTTGCACGAACAGGCCCCAGACCAGCGTGTACGATGCGGCGGTCACGAAGGAGACGCCGTCGACGGCGATGATGGCGCCGCGGAAGCCGACCGCCGACAGGGCGAACGCCGCCGCCGCAACGAGGCCGGTCACGGTCGGCTTCAACTCCGCAAAGCTCTTGTCGCCACCGGGCCGAAGCGCCGTGACGACGACGCCGATGGTGGCGATCAGGATCGCGATTACCTTCGGCACCGAGAGCGGATCGCCGAGGAAGATGAAGCCGAAGATCGCGGTCTGGATCGCTTCGGTCTTCAGATAGGCCGTGGTAACGACGAAGGAGCGGTCGGTCATCGCCAGCAGCATCAGCCCGGTGGCGATGATCTGGCTGAGCGCGCCGAGCAGCAGCCACGGCCAGAACACAGAAGGCGGCCACGGCAGGTGGTCGCCGGTGGCCAGCAGCACCGCGGTCAGGAACACCAGCGAGAACGGGAAGCCGAACAGGAAGCGGATGTTGGTCGCGCCCCAGGTGCCGAGCTTCGCCGTCAGCGACCGCTGCATCGCATTGCGTGCGACCTGACCGGCCGCAGCCACCAGCGTGAAGGGAATCCAGAGCGAGGCGATGGTGAGCATGCGCGGCACTGTGCGACGGTGAGGCCGGCACCGTGACGAGCGCGGGGCGTCGGGTCAACAGGACAGGCGACGATTCGGTCGCATGTCAGGATTGCAAGTCAGCGGCGGGACGACGCGCACTTGTCCGAGGTTTATGGTACGCTCGTGCCGCACGACCAGTGTCGTCCCTGCGAACGCAGGGACCCATAACCACTGGCTTCAATTGGTTCAGACGATGTCTCCACACGATGGTGCGGCGATGTATTACGTCTACATTCTCGCCAGCGGCCGTCACGGCACCCTGTATATCGGTGTTACCAACTCGATACAAAAACGGATTGGGCAGCATCGCGATGGCGAAGGCTCGGATTTCGTCAAGAAGTACGGCGTGTTTCGGCTGGTCTACATCGAGACCTACAATATCGCCGAAGAAGCAATCACCCGCGAAAAGCAACTCAAGCGCTGGAAACGCGACTGGAAGATCGAGCTGATCGAACGCGACAACCTCGAATGGCGCGATCTCAGCAACCTGATCTCCTAGCGTGCCTCAAACCACTCCCTGGGGTTATGGGTCCTTGCGTTCGCAGGGACGACACCTTTGGTGGAGCGGCATCTGGCTGGACCGACGACAACCGAGAATATAGCTGGCGAGGGGGAGCAAAGCTGTCGTCCCGGGCAAGCCCGATGACGCGACGCTTCAGCGGGCGTAGACCCGGGACCCATACCGCGTGATCTGTCTTGGGGCAGGCTGCACGTTGAACCTGTCGCGCCACGGAAAGCCCGCCAGCGACCTGATCTCCTAGCGTGCCCCGAACCACTCCCTGGGGTTATGGGTCCCTGCGTTCGCAGGGACGACACCGGTTGTGGAGCAGCATCCCGGCCGAACCGAAGCGCGACGCCGCGCTACACCATCTGCTCGGCAACCATCATGTAGTTCACGTCCATGTCGGTCGACAGACTCCAGCGGTCGGCGAAGGGGCTGTAGACGACGCCGCTCTGCTCGGTGATGACCAGACGATTGTCGAGCAGGTATTTCGTCAGCTCGTCCGGCGTGACGAACTTGCTCCACTCATGCGTGCCGCGCGGCAGCCAGCGCAGCACATATTCGGCACCGACGATGGCGAGCGCAAAGCTCTTCCAGTTGCGGTTCAGCGTCGAGACCACCATCATGCCGCCCGGCTTCAGCACGGCGGCACAGCGGCCGAGGAAGGCACCGACATCGGTGACGTGCTCGACGACCTCCATCGCCAGCACGATGTCGAAGCGCTCACGCGGATCCATCTCCTCGATCGTGGTGCAGCGGTAGTCGATCGACAGATGGCCCTTTTCCGCATGCAGCCTGGCAGCGGCAATGTTGCTGGCCGAGGGATCGACGCCGACGACCTGCGCGCCCAGCCGCGTGAACGGCTCGCACAGCAATCCCGCGCCGCAGCCGATGTCGAGCATGCGCAGTCCCGAGAGGCAGTTCAGGCTCTTGGCGTTGCGCTCGAATTTCCGGCAGGCGGCATCGCGGATGTAGGTCAGGCGCAGCGGGTTGATCTTGTGCAGGGGCGCCATCTTGCCCTTGGGGTCCCACCAGGTCTCGGACAGTTTCGAGAACTTCGCGATCTCGGCCGGATCGACGGTCGAGCCGGAGGGAACAGAAGTGCTGCGGGAATCCTGAGGCATTGTCATCGCTGAATACTCAATGATCGAAGCTGCGGCGCCGTACCGGGGCTAACGCGCCGTGATGGCGTTCCGGAACGCCAGCGGCTCCGCGATGGTCGAAATGGTTTCCTTGCCCTCGCCCACCCCCAAGATGGTGACGTCGCCGTAATTGAGAACCCGTCCCATGATGGTCTGGTTGACGTCGACGCTCTCGACCTTGTCGAGGGCCATCTCGAAGGTACGGCGCTTGATGAAACCGGTTTTATGGACGACGCGACGATTGGTGACGTCCGTCTCCGTGGTGAGGCGATGGAACCAGGCCCGGACCGTCCAATACAGGGCGACAATGGCGATGACGGCGGCGGTGGCCAGGCACAGCATGACCAAACTGTCGTTCACGGTCATGCGGGAGAGGACGAGCAATCCAAACACGACGATCCAGGCCCCGATCGCGGGCAGGTAGAACATCCAATGCGCATTGGTCGAATACAGCACCTTCTCGCCGGGTTGCAGGATTTCGTCGATGTAACGCGCCATTCCAAGCCTCTCACCTGACCCTGTCACCACAAGGAACCGTCTTGCCCCCAGCCGCGGCGCTATGTATACGCGCGTTTCGGCTGGCGCGCCTCCGGTTTCGCGCTCAGCCGGTCAACTTATCCTCCTGATGGGAATGAGCGCGTCGTCATGGGTCGCCTCGTGCTGAAATTCGGCGGCACATCCGTCGCCAACATCGACCGCATCCGCAACGTCGCGCGCCACGTCAAGCGCGAGGTCGATGCCGGTCATGAGGTTGCCGTCGTCGTCTCGGCGATGTCGGGCAAGACCAACGAGCTGGTCGCCTGGTGCACCGAGGCGTCGCCGATGCATGATGCGCGCGAATACGACGCCGTGGTGGCCTCGGGCGAGCAGGTCACGTCCGGCCTGCTGGCGATCGTGCTGCAGAGCATGGGCATCCAGGCCCGCTCGTGGCAGGGCTGGCAGATCCCGATCAAGACCAGCGACGCCCATGCCTCGGCGCGAATCGTCGATATCGACGGCGCCGAGCTGATCCAGCGCTTCCGCGACCGCAAGGAAGTTGCGGTCATCGCCGGCTTCCAGGGCATCAACGCCGAAACCGGGCGAATCACCACGCTCGGCCGCGGCGGCTCGGACACTTCGGCGGTGGCGATCGCGGCCGCCATCAAGGCCGACCGCTGCGACATCTATACCGACGTCGACGGCGTCTATACCACCGATCCCCGGGTGGTGCCGAAGGCCAAGCGGCTCGACAAGATCGCCTTCGAGGACATGCTGGAGCTGGCGTCGCAGGGCGCCAAGGTGCTGCAGGTCCGTTCGGTGGAACTGGGCATGGTGCACAACATGCCGATCTTCGTCCGCTCCTCATTCGACAAGCCTGAGGATATCGACCCGCACGCCAACCAGCCGCCGGGGACGCTGATCTGCAGCGAGGAACAAATCATGGAAAATCACGTCGTGACCGGCATCGCCTTCTCCAAGGACGAGGCCCAGATCTCGGTGCGCCAGATCGAGGACAAGCCGGGCGTTGCCGCGTCGATCTTCGGACCGCTGGCGGATGCCAACATCAATGTCGACATGATCGTCCAGAACGTCTCCGAAGATGGCAAGACCACCGATCTGACCTTCACGGTGCCGGCGACCGACTACAACCGGGCGCGCGAGACCATCACCGCGGCCAAGGACAAGATCGGCTACCAGCGCTTGGATACCGCAACCGACGTCGCCAAGGTCTCGGTGATCGGCTCGGGCATGCGCAGCCATGCCGGCGTCGCCGCCAAGGGATTTGCCGCGCTCGCCGCCCGCAACATCAACATTCGCGCGATCACGACCTCCGAGATCAAGTTCTCGGTGCTGATCGACGCCGCCTATACCGAGCTCGCCGTCCGCACGCTGCACACGCTCTACGGACTGGACCAGGCCTAGAAAATCCTCCTCCGCAACCACACCTGTCCCGTTATGTGACAGCGGGACGGGCCGGAGGTCGTTCGAAAGCCGTTGACGCCGCCCGCGGTGGCAGGCGTTTTGCTTGGCAAAACAAGCCCTAATTCGCTATACGCCATCGCAGGATGGCAGCCGCAAACTGTGCTCCAGTGATGGTTGTTCTGGTTCGGGCCGGCACTCTGAGCGTGCGATAGTGCCGAATCGAGAAAGCTGTTCGATGCCGCGAGTTTAGCGCCAGATCCGGCCGCGTGCCGGGCTGGCCCCAGGAAGGGGGATTGTGCCACATGCGAAGCGCGTCGGGAGGCCCCCGCGTCCTGCTCAGACGGCTTCGCGAGACCATGGCGGAGCAGGTCTCGGCACAGGAGCGACTCGACAAGATCGTGGTGCTGATCGCGGCCAACATGGTCGCGGAGGTCTGCTCGGTCTATGTGCTTCGCGTCGACAACACGCTCGAGCTCTACGCCACCGAAGGTCTGAACCGCGACGCCGTGCACATGACCGTGCTGAGCGCGCATGAGGGCCTCGTCGGCCTCGTCGCGAGCGAGGCGACGCCGCTCAATCTGAACGACGCGCAGAGCCACCCCGCCTTCTCGTACCGGCCGGAAACCGGCGAAGAGATCTACCACTCCTTCCTTGGCGTGCCGATCCTGCGCGCCGGCAACACGCTCGGCGTGCTGGTGGTGCAGAACCGCGCCAAGCGCACCTATGTCGAGGAAGAGGTCGAGGCGCTGCAGACCACCGCGATGGTGCTCGCCGAGATGATCGCCTCCGGCGAGCTCGCAGCGCTCGCCCAGCCCGGCGCCGAGCCGGCGGCGCGGCACTCGATCCACAAGACCGGCACCGTGCTGTCCGATGGCATCGCGCTCGGCCACGTCGTGCTGCACGAGCCGCGCGTCGTCATCAACAACTACATCGCCGAGGACCTGCCCAAGGAGATCAAGCGGCTCGACGCCGCGCTGCTCAAGCTGCGCGCCGACCTCGACCGCATGCTGGAGCGCGGTGACGTCGCCGATGGCGGCGAGCACCGCGAGGTGCTCGAAGCCTATCGCATGTTCGCCAACGACCAGGGCTGGTCGCACAAGCTGCACGAGGCGGTCGCGACCGGCCTCACGGCGGAAGCCGCCGTCGAGCGCGTGCAGTCCGACACCCGCGCCCGCATGCTGCGCTCCACCGATCCGTATCTGCGCGAGCGGCTGCACGATCTCGAGGACCTCGGCTACCGGCTGCTGCGCCAACTGGTGGGCCAGGACCACGCGCCCCGGCGCGAGCACCTGCCCGACAATGCCATCCTGATCGCGCGCGCAATGGGCCCGGCGGCGCTGCTCGACTACGACCGCAAGCGGCTGCGCGGGCTCGTGCTCGAGGAAGGCACTGCCAACTCGCATGTCGCGATCGTGGCGCGTGCGCTCGGCATTCCCGCCGTCGGCGAGGTGCCGAACGCGCCGGGTATCGCCGATCCCGGCGACGCCATCATCGTCGATGGCACGTCGGGCTCGATCTACGTTCGGCCGTCGTCCGAGATCGAGTCCGCCTATGCCGAGCGGGTGCGCTTCCGCGCTCGCCGCCAGGCGCAATATGGCGAGCTGCGCAACAAGCCCTGCGTGACCAAGGACGGCCAGCCGATCGAGCTGATGATCAATGCAGGCCTGGTCATCGACCTGCCGCATATCGAGGACACCGGCAGCGCCGGCATCGGCCTGTTCCGCACCGAGCTGCAATTCATGGTGTCCGCCAGCCTGCCGCGCTCGAGCGACCAGCTGGCGCTGTATCGCACGGTTCTCGACGCCGCCGGCCACAAGCCGGTCACGTTCCGTACTTTGGACATCGGCGGCGACAAGGCGCTGCCCTACATGGAGACCGTGATCGAGGAGAATCCGGCGCTCGGCTGGCGCGCGATCCGCCTCGGCCTCGACCGCCCGGGCCTGCTGCGCGGCCAGATCCGGGCGCTGCTGCGCGCCGGCGGCGGCCGCTCGCTGCGCATCATGTTCCCGATGATCTCGGAAGTCGCCGAGTTCGACACGGCCAAGGCGATCGTCGAACGCGAGCTGACTTACTTGCGCCAGCACGGCCACACGCTACCGGAGCGCGTCGACGTCGGCACCATGCTCGAGGTCCCGGCGCTGCTGTATCAGCTCGACGAGCTGCTTTCGAAGGTCGATTTCATCTCGGTCGGCTCGAACGACCTGTTCCAGTTCCTGTTCGCGGTCGATCGCGGCAATGCCAAGGTCTCCGAGCGCTTCGATACGCTGTCGACGCCGATCCTGCGGGCGTTGCAGCAGATCGTGCACAAGGCCAAGGCGGCCAAGCGGTCGGTGTCGCTGTGCGGCGAGATGGCCTCCAAGCCGATCGGCGCGCTGGCGCTGATCTCGCTCGGCTACCGCTCGCTGTCGCTGTCGGCCACCGCGCACGGCCCCGTGAAGGCGATGATCCTCGAACTCGACGCCGGCAAGGCGGCGACGAAGATGGCCGAATGGCTGGCCGCACCGGCTGGCAGCTTCTCGATGCGGCAGAAGCTGACCGAGTTCGCCGAGAGCGAAGGCCTCGCGCTGTAGCGGGCCCGTCGCGCCAGGCGTCTTCCGTTCGTATCGTTTGCTCCTAGATCAGATTGCATCATGTCGTCGCTTCCCCAAGCCAAACTGGATGTCCTGCTCGCGCATCACGCCTCGCTCGAGGCGGAGCTGCTAGGCCAGGTCAATTCCGACCGCTACGTGCAGATCACCCGCGAGCTCGCCGAGCTCAATCCGCTGATCGACGCGGTGAAGGCGTATCGCGCCGGCGTCAAGGAGCTCGCCGAGACGGAGGCGCTCATCGCCGATCCCGCGACCGATGCCGAGATGCGCGCGATGGCCGAGGCCGAGCGCGACGAGCTGATCGCGCGCCGCGGCGAGCTGGAGCAGCAGATCCGCGTCGCGCTGCTGCCGAAGGATGCGATGGACGACCGCAACGTCGTGCTTGAAATCCGCGCGGGCACCGGCGGCGACGAGGCCTCTTTGTTCGCCGGCGACCTGTTCCGGATGTATGAGCGCTTCGCCGCCCTGCAGGGCTGGAAGGTCGAGGTGATCTCGGCCTCCGAAGGCACCGTCGGCGGCTACAAGGAAATCATCGCCGAGGTGCAGGGCCGCGGCGCCTTCGCCAAGCTGAAATTCGAATCCGGGGTGCACCGCGTGCAGCGCGTGCCCGATACCGAGACCCAGGGCCGCATCCACACCTCGGCGGCGACAGTCGCCGTGCTGCCCGAGGTCGAGGATGTCGATGTCGACATCAAGCAAGACGACCTGCGCATCGAGACCATGCGCGCCCAAGGCGCCGGCGGCCAGCACGTCAACAAGACGGAATCGGCGATCCGCATCACCCATATCCCGACCGGGATCGTCGTGATGATGCAGGACAGCCGCTCGCAGCACAAGAACCGCGCCTCCGCGATGAACATCCTGCGCTCGCGCATCTACGACGCCGAGCGGCAGAAGGTCGACGCGGCGCGCTCGGCCGAGCGCAAGGAGAAGGTCGGCTCCGGCGACCGCTCCGAGCGCATCCGTACCTATAATTTCCCGCAAGGGCGCGTCACCGACCATCGCATCAACCTGACGCTCTACAAGCTGCCGCAGGTGATCGCGGGCGAAGCGCTGGGCGAACTGATCGATGCGCTGACGACCGAGCACCAGGCAGCCCAGCTCGCCGCGCAAGGTGCGGCGGCGTGATGCGCACCGGCGCATTGCAGGAGGCGATGCGACGCTGCCCCGACACAAACGGTGTCGTCCCGGCGAACGCCGGGACCCATAATCACCGGCCTTCGTGGCTGTCACAGAAGGCAACTCCGACCGCCCGTCCCGCAACGGCACGGCGTATGGATCCCCGCGTTCGCGGGGATGACGCGTGGAGGGAGCTTGCGCGATGACCGGCCTCATCGCCGGCGTGACCATCGATGCCGCCCGCCGTGCCCTGGCCGCGCGCTTTGCAGATGCGGGCCTCGACTCGCCCGAGCTGGATGCGCGGCTGCTGGTCGGCCATGCGCTGCAGCTCGACCTCACCGGGCTCGTGATGCACGGGAGACGACAGCTCTCCCATGACGACGCGCAGCGCCTGGAAACGCTTATGCAGCGCCGGCTGGCCGGGGAACCGGTCGCCCGCCTCCTCGGCACCAAAGAGTTCTGGGGCCTGGACCTGCGATTGTCGGCCGATACGCTGGTGCCGCGACCGGACACCGAGACCGTGGTCGAGCTGGCACTGGAACATCTCGCGGCCGGCGGCGGCCTGAAGCGTCGCTTGCGCATCGCCGATCTCGGCACGGGCTCCGGCGCGATCCTGCTGGCGCTGCTGTCCGAGCTGCCGCGGGCCTTTGGACTGGGCACCGACATCAGCTTGGCCGCGCTGACGACCGCGCGGGACAATGCGCGCGCGCTCGGATTGGCCGACCGCGCCGGCTTCGTCGCCTGCTCCTACGCCGCAGCGCTGGCTGTGGGTTTCGACCTGATCGTGTCGAACCCGCCCTACATCCCGTCGTCCGAGATCGGCGCGCTCGACGCCGAGGTGCGCGCTCATGATCCGCTACGCGCACTGGACGGGGGCAAGGACGGGCTCGACGCCTACCGCGCGCTGATCCCGCAGGCAGCGGCCCTGCTTCAGCCCGGCGGCGCTGTCATCGTGGAGGTCGGGCTTGGCCAGAGTGACGACGTCGCTGCATTGATGGTGAGGGCCGGCCTGACGGCCGATTCCTCGACGATCCGGGCCGATCTGGCCGGTATTCCCCGAACCGTCATGGGCTTAAAAAAGCTCCGGTAAAGGTCGGGGGATAGAGAAAAAGCTCTTGGAATATCCCCCGGGAGCGACTACGTTCCACCCATAGCATCGGCGCAGGCCACGACGAGCGGTATTCACGGAACACCGCAGCAGTCAGATGCCAGAGAGCCGCGCCGGGCGATAGGTTCCAGAACGCAGATCTGCTGAGCGCGAGAGCCGGATGGCTGCGCAGCCCGCGACTGCAAAGCGAACGAAAGCCTGACTTTGCACTTGAGGTCTTACGCTAAGCAAACTGGGTCGGTCGTGGCGCATCTCGCCGTGGCTGGCTGAATGACGTGGTTCGCTGGTCCCAGGGGGCTGGCGGGTGGGGAACGCGTTTTGAACGCGATTTTGTCGAGAGAATCGGCTGTCGATCACATCGGCATGGGTCGAACCGGCATGTCGGAACCGGCATGGGTCGGATGGGCCATTTGGACCGCGCACGAGGCGTCCGAGCCCGGCGAAGGTATTTCAATACGCTTTCGGTATTCCGATAACAATCAGTACTCACTATCAGTGCTCAGCAATCGGTGCTCCTAACGCAGGGTTGGAATAAAGGCAGGACATGAGAAACGGTCAGAACAACAAGCGGATGCGCAACCGGAACAGCGGCGGTAACAACAACAATAACCGGCGCGGCCAGAATCCGCTGACCAGGGTGTTCGAGTCCAATGGACCGGACATCAAGATCCGCGGTACCGCCTCTCATGTCGCCGAGAAATATGTCCAGCTTGCCCGCGACGCCCGCTCCTCGGGTGACCCCGTTGCCGCCGAGAACTACTACCAGCACGCCGAGCACTATTTCCGCCTGATTGCCGCCGCGCAGGAGCAGTTCCGCCAGAACCAGCCGCAGCAGCAACCGCGCAACGCCGATGACCTGACCGTCGACGACCTCGATGATGAAGGCGAGAGCTTCTCGCATTTCGGCCAGGAGCCCGGCTTCGTTCCGGCCCAGCCGCAGCCTCAACCCCAACCCTTCATGCGCGATCGCGAAGGCGGCCAGCGCGAGCGCGGCGACAACCAGCCCTATCAGCGCGAGCAGCAGCCGCGCGAGCATCGCGAAGCGCGTGAGCATCGCGAGCCGCGCGAACACCGCGAGCCGCGGGAGCACCGTGAACCGCGTGAGCATCGTGAGCGGGAGCCGCGCGAGCACCGCGAGCGTCCGCAGCCCGTCCAGTACCAGCCCCAGCCGCAACCCCAGCCCGTCATCGCCGACAGCGGGGTCGATCGGTTGCCGTCCTTCATCACCGGCCCGCAGCCGCAGATCGCCAATGCCCCGGCCGCCTTCGAGGGCGCTGCCGAGCGCTATCCGCGCCGCCGCCGGCGTCCGCATGGTCCGCGCGGTGAAGCAGCCGCTGCTGCGCCGGCGCCGAGCGAGGACCTCAATCCGGGCGAATAGCGATTTCGTTCCGTCATGACGAAACGGGTGGGCCCTGAGCCCACCCGTTTTTCTTTGCGCTGAGAGGCACGCAGGGAGCGACCCGGTATCATCCGTCGCGCGACGGCAGACCGAACTCGCGGCGGCCGGAGCCACCGGATCCTGGGGCCGACGGTGACGGCGCCAGCACGGGTTCGAGTCGTGGGATCAGCCGGATGCGCTCGCGGCGCGCCGGGATCACCCGGTAGACCTGCTTGGTCGCCTCGACGATGTGGACACCGGCGAACGGCAGCGACAGCGCCGCGCCGACGCGCTCCCAGGCCATCGCCGATTTCAGGAACCAGCCGCCGACCGGGGGCATGAACAGCGCCTCGCCCCAGCCGGTCGGCGTGAACCAGGTCTGCCGCAGCAACTGCGTGATCTGCGAGCGCGAATAGGGCCGGCCATGGCCGAACGGCGTGTTGTCGGTCCGCGTCCAGACGCCGCGCCGGTTCGGGATCACGATGATCATGCGTCCCGCCGGCGCCAGCACCCGCCACATCTCGCGCAGCAGCCCGGCCGGGTCGTCCGACATCTCCAGCGCATGCACGATCAGGATGCGGTCGACCGCCGCATCGGGCAGCGGCAGCGAGAACTCGTCCACCAGCGAGGCCAGCGTCGGCCGCGCCGTCGGCCATTTCAGCACCCCCTGCGCCGCCGGCATAAAGGCGATGCAGCGTTCGGAATCCTCGCGGAACAGGCCGAGATAAGGCGTGGGATAGCCGACGCCGAGCACCCGCTGCCCGGCCGCGCTCGGCCAGCGCGCGCGGATACCGCGGTTGATCAAGAGCCGCGCGACGATCCCGAGGCGACCCGAATAGAAATTTCGCAGATCGATCACGTCCATGACGTCAATGTATCATGCGAGCGCGCGCTGCCGCGCGCCGAATATTGCGTTGCGCCTCCAGCGTTAACGCCATATCTCTGCGCGGGACGTCGGAGGCCGCCCCGCAGCGCTGCGCCTGGGCTCCGCTTCCACGACCTTCTGGCATCGCGAGCGCGACCATCGTGCCTCGCCCGGTCCCGCCGACGGAGACATCATGGCCGCCGACATCCGCGCCTTCACCTGCCTGTCCGACAATTTCGGCTATCTGATCCATGACCCTGCGACCGGTGCGACTGCCTCGATCGACGCCCCCGAGGCCGGACCGATCGTCCGGCAATTGGACGCCGAAGGCTGGACGCTCACCGACATCCTGATCACGCATCATCATCACGACCATGTCGGCGGCGTCGCCGAGCTCAAGCAGAAATATGGCTGCCGGGTGGTCGCGCCGCACGACAAGACGACGGCGATCGCCAACGTCGACCTGCGCGTCGCCCATGGCGATGTCGTGAAGATCGGCGAGCTGCTCGCGCGCGTGCTGGAAACGCCCGGCCATACGCTCGACCACGTCTCCTACGTGTTCGACGCCGACAAGGCGTTGTTTGCGGCCGACACGCTGTTCTCGGTCGGCTGCGGCCGCGTGTTCGAAGGCACCTATCCGATGATGTGGGACTCGCTTCTCAAGCTGCGCGCGCTGCCGGACGACTTCCGGCTCTATTGCGGTCACGAATACACAGCCTCGAACGTCAAATTCGCGCTCACCGTCGACGGAGACAACGAGGCGCTGAAGGCTCGCGCCGAGGAAGTCACGCGGCTCCGTGCCGCCAACCGGCCGACCATTCCGTCGCTGCTCGGCGACGAGAAGACCGCCAACGTGTTCCTGCGCGCCGACGATCCGGCCGTCGCTTTGCGGCTGCGCATGAAGGGCGCCAGCGCCGAGCAGGTGTTCGGCGAGCTGCGCGAGCGCAAGAACAAGTCGTAAGGCTGAGGAAGACGATGACCACGCTCTCGGCTGCCGACATCATCGCGCGCCTTGGTCTGCAGCCGCATCCGGAGGGCGGACATTTTCGCGAGACCTTCCGCGATCGGGCCGTGGACGCCTCCGGCCGCGCCGCGTCGACCCTGATCTATTTCCTGCTCGCCCGCGGCGAGCGTTCGCATTGGCACCGTGTCGACGCGGTCGAGACCTGGCACTTCTATGCCGGGGCACCGCTGACCTTGCGGATCGCCGCCGAAGGCCTGGCGCCGCAAACGACGACGCTGGGGATCGACCTCGCAGCCGGCCAGCAACCGCAGGCGGTCGTCCCTGCCCATGCCTGGCAAGCCGCCGAGAGCACCGGCGATTGGACGCTGGTGGGCTGCACGGTGGCGCCGGGCTTCATGTTCGAAGGATTCGAACTCGCGCCGCCCGGCTGGGAGCCGGAGGTCTGAGTCAGGCGCTCGCGCCCGCGACCTTCGCGGCGGGCTCGGCAAAGCGCTGGCGCTCCTGGGCGAGGAAGCCGGAAATCGCGTCGGCCGGCATCGGCTTCGCGAAGTAGTAGCCTTGGATGTAGTCCGCGCCCAAACGCCGGAGGCTGTCGAGCTGCTCCTTGGTCTCGACACCTTCGACCACACACGAGATTTCCATGTCGGCGCAGAGGCCGGTCAGCGACTTGATGATCTTGTGGCTGATCGGGTTGGCATTGACGTCGCTCACGAAACTGCGGTCGACCTTGAGCTTGTCGAGCGGCAGCCGGTGAACGTGGCTGAGCGACGAGTAGCCGGTGCCGAAATCGTCCAACGAGATGCCGCAACCGATCGCCTTCAGCGCCGCGATCGACTGCTCGGCGCGGGCGAAATCAAAGGTGACGGCGGTCTCCGTGATCTCGAACTCGATTCGGCGCGGCGGAACGCCGCTGGCATGAATGACCGCCAGCAGTGGAAGAACACCGTCCGGCGAACAGATGTCGTGCGCGGAGAGATTGAACGACACGCGAATGTCGTCCGGCCAGGTCCGCGCCGCCGCGAGCGCCTTGACCAGCAGACAGCGCGTCAGGCTGCGGATGACGCCGATCCGCTCGGCCGCCGGGATGAAGCTTGCGGGCGACACCGTCCCCAGCTTGGGGCTGTGCCAGCGCGCCAGCACCTCGAATCCGGTGGTGCGCGAATTCGTCGCGTCCATGATCGGCTGAAACGCCAGATCCATCTCGGCTTCGAAATCGGCCGTGCGCAACAGGTGCTCGATCACGCTGCGGCTGCGGATCTCCGCCTCGAGCTCGGTCGAGAAGATGATGGCCTGGCCGCGGGCGCGGCGCTTGGCGTGGTAGAGCGCATAGTCGGCGCATTCGTACAGCGCATCCGCGGCCATGGCCGAGCGCGGATATAGCGCAAAGCCGGTCGAGCACGACAGGCCGGTATGCGTCGTGTCGAACTGATAGGGCAGCTTGATCAGCTCGGTGATCTGCCGTCCGAGGTTGAGCAGATCGTCGTCCGTGGGGTTGCCGGCGACCACCAGTCCGAACTCGTCGCCGCCGAGTCGGGCGAGATGGACCTGGCCGCCATGGCCGGCACAGGCGTCGCGGACGCGGCGCGCGGCCTCCATCAGCACGCGGTCGCCGACCGTATGTCCGTAGGTGTCGTTGATCGGCTTGAAGCCGTCGAGATCGATGATGCCGACGGCGAGCCGCGTGCCGTCCCGCTCGGCCTCGGCGAATGCCTGCGTGAGCTCCGAGAAGAAGCGGCGGCGATTGGGCAGATCGGTCAGCGCGTCCAAATTGGCGAGGCGGAAGTTTTCATCCGACAGCGCTTGCGTCGCGGCCTGCTCCGCGAGCAGCGATTTGCGGCTGGCGACGAGCGCGGCGAAATCCCGATAGTAGATGAACAGCACCGTGACCATGGCGCCGGACACGAGCAACTGATTGACCGCGATCGCACGCAGCGCGTGAACGCCTGTGGACATGAAGAAGATGACGTAGGGGACGATGACCACGAGGGTCACGATCAGCGCCGCGGAGCGCAAATGCATCAGGCAGAAGATGATGCCGATGACCGTGACCGCCATGTAGAACGCGACCTGCCCCTTGGCGAACGGATCGCCATAGGGAAACAACGCGAATGACCAGACGACGAACAGCGCCCCGATCGGGCCGGCGATCCGGTTGGTGACGCGCAGGTTGCGCAGCACCTCGGCGTCGTTGCTGGCGGCCTCGCCCTGCCGCAGCCACCACAGCATCCGCGCGCCGGTAATCGTCGATAGCAGGGCCGGCACCGAAATCGTGAGCCACGTCGGCGCCAGCGGCAGGAAGGTGTAGGCGAGCGCCAGGCTGTTGGTGATGAGAATGAAATAGAGCAGCGGCACCTGCTTCGAGAACGCCTGGAACTGCGCGCGCGTCAGCTCGGGATTGTCGGCGGGGACGCGAAACAACTCCCCCGCGCGGGCCATGTAACGTCTCACGTCCGGCATCGCCGCCCCGTTGTCAGCACCATTTGCCGCGAACTATCGCGCGGGACGGGTAAAGGGCGGGTTAGGTGCAGACCGCGCCAAACCGTAATCGGCGGTTGTGAGCTACCGGCCGGCGCGCTGGTTTTGCGCACGGTTAAGTGCGCATCAAGGATAACCGGCGGATTCGGGCCGCCGTACCGAAGTCCGCATGCGAGCGGGCACCGCCTGACTTTCGCTCAACCTGACGCGGTCAGCGCTTGCGCAGAAGGAACATGTCCTTGGCCGCGACCAGACCGCCGCCGGCGATCAGCAGCGCCGCCACGGCGATGGTCGCGCTCGGCCGCGCGTAGCCGGCAACGATCAGGAACGCCGTCGACAGCAGCGGCGTCGCATAGGACGCCGCACCGAGCACCCGAATGTCGCCCCGCTTCATGCCGATGTCCCAGGCGTAGAACGCAGCACCCACCGGGCCGATGCCGAGACCGGCAACAGCGAGCCACTGCGTCGGGCTGTCGGGCCAGACCGTTCGCTCGACCGCAACATGGACCAGGGCCGCCAGCGCGGACGTCGCCAGGCAGAAGCCGGCGACCGCATCGGTCGGCACCGCCTTCAGACGACGCGAGAGCACCGAATAGATCGCCCACACGAACGCCGCGACGAAGGCGGCCGCAAGCCCCGGCAACTGGCTCGCAGCGAAGCTCGCACCGTTGCCGAGCAACAGCAGCGCGGTTCCGACGAGACCGATCGCGGCGCCGATGACGTGATGGACCGCCAGGCGCTCGCCCGGCAGGAAGGCCGAGAACAGCACGATCAGCAGCGGCCAGAGATAGTTCAGCAGCCCGGCTTCCGCCGGCGGCGCGAAGCGCAGCGCCAGGAAATACAGCGCGTGATAGCCGAACAGGCCGCCGACGCCCACGGCCCACGCCCTCGCCGGCTGCCGCAACACCTGCAGCCCATCCGGTCGACGCAACACACTGAGCAGGCCGACCGCGCCGCCGACAGCAAAGGTCATTGCCGCAAGCTGGAAGGCGGGGATCGTACCCGTCGCCACCGTCAACAAGGCGAGCAGCGACCACATCAGGATCGCGGTCAGACCGATCAGGGTCGCAGTTCGCTGGGACATCAGGCGGCAGGCTCCGTCACGGCCGGCTCATGCCGGCCACCCACGCCTTCGTCCGTGCGGGGAGCGTCCAAGACGTGAATGCCCGCGGCGAGCGCGGGCGTTCGATTTCCTTAACCGCAGAAGGCGGCCGGAGGCAACGCCGCCGGCGCGGATCACACCATGTACTGGCCGCCATTGACCGACAGCGTCGAGCCGGTGATGGCTCCCGCCTCATCCGCCGCGAGGAACACCACGGCGCGCGCGATCTCCTCGGGCTCGCCGAGGCGCCCCACCGGAATCAGCGGCAGAATGGCTTTCTCGAGCACGTCCTTCGGCACCGCCTGCACCATTTCGGTGTTGATGTAGCCCGGGCAGATCACGTTGACGGTGATGCCGGCCTTGGCCGTCTCCAGCGCGAGCGCCTTGGTGAAGCCGATGTCGCCGGCCTTCGCCGCGGAGTAGTTGACCTGCCCGAACTGGCCCTTCTGGCCGTTGATCGAGGAGATGTTGATGATGCGGCCGAACTTGCGCGCGCGCATGCCCTCGATGACCGGGCGGGTCATGTTGAACAGCGAGCCGAGATTGGTGTTGATGACGGCGCTCCACTGCTCGAGCGTCATTTTGTGGAAGGCCGTGTCACGGGTGATGCCGGCATTGTTGATCAGCACGTCGATGGGACCGAGATCGGCCTCGACCTTCTTGATGCCTTCGCCGCAGGCCTCGAACGAGCTGACGTCCCATTTGTAGACGGGGATCTCCGTCTCGCTCTTGAACTTCTCCGCAGCGGCATCGTTGCCGCCGTAATTCGCCGCGACCTTGTATCCCGCCGCCTTCAGCGCCTTGCTGATCGCCGCTCCGATACCGCGCGTCCCCCCGGTCACCAACGCCACACGTGCCATGTCGAATCCTTCCCTCGATGACTGATCGCACAGGACAACCTCTGGCTGCCACCGTGCATACCGTTGTTATTGGATCATGAAACGTCGTGCGACGATCAACTTGCCGCATGACCATCGATGCTCGCTCAACTCCATTTTTTTAGTGGTCGATTATGCGACGTGTTTGACGGACATCAAGAACAAAACGCCCGGCGAGATCGCCGGGCGTTGATCTTTAGTTGAGCTGGACGCGATTGCGAAGACTGAACGGTTCGCAGTCAGTGCCGGCTTTTTAGTCGCGTGCGACGCACAGCGCGATGCCCATGCCGCCGCCGATGCACAGCGTCGCGAGGCCCTTCTTGGCGTCGCGCTTCTGCATCTCATGCAGCAGGGTCACGAGCACGCGCGCGCCGGATGCACCGATTGGATGGCCGATCGCGATCGCACCGCCGTTGACGTTGACCTTGGCCGGATCCCAGCCGAGGTCCTTGTTCACGGCACAGGCCTGCGCGGCGAACGCCTCGTTGGCTTCGATCAGGTCGAGGTCGGCGATATTCCAGCCGGCCTTCTTCAGCGCCGTGCGCGACGCCGGGATCGGGCCGGTGCCCATGATCTTCGGGTCGACGCCGGCCTGTCCCCAGGACACGATCCGGGCGAGCGGGGTCTTGCCTTCTTTGGCGGCCTGCTTGGCGGTCATCAGCACCACGGCCGCTGCGCCGTCATTGATGCCCGACGCGTTGCCGGCGGTGACCGTGCCGTCCTTCTCGAATGCCGCACGCAGCTTGGCCATGGCCTCGACCGTCGCGCCATGACGCGGGTATTCGTCGGTGTCGACCACGGTGTCGCCCTTGCGGCTCTTGACCGTCACCGGCGCGATCTCGTCCTTGAACCTGCCGGATTTCTGAGCGGCCTCGGCCTTGTTCTGCGATGCAACGGCGAACTCGTCCTGCTGCGCGCGGGTGATCTGATATTGCTTCGCAACGTTCTCGGCGGTGTTGCCCATGTGATAGCCGTTGAAGGCATCCCACAGACCATCCTTGATCATCGTGTCGACCAGGTCGAGCGAGCCCATCTTCACGCCGGCGCGCAGGTATTGCGCATGCGCCGCCATGCTCATCGACTCCTGGCCGCCGGCAACCACGATGTCGGAGTCGCCATTGACAAGCGCCTGGTAGCCCAGCGCGACGGAGCGCAGGCCCGAGCCGCACAGCTGGTTGATGCCCCAGGCCGGGCTTTCCACCGGAATGCCGGCGGCGATCGAGGCCTGACGGGCCGGGTTCTGGCCCTGAGCTGCGGTCAGGATCTGCCCCAGAATGACTTCGGACACACGGCCCGGCTCGATGCCGGCGCGTTCCAGTGCGGCCTTGATGGCGACAGCGCCCAGCTCATGGGCCGGAACACTGGCAAAGGCACCGTTGAAGCTTCCAACCGGGGTACGGGCGGCGCTGACGATGACGACATCGTCTGACATGGGCATCTCCTGGGGTTCTTGATCTTGGACGTGAAAGCGAGGGCTTGAGAACTTGAGGGTATTTGAAATGAAAATGATCTTTTCAGTTCACGGTCGTGCCGGCCGTCCGCAAGCCCCGGATTGGCGAGTGCGAAAGCTTCGCGCTTCATCCTGTTAACGTCGTTGCGACATGTCAATTGGCGGCATCAGCAATTCCTGTTGCAGCGCATTCAAATTGGGATGCTTGGCCGTTTCGTGAGCAAGATTTCTGCTGCGGGATTAACCGTTCCGCACAAAACCGTAGCCGAACTCGCCCGAAAGTGATTACGTTATTGCATTGCGTAGCTCTTCGCCCTGCGGCGACGCCGCCGGGTTCCCTGTTCTCGGTTTGCATGTGTGAGCTCATGGCGAAATCTGACCAACCCACCACAATCAAGAAATACGCGAACCGGCGGCTCTACAATACCGGGACGAGTACCTACGTGACCCTCGAAGATCTTGCCTCGATGGTTAAGAACGGGGAGGATTTCCTGGTCTACGACGCCAAGACCGGCGACGACATCACGCGCTCCGTACTCGCCCAGATCATCTTCGAACAGGAGAACAAGGCCGGCCAGAACCTGCTGCCGACCACGTTCCTGCGTCAGCTCATCCGCTTCTACGGCGACAGCATGCAGATGGTGGTGCCGAAATACCTTGAGCAGTCGATCGATACCCTGACCAGAGAGCAGGAAAAGTTCCGCAAGCAGATCGCTGACACCTTCAGTGGGACGCCATTCGCGCCGCTCGAGGAGCAGGTGCGCCGCAACATGGAGCTGTTCCAGCAGACCTTCTCGATGTTCAAGCCGTTCGCGCCGCCGGCCCGCGGGGAGGAAAAGGCGGCCGAGCCGACCCCGGCCGCCGACGACAACATCGACGAGCTGCGTCGTCAGATGAAGGAAATGCAGGACCGGCTCGACCGCATGTCCGAGCCGAAGAAGGACGAGCAGCAAGGCTGACGCCGAAGGCCGGCGGCCGATCAGCTCGCCGCCGGCAACTCGACGGTGCCGTTACCGATCCACGGCCGATCGACCGAGGCGAGGCCGATCACCCGGCCCTGGATGTAGTCGCAGCCCCAGTCGCGCAGCAGCGCGACCGACGCCTCGTCCTGCACCCATTCCGCGACCGTCTTGATCTGCAGCCGTCGCGCCAGCTCGACCAGCGTCTGCACGAAGGCGCGGTCGTCAGCCGAGCGCACGAGATTCTGCACGAAGGCGCCGTCGATCTTGACGATGTCGACGCCGAGCTTGCGCAGATTGCGGAACGAGGTGTGTCCGGCGCCGAAATCATCGATGGCAATTCGGCTGCCGAGATCTTTCAGCCGCGTCACGAAGCCGCGGAGATCGTCGACGTCCTGGATCTCGACCGTCTCGGTGATCTCGACGATCAGCCGTTCGGCGACCCCCGGATGGGCGCGCATCATGGACTCGATCGAGGCCCACCAGTCCGGATCCATGGTGGTCTCAGGCGAGATGTTGAGGCTCAGGGTGACGTCGGGCGTGCTCGCAAGCTCCGCCACCACCAGCTCCAGAATGCGGTGATCGACCAGACGGATCAGGCCGAGACGTTCGGCGACCGGCACGACGTCCGGCGCCAGGAGGGCCCGACCGTCATCCTGGCGCATCCGCACCAGGCATTCATAGAAGGCGGGCGCAAGCGTGTTGGCATTCACCACCGGCTCGAACGCCGTGACGATGCGCCGCTCATTGAGCGCGGTCACGATCTCATCGGTGACGCGGATGTTGACCTTGCGCTGCGCGTCGCGCTCCACGTTCGGCCGCCAGGTCGAGAACGATCCGATGCGGCGGCGCTTGGCGGCGTCGAGCGTCTCATGGGCGCGGTTGACCGCCTCCTCGACCGAGCGGGCGTGACGGGGAACGCTGACTGCGCCGATCGTCGCGGTGACGGCGACCGGACCAGACTTGGTCGGCACCACCTCGTCGCGCACCGTCGCGAGGAAGCGTTCGGCGGCGGTGTTCATGTCGTCCATCGTACAGTTCTTCAGGATCAACCCGAACTTGTTGCCCGAGAACCGCCCGAGCGTGTCGCCGCCGCGGAGCCGGCCCCGGATGCGCTGGGCGATCTCCAGCACGACGCCGTCGGCGACGTCGAAGCCGAAGGCGTCGTTGATGCGCGCGAGATGATCGATGCCGACCAGCATGAAGGCGCAGGAGAAGCGGAAGCGCTGCGACTCCTCGATCACCTCGGCAAGCGTCGCCAACAGGTGCGTCCGGTTCAGCTCGCCGGTCAGCGGATCGTGGCGTGACAGCTTGAGCAGTTGCTCCTCGCGGGCGTGGCGCTCGTTGTTGATCCGCACGATGCCCTGGGCACGCGATGGCCGCCCATCGGGGCCGGCGAACCAGCAGCCGGTCTCCTCGACCCAGATCAGCGGCGCACCGGCGTGGGTGCGCACGCCATATTCGATCCGGTACGGCGTGCCGGCGGCGCCATGCAGCGGCGCCGCCTGGTGCATGATCTCGGAGCGGATGCTGCGGTCCGGCTCGATCAGCTTGCTGAATTCGGCGCCGTTGCAGAGTTGCGGCAGCGGAACGTCGGCAAACACCGCCCCGACGTGATCGCTCCAGACGATCACGTCGCTCGCCAGATCCCAGACGAAGGCAGCTTGGCCCAGGGACGCCAGGATCATCGCGGTCTGTGGCAGTTCGGATGTCAAGATCGCCTCGTTTCGGCACAGGCCGGCAAGACCGGCGCTGATTTGGGAACGGCCGACGCGCATCTGCGCGAGCGGCGGCGGCCGACTTCGCGAATCAGACTACGCATCTCTGGTTAACGGAGAGCATGCCGAGGCGACGGGCGCGTGTCCGAGACGCGTCAACCATCTTTGGAACGTACAACGCCCGACGCGCTTGGAACGGCATTGGCTTTGCGAGTTGGAATGGCGAAAGGCTCCGGCGTCCCATAACGTGACACGCGCGCCGGTAATGGTTGGGCAATGTTAACGATTGATCAGGACGAGGGCCGCCTGGACCGAACGGAGGAGACGTCGCGCTCGGTCGTGCTGCTGCCGGCCGGCACCAGCGACGAGCATCGCGCGCGCATGGTCCGCGCCTCCCGCCCCGACGCCAGCTTCGTCACCCATCTGATCGCGACCGCCGAGCAACTGCCACAGACCCGCACGCTGAGGCGTGCCGCGCCGGCAGACGTACACAACGCCTATGCGGCGAGGCTTCAGCCGGTGACGCGGGCCGTCGGCCGGACCCGGCAGGTGATCTGAGCGCGGCTCGCCTGCGCGTCAGGCCTTTGGCGTGTCGGTTTTTGGCGGCTCATGGGCCCCCGGGCCGGTCACCTCGGCCTGCAACTCCGGGGCGGCGCCTTTCGGCTCCGCAGCAGCCGGTCGGGGCACCGAGCGATCGAGCAGCACCGATTCGGCGACCGAGGCCGCTGCCGGCACGGCATCGGTGGACTCCTCGTCGGGTGCAGGAGGGGCAGCGGCATCCGCCGGCTGAAGCTCCGCCCTGGCCGGTTCTTTGGCCGATTCTTCGATCAGCTCGGGCTCGGGATCAGAGATGGGCACGTCGGCAGGAACCGGCGCGGGAGCAGGCGCGGCTACGACGGCGCGGGCGGCGCGCTTGGTGCGCAGCGAGATGCCGCCGAAGAAATCGACCATCGCCAGCAGGGTCAGCATCAGAAAGGTCGAATTCCCGAACTTCTGCCACATCACGAATTCCGCCGCGGCGCCGCCGAAGACCAGCAGCGACAGCAGATGATCGGTCAGATATTTCCCGTTCGGCTTCGCCGCCTTGATGATTTCGAGCAGCAGCAGCAGCACGCCCAGGCCCAGCAGCATGTCGCCGAGCGAGATCGTCCAGATCTCGCCGGACGGAAGCTGAAGGCGCAGCAGCGTCTCGCTGAAGGCGACCCCCGGCATCAGGAAGACGATCATGTTGTAGATCGCCAGCGGGATCAGCAGCAGCGGGAAACCGACCATGGACATCGGTTGAAGCCTTGGATGGCGCGGGCGGCGGCCCGGCGCAAAATCAATCGGTGCGAAGATGATGACAGCGAGACGGGATCACGCGGCACAGATACGCAGCGGTCCCGGCGAATCACGTCGCACGGGACCGCTTTCAACCCCATCGATGGCCGAATTCGGGCAGCTTGGAAAGCGGCCCGCGCGGACAATCAGGCGTCTTTCTTCTTCAGAACCTGGCGGCCCTTGTACATGCCGGTCTTCAGGTCCAGGTGGTGCGGACGACGCAGCTCGCCGGAATCCTTGTCCTCGACATAGGTCGGCTTCTTGATGGCGTCAGCCGAGCGGCGCATGCCGCGGCGCGACGGCGAAGTTTTTCTTCTGGGGACGGCCATATCGGTATCCTCTAGGGGTATTTCGGAAGGCATCGTCCGCAAAGGACGGCTGCAGCCATGAAGCTGGCGAGCCCGGATGCCGATCAAGGCCGCGCTTATAGAGGAAGGGGTGCGGCATGGCTAGGGCTCTCCGAGGCATTTTTGGCCAAAATTGCGCCCGCTCGGGTCTCAACGCCGCTCCCCCCAGCAGGTCTGCAGGCTGGAGGCCTGGGCCCGCACCATGTAGGTCGCCGACAGCCGCCGCACGCCCGGCCCCGGAGCCCGGGCACTGCGCCGGACGGGGTTCGGCAGGATCGAGGCCATCAGGGCCGCCTCGCGCGGGCCGAGCCCCGCGGCGGAGCGGTTGAAGGCGTAATTTGCGCCCGCCTCGACGCCGAACTGGCCGGATGGGCCAAGCTCGGCGATGTTGAGATAGATCTCGAGAATGCGCCGCTTGCTGAGCACGAGATCGATCCACAGCGCCAGCGGCAGTTCCAGCGCCTTGCGGACATAGCTGCGGCCCTGCCAGAGGAACAGGTTCTTGGCAACCTGCTGGGTGATGGTCGAGCCGCCGCGGCCAACCTCGCCGTCCTCGGCGTCGTCCATGACCTCCCGCAGCGCTCCCCAGTCGATGCCGTGATGGGCACAAAATTTGGCATCCTCCGCGGCCACCACAGAGCGGGGCAAATACGGCGACATCGCCGAGAGGTCGATCCAGTGCCGCGTTACCGGCTGCCCCGTCACCGACCGCCACAGCATCAGGGTCGAGACGGGGTGACCCACGGCATAGAACGGCGTCAGCGCGTAGGGCACGAGCAGCACCAGCACGACGATCAGGAGGATGGTTCTGACGGTACGCAAGGGCAGGCGTCGCTCGGGTTCGACCGCCGCGGCGGCGGACAATTGGCCGGGATTATCCGACATCTCGATGTGGTTTCCTGCTTTTTTCCGCCGTTGCGGCCGAAAGCCGCCACCGCTCCGGCAATTGACGAAGTCGCCGCCATCAACGATTGTCCGGCGAATTTTGCCCCTGGAGCTCTTGTTAAATGACTGCGACGGCCCTCACCGACTTCACCCAACGCCTGGACAAGACCGCGGAAGAGACCGAAGCCCTGCTCGGCGAGCTCCTCGGCGATGCGCCGCTGGCGGACGAGATCATCAGGCCGAAGCGGCTGATCGAGTCGATGCGCTATTCGAGCCTCAACGGCGGCAAGCGGCTGCGCCCGTTCCTGGTGGTCGAGAGCGCTGCCGTGTTCGGCGTGCCCCGGCGGGGCGCGCTGATGGCGGGCGCGGCGCTCGAATGCATCCACTGCTATTCCCTGATCCATGACGACCTGCCGGCGATGGACAATTCCGACCTGCGCCGGGGACGTCCGACCCTGCACAAGGCCTATGACGACGCCACCGCGATCCTGGCGGGCGACGCGCTGCTGACCATCGCCTTCGACATCATCACCCGCGACGAGATCCATGCCGACGCCGGCGTCCGGCTGGCGCTGACTCGGGCGCTGGCCCGCTGCGCCGGTGTCGGCGGCATGGCCGGCGGCCAGATCCTCGATCTTGCCGGCGAGGGCCGGTTCGGCGACCGCGACCCGGTCGACGTCGCCCGCGTGCAGCAGATGAAGACCGGCGCCCTGCTCCGCTTCGGCTGCATCGCCGGCGCCCTGCTCGGCCAGGCCTCGGCAGCCGAGTACCAGGCGCTCGACGATTACGGCCGGGCGCTGGGCGAAGCCTTCCAGATTGCCGACGACCTGCTCGACGTCGAGGGCGATGCCGCGACGCTCGGCAAGCCGGCCGGCGCCGACGCCGAGCTCGGCAAGACCACTTTCGTCACCCAGCTCGGCGTCGAGGGCGCCAGGCAGCGCGTCCGCGACCTCCTCGCCCGCGGCGATGCCGCGCTGTCGATCTTCGGCGCCAAGGGCGACGTGCTGCGGGCCGCCGCCCACTTCGTCGCCGAGCGCAAGAGCTGAGGCGAGGCGTTGGCCGGAGTCCATCCCGACGATCCGGACCTCGCCCGCTTCGCAAGCATGCCGGCTGCGTTGCGCGTCATCTATGCGCGGCCGCGCACCTTCGTTTCGCTGGGCATCGCGATCATCGCGTTCTTCTTGCTGCCGCAGGCGCTCCGCCTGATCACGCGGCTGCTGCTCGCCTGGGACATCTTCACCGCGCTCTACCTCGTGCTGGTCGCGGCGATGATGCTGCGCAGCGAGCATCATCACATCCGCCGCAAGGCGATCATGCAGGACGACGGCCGTTTCGTGATCCTGCTGGTCACGGCGCTCGGCGCCTTCGCCAGCATCGCGGCGATCGTGCTCGAGCTCGGCGCCTCCAAGCGCGACGCCCCGGCGCTGACGCTGGCGCTGCTCACCGTCTCGCTGTCCTGGGCCGCGGTGCATGCGACCTTCGCCCTGCACTACGCTCATGACTACTACCGCGGCGCCAAGCCCGGCGGCCTGCAATTCCCCAGCGGCGACACGGACGAGCACGCCGACTACTGGGACTTCGTCTACTTCTCCTTCGTCATCGGCATGACCGCCCAGGTCTCCGACGTCGGCATCACCGACAAGATCATCCGCCGCACTGCGACCGTGCACGGCATCATCTCGTTCATCTACAACACCGCGCTGGTCGCCCTGATGGTCAACATCGCCGCCAGCGTAATCTCGTCCTGATCAGTTGCACACCTCGACGCTGGCGTTGTTGGCCGGACCACCGCCGCCACGATATTCGAGACGGCAGCCGGGCCTGACGGCGCGGCACAGATAGGCATCGCAATAGATCTGGCCGGTGGACTTCGGCGGCCGAGCGGCCTGGGTCTGCGGCCTGGCGTAGCCCGGGGCCGACCCGATGCCGACGCCGACGCCGACATTGGGAAGCGGCAGGCCGGGCTCGAGAGCAGCACGGCCGCGACGGCGCGACGGCACGTCCCCGTCGTCCTGCCCGCGCCTGGCAACCGGCTTCTTCTCGCGCCGCTTCTCGCATTCATTGTCGTCGTTGACGAACGAGCCCTCGGCGCAAACGACGCGCGTGCAGCGGTCGCCGTCCGACTTGTAACCATGCTGGCAGACCAGCGGGCAGACGCGGGCCTGCTTGAGCTTGATCGCCTGCAGCGCATCGGCCGAGGCGGCCTGGGTATCGAGCTTGGTGCCGGCATAGCGGTTGAACTGCGACAGCGAGCGGCGCGAGGCCGAGCCCCAGTCGCCATCGGCGTCCTCGCTGAGGCAGCCGACGCGGCGCAGCTCGAGTTGAACGGATTTGGCGAGATCAGCCGGCTGCGATGGGGGAGTCAGCGAGGCGACCTCCGGCCCCTGCTGTAGGGCTGCGGCCGCCGGCGCGCCCGGCGATGTCGCCGCGCGCGGATTGTCGGCCGCCGCGAGCTGCTGCTCCTGCCGCTTCTTCTCGGCGTCGGCCGCCTGCTGCTGTGCCAGCTGATTGGCCTTCTCGGCAGCAATGCGCGCCTGCTCGGCCGCCTTGGCCTCGGCCTCCGCCTTGGCGAGGGTGTCCTTGCGCGCGCCCTCCGCGACGAGTCGCGCGCGCTCGGCCTCGGTGGCGCGGGCCTTCTCGGAAGCGGCGGCGCGATTCTCCTCGGCGGTGAGCTTTTCGAGCTGCAACTTGGCAAGGCTGGCGTAGAAGCCGTCCGGATATTGCGCCAGGAACGCGTTCAGCGCGCCCCTGTTGCCGACCTGCATCGCAAGCTCGTAGTCGCGCCGGATGTCGGCCTGCGGATTTGCGGGCGGCGCCACCGGCATCTGCGTGACGACGCGCGGCACGCCAGGAACCAGCGGCACGTCCTCACCGCCAAGCGAGCCATACACGAACGGTTCCTGGCGGTTGCCGGTCGATTTCAGCACCTCGTCGCGCACGAAGCCGAACGCCTTGCGGACGTCGAGGCCGGGGGTCGCGATGTGCCGCGACAGCGCCAGTGTAAAGGGGCTGTTCTTGCCGTCGCCGTCCTGCGCCGTGGAGCCGGCCTTGGCGGAGTAGGCGATCAGCGTATTGGGGCTGGTCGGCTCGACCTTGGCGAGGCCGCGGCCGAGGCTGCGGGTCGCCACCGTCCGCTGCATGTTGCGGGTGAACGGATTGTCGCGGCAGGCATCGAGAATGACCAGCCGCAGCTTCTTGGCCGGCTCGACGGCAACCAGGATGCGGTCGAGCGACAGCGTCTCGTCATAGACGTCGGTGTCGCGCTCGAGCCGGGCATCGATCGGGATCAGGTAGTTGGCCCCTTCGACTTCCATGCCGTGGCCCGCATAGTAGACCACGGCGATGTCGGCATCGCGCGCGGCGTCGGCAAAATCGCGCAGCGCCCGCCGGGTCTCACGGGCGGTGAGATCGCGCCTGTAATCGACGACGTCGAAGCCGGCGCTCTTGAAGGTCGCGGTCATCACCGCGCCGTCATTGGCGGGGTTCGTGAGCTGCGGCACGTTCTGATAGGCGGAGTTGCCGATG
Source organism: Bradyrhizobium sp. SZCCHNR1098 (assembly GCF_032489375.1). NCBI lineage: Bacteria > Pseudomonadati > Pseudomonadota > Alphaproteobacteria > Hyphomicrobiales > Nitrobacteraceae > Bradyrhizobium > Bradyrhizobium sp. SZCCHNR1098. The sequence goes on from NZ_JAUEXY010000001.1 coordinate 143,336, forward strand.
ACGAGCGCCACCCGCTTCTCGGCGAGCGCGGGGTGGCCGATCAGCAGCAGCGCTGCCGTCAGGATGTAACCGCCCAATCGAAGTGACCAAGACATCGTACCTACCCCATACCGCTGGGAGACCTGCTGGGACGTGCCTATCAGAGTGCAGCCCATTCGGCTTGTGACCGGGATCACGCAGATTTATTCCCGATCGACCTGGCCTCGGCCATTATAGTCTGTCGCTGGCGCAATGACGCCAGTTCATGCCTTGCCAAGCGCCGTTTTGCATCGAAAATGCGATCCTTGTTTGTCCAGGTTCCCAGGGAGTTGGCCGTGAGCACAGACCGTTCCACCGTCGAGGCCGTCGTTCAGGGCTATTTCGATGCGCTCTACGAGGGCGACGCCGACAAGCTCGGTGCCGTGTTCCACCCCACCGCTGACCTGCGCTGGGTCGAGAATGGCGAGCTCAAGATCCTGACCGTGCCAGATTGGCTGGCCTGGGTACGCAAGCGCCCGTCGGCGAAGGGCGAGGGCAAGCCGCGCGAGGACTTCATCGTCACCATCGATCGTTCGGACGACAAGACGGCCTTCATCAAGGTGCGCTGCCAGCTGCCGCCGCGCTATTTCACCGATTATCTCGTGGCGATGAAACTGAAGGACGGCTGGCAGATCGTGTCGAAGTCCTACCGCTACGATCTCAGGGACTGAGGCCGGCGCTGCGACGCCCGGCTGAGACCAATGGAAGCCCATTTTCAGATATTCCTGATCCTGCTGGCCGTGTTGGCGGGAACCGCCCTGATCGCGCGACGCGCCAATCTCGCGCCGGCGATCCTCTTGATGCTCGCCGGCATCGCGCTCGCCTTCGTGCCGACGATGCCGGCGTTCGCGCTGCCGCCCGAGCTCGTGCTGCTGGTGGTGCTGCCGCCGCTGATCTATTCGTCGAGCGTCGCGATGAGCTGGCGCGAGTTCAAGCGCAATCTGCGGCCGATCGTGCTGCTCGCGGTCGGCTGCGTGATCTTCACCGCCTCCATGGTGGCCACCGCGACCCACTATCTTCTCGGCCTGCCCTGGAGCCTCGGCTTCCTGCTCGGCGCCATCGTGGCGCCGCCCGACGTCGTGGCGCCGCTCGCCATCGCCCGCCGGCTGCATCTGCCGCGCCGGGTCACGGTGATCCTCGAAGGCGAGGGCCTCGCCAATGACGCGACAGCGCTGATCCTCTATCGCTTCGCGGTGGCCGCCATCACCACCGGCGCCTTCTCCTTTCCGGTCGCGGCCGGCGAGTTCGGCCTGATCGTGGTCGGCGAGATCGCGTTCGGCATCGGCGTCGGCTGGCTGATGCTGCGCGCCCGTCACTATGCCCGCGACCCGCAGGTCGAGATCACCCTGTCGGTGCTGACGCCGTATCTGGCGTTCTGGATCCCCGAGCATGTCGGCGGCTCCGGCGTGATCGCGACCGTGGCCTGCGGCCTCTACATGAGCTGGAACGGACCGCTGTGGATCTCCTCGGCGACCCGCCTGCAGGGCATCTTCTTCTGGGACCTGATGATCTACCTCATCGAGGGCATGCTGTTCCTGCTGACCGGCTTCCAGATGCGGCTGATCTACGAGAAGTCGAAGGTCTTTCCGCTCGACGACATCATAATCGCGACCGCGCTGGTGCTCGCCATCGTCGTGATCGCACGCTTCGCCTGGACCTTCCCGGCGACGATCCTGCCGCGCCTCCTGAGCAGTTCGCTGCGCGCGCGCGATCCGCTGCCGCCGTGGCGGCAGACCTTCATCATCGGCTTCACCGGCGTGCGCGGCACGGTCTCGCTCGCCACCGCGCTGGCGCTGCCGCTGACGCTCTCGACCGGCGATGCGTTTCCCTATCGCGACCAGATCCTGTTCATCGCCTTCGGCGTGATCTTCTTCACCCTGATCGGTCTCGGCCTGACCCTGCCGGCCGTCGTGCGCTGGCTCGGGGTCGGCAACCAGGGTCGCGCCGAGCATCAGCGCGAGCATGAGCAGGAGATCGCGGCCCGGCGCGAGGCGCTCGACAGCGCCTTGCGGTCGCTGGAAACGATGACCAGCGATCGCGAGCTGTCGGACGAGGTGGTGCGGCTGCTGCGGGCGCGCCACGAGGTACGGACCAACCAGCTCCCGGAAGGTCTGAAGCCCGAGGACAACGACGCATCGGCGCTCGGCATCGAGCTGACCCGCGAGCTGATCACGGCGGAACGCAAATTCATCCATGTGATGCTGCGCGACGGCAAGATCACCGACGAGACCCGCCGCCGCATCGAGCGCGATCTCGATCTGGAAGAGGCGAGCCTCGCCAATCGCGAATATGGGCACGTGCCGCTGTAGGAGCGGAGGGCTGGTGGCGGGGTTGTAGGACGCGATGTTGCGGCAAACGCCGTCATTGCGAGCGCAGCGAAGCAATCCAGAAATCCTTGCGCGGCCCTGGATTGCTTCGCTTGCACTCGCAATGACGTGGATAGAGCCGCGCACATCTCTCCCCGCTATCGAGGGGAGCCTCACCCTCACCGCTCGATCATCCAGCGCGTCACGGCCTGATGGTAGTTCATCGGGCCGGGCACGGTCTTGTAGGTCTTCAAGTAGCGGAAGCCGGCCTTCTGCAGCGCGCGGTTGGGGGCGGTGTTGTAGGCGTGCGGCTCGCAGAACAACTGCTTGAGCTGCAGCCGCTCAAAATAGAAATCGATGGTGCGGCGGACGCATGCGGTGCCGAGGCCGCGGCCGCGCAGCTCCGGCTCGGTGACGTGCAGATGCATGTGGGCGCGGTTGCCGAACACGATGCGGTCGCAACTGGAGAAGCCGATGGCGCGGCCGTCGAACCGCCAGATCACCAGCAGCGCCGCGCGCTCGGCCAAGGGCGTGTCGTAGAGCGTCTGGAACAGTCCGGTCCACACCTGCCTGGTCGGCATCCGCGTCGGATCGATGCCCATCAGGTCGAGCTGCTCGATGCTCGACGAATAGAAGTAGTCGATGACCATCGAGGTCTCGGCGAGTTCCATTTCGCGGATGTCGAGATTCATCGAGGCGTCCTCTTCAGCAAGCCTCAAGGTGCTGATCATGCGGGCGGCAGTGGGGCGGGCGCCGTTCTGATGGGGGCAACCGCGACATCACGGCGTGCGTTGCAGCCGATCCGCGTGCAAAAATTTCAGACCGCGGCGCGCGGCACAAGCAGCCGTCGGTTGCAGGTCGGCTGTCGCTCTCACGGCAAGCCGATTGGACATGAAATCTAGCTGAGGACTCTTTCTCAAGCTCCCCGCCTGCGACAGAGGGATCGCATATGACGATCGGAGTTGTGCGACCGTCTGCTGCCACATCGTCATGGCCGGGCTCGTCCCGGCCATCCACGCCGCTCGGCATCCTCGGAACGACGTGGATGCCCGGGACAAGCCCGGGCATGACGGAGTAACGAATGGTCAGGCCTTCTCGCCGCAAGCAACCGCGCGATCAACCCAGCGGACAGGAGCCGCCGCTGGCTGAGCCGGGACCAGCGTGCCGCCCTACTCCGCCGCGGTCACGTTCTCCGGCGCTTTCGCGCCGCTGCCGTATCGCTGGTCGATGTAGTCGATCACCAGCGCCTTGAAGTCGGCGGCGATGGTGGGCCCGCGCAGGGTGCGGAACTTCTTGCCGTCGACGAAGACCGGCGCGGCCGGGGCTTCGCCGGTGCCGGGCAGGGAGATGCCGATATTGGCATGCTTGGATTCGCCGGGGCCGTTGACGATGCAGCCCATGACGGCGACGTTGAGCGCTTCCACGCCGGGATATTGCGTCTTCCAGGACGGCATCTCCTCGCGGATGAAATCCTGGATCGAGCGCGCCAGCTCCTGGAACGTGGTCGAGGTGGTGCGGCCGCAGCCCGGGCACGCCGCGACCAGCGGCACGAAGGTGCGGAAGCCCATGGTCTGCAGCAGCTCCTGCGCGACCTGCACCTCGAGCGTGCGGTCGCCGCCGGGCTCGGGCGTCAGCGAGATGCGGATGGTGTCGCCGATGCCCTGCTGCAGGAGGATGCCGAGCGCGGCCGAGGAGGCGACGATGCCCTTCGAGCCCATGCCGGCCTCGGTGAGGCCGAGATGAATGGCGTAGTCGGAGCGTGCGGCGAGGTCCTGATACACCGCGATCAGGTCCTGCACGGCCGAGACCTTGGCCGACAGGATGATGCGGTCCTTCGGCATGCCGAGCTCCTGGGCGCGGGCGGCCGACAGCAATGCCGACTGCACCATCGCTTCGCGCATCACCGCGCGGGCGTCGCGCGGGCTCGCGGAGGCGGCGTTCTCGTCCATCAGCTTGCTGAGCAGCTCCTGGTCGAGCGAGCCCCAATTGGCGCCGATGCGCACCGGCTTGCCATATTTGTTGGCGAGCTCGATGATGGTCGAGAACTGGGTGTCCCGCTTGTCCTTGAAGCCGACATTGCCGGGATTGATGCGGTACTTCGCCAGCGCCTCGGCGCAGGCCGGATAGTCGGTCAGCAGCTTGTGGCCGATATAGTGGAAGTCGCCGATCAGGGGCGTGGTGATGCCGCGCTTGTCGAGCTGCTCGCGGATCTGCGGGACGGCCGCGGCGGCCTCCTCGCGGTCGACCGTGATGCGGACCATCTCGGACCCGGCGCGCGCCAGCGCTGCAACCTGGGCCACCGTCTGGTCGACGTCGGCGGTGTCGGTGTTGGTCATCGACTGCACCACGATCGGGGCGCCGCCGCCGACGGCGACGTTGCCGACCATGACGCGGGTGGTCTGATGCCGGGGAGCGGGTCCGGCGACATCGGACGCTGAGGTGTTCTCGGTCAGGATCTCGGGCTTGTTCATGGGCGCTCGGATATCAGGTTTTGGTGACATTCAGCAATGGATCAGTCGCGGCCAGGACCACGCGGTTCGGGCGGTTTACGAGAAAAAGCCCAACGATCACAAGCACGGCAGCCAGGCCAAAGGCCAGCGTCAGGGCGTCATGCAGGATGAAATAGCTCGCCACCACCCCGAATAAAGGGGTGATGAAGGTAAATGCCGACAATTTGCTGGCCGAGTAGGCCTTGATCAGGGCGAACCAGATCGTGAACGTGGTCCCGACCACCCAGATCGACTGGTAGGCCATCAGGCCGATCACGAACGGGCTGGGAACCTGGGTCAACCGCTCCCCGGCAATGAGGGCCGCCACGGCCATGATCGGGACGGAGACCGCCACCTGGTACCCCAATGCCCGCTCGGGCGCGATGAAGCGCAGTCGGGTGCCTTTGACGAACACCGTGGTCACGCCCCAGAGCAGGCCGCCGCCGACCACCAGGAGATCGCCGAGCAGCACGCGGCCGTCGACATCGGCCTGGGGAATGCCGATCGCCAGCGCCACACCGGTGAAGCTGAGCGCCAGCCCGCCCCATTGCGCCGGCCCCATCCGCTCGCCGAGGAAGCGGAACGAGCCGAGCGCGACGAAGAACGGCGCGGTATACAGGAACACGATGGCGCGCGACGCCGAGGTCAGCAGCAGGCCCTGATAGATCAGCACGAATTCCAAGCCGAACAGCAGGCCTGCCACCAGGCCGAGCCCCAGCGTGCCGTCGCGCTCGAACATCTTCACGCCGCGCACCCGCGCGAACACCAGCAGCACCGGCAGCGCACCGAGCGAACGGAAGGTGGCCTGCAGCAGCGGCGGAATTTCAGGCAGCGCGAGCTTCACCGCGATCTGATTGAACGCCCAGGACAGGCACAGCACGAGGATGACGGCGATCGCGCCCAGGCCGAGCGGCCGGGTCGCGGCGGATGAGGTTGACGTTGCGGACACGAGGACGTTGGCTCCCTGGCGCGCTTCTTTGTATTCGGACCGCCATCAAGGTGTGGTCAGCTTTGTCTTTGTCGGTCGGAGATGATGCGGAGGTAGAGCGGCGGCGGTGCTGGCCTCTCCCTGCGCGCACCGTTCTCGCGCTGAACCTCGAATACGACAGTCATTCACACGTGTATAGCTTCGGCCGCAGTGACGGACCTCACGCGACCCTCTGGCAATGCGCGCACAACCCGGTGATCTCGACGACGGAAAGCTTCGGTGTGAAGCCCGTTGCCGCAGCGGCCAGCTTCAGGCTTTCCGCGATCGGCGCAGCCGGAACCTCGCCAACGGCGCCGCAGCTCTCGCAGATCAGGAACGCCACCAGCGCGGTCTGCTCGTGGTCGTGGGCGCAGGCGAGGAAGGCATTTCGGCTCTCGATGCGGTGCACCAGGCCGTTCGCCATCAGGAACTCGAGCGCGCGGTACACGGTGATCGGCGCGGGCCGCGCGGTGACCTTGGCAAGTTCCTCGATGATCTCGTAGGCCCCGAGCGGCCGGTGGCTCGACAGCAGCGCCTCCAACACCTGGCGGCGCTGCGACGTGAACTTCTGGCCGCGCTGAGCGCAGATGCGCTCGGCATGGTCCAGGGCATCGGCCGCGCAGCGGCCATGGTCGTGGTCCGGCGCCGGGAAGGTGGGCTTTGCGAGGGTCATTGCTGACAATCTAGCATCTCGGGCCGGTCTCGCCAAAGGCCCCCGGCCGAGCCATGCATCTTCGGCGGGGTCGGTGCGCTCGGCGGGGCCATCAAATATTCATAAGCTTGCTTATTATATCGGAGGCTCATTACAGCCAAAGCTCAATTTCTTCCGCCACTGAATCGAGATCCGCCATGACCCGCACGTCCGCGGACGTGAATTTCCTGTTTACGCTCGGCGAGTTGCAGCGCCTGGTGCGCGCCTATGCCGACAAGGAGGCGGCGCGCTTCGGCATGACCCGCGCGCAATGGGCCGTGCTGGCCAAGGTGGAGCGCAACGAGGGGATGAAGCAGTCCGAGCTCGCCGAGCAGATGGAGATGCAGCCGATCACGCTGACGCGGCTGATCGACAAGCTCGCCGAGGCTGGGCTGATCGAGCGGCGCGGCGACGACACCGACCGCCGCGTCAACCGGCTCTATCTGAAGAAGGCCGCGCGTCCGCTGCTCGCGAAGCTCGCGGTGCTGCGCGGCGATCTGACCGACACCGCCCTTCAGGGCATCAGCGCCGACGACGCCGAGCGGCTGATGACCCACCTCGAGGCCATCAAAGAAAACGTGAGAAACGCCCTGCAGTCGTTGTGCGACGAGCAGCGAAAGGAGCAGCGCTATGGCTGAGCCCGCCCTGAAACTCGCCCCCGAACAGAAAGCCGGCTCGGATGCGGCGGCCGCCGCCGAAAAGCCGGCGCGCCCCGGATTCGTGCGCCGCTACCGTCGCACGCTGCTGCTGGTCGTGCTGCCGCTCGTCGCCGCCGTCGGCGGCCTCGCGCTCTATCTCAACGGCGGCCGCTACGTGACGACAGACGACGCCTATGTCGGCGCCCAGAAGGTGCTCATCACCCCCGACATCTCCGGCAAGATCATCAAGGTCGTCGTCAAGGAAGGCCAGCAGGTGCAGAAGGGCGACGAGTTGTTCGAGATCGATCCCGTGCCCTACCGCCTCGCGGTCGACCAGACCAAGGCGGCGCTGGAGCAGGCGCGGACCACCTACGACAACCTCACCGCCAACATCAAGATCTACGGCCAGATGCTGGACCTGGCCCAGCAGGGCATCGAGCTGAAGCAGAAGGACGTCGAACGCAAGCAGACGCTCGCCAAGAACAATTTCGGCTCTCAGCTCGACCTCGACAACGCCGCCAATGCGCTGGTGACGGCGAGCGCGCAGGCGCAGTACATCAAGCAGCAGCTATCGAACGCGAAAACGCAATTGCTCGGCAATCCCGAGCTGCCGCTGGAGCAGTTCCCGCCCTACATCCAGGCCAAGGCCAAGCTCGAGGACGCCCAGCGCGATCTCGACCACACCACGTTGCGCGCGCCGATGCCTGGCATCGCCACGCAGGTCGACCAGATCCAGCTCGGCCGCTTCGTCACCGCGGGCACGCCGGTGTTCTCGGTGATCGATGTCGGCAATCCCTGGGTCGACGCCAATCCGAAGGAGAGCGACTTCACCTATGTCGCGGTCGGCCAGCCGGTCGAACTCGACGTCGACGCCTTCCCGAACCATCGCTTCAAGGGCACGGTCGGCTCGCTGTCGCCGGGCACCGGCGCACAGTTCGCGATCCTGCCGCCGCAGAACGCGAGCGGAAACTTCGTCAAGGTCGTGCAGCGCGTGCCTGTGCGGATCCATTTCGACAAGACCGACAGGTTCGTCGCCAGGCTGAAGGCCGGCATGAGCGTCAACGTATCGATCGACACCGGCCACGAGCGCACGCTGGCCGGGCTGTTCGGAGCGGCGCATGCGGCGGAGAAGGAGGAGTAGCGCGCCATGACTGCGCCGGCGGCCTCATCATCGGCGGTTCCGGGATTCCGCCGCAACATGGTGACGATCTGCGCCATGACGGCGACGATCATGCAGGCGCTCGACACCACCATCGCCAACGTCGCCCTGCCCTACATGCAGGGTACGCTGTCGGCCTCGCAGGACCAGATCAACTGGGTGCTGACGTCCTACATCGTCGCGGCCGCGATCATGACCGCGCCGGTGGGATGGATCGCCAACCGCTTCGGCCGCAAGCGCACCTTCATCGTCTGCTCGGCCGGCTTCACCATCGCGTCCGTGATGTGCGGGCTTGCCCAGGACATCACGCAGATGGTGCTGTTCCGCCTCTTGCAGGGCGTGTTCGGCGCCTCCCTGGTACCGCTGTCGCAGGCCGTGATGCTCGATTCCTACGCGCTGCACGAGCGCGCCAAGGCGATGGCGATCTGGGGGATGGGCGTGATGCTCGGCCCGATCATGGGCCCGTCGCTCGGCGCGTGGCTGACCGAGTCCTATTCCTGGCACTGGGTGTTCTTCGTCAATCTGCCATTCGGCGCGGTCACGGTGCTCGGGCTGATGGCCTTCATGGAGGAGACCGAGCCGAACAGCGAGCTGACGTTCGACTGGTTCGGCTTCGCCGCGCTCGCTATCGGCACCGGCTCGCTGCAGATCGCGCTCGACCGCGGCGAGGACCAGGGCTGGCTCGAAAGCAACGAGATCATCATCGAGTTCATCGTCGCCGGCGTCGGCTTCTACTATTTCCTGGCGCATTCGCTGACGACGCAGCGCCCGTTCATCCAGTTCGCGCTGTTCAAGGACCGCAATTTCGTCGGCGGCTGCGTGTTCATGACCGTGATGGGCCTCGTGCTGTTCTCGACCATGGCGCTGTCCTCGCCCTATCTGCAGAACGTCATCGGCTATCCCATCATCACCGCCGGCGTGCTGTTGGCGACGCGCGGCTGCGGTACGTTCGTCGCGATGATGCTGGTCGGGCGGATGCTGCGCTATATCGAGGCCCGCACCTTGATCATCGTCGGGCTTGCGCTCACGGCGCTGTCGCTGTTCCAGATGACGGCGTGGACCGACCAGACCGGCGTGCCCGAGATCATCACCATCAGCATCATGCAGGGGTTCGGCTTCGGCCTCGTCTTCGTGCCGCTGTCGACGGTTGCGTTCCTGACGCTGCCGGGCGAGCTACGGACTGATGGAACCTCGATGCTGACCCTGGTGCGAAATGTCGCAAGCTCGATCGGCATCTCCATTGCGATCGCGCAGCTCACCGAGGGAACGCGGCGAAACCATGCGATCCTGGTCGAGCACATCAACCCGTTCAATCACGCGCTGCAGATGCCCAATGTTGCCGGCCTCCTGAACCAGTCCACGGATGCCGGCCGCGCGATGGCCGATGCGATGGTGATGGTGCAGGCGCAGATCCTCGCCTTCTCGCACGACTACCAGCTGGTCATGATGTTCATCCTGGTCTCGATCCCGCTCGCGGTCATGATCGGCTCGACTCGGACGGCACTGCGCGCGCAGGCGGCACCGGCCGATCACGCGGTGATGGAGTGACCGTTCCCCGCGACGGAAAAAGCGTGCGCTGTTGAGACGCAGCGGGACCGGGATAGCAAAAAGGTGACCGCGACGTGATGGATTTGTAACTTCAATCCGGCGCGTTTCCGGCTATCTTCTGCTCACCCCACTCGGTTCTCTGCGTATGAGTTGCGCGCAGGGACTGCACTTCATGAGCGCCCCACTCGTGATGTGCCGGGCGGGGGCGGTGGCTCCTCCAGCGCCGCCCCCAGCCCCGGGGGAATTGGTCGCTCGCGTCGCGGGCTGACGGTATCAAGAATCCCAAACCGAGAACCTCCGCTGTCGTCCCGGGCAAGCCCGATGACGCAAAGCGTCAGCGGGCGCCGACCCGGGACCCATACCGCGTGGTCTCGCTTGGGGCAGGCTCCATGCTGAGCCTGTCGCGCAACACACATCGGCCGGTGGCTATGGATCCCCGCGTTCGCGGGAATGACAGCGGAGTTTGACGCGGCGCCACGGGCAGCATCGTGATTGCTTACTCAAGGGGGCTGGTAGCGACGACGGCAAATGCACCGCAGTGACGTGTACCGACAAAGACCTCGCCGCGCGCGTGCGGCCCTGTCTCGAGGGAGGCACCGTCAGTCCAGCAATTCGCGGCAGCCGAGATCGTCGAACGCAAGGAAGATGCGCTCGAGATTATTCCACCAGATCACCGGCGGGAGCTGGATCGCCCATTGCCAGACCGGCTGGGCGATGTGCCAGAGCACGGCGAGACGATAGTCCTGATCCAGCGACGCCCTGTCGTAGCCGGTCACACCGCCTGCGACCAATGTCTGATGATAGCTGTCGAGCAACGGCCGCTCGATCCGCGCCCGACGGTCGGGATAGATCTGCAGCGCGATCATGTAGGCGAGATCGTTCGCGGGCACGCCGATCCGCCACTGGTCGAAATCAAACGCGCGCACGTCGTCGCTGTCGGCGGCCTTCGGCACCAGAAAATTCCAGACATGCGCGTCGCCATGCGCAATGCTGAGGTTTCGCCGCGACAGATGGCGTTCCGAGAGCCGCGGCGTCGCCGCCATCAGGCGTTCGTAGACCGCGCGCCGGTCCGCGCTCAGGCGGTCTCCCAACTGATCGGCGAAGCGCTGATAGTGGCCGGCAAAGGTCCTGCCGCGCTCGGCGCGCTCGTCCGCGGTCGCGAAGCTGCCGATGGACACGCCAAGCCGCGGATCGTCCCACCACGCCGCATGCAGCCGCGCCAGCGCCCGCACGATCCCCTCGGCCTGGGGCAGCGCGGGCGGCAGCGGCCATGGCGTCGCCGTCTGGTGCGTGTCGGTGAGATCCTCGAGCAACAAGTGCCAGGTGAGCGCGGCTTCGTCCCACGCGCCGCCGTAAGAGCCGGGCACCAGGCCCGTCGGCATGAGCCGCGCCAGTCCGCGATAAAAGTTGACCTCGTGGCGCCCGCCCCGCCACAGCGTCTTAGCGAAGGCCGGCATCGGGATTTTCAGGATCAGCGCCTTCGGCGCGTCCGGGGCCGCGCCGCTATAGGACAAACCAAGGCGGATGATGCGCGACAACAGCATCGGCCGGTCGCTGATCACGGCGACGTGCGAGACCGCGCCGGACTCGAGCACACCCGCCTCACGCATCGTCGCCGTCAACGCGGCAGGCTTGGCGACGGACGGCAAGTCGGTGGAGGACATGTGGGCGCCGTCCCTTCAGGGTTGCAGCTTGCCCACACTAGCATGGATATTCCGAAGCGCTACTTGATCGGCGCGCGCGGCAGCACGGTGTCGCCGATCTCCATCCGGTAGACGTGATCGAGCGAATACCAGGGCGTGGTGACGTCGGGCTCGGTCGGGTGCGGCGTGTCGTGGCGAATGAAGTTGCCGAGCAGCGCGTTGGTGACGCCGAACTGGACGTCGCTGTCGATGTGCGGGTCGTTGGGGTCGTAGACCTGCGAGATCAGGACCTTGAATCCCGGCTTGACGATCAGCGCATGCAGATGCGCCGGCCGATAAGGATGGCGGCCCTGCGCTTTCAGCAGTCGGCCGACCACGCCGTCGGTCGGGATAGGATAGCCGACCATCATCACCGAGCGAAACCAGAAGCGGCCGTCGGCATCGGTCGTGAGCTTGCCGCGCAGGTTCATGTCGGCCTGCTCCGGGTCCTGGTTCTCGTAGGTGCCGACCGGGGAGGCGTGCCAGACGTCGACCTCGGCGCCGGCGACCGGCGCGCCATGGGGATCGACGACGCGCCCGTTGACGAACAACGCCGGCCCTGGTGTCGCCGAGCGCACGATCGAGCCGCCGTTCGCGGTAACAGGCGAATTCAGCCGCCAGAACGGACCGAGCAGCGACTGCGCGGTCTCGGTGTTGCCGCCATCGCCATTGTTGAGCAGGCAGACCAGCGGCGAGACGCCGAGCGAGCCGGCCATCAGCACCACCTCGTTGTGGGTGTCGTTCGTGCGCTGACCGAGCTCGGCGACGAGGGCGGCGGCCTCGCGGAATTCGGCCTCGGTCAGCCTGACATCGCGGACGAAGCCATGCAGGTGCTTGATCAGCGAGACCATGATCTCGCGCAGCCGCGGATTGGTGGTCTGCTCCATCACCGCCAGCACCGCCGGCGTGACGTCCTGTTCGCGGGAGATGGTCATGGTCAATTCTCCGTCATTCCGGGGCGATGCGAAAGCATCGAACCCGGAATGACGAAGCGCTTAGCGCTTCGTCAGTTGATCGTCTCGACCGCCAGCGCGACGCCCTGGCCGACGCCGACGCACATCGTGGCGAGCGCACGCTTGCCGCCGCGGACCTCGAGGCCGTGCACCGCGGTCATCGCGATGCGCGCGCCGCTCATGCCGAGCGGATGTCCCAACGCGATGGCGCCGCCATGCGGGTTGACGAAATCGGCATCGTCGGCGACGCCGAGCTGGCGCAGGCAGGCGATGCCTTGAGACGCGAACGCCTCGTTCAACTCGATCAGGTCGAAATCGGTGATCTTCAGGCCGAGCCGCTCCATCAGCTTGCGCACTGCCGGCACCGGGCCGATGCCCATGATGCGGGGCGGCACGCCGGCCGAGGCGAGGCCGAGAACGCGCGCGCGCGGCCTGAGGCCGTGCTTCTTCACGGCGGCCTCCGACGCGAGAATCATCGCGGCCGCGCCGTCATTGACACCGGAGGCGTTGCCGGCGGTCACCGTGCCCGGATTGCGCACGATCGGCTTCAGCTTGGCGAGGCCTTCGAGCGTGGTCTCGGGGCGCGGATGCTCGTCCTTGTCGACGGTCACGGGCCCTGCCTTGCCGCCGGGCACCGACACCGGCGTGATCTCGGCGGCGAAATAGCCCGAGGCGATCGCCTTTCCGGCGCGCTGCTGGGAGCGGATCGCGAACGCGTCCTGGTCGGCGCGCGACACCTGGAATTCCTCGGCGACGTTCTCGCCGGTCTCCGGCATCGAATCGACGCCATACTGCTGCTTCATCAGGGGATTGATGAAGCGCCAGCCGATCGTGGTGTCGAAGATCTCGGCCGAGCGCGAGAACGCCTCGGTCGCCTTGCCCTGCACGAACGGCGCCCGCGTCATCGATTCGACGCCGCCGGCGATCGCCAGATCGACCTCGCCGGCGCGGATCGCACGTCCCGCCGCGCCGACCGCGTCGAGACCGGAGGCGCAGAGACGGTTCAAGGTCTGGCCGGGAATTGAATCCGGCAGGCCCGCGAGCAGCAGCGCCATACGCGCGACGTTGCGGTTGTCCTCGCCGGCCTGGTTGGCGCAGCCGAAGAACACCTCGTCGACCGCCGCCCAGTCGAGATTTGGATGCTTGGCCTTGAGCGCCTTCAGCGGTGTCGCCGCGAGATCGTCGGTGCGCACTTTCGCCAGCGCGCCGCCGAAGCGGCCGATCGGGGTCCGCACCGCATCACAAATAAACACGTCTCGCATCGCTCTCTCCCGGATCTCACTGTTTCTGGTCAAAATTGACGGCGGTTTTAGGAGTGCGATGGGAGCAGGTCAAATGACGGGGACGCGGGGTGGCATGCATGGAGCCCGTCATAGACGACGCCGTTGACCGCGCGACCGGTGCGCCCCCTCCCCCGCTCGCGGGGGAGGGTTGGGGTGGGGGGCAGCCCCAAGCGAGAATCCCCTGAGGAGAGACTTCCCCCACCCGTATCGCATCTTCGATGCGATACGACCTCCCCCGCAAGCGGGGGAGGTGCAACAGCAGGCACCGCTCATCGTGGAAAACCGGGACATCGCCCGCAAAGCGGTAGGACCGTCCGGGCAAATTGGCTAGTTTCCGCGCCATGACGATCCAGCAGCCCATCTCCGTCTCCGTTCCGCCCGACGCCGCGCCCGCCGAGGCGCCGGCCAAGCTCACGCCGATGATGGAGCAGTATCTCGACATCAAGGCGGCGCATCCGGGCCTGATGCTGTTTTACCGGATGGGCGATTTCTACGAGCTGTTCTTCGAGGACGCGGAAGTCGCGTCGAAGGCGCTCGGCATCGTGCTCACCAAGCGCGGCAAGCATCTGGGCCAGGACATCCCGATGTGCGGCGTGCCGGTCGAGCGCTCCGAGGACTATCTGCACCGGCTGATCGCGCAGGGCATCCGCGTCGCGGTCTGCGAGCAGATGGAGGATCCGGCGGCGGCGCGGGCGCGCGGCAACAAGAGCGTGGTCAAGCGCGGCGTGGTGCGCGTGGTGACGCCGGGCACGCTGACGGAAGACAATCTGCTCGATGCGCGCGCCAACAACTATCTGTTGTCGATCGTGCGCAGCCGCGGCTCGTCCGGCGGCGATCGGCTCGGGCTCGCCTGGATCGACATCTCGACCTCGGACTTCATCGTCACCGAATGCGCGTTCGCGGAACTGACCGCGACCCTGGCGCGCATCAATCCGAACGAGGTCATCGTCTCCGACGCGCTGTACTCGGACACGGCATTCGAGCCTGCGCTGCGCGAGCTCGCCGCGGTGACGCCGCTGACGCGCGACGTGTTCGACGGTGCCACCGCCGAGCGGCGGCTGTGCGATTATTTCGCGGTGGCCACCATGGACGGCCTCGCAGTGCTGTCGCGGCTGGAGGCGACGGCCGCCGCGGCCTGCGTCACCTATGTCGAGCGCACGCAGGTCGGCCAGCGCCCGCCGCTGGCGCCGCCGGCGCGCGAGGCGACCGGCAGCACCATGGCAATCGATCCGGCGACCCGCGCCAATCTCGAACTGACGCGCACGCTCGCCGGTGAGCGGCGCGGCTCGCTGCTGGACGCGATCGACTGCACGGTCACATCCGCCGGCTCGCGGCTGCTGGCACAACGGCTCGCGGCGCCCTTGACGGAGCCGGCGCAGATCGGGCGCCGTCTCGATGCAGTCGCCACGTTCGTCACCGACGGCGCCGCCCGCGAGGACATCCGCTCCATCCTGCGCGGCGCGCCCGACATGACCCGCGCCATGGCGCGGCTCTCGGTTGGCCGCGGCGGCCCGCGCGATCTCGCCGCCTTGCGCGACGGCATCCTTGCCGCCGACCAGGCGCTCGCGCGGTTGTCCGCGCTGGAGCAGCCGCCGCAAGACGTCACGTCCGTGATGGCTGCGCTGGCGCGGCCCGCGCGGGCGCTCGCCGAGGAGTTCGCCCGCGCGCTCGACGAGCAGCTGCCGCTGATCAAGCGCGACGGCGGCTTCGTCCGCGCCGGGTACGACGCGACACTCGACGAGACGCGCAATCTGCGCGATGCCTCGCGCCTCGTCGTCGCCTCGATGCAGGCGCGCTACGCCGACCAGACCGGCGTCAAGGCCCTCAAGATTCGGCACAACAACGTGCTCGGCTATTTCGTCGAGGTCACCGCGCAGCATGGCGACAAGCTGATGTCGGCGCCGCTGAACGCGACCTTCATCCACCGCCAGACCCTCGCCGGCCAGGTGCGCTTCACCACGTCGGAGCTCGGTGAGATCGAGGCCAAGATCGCCAATGCCGGCGAACGCGCGCTCAATCTCGAGCTCGAGATCTTCGACCGGCTCTGCGCGTCGGCGCTTGCGATCGGCGATGATCTGCGCGCTGCCGCGCACGGCTTTGCGATGCTCGATGTCGCGACCGCGCTGGCCAAGCTCGCGGTCGACGACAACTATGTGCGCCCCGAGGTCGATGGCTCGCTCGGCTTCGCCATCGAGGGCGGCCGCCATCCCGTGGTGGAGCAGGCACTCAAGCGCGAAGGCCAGCCGTTCATCGCCAATTCCTGCGACCTGTCGCCGACGCCGGGACACAAGAGCGGCCAGCTCTGGCTGCTCACCGGTCCGAACATGGCCGGTAAGTCCACCTTCCTGCGCCAGAACGCGCTCATTGCTTTGTTGGCCCAAATTGGATCGTTCGTGCCGGCGAGCCGGGCCCGCATCGGCATCGTCGACCGGCTATTCTCGCGCGTCGGCGCCGCCGACGATCTCGCACGCGGGCGCTCGACCTTCATGGTCGAGATGGTCGAGACCGCGGCGATCCTCAACCAGGCCGGCGAGCGCGCGCTGGTGATCCTCGACGAGATCGGGCGCGGCACCGCGACCTTCGACGGCCTGTCGATCGCCTGGGCCGCGATCGAGCATCTGCACGAGAGCAACCGCTGCCGCACACTGTTCGCGACGCATTATCACGAGCTGACCGCCCTCGCCGCCAAGCTGCCGAGGCTGTTCAACGCCACGGTACGGGTCAAAGAGTGGCAGGGCGACGTGGTGTTCCTGCACGAGGTGCTGCCCGGCTCCGCCGACCGCTCCTACGGCATCCAGGTCGCGAAGCTCGCCGGCCTGCCGCCGGCCGTGATCAGCCGCGCCAAAGCGGTGCTCGCGAAGCTGGAGGCCCAGGACCGCGGCCAGAGCGCGCGCGTTTTGGTCGACGACCTGCCGCTGTTCGCGGTGCCCTCGCGCGCGACTGCGGAGCCCGCGATGTCGAAGGAGGCAGAGGAACTGATCGCCGCCGTGAAGGCGCTGCATCCGGACGAGATGACCCCGCGCGAGGCGATGGACGCGCTGTATCAACTGAAGTCGAAACTGCCGAACAAGTAGTTGCCGTCATTCCGGGGCACGCGCAGCGCGAACCTGGAATCCATCCTTCGTCAGCGCATGCAGCCAGATGGATTCCGGGCTCGCCGCCTGCGGCGTCGCCCCGGAATGACAGAGAGATGAGTTCACGGTGCCGTAGGGTGGGCAAAGACGCGAGGCGTCGTGCCCACCATTTGCAGCGTGACATGCAACTCGGTGGGCACGCTTCGCTTTGCCCACCCTACGCAAGCTGAGGAGCTGCCTTCCGTCGCCCCAGCCACCACAGGCCGAGATTCCAGCCGACGCAGGTCGCGAGCGCACCGCTCAATCCGACTGTAGCGCCGAGGTGCAGGCTGCCGAGATGCAGCACGACGACGGCGAGCGAGAAGCCGATCAGGCCCCAGGCGCCATTGGCCAGCACGGCGGCGGTGGCGGGGCCGCCGATGCGCGGCTGCAGGATCAGCATCATGGAGGTGAAGACGATCGGAAACAGCGCCAGGATGCCGGAAACGCTGGGGCCGGCCCAGCCGGAGACCGAGGTGACGGTGGCGACGAGCGTTGCGACCAGCGAGGCACGCAGCGGCACGTCGTACCAGCGCCGCGTGAGTAGCGGCATCTTGGCATGGCGATAGCGCTGCAGCAGCGGCAGGCAGATGGCGAACGTCACGACGTTGGCGGCGATGCCCATCAACAACGTCCACTGCACGCTCTTGATCAGCACCGCGAGGCCGAGCCACACCGCCACCGCCGTGGCACTTGCCACCAGCACGCTGCGGCGCTGCGCCAGCACGGCATAGGCAAAGCTGAGGAAGATCGTCGCGGCGTTGATCGGCAGGCTGGTCAGCGCGCCCTGCGCGATGAAGGCGGCATCGTGGTCCAGCGCCAGGAAAACGTAGGTCGGCCCCGCCGAGATCGGCAGGGTCGCGACCAGCGCGCCGATGACAGGCCCGGTGCGCTCGGCGATCATCGACGCCGACACCACGAACGACGCCGCGATCGCCATGCGCAGGCCGAGCAGCAGCAGGAAGGAGAGATCGAGGGACATCAGCTCATGCGGCGCGGGCGGTGGGCTCCCTCCCCCGCCTGCGGGGGAGGGCCGGGGTGGGGGCGCGGCTCGGGTGGTGATGATGGGTGTGCCGTGTGGAGAGAAGTCCCCCACCCGCCGCGCATCTGCGATGCACGGCGACCTCCCCCGCACACGGGGAGGCGCAGACCGAGCGAGCCTCAACAGCTTGTCTCCTCAGCGGCAGCGCCGCCGTGCAACTACACCCGCTTCAGGCTCACCGACACTTTCGGGCCGTTCTTGATGGTCTGATAGACCACGCAATAGCGCTCGGTGAGCTTGAGCAGCAGGTCGAGCTTGTCCTGCGGAGCATCGGTGTCGACCTCGAAGCGCAGGCGGATTTCCTGGAAGCCGACCGGGGCCTCCTTGTCGACGCCGAGCGTGCCGCGGAAATCGAGATCGCCTTCGGCCAGCACGAGGCCGCTCTTGAGCGGGACTTCGACGGCGGTCGCGACCGATTTCAAGGTGACGCCGGCGCAGGCCACCAGGGCCTCCAGCAACATGTCGCCGGAGCACAGCTCGAGCCCCGAGCCGCCGGTCCCCGGATGCAGGCCGGCCACAGCCATTGCGCGCCCGGTCTCGAGCTTGCAGGTCAGGCCCTCACCGCCGACCTCGCCCTTGGCCTTCAGCGTGATGACGGCGGCGGACGGATCGGCCTTGTAGCGTTCCTTGATCGGCGCCTGCATGGCGCGCAGCTCGGCAGCATCCATTGTCGTTCTCTCCCGGAGTCATTTCGGACGAGATGTACCGGGCCGGGCCGCCAAAGTCACCACCACAGGCCGCCGCCGGCGTCACGCCTGCCCTGCGTGTCCGGCATCGTCCGGTCGAGCGAGCGGTCCAGTGCAGTGAGCACATGGCGCCTGAACTGGTCGAACAAGGGCGCGTTGCGGTCGCGCGGCCGCGACAGATTGATGGTGATCTCCTCGAACAGCCGGCCCGGATGCGGCCGCATCACCAGCACGCGGTCGGCCAGCACCACGGCTTCCTCGACGTCGTGGGTCACGAGCACCAGCGTCGGGCGCGTATCGGCCCAGAGGTCGAGCAGATGGTCCTGCAGATCCTTGCGCGTGAAGGCATCGAGCGCAGAGAACGGCTCGTCGAGCAGGAGCACCTCCGGCTGCGCCACCAATGCGCGGGCGATCGCGACGCGTTGCGCCTGGCCGCCGGACAATTCGCGCGGCCAGACCTTCGCTTTGTCGGCGAGGCCGACACGTTCGAGCGCGCGCGCGACGCGATCGCGGCGCCCGGCCGCCGGCAGCTCGGACAGGCCGAAGCCGATGTTGTCGGCGACCGTGAGCCACGGCAGCAGCCGCGGCTCCTGGAAGATGATGCCGACCTTGGGATGCGGCGCCGTGATCGCCTCACCGTCGAGCGTCACGGTGCCGGCGCTGGCGCGGTCGAGCCCGGCGACGGCGCGCAGCAAGGTCGACTTGCCGCAGCCGGAGCCGCCGATGATGGCGATGATCTCGCCGAGCTGGATCTCGGCCGAGAACCGCTCCAGCGCGTGGACGCCGTTGGGATAGACCTTGGTGACGGCTTGCAACGACAGCATCAGGCGGCCCCGCTCTGGCGTGCGAAGCTGTCCTGCCAGCGCAACAGCGGCGCGGTGGCGATCTCCAGGAGCCAGTCGGTCGCCTTGCCGATGATGGCGAAGATCACGATGGCCGCCACGATCTGCGCCGGCTTGCCGAGCTGCTGGCCGTCGATCAGGAGGTAGCCGAGCCCTTCCGACGCCCCCATGAACTCGGCGGCGACGACGAACATCCACCCCAAGCCGAGGCCGACGCGCAGCGACACGACGTACGCCGGCAGCACCGCGGGCAGCAGGATGCGGCGGATCATCGCCGGCCCGGAGAGACGGAAGATGCGGCCGACCTCGACGATCTTGCGGTCGACCGAGAGTATCGCGCCGGTCAGGCCGAGATAGACCGGGAAGAATACGCCGACCGCGATCAGCGCCACCTTGGAGGTCTCGAAGATGCCGAGCCACAGGATGAACAACGGCACCCAGGCGATCGAGGGAATCGCGCGCAACGCCTGGATGGTGGGATCGACCAGCCGCCGGGCGAGGCCCCAATAGCCGCAGATGCCGCCGAGGACAGTTCCGGCAATGACGCCGAGGCCAAAACCGACGCCGACGCGGGTCAAGGTCATCGTGATGTGGCGGGAGAGTTCGCCGGAGCGGGCGAGCTCGGCGATGGTGGTGAAGACCTTCGAGGGCGGCGGCACCAGCCGGCCGTTGGACCAGCCGGCCCGGACGGCAAGCTCCCAGGCGAGTGCGAGCGACAGCGGCAGCAGCAAGCCGAGCAGCGGGCGCGTCAGCCGCGTGAGCCATGGCTGGCTGGCGGTCTGCGGTGTGGCCGCCGCGGCGGGGGCCTGGAGTTCGACGGTCATGGTCATAGTGAGAACAGCGCTCGGGTGTGAATGCAAGGCGTGGGGGCGGATGGCGATGGTGGCCAAGGACGGCGCCCCAAACTCGCTGTCGTCCCGGCCTTGCGCCGGGACCCATACTCCGCGGCGGTCGTTGTGGAGCGAGATGCCGCTCCAACGTGGTCAACAACAGGCGTCACGGAGTATGGGTCCCGGATCTGCGCCCGCCAACGCTATCGCGTTGGCGGGCTTGTCCGGGACGACACCGGTTCTTGATCGCCGGCTCTTGGCACAGGCGATTTGGCGCAGCGGCCTATTGCCCGAGCCGTGCAAGCCCTAGTTCGTCGGCAGCGGGACCTGGTCGTCGATCAGGGCATCCAGCGTCGCCTTCACATCCACCTTGGCATCGACGACACCGGCCTGCTGCAAAGCGAGGCCAGCAGCCAAAATCGACTCGCGCTGGGGCGCGCCGATGCGGCTGTGGGTCAGCTCGGTGCGCTCCTTGAGTTGCTTGTCGACGACGGTCTCCGGCAGCTTGGTCACGGCGATGAAGGTCTTCCTCAGGTCGTCGTAATTCGCCAGCGCGTCCTTGCGTGCGACCTCGTAGGTGGCGAGCACGCGGCGGACGATCTCGGGATTGTCCTTCAGGAACTGCTCACGGACGTTGAGGATGCCCCAGGTGTTGGCGTCGGCCTTGCGGTAGAACAGCCTGGCGCCCTCCTCGACCTCGGCCTGCGCCATCATCGGATCGAGCCCCGCCCAGGCGTCGACGTCGCCGCGGATCAAGGCCGCCTTGCCGTCGGCGTGCTGCAGCAGCACGGGCGTGATGTCCTTGTCGGTGAGGCCCGCCGACAGCAGCGCGCGCACCAGGAAGATGTGCGGATCGGTGCCACGGGTCACCGCGACCCGCTTGCCCTTGAGGTCAGCCACGGAGGCAATCTTGGAATCCTTGGCCGTGACCAGCGCGGTCCATTCGGGCCGCGAATAGACGTAGACCGACTTGATCGGATTGCCGTTGATCCTGGCGACCAACGCGGCGGAGCCGGCGGTCGAGCCGAAATCGAGCGAGCCGGCGTTGAGGAATTCGAGCGCCTTGTTGGAGCCGGCCGACTGCACCCAGACGATGCTGATGCCGTCCTTCGCGAACTCCTTCTCCAACAGTCCTTTCTGCTTCAGCACCAGCGACACCGGATTGTAGGTCGCCCAGTCCAAGCGGATCTCCTTCACCGGCTCGGCCGCGCGTGCAGCGCCGCATCCCAGGAGAACCACGGCCGCAACCGCAGCAAATCCGCGCCTCGACAATCCACCCATCGTCACCCCTCCAAGCCTCAAGAAACATTGCTGTGGTTTCAATGAGTTATGCCAGGGGCGCGCGAGAATTGCTTTTCCTTTCGACGGCACCATTCAGAACGATCATCATCCCGTGACCACCGATGACAGCATGGATCGATTGTTGCATTGGAAGTTTCGTGACAGCACAGGCCTTGTTCGATATCCGGTTGCATCCATGGACAGCGTCGCCCCCAATTCCCACCCCGATAGCCTTTCCGATTTCGACAGCGCCGGCATCGCGGTTGCGGTCGACGCGTTGGCCGCGCAGCATTCGGGCCGCGAGGACATGTTCCGCGCCGCGGTGGTGCAATTCCTCAAGGCCGAGCTGGTCAAGGCGCGCGCAGCGGCCCAGGCGCAACTGCTGAAGGACCGCCACGGCCGGCGCTGCGCCGAGCAGCTCTGCTTCGTGCAGGACGAGATCATCCGCATCCTCTACGCCGCGGCCACCCAGCACCTCTACCGCTCGCAAGTGCCGAGCGGCGCCGAGCGCATGGCGGTGGTCGCCACCGGCGGCTATGGCCGCGGCCTGATGGCGCCGGAGTCCGACATCGATCTCCTGTTCATCCTGCCCTACAAGCAGACCGCCTGGGGCGAGCAGGTCGCCGAAGCCATCCTGTACTCGCTGTGGGACATGGGGCTGAAGGTCGGCCATGCGACCCGCTCGGTCGACGAGTCAATCCGCCAGGCGCGCGGCGACATGACCATCCGCACCGCGATCCTGGAGACGCGCTATCTCGCCGGCGACCGGCCGCTCTATGACGAGCTGGTCGCGCGCTTCGACAACGAGGTGGTGCAGGGCACCGCCGCCGAGTTCGTCGCCGCCAAGCTGGCCGAGCGCGAGGAGCGGCACCGCCGCGGCGGCCAGTCGCGCTATCTCGTCGAGCCCAACGTCAAGGACGGCAAGGGCGGCCTGCGCGACCTGCATACGCTGTTCTGGATCGCCAAATATGTCTATCGCGTGCGTGAGACCGCTGAATTGGTCGAGCGCGGCGTGTTCGACGCGCATGAATACCGCACCTTCCGGCGCTGCGCCGATTTCCTGTGGTCGGTGCGCTGCAACCTGCACTTCGTCAGCGGACGGCCCGAGGAGCGGCTGTCATTCGACCTGCAGCGCGAGATCGCGGTGCGGCTCGGCTACACCAGCCATCCCGGCATGCAGGATGTCGAGCGCTTCATGAAGCACTACTTCCTGGTGGCCAAGGAGGTCGGCAATCTCACCGCCATCCTGTGCGCCAAGCTCGAGGACCAACAGGCCAAGCCGGCGCCGGTGCTGAGCCGGATGATCTCGCGCCTGACCACCGGCTCGACCTGGCGGCGCGTGCCGGAGAGTGACGACTTCATCGTCGACAACAACCGCATCAACCTCGCCGCGCCCGACGTCTTCAAGCACGATCCGGTCAATCTGATCCGCATCTTCCGGCTGGCGCAGAAGAACAACCTCGCCTTCCATCCCGACGCGATGCGCGCCGTCACGCGCTCCTTGAACCTGATCAACACCGAGCTGCGCGACGATCCCGAGGCCAACCGGCTGTTCATGGAGATCCTGACCTCCAACGATGCCGAGGTCGTGCTGCGGCGAATGAACGAGACCGGCGTGCTCGGCCACTTCATCCGCGCCTTCGGCCGCATCGTGTCGATGATGCAGTTCAACATGTATCATCATTACACGGTCGACGAGCACCTGATCCGCTGCATCGGCTTTCTGCAGGAGATCGAGCGCGGCGGCATCGACGAGTTCACCCTGGCCTCCGACCTGATGCGCAAGATCCGGCCCGAGCACCGCGCCGTCATCTACATCACCGTGCTGCTGCACGACGTCGCCAAGGGACGGCCCGAGGACCATTCCATCGCCGGCGCCAAGATCGCGCGCCGGCTGTGCCCGCGGCTGGGCTTCAACAATGCCGACACGGAGCTGGTCGCCTGGCTGATCGAGGAGCATCTGACGATGTCGACGGTGGCGCAGTCGCGCGACCTGTCGGACCGCAAGACGATCGAGAATTTCGCCGCCGTGGTGCAGTCCGTCGAGCAGATGAAGCTGCTGACCATCCTGACCACCGCCGATATCCGCGGCGTCGGCCCCGGCGTCTGGAACGGCTGGAAGGCGCAACTGCTGCGCACGCTCTACTACGAGACCGAGCCGGTGCTGACCGGCGGCTTCTCCGAGGTCAACCGCGCCAAGCGCATCACCGCGGCGCAGGCTGAATTCCGCAACGCCTTCACCGATTGGCCCGAGGACGAGCTCAACACCTATATCGGCCGGCATTATCCGGCCTACTGGCTCAAGGTCGAGCTGCCGCGCAAGATCCGCCATGCCCGCTTCGTGCGATCGAGCGAGGATGCCGGCCACAAGCTCGCGATCAATGTCGGCTTCGATCCGGCGCGCGGCGTGACCGAGCTGACGATCTTCGCGATGGACCATCCGTGGCTGCTGTCGATCATCGCCGGCGCCTGCGCCTCCGCCGGGGCGAACATCGTCGATGCCCAGATCTATACCACGACCGACGGCCGCGCGCTCGATACCATCGCGATCTCCCGCGAGTATGAGCGCGATGAGGACGAGGGCCGGCGTGCGACCCGGATCGGCGAGACCATCGAGCAGGTGCTGGAGGGCAAGCTGCGGCTGCCGGACGCCGTGGCGCGGCGGACGACGCGCGGCAAGCAGCACAAGGCGTTCTCGGTCGAGCCGGAAGTGACCATCAACAATCAATGGTCGGAGCTCTACACCGTCATCGAGGTCTCCGGCCTCGACCGCCCCGGCCTGCTCTACGAGCTGACCACCGCGATTTCGAAGCTGAATCTCAACATCGCCTCGGCCCATGTCGCCACCTTCGGCGAACGCGCCCGCGACGTGTTCTACGTCACCGACCTCCTGGGCGCGCAGATCAACGCGCCGACCCGGCAGGCGGCGA
Organism: Bradyrhizobium sp. SZCCHNR1098; assembly: GCF_032489375.1. Taxonomy (NCBI): domain Bacteria; kingdom Pseudomonadati; phylum Pseudomonadota; class Alphaproteobacteria; order Hyphomicrobiales; family Nitrobacteraceae; genus Bradyrhizobium; species Bradyrhizobium sp. SZCCHNR1098. Next base: position 167,794 of record NZ_JAUEXY010000001.1, read on the forward strand.
TCAAGAGCGCGCTGCTGCATTTGTTGGCGAACGACGACGCGGCCGCCCAACCGGCGGCATGAGAGACCATTGCGCGGCATTGAGCCGATCGGAGCCGATTTGAACGAGGGGGCCGGCACCACCGCCGGTCCCGGCAGGCTTGGGGGAGCCGAACCATGGCATTGATTGCAGACATCGTCGTCGGGCTGATCGGCCTGCTGCACGTCTACATTCTCGTACTCGAGATGTTTCTCTGGACCAAGCCGGCCGGCTTGAGGGCGTTCAACAACACGCCGGAGCGCGCGGAGCAGACCAAGGTGCTCGGCGCCAATCAGGGCCTCTACAACGGCTTCCTCGCCGCCGGCCTGTTCTGGGGCCTCGCGCAGCCGGCGCCTGCGTTCGCCTTCCAGGTCAAGATCTTCTTCCTGCTCTGCGTGCTCGTCGCCGGGCTCTATGGCGCCGCCACCGCCAGCCGCAAGATCCTGTTCATCCAGAGCGTGCCGGCGGCAATCGGCCTGGTGCTCGTCTGGCTGGCAGCTTGATCAGCACCGAGTCCGCGGCCGTCCTTCGAGACACCTGCGGACGATGTCGGTGCCCATGAGGACGTCATTCCGGGACATTCGCGCGCAAAATGGCGAAGCCGTTTTGAAGCAGCGACCACAGATGTCGTCCCGGGCAAGCACGGCGGCGCAACGCGACGGCGTGCGCCGACCCGGGACCCATACTCCCGGGCGACGCAGGATCGCAACTCCGAGTCTTCGCCACAGGGCGGCCTGTAGTTATGTATCCCGGCTCTGCGCCCTGACGTCGCTGCGCGACGCCAGGGCTTGGCCGGGACGACACTGAATGTCAGGGGGCAGCTTGGCTCGCAATGGCGCGAAGTCACGATCATCGAGCTTGCATCCTAAGCCCTCGCCCCGCGGAACCGCCGCAGTCCCGGGGGCGGCTCGCCTTGCGTCCGCCAAGCCGTTCCTCCACACTGCCTGTAGCGATGGCGCCCGTCCGGGCAGACCAGCCGCACAACAACATTCAGGAGGAATGCAGACCCCATGCGACAGGGATATTTCCGTCTCGCAGGCGCGGCCGCTTTGGCCGTCACCCTCTCCGTCACGTCAGCCTCGGCCCAGAAGAAGTATGATCCCGGCGCCTCCGATACCGAGATCAAGGTCGGTCAGACCGTGCCGTTCTCGGGCCCCGCCTCGGCCTATGCCTCGATCGGCAAGACCCAGGCTGCCTATTTCAACATGATCAACGAGCAGGGCGGCATCAATGGCCGCAAGATCAAGCTGATCCAGTATGACGACGCCTATTCGCCGCCCAAGGCGGTCGAGCAGGTCCGCAAGCTGGTCGAGGACGACGAGGTGCTGCTGACCTTCCAGATCATCGGCACGCCGTCCAACGCCGCGGTCCAGAAATACCTCAACGCGAAGAAGGTGCCGCAGCTGTTCGCCGCCACCGGCGCCACCAAGTTCACCGACCCCAAGAACTTCCCCTGGACCATGGGGTACAATCCCAACTACTTCACTGAGGGCCGCATCTACGGCCAGTACATTCTGAAGGAGCATCCCAACGCCAAGATCGGCGTGCTCTATCAGAACGATGATCTCGGCAAGGACTATCTGAACGGGATCAAGGCCGGCCTGGGTGACAAGGCATCGACCATGATCGTCGCCGATGCCTCCTACGAGGTGTCCGATCCGACCATCGACTCGCAGATCCTCAAGATCAAGGCGGCCGGCGCCGACCTGCTGTTCTCCGCCGCGACGCCGAAGCAGGCCGCTCAGGCCATCAAGAAGCTGCATGAGCTCGACTGGCACCCCGTCCACATCGTCGATATCAATGCCACCTCTGTCGGCGCAGTGATGCAACCGGCCGGCCTCGAAGCCTCCAAGGGCGTGATCTCGGTCAATTACGGCAAGGACCCGCTCGATCCGACCTGGAAGGACGATCCGGGCATGAAGCGCTATCTGGATTTCATGGCCAAGTATTATCCGGACGGCGACAAGAACTCCAATTTCAACGTCTATGGCTACGGGAACGCACAGCTCCTGGTGACAGTGCTGCAGATGTGCGGCGACAACCTGACGCGCGAGAACGTCATGAAGCAGGCGGCGTCGCTGAAGGACGTCGTCGGCGACCTGTCGCTGCCGGGCATGAAGATCAACACCTCGCCGACCGACTATCGCGTCAACAAGCAACTACAGATGATGAAGTTCAACGGTGAGCGCTGGGAGCTGTTCGGCCCGATCCTGGAGGACAAGGGCGCGGCGGGCTAGCTGCACTCGACGTCGTTCCAGGGCGTCGCGACAGCGACGAGCCCGGACCCTCGAGATTCCGGGTTCGATGCTGCGCATCGCCCCGAATGACGCGATCAACATCGATGGGACGGGGCTGCGGGATAGCGCGGCCCCGTTCTGCATTGCGGCACGGGTTGCGCCCGTTCGCCGCTGCGTGCGCTCGCCGACGGCCATTCGACCGCATCGCGGGTGACAACGGCTGTTGCGGTAGGATCCGCCGTCGCGTCGAGGAAGTGTCAGTCGTTGATGACCTCACCCTGGTCTCGTTGCTTGACGACCCGGTCGATCAAGCCCCACTGCAAGGCTTCGTCCGCGGTCATGAAGTGATCGCGATCCAGGGTGCGCTCGACGTCCTCATAGCTGCGTCCGCAATGCTCGGCGTAGAGCCTGATCATGCGGCGCTTGGTCTGCTCCATCTCCTTGGCGTGAATCAGGATGTCGGACGCCTGGCCCTGAAAGCCACCGAGCGGCTGATGCACGTGAAGGCTTGCATTGGGCAGCGCCGTACGCTCGCCCGGCTCGCCCGCCATCAGAAGAAACGACCCCATCGAACGCGCCGTTCCCATGCAGAGCGTGTGTACCGGTGCTTTGACGAATTGCATCGTGTCATACATCGCGAGGCCGCTGGTGATCACGCCGCCGGGTGAATTGATGTAGAGATGGATCGGCCGCTTTGGGTTCTCCGCCTCGAGAAACAGCAGTTGCGCGCAAACCAGGGCGGACACCGTGTCGTTGACCTCGCCGTTGAGGAAGACGATCCGCTCACGGAGCAGCCGCGAATAGATGTCGAAGGATCGTTCGCCCCGACTGGACTGCTCTATGACCATAGGGACGAGTTGCATCGTGTCGCGCATGCGCGAGCTCCCGGTTTCAGTGGGTTGTTAGTGAACTAGAGCGTCAAGCCGCGCGCATCAGGCTGCGCCGGTTGCTGTTCGCCGCCGGCGGCGTCCGCCGCATCAGCTTCGTGACGACCAGTCCGTGAATGATTCTCAGCCTGGTCCCGCCTGCGGCATTGGGCATGACCTGGAACGTCACGATGCTCTCAAGATACGGCGGTTCGTCGTCGCGCATCCGGTAGCGAACTTCTTCGCCGGGCGTCGAGGAGATCGGGGCGGCATCGGCCAATTCTCCTGAAGGCAGCCAGTTCTCGCGCAGCGCGGGAATGCTGATCGCCCGCCACACCTTCTCCGGCGGAGCGTCGAGCTCGTAGTCGAGCACCAGATCGTCGCTCTGCCGGTCAGCCTTGATATCGGTCATTGGTCCATGTCCTTCAGCACGGCCTTCAACGCATCGACCCGCGACGGCCAGTAGGCGCGGTACTTCGCCAGCCAGCGCGCGATCTGCGCCAGGCCCTCCGGATCGACCTCATAGTTGACGAAGCGACCCTGCCGTTCTTCCCTCACCAATCCCGCGCTTCTGAGAACCGCGAGGTGCTGGGACATCGCCGGCTGGCTGATCGTCAGACCCTCGCGAAGCGCGCTGGCATTCATGCTGCCGTTCGCCAGCTTCTCGAAGATCGCGTATCGCGTCGGATCAGCCAGGGCCCTGAAGATGTCACTCTCGATCATGCCAACACATAAGCATAAACTTATGTGTCATGCAAGCCGGCTTTTTCGATCGCTCGATCGTCAAAAGCATGCTGCGCAGTTCTCGCCGCTTCCTCCTTCACGTCATGCCCCGCGCAGGCGGGGCATCCAGTACGCCGCGGCGTCTCGGTCGATCACCACCGTCTCGGAATACTGGGTCACCCGCCTTCGTGGGTGACGACGGCGGCGATGAAGACACGCCCCGACCCAGCCCACCGCTGCGCTCCCTCCCCCCTTGTGGGGGAGGGTTGGGGAGGGGGGTAGCTCCGGGCGACCGTCTTCGCGGCTACCCCCCTCCCTAGCCCTCCCCCACAAGGGGGGAGGGAACGTACCTTTTCCTCAGCAAGCAGCGGTATCCAAAGATGGGCACGCCGAAAGCAGCCTACGCCGTCGGCACCTCGCCGAAATTCCTCCCCACCGGCAGCACGGCGTGGCGGATCAGGCGCGAGTCTTCGACCGCAGCCTGGCGGTGCTTCACCGCCTCGCGATAGACGGGATCGCGGATCATCTCGACGAAGGCTTGCACGCTCGGATATTCGGCGATGAAGCAGTGATCCCAGTATTCCTCCTGCGGACCGATCAGCATCAGTTCAAAACGACCCTGCCAGACGACGCGGCCGCCGAGGCGCTCGAACACCGGGCCGCTCTCGCGGCCATAGGCGGCATAGGCTTGCGCGCCGCTGACCTTGCGTCCATCGGGATAGGCCGCCTCCTTGCGCAGCCGCACCAGGTTCAGCATGTGGATCGGACCCGGGCGGTCATTCTCCCGGAACTGCGCGAACACCTCCTTGGTGGGATCGATATGGCCCATGAATTCCCTCGCCTGATTGTTGTTGACCTTCGCTTAACCATAACGCGGCGTTAGCGGCGCGAAACTCCTAATCGCGCGTTAAGCTCTTCCTAACTGCCCCTTAAACTCCGGACATTACCGTGGTCGGACGGCGGGGTCGCGGGCTCGGGTTGCGTATGGCGCGGGGACGGAAACAGAGCGGCGGACGCAAGGAGCCGCGATTCGGTCTTGCGGCCGCGATGGCCGATCTGCGCCTCGACCCCAAGGATCGCATCCCCTCCGGCAACAACGCGCCCAAGAAGTCCGCTGCGAAGAAAAGGCCGGTCGAGCCCGACGACGAGGACGATGTGCCGGCGCGCGAGCCGAAGACCTCAACACCGAAACCAAAGCCGAGCCGCGGCAGGTCGCGCTGGGGATTATCGATCGGGCGCATGTTCTACTGGGCGCTGGTCTGCGGCCTGTGGGGCGTGATCGCGCTGGTCGGCGTCGTGATCTGGGCCGGCGCGCATCTGCCGCCGATCCAGTCGCTGGAGATCCCCAAGCGGCCGCCGACGATCGAGATCGTGGGCTATGACGGCACCATGCTGGCGCAGCGCGGCGAGATGGCCGGCGCCAATGTCGCGCTGAAGGATCTGCCGCCCTATCTGCCGAAGGCCTTCATCGCCATCGAGGACCGCCGCTTCTACCAGCATTTCGGCATCGACCCGATCGGCATCGCCCGCGCTGTCGTCGCCAACATCCTGCATCGCGGCGTATCGCAGGGCGGCTCGACCCTGACGCAGCAGCTCGCCAAGAACCTGTTCCTGACCCAGGAGCGCACGCTGGCGCGCAAGCTGCAGGAGGCCGAGCTGGCGCTGTGGCTGGAGCGCAAATATTCCAAGCGCGAGATCCTCGAGCTGTATCTCAACCGGGTCTATTTCGGCTCCGGCGCCTATGGCGTCGAGGCGGCGGCGCAGCGCTATTTCGGCAAGTCCGCGCGGCAGGTGACGATCGGCGAGGCCGCGATGCTCGCAGGTCTCGTCAAGTCGCCGTCGCGGCTGGCGCCGAACCGCAACCCGGAGGGCGCGGCCAAGCGCGCGCAGACCGTGCTTGCGGCGATGGCCGAGGCCAAGTTCATCACCGACGCCCAGGCGCAGGCCCAGATCGCGCATCCTTCCGTGGCGGTGAAGCCGGCCGGCGCGGGCACCGTGAACTACGTCGCCGACTGGATCGGCGAGGTGCTCGACGACCTCGTCGGCCAGGTCGAGGAGTCGATCGTCGTGGAGACCACGATCGATCCGAAGCTGCAATCCGTCGCCGAGGCCGCCATCATCGACGAGCTCGCGGCCAAGAGCGTGAAGTTCAACGTCAGCCAGGGCGCGCTGGTGGCGATGACGCCGGACGGCGCCGTGCGCGCCATGGTCGGCGGCCGCAACTATTCCGACAGCCAGTTCAACCGTGCCGTGACCGCCAAGCGGCAGCCCGGCTCGGCGTTCAAGCCGTTCGTCTATCTCACCGCCATCGAGCAGGGCCTGACGCCGGACACGGTGCGCCAGGACGCGCCGCTCGACCTGAAGGGCTGGAAGCCGGAGAACTACACCCGCGAATATTTCGGCCCGGTGACGCTGACCCAGGCGCTGGCGATGTCGCTCAACACGGTCGCGGTGCGTGTCGGTCTCGAGGTTGGGCCGAAGAACGTGGTGCGGACCGCGCATCGGCTCGGCATCGCCTCCAAGCTCGATCCCAACCCGTCGATCGCGCTCGGCACCTCCGAGGTGTCGATGATCGAGCTGGTCGGCGCCTACGCGCCGTTCTCCAATGGCGGGGTCAGCGTCTCGCCGCATGTGGTGACGCGGATCAGGACGCTCGACGGCAAACTGCTCTACATGCGCCAGGCCGAGCAGCCGGTGCAGGTGATCGAGCCGCGCAACGCGGCGATGATGAACCAGATGATGCAGGAGACGCTGATCTCCGGCACCGCGAAGAAGGCGGAGATCCCGGGCTGGATCGCCGCCGGCAAGACCGGCACCAGCCAGGATTTCCGCGACGCCTGGTTCATCGGCTACACCGCGCGCCTCGTCACCGGCGTCTGGCTCGGCAATGACGACAACTCGCCGACCAGGAAGGCGACCGGCGGCGGCCTACCCGTCGAGGTCTGGACCCGCTTCATGCGCGCGGCGCATCAGGGCGTGCCGGTGGCGGCGCTGCCGAACGCGCAGGGCTCCGGCCTTGTGCCGACGCTGGCGCAGATCGCCTCGCAGATTTCAGCACCGTCGGCCCCCGCGCCCAATGCGGCCTACTCGGCGCGCTCGGCGGCGCCGAGCCCGAGCCGCAGCAATGTTCGTCCGGAGCCCGCGGCCGGGCTCGACGGCTGGCTGGTGGACCGGTTGTTCGGCGGCCGGCGCTGATTTGATTGCACCACGACCACCGTCATTCCGGGGCAAGGCCGCAGGCCTTGAACTCGGAATCTCGATGTTCAACGCGCGGATGCGCGTTGACGATTGCCCTGGAATGACGACGGAAGCGCAAATGCGCTGCGTGGTGCGACGCAACGAGCGATGCTCGTCAGGGGAAGACAGTGAGTCCGGCCTGATCAGCCCGCGGCGGCCGCAACGGGCCGCGATGACGGCTCGCTTTTCGCAGCACCCTCGCCTTTCGCATCACCGGAGGCCTGCGCCAGCGCGCGTCCGACGAGCCGCAGCATCAGGCTCGCGCGATGGGCGCTGTAGTCCAGCAGCCAGCGGCTGAAGGCGCTGGCGGCCATCGGCCGCGCGAACAGGAAGCCCTGCATCGCATCGCAGCCGAGCTCGGCCAGTAGCTTGCGCTGCGGCTCGGTCTCGACACCTTCGGCGACCACGGCCACGTCGAGGCTCTGGCCGACGCGCACGACCGCGGTCACGATCGCCCGCGTGCCGCTGTCGTTCTCGAAATCGCGCATGAAGCTGCGATCGATCTTCAACTCGTCAATCGGTAGCTGGGCCAGCCGGCTGAGGCTCGAATAGCCGGTGCCGAAATCGTCCAGCGACAGGCCGACGCCCATGTTGCGCAGCTCGTTCATGGTCGCGATCACGGTGGCGCGCTCGTTGAGGATCACGCCCTCGGTGATCTCCAGCATCAGCATCTTCGCCGGCAGATCGTTGGCGGCCAGGATCTGCGCCACCATCGCCGCCAGATTGACGTTCTGGAAGTTGATCGGCGACAGGTTCACCGAGATGCAGGGGATGTCGAGACCGGCACGCCGCCACGACGCCATCTGCTGGCAGGCCAGCTTGATCGACCACACGCCGATCTGCTCGATCAGGCCGCATTCCTCGGCAAGCGGAATGAACTTGGCGGGCGAGACCTCGCCGAGCACCGGATCGTGCCAGCGCGCCAGCGCTTCCACGCCGTGGATCGCGCCGTCGCGGGTGCGGATCTGCGGCTGATAGTGCAACGTCAGGGCCTCGCTGGCGATCGCCTCGCGCAGCGCGGTCGAATGCATCAGCCGTTCTTCGGCGAGCTTGTCGATGTCGGCGCTGAAGAAGCGGTAGGTCGCCCGGCCGCCGCGCTTGGCCTTGTACATCGCCGCGTCGGCCTGCTTGATCAGGGTCTCGATGTCCTTGGCATTATCAGGATAGAGGCTGAGCCCCATGCTCGCCGACATCGGCACCTGGCGCTTGCCGATCGTCAGCGGCATCGCCAGCGCGGCGGTGATGCGCGCCGCCGCGAGCGAGGCTTCCAGGGCATCGCGGTTCTGCAGCACGATCACGAACTCGTCGCCGCCGAGACGGCCCAGCATGTCGCCGTTGCGGATCTGCGCTCGCAGGCGGTTGGCGAAGCCGACCAGGAACTCGTCGCCGGCGGCATGGCCCAGCGTGTCGTTGACGTCCTTGAAATTGTCGGCGTCGAGGAAGGCGACGGCGACGTGTCCGCCTTCCGGACAGGCCTTGATGGCTTCGGCGATCAGCGACGGGATGCGGGCACGGTTGGGCAGGCCCGTCAGCATGTCATGATAGGCGACCTGTGAGATCGTCGAGCGGACCTCCTGGCGCTCGATGGCGAGCGCACCGAGCTGGACGCAGGCGGCCACGATCTGCTCGTGCCAGGGGCTGGGGCCGCGGCAGTCACGGAAGTAGAAGGCAAAGGTGCCGATGACACGGCCGTCCTTGCCCTTGATGGGCGACGACCAGCAGGCGCGCAGGCCGGCGGCGAGCGGGCCGGCCTTGTAGGGTTGCCAGCGCGGATCATTGTCGATGTCGTGCGACAGCACCGGCTCGCAGAGATGGGCGGCGGTGCCGCAGGAGCCGACGTCCGGCCCGATCGCGACGCCGTCGAGGCTGGCCGAATAAGCGGGCGGAAGGCTGGCGCCGCCGAGCGGATGCATGCGGCCATCGGAATCGACGTGCAGGATCGAGCAGACGACGTCCGGGGCGAGCTCTTCGACCCGGCGGCACAGCTGATCGGCGATGGTCGTGATCGAAACGTCGGACGCCAGCGACGCCATGATCAGCTGCTGCAGTGAGCGCAACTGCTTGGTCTCCCGGATGTCCGTGAGCAGCCCGAACAGATATCTGACCTTGCCCCGCTTGGTCCGGTGCGCCTTGACATAGGCGGTCGTCCAGATCTCGCGGCCGTCCTTGTCGTAGACCAGCACGTCCTCCTCGATACCGCGATCGTCCTCGAGGCATTGCCTCAGCCGGTCGACGATGGCGGGATCAGTGCAGGGGCCGGTCAGCAGTTCCTCGGCCCGGCGCCCGATCGCCTGTTCAGGCGTGTAGCCGAACAGGCTGGCAAAGGCGGCGTTGGTATAGAGGACGTTGAGCTCGCGATCGGTGACGATGACGGCCCGGTTGGTCCGGTCGGCGACCGACGTCAGCAGCGCATTGCGCTCGCGCATGTCGACTTCGGTGGTCACGTCACGAATGAACAGCAGCGAACGGACCGGCTCGTCGTCACGGCCCGGCGGGAGAGCGCACAGCGACAGGCGGAGGCGGGTCCGCCCGCCATCGGCATGGCGCATCGTCATTTCGCGGGCTTCGGACTGGTCCGCCTCCTGCTGCGCGTCCGTCGTCTCGTCGCAGGGGGGCGCCGGGATCAGATCCGCGGGCAGACCCAGGCTTTCGAGGTCGGCGCCGATCAGAGCGGCCGGCTCACGCCGCAGCAGCACCGACGCCGCCTGGTTGGCGTGCTGGACATGGCCCAGCGCGTCGAGAAACAGGATCGCCTCGGAGGCACCGTCGAGCGCGGCCGAGAGCAATTGTGTGGATGCGGCCGGTTGGAACTCGCTTGCAGGCATCGTTCGATTCGAAGCGCGCTGCACGTTTCGAGAGAAACGATCGGCGCTTTGGTTGCAGCGAACGACCCGGCAGCTCGCTGGGACGTCACCTTGGGGTTGATCGCGGTAAATCTGGCGAGCGCAGCGTTACGGCCGCGTTAAGGCGCCGCCGAATTGAGCAATATCCTCCGACTGCAGGCGAGAAGGCTTAAGAATTCGATAGTCCGCACGCGGGTTCTGAGTTCATCGATGCAGATTGGAACCCGACAAAGAAATGGCCCGGACCAGAAGGCCGGGCCATTGGGACTCGCATCGTCGAGATGCTCTATCGTCGAGACCTCAGTCGTCGATGCCATAGCGATGCAGATCGTTGCCGCAGGTGTCGAGCCACTTCTTGGCGCGCTCGACCGAGGAGCAGATCCTGCCACACACCTTCCAGAACCGCGGCGAGTGGTTCATCTCGATCAGATGAGCGACCTCGTGCGCGGCGAGATAATCGAGCACGAAGGGCGGCGCCAGGATCAGGCGCCACGAGAACGACAGCGAGCCGGCCGAGGTGCATGAGCCCCAGCGGCTCGACTGGTCGCGGATCGACAGCCGCTTGACCTTGACGCCGAGCTGCTCGGCATAGGCATCGGCGGCCTTCTGCAGGTCACGGCGCGCCTCGCGCTTCAGGAAGTCGAGCACCCGGCGTTCGGTGTGCTCGATCCCGCCGGCCACGCACAGGATCTTCTCGCCACTGTCTCGCGTCTCGGTCCACACCGTGCCGCGCTCGCCCGCGCGATGCACGATCTTGTGCGGCACGCCGCGCAGCGGCACCAAAGTGCCCGGCAGGAACGGCGCCGCCTTCGGCAGACGGCCAAGACGCGCCGCGATCCACGCGCCGTGACGCTGCGCGAAGTCTTTCGCTTCGATGATCGTGCCGCGCGGAGGCATCGTGAGGATCGCTTCGCGATCCGACGGATGAATTCTCAGGGTATAACGTCGCGCACGACGGTGACGCCGCAATCTAATCGAGTAGATTTGCGAGCCATGCTTGACGAGAAGACGCGAAGGTTCGGCGGGCCGCCGATAAAGTAGCGCGCGAGTGGCCATTTCTGTCAGTCCGGGAGGGAAGAACTCGCCCGGATTTTGCCATATCCATCGCCAGGGAAAGCGCTCGGCGCAAAAACAAATCATTTGCCCAACATACAGGGGTTCGGAAGGTTCCGCACCCTAGCGGTTGGGCCTCGCGCGCCCCCGAAAACATGAATTCAGATTCAAAAGCATCGCTCAAGAAGCGACGCCACATTCACTGCTTGAGTCACTCCTGAGTTCCGGTTTCTAGCGTCCCTTCAAAGGGTTACCCCGCATCCGGATTCGGATGCGCGGTGACCATCGTCTTCGCTCATTCAGCCGCAATGGCGAGCAGCGACTTCGGATCGGCTGCCGACAGCATGAAATCGTTGATGCGCGGCACGATCTCCGACTTGAATCGCGAGCCGTTGAACACGCCGTAATGACCGACACCCGGTTGCACGTAGTGAACCCGGCGGTGATCCGGGATCGACGAGCAGAGTCCGTGCGTCGCTTCGGTCTGACCGAGACCGGAGATGTCGTCCTTCTCACCTTCGACTGTCATCAAGGCCACGCGCGTGACCTTCGACGGATCGACCAGGGTGCCGCGATGGGTCATCTCGCCCTTCGGCAGCGCATGTTTGACGAACACGGTCTCCACCGTCTGCAAATAATATTCCGCAGCCAGGTCCATGACCGCGAGATACTCGTCGTAGAAGTCGCGGTGCTTGTCGACCTGGTCACCGTCACCCTTCACGAGGTTGGCGAACAGCGCCTTGTGGGCGTCGACATGGCGGTCGAGATTCATGCTGATGAAGCCGTTCAACTGCAGGAAGCCCGGATAGACGTCACGCATGACGCCTGGATGCGGGAACGGCACCTTGGTGATGACGTGGTTGCGGAACCAGTCGATGCCGCGCTCCTGGGCGAGATTGTTCACGCCGGTCGGGTTGCGCCTGGTGTCGATCGGGCCGCCCATCAGGGTCATCGAGATCGGTGCGAACGGATCGCGCTCGGCCTCCATGACAGACACCGCCGCCAGCACCGGCACCGCCGGCTGGCACACCGCCATGACGTGCATGTTGGTGCCGAGGAAGCGCAGCATCTCGATGACATAGTCGATGTAGTCGTCGAGATCGAAGCGGCCTTCGGCCAGCGGGACCATCCGCGCGTCAGACCAGTCGGTGATGTAGACCTCGTGGGTCGGCAGGAACGCTTCCACCGTGCCGCGCAACAGGGTCGCGTAATGGCCGGACATCGGCGCCACGATCAGCAGCCGGGGCTGGGGGCTGCGCAGCGGGCGGGTCAGCTTGCGGTCGAAATAGAGCAGCCGGCAGAACGGCTTTTCCCAGATCGAGCGGACCTCGACGGGGGTCCGGATGCCGTTGACCTCGGTCTCGTCGAGGCCCCATTCGGGCTTGCCGTAGCGGCGCGTGGTGCGCTCGAACAGCTCGCAGGCCGCCGCGACCGATTTGCCCATCTGGGTGTGGGCCCAGGGATTGAGCGGGTTCTGAAACAGGATCTTGGTGGCGTCGGTGACAGCGCGCGCCGGATTGAGCGAGGCGTGCGCCATTTCGTACATCCAGTACATCGGCGTCGTCAGGACCGGACTGCCTTCCGACGCCAGGGGCGGTGCACCGCCAAACTCACCTATCGGCATTCTCGTTCAACCTCTCTGCAATGCAGCATACTGCCGAATGCGCAATTAAGCGTCAATGCGGTGTTGTACGTGTCAACGCCGCAAAGCGACGAAATGAGCCCGGAAATCCACGGGAAAAGCGCAATTATTCCCCTGCCGCCAGCAACGAGCCGGCGCGGCGCGCGCTACGCAAAAGGGCAATGAATGCCGCAAACGACGCCAGCAGCAGGGCGGCATTGAGCCCGAGCGCCGTCAGCATCAGGTCCGATCGGAAGACGTGATCGGCCAGCAGCGCGCGCATGCCTTCGAACACGTAGGTCGGCGGCAGGGACCAGGCGACCAGTTGCAGCCAATGCGGCAGCACCTGAACGGGATAGTAGACGCAGGCGAGCGGCATCAGCGCGAACATCAGCGTCCAGACGATGCTCTCGGCGCCGAGCCCGTTGCGCAGCACGAGCCCCGACACGAAGATGCCGACCGCCCAGGACGTGAAGATCAGGTTGCAGAAGAAGGCGATCAGCGGCAGGCCGAGGCTGTAGAGGTTGAAGTCGAAGAACCAGACCGCGATCAGGGTCATCGGGATGATGCCGATGGCCAACCGGATCAGGCTCATCGTCATCAGCGCCAGCAGGAATTCGATCGGCGTCAGCGGACTCATCATCAGGTTGCCGATGTTGCGCGCCCACATCTCCTCGAGGAAGGAGATCGAGAACCCGAGCTGTCCGCGGAACAGGATGTCCCACAGGATGACGGCGCCTATCAGCGTGCCGCCGGCGCGGGCGAAGAAGCCGGCATTGGCGGTGATGTAGGTCTGCAGGAACCCCCAGGTGATGATCTGCAGGGTCGGCCAGTACATCAGCTCCAGCAGCCGCGGCCAGGACGACAGCAGCAGATACCAGTAGCGCAGGATCATCGCGCCGATCCGGTGCGGGGCGATGCGGAGCGAAAGATCGTTCATTGCGCGGCCTCCCGGTCGCGGCCGCGGGCGACGTCGAGGAATACGTCCTCGAGCGTCGAGCGGTTGTAGCGCGCCATGATCTGCGCCGGGCTGTCGTCGTCCTCGATGCGACCGCGCTTCATGATGATGACGCGGTCGCACAGACGCTCGACCTCCAGCATGTTGTGCGAGGCGAGCAGCACGGTGGCGCCACGGCGCTTGCGGTAGCTGTCGAGATGGCCACGCACCCAATCGGCGGTGTCAGGATCGAGCGAGGCGGTCGGCTCGTCCAAGAGCAGCAGCTCGGGATCATTGATCAGCGCCTTGGCCAGCGCGACGCGCGTCTTCTGCCCGGCGGAGAGCTTGCCATTGGCACGATCGATGAAGTCGGTCAGGTCGAGCTGGGCGGCGAGCTCCGCGATCCGCTCCTTGAGGTGGTCCACCGCATAGAGCCGGCCGAAGATGGTGAGGTTCTGCCGCACCGTGAGGCGCATCGGCATGTCGACATAGGGGCTCTCGAAATTCATCCGCCCCAGCACGGCAGCAGCCTCGTCCGGCATCCTGTGGCCGAGCACGGCGACCTCGCCCGAGGTCGGTTGCACCAGCCCCATGATCATCGCAATCGTCGTGGTCTTGCCGGCACCGTTGCCGCCGAGCAGCCCGGTGATGCTGCCGCGGCGGATCGCAAAGGAGATGCCGTCGACAGCGGTCGTCGTCTTGTAGACCTTGGTCAGCCGCGACACGGCAATCGCGGGCGAAACCGAGCTGGAATCGGATGAGAGGGTCGGCACTGCGTCATCTTGCGTCATGGGAGGGGTTCATTGAGGCATTGTGCCGCAAACCGCAACAGGCCACCAACGGCCGGCCAGATTTGTCGCCGCGCCTGCGCGGCATTAGGTTCCCGTCATGACCGACGACGCCCTGATCATCGACACGCCCGACACCGACTATCGCCATCCGCGACAGCGCGTCCGGCTCGACACCATCCTGCGGCTGCGCTGGCTGGCGGCGCTCGGTCAGTTGAGCGCGATCTTCATCGTGGTGCAGGGGCTGGAGTTCGACCTGCCGGTGGTGCCCTGTCTCGCGGTGATCAGCATCTCGGCGCTGCTCAATCTCGGCCTGCAGATCGCCTTCAACCCGATGCAGTTGTTGGAGCCGGCCCACGCCGGAGGCCTGCTCGCGCTCAACATCGTCGAGCTGACGGTGCTGCTCTATCTCACGGGCGGGCTGGAGAATCCGTTCTCCTACATGTTCCTGGCGCCGGTGCTGATCTCGGCGACCGCCCTCCCCGTCCGCCTGACGATCATGCTCGGCCTGCTCGCCGTGGCCTGCGCAACCGCCTTGTTCTTCATGCACCTGCCGCTGCCGTGGGAAGGCGAGGAGCCGCTGATCTTCCCGCCGATCTATCTGTTCGGCGTCTGGCTCTCGATCGCGCTCGCGATCGGCGTCACCAGCCTCTATGCGTTCCAGGTGACCGAGGAGGCGCGCAAGCTGTCGGACGCGCTGGCGGCGACCGAGCTGGTGCTGGCGCGCGAGCAGCACCTCACCCAGCTCGACGGTCTCGCGGCGGCCGCCGCGCACGAGCTCGGCACCCCGCTCGCGACCATCGTGCTGATCTCGCGCGAGTTGGAGCGCGCCCTGCAGGACAACAGCCAGGTCACCTCCGACATCAAGACCCTGCGCGAGCAGGCGCAGCGCTGTCGCGACATTCTCGGCAAGATCACCCAGCTGTCCTCGATCGGGTCGATGTACGACCGGATGAAGCTGTCGACCTTGATCGAGGAGACGGTGGCCCCGCATCGCGACTTCGGCGTCGACATCAAGGTGCGCGTCGCCGTGGCCGCGGCCAAGGAGCCGGTCGGCTCGCGCAACCCGGCGATCCTCTATGGCGTCGGCAACATCCTGGAGAATGCCGTCGACTTCGCGCGCAACGCCGTCGAGGTGAACGCCTGGTGGAACAATGAGACGGTCGAGATCGTGGTGTCCGACGACGGCCCCGGCTTCGCACCTGATATCCTGAAGCGGATCGGCGAGCCCTATCTGTCGCGACGGCCCAGCGCCGAGGACGGCCCGGGAGGTAACCAGGGCGGCGGCCTCGGGCTCGGCGTGTTCATCGCCCGCACCCTGCTGGAGCGGACCGGGGCCAAGGTCTCGTTCAGCAATCGCACCTTCCCCGACCATGGCGCCGTGGTCCAGATCGTGTGGCCGCGACGGCGCTTCGAGGCCAGCGAGGACGACGATGGCGAGGCGGAGCCGGAATGAAGCCTCGGCGGCAGCCGCCGCCGGCGTGGTCCTGGCATACAGCACACCCGCCCCGCGCGGCGTCACGCCGCAGACTGCGGCAACCCGCGATCTTGGCAGCGGCCGGTCGGCAGACCATATGAGGATGGACCAGACGTCTCGCAACCATCGAGCCTTCTTCTCAAGGATATGACCGTGGGCGCCATCGCCGAACTGACGAACCACCCGGACCGCTCTCTCCTCATCGTGGAGGACGACAAGCCGTTCCTGGAGCGCCTGTCGCGCGCCATGGAGACCCGCGGCTTCACGGTCACCTCCTGCGAAAGCGTCGCCGAAGGTATTTCACAGATCGGCAAGGCAGCGCCGGCCTTCGCCGTGGTCGACCTCCGGCTGGGCGACGGCAACGGCCTCGACGTGGTGTCGGCGCTGAAGCGCAAGCGCCCCGAGGCCCGCGCCATCGTGCTGACCGGATACGGCAACATCGCCACCGCCGTGACGGCGGTGAAGATGGGCGCCGTCGACTATCTCGCCAAGCCGGCGGATGCCGACGACGTCGTTGCAGCACTGCTGTCGACCACCAGCGAAAAGTCCGAGCTGCCGCAGAATCCGATGTCGGCCGACCGTGTCCGCTGGGAGCACATCCAGCGCATCTATGAGATGTGCAACCGCAACGTCTCGGAAACGGCCCGCCGGCTCAACATGCACCGCCGCACTCTGCAGCGCATCCTCGCCAAGCGCGCGCCGAAGTAGGCTTTTGCGGCTCGTCCGCACTCAGTGCGACTTCACGAATGCCTGCAGCGCATGGAAGACGGTGCGCCGCGGATTGCGGCTGCACCAATTGCGCATCCAGCTGTCGACCTCGGTCAGATCGAGCTTGATCTGCCGGCCCTCGTCGCCGCGGTCCGCATTGATGGCGGAGACGTAGCCCATCATCCACTGCTGATACTTTGAGATGGCGTTGACGTAGGGGCCGTCGGCATTGCCGATCGCCTTGTAGGTGCCGGGCGGCTGCTCCTCGGCGGCGGTGATGAAGCGCTCGCAGGAATCGGCGCCCACGCCCAGGACGTAGAACGCCATCTCCTCCGCGCGAACTCCGGTCGCGTAGAGCAGTGTCAACGCCAAGAGCACCCGTCGCATCTGTCGTCCCTGTTCGCACCCCTCGGCTGGATACCGCTCGAGCCTTAAAAATGTTCCGAGATGTTGCGCCCCATGCGGGGCATTTATCGGGCAGAGATGGGAAATTGCCGGGAGGGCGGGACAAGCGAATGTTGTTGCGCCAGCAACAGTCTTGGATCGGGCGGGGGATCCAAGGCCAGGCGGCGCCCCTAGCCTCGGCTCGCGTCAGCTCTCCCCCGTCAGCCGGGAGAAGTCGGCCAGGACGGCGGCGATCAGCTCCCGGTGCCTGGTATCCTGTTCCGCAAGGCTCGCGGCATACATGTTCAGGAGATAGCGCGCCTTCGCGGCGGCTTCCGGCCACGACGCAGCCGCGTTGGCGAGCAAGTGCTGCTCGAGAACAGCCTGTCGCTCGCGCAGGTCCCGCGCGTGACTCTCGGCCTCAGCCAGAGCGCGACGCAGGTCCACGGCCTTCTGCGCGCTCATCCCGCGGTGCCTGTCGAGATCGAGCGGTTCGTCAGTCATCCGACGCACTCGCGTCGACACGCTGCGCGTCTGCAAGATCGACCGAGCTGACGGACACCATCTCGACGGCCGCAGAGCGCGAGCCGGCGGCGGGCAGCATCATCATCGTCGCAACCCGGCGGTAGGCAGCAAAGGACAATCCTTCGATCAGCTCCTCGTCCGTGACCACCTCGTAGGTGCCCTCGGGCAAGAGACGCTCGATGCTTCTGATCCGGAACGGATGTTTGAAGGTGACGAATTCGCGCCGCGAGCGGATGCTCATCTGCGCCTACCTTTCGCGACAGCCTCGCTGTCGCTTGTCGCAACTTCGAGCTCTTCGAAGCATGCGCCTTACGGCCGGCAATAGCCACCGCTTTCTCATCAGCACGACGTGACGAGCGGCCCGGCGTCATCGGACCGTGTCGCTGCGCTTTGGTGCTCGCTATTGCAGGAGCCAGGGTGTATCAATGGTGATCACCGCCATTCCGACGGCATTCATCGGTGACTGAGGGTCACGAGCGCTCCCGCCGCAAACACGCGAGGGACAGCCAATGCCGCAGTTTCGTCTGAGCGAGTGGATCGTTCCACCCATCATTGTGCCGCTTCTGCTGATCCTGCTCGCGCTCGCAACTGCCGCGCTGCATTCGTAGATCAGACACCGTGCGCCCCGTCGGCAGCCGGTGGACGACGGCCACCCGGCCGATAGGCAGTGACGCCGCGCACGCAGGATCGACGCGTGCGCCCTCGTCCGATGCGTTGAACCAGCTCCAACCCGAGCCGAGAGGAGATCGACATGGCCAAAGGTCAGCAAAAAGGCAATCGCGAAGCCAAGAAGCCCAAGAAGGAAAAGCCCAAGAGCATTGCCGCAGCGCCGAGCCAGAAGACCGGAGCATGGCAGCCGGATTTTTCCAGCGACAAGAAGAAGCGCTAGGAGATTTCCGGCCCTCATCAGTCTGGATGGTTCTCCCGCAAGGCCGCAGGGCCGCGCAATCAACGCCGCGCGCAATGCGGCGACGCGGCCGACCGTACTCGACAGCCCAAAGGACAGAACATGGCGCGCGAAACGATCTATTTCGTTCAGGCGTTCAGTGCCGGCCGGGGCGGACGCGCGAAAGCCGAGACGCCGATCGCCTGCAAGACGGAAGCGAGCGCGCTCCGGACTGCGGAACGACTGGTGTCGAGCAAGGCAGGCGTCGTCGCCTTCTCATCCTCGGGCGATCCCGACATGGGTGACTATGACGATGAGCCGACGGTCCTCTTCCGCCACGGCGAATTGCCGTCGGCTTTCGATTGAGATGCGCGCAACCCTTTGTCGCCGGCGACCACCGCCGAACGACGCCCCTTGGATGACGTCCGCCCTATCGGCGGCGTCCTCCGAACCTGATCGGACACACACATGATTGAGTTTCCAAATCACAGCCGCTCCTATGACCGCACGCGACGTGCCGTACGGTTCTGGGGCTATGACAGCGCGATGGAAGCATCGTTCTTCGTCGACGAGGGCGCGTTGAGACGCCTTCAACCCGACACCCGTCCGGACGAGTCGGGCTTTCTGACCGCGTTCGATTCCAACCGCGAGCGGATCTGCGCCGCCGCCGCCAGGGTCTATGTCCGCGGCAGCCGGGGATCCTACGATCTCGTCGCTGCCAATTTTTGACGGCGATGCCTGGCGATCGATCGGCCAGGCTGGTGGTGATGCGGATCGGCTCTCAGCGATGCTGATGTCTCTCATCTTGAGACTCGTGACCTGACGGAGCCTCTGTCACCTACCTAGGCGGGCCCCCCGGCCAGTGGACCGCATTTGAGGATTCTCTAGAGGTCCGCGTGGCCCTGCGGGTCGATCAGCCGGTTGATCCGCTGCGCCGCCGCGAGCCCGAAGCGCACCGTCATGAGCTTGCGCGTCGGCGCCGGCAATCTGTGCTCTGGCGCCTCGCAATGCAGGTGGGCGCCATAGGCATCGGCCACGATCAGGCCGGTGTCCTGCGGAAAGATCTCGCACGGCAGATCCTGCGTGAAGGCGAAGAACAGCCGGTCGCAATGGGCACGGTAGTCCTCCCACTTGTGATCCGCGCGCAGATCCTCGACCGACGACTTGATCTCGACGATCCAGATCTCGCCGCGCTCGTTCAGCGCCACCAGGTCGGCGCGACGTCCCGACGGCAGCGGCAGCTCGCTGATGGTGGCAAAGCCGAGCGAGCGCAGCAAGCGCGAGGTGCCGCGCGCGATCGCCAGCGCCGTCTCCGACTGGCGTCGGTCGATGGGAACGAGGCTGATCCTGGCGGCTGACGATTCCATGCGCCACAGCATAGCCGATTCCGGGCGTCGCCCAAGCACGCTAATCACCGGGGAACCGGAACCTGACGCCAGCCTTCCGCTTAACAGACGGCCGCCCGCAGGGCGGCGCTCGAATCCAGGTCGACGTCGTAGCTCTGCGAACGTGACGACATGGCCGACGACAAGACTATGGATCACGGAGACATCGACCTCGTCGAAAAACGCCTGCACGTGCATGCGCCACCTTGGATCGGACATCTCCGTCCTCAGACACGCCAACAATGTCGCCTCGTCGATCCCGACCGGCATCGGCGTGTTGATCGTGGTCGCGGCGGCCGTCAGGCCGTCAGCCGTACTTTGCGGCCCACGAAGTGAAGATCGACGACAGCCAGATCGCATCGACATCGAGCGTCGAAAGAGTGGCAGGCGATGGATGATGCCGGTGAGGTGTCAGGTCGCCGTGACGCGGTGTTTTTCGCTTGGCGCACTGCGAAAAATCGGCATGCTGGCGCCATGAGCGAACCCGAAACCACCAAGGCGAAGGCCGGCGCGATGATCGTGCCCGTCACGCCGTTCGAGCAGAACTGCACCATCCTGTGGTGCGAGGCGACCCGGAAGGCGATCGTGATCGATCCCGGCGGCGACGTGCCCAACATCCAGGCCGCGATCGCGCAGGCAAAGGTCACCGTGGAGAAGATCTGGCTGACGCATGGCCATATCGATCACGTCGGCGGCGCGGCCGATCTGCGCGACGCGCTGAAGGTGCCGATCGAGGGGCCGCATGTCGCCGACAAGTTCCTGCTCGACAACGTCGTCACCAGCGGCGCGCGCTTCGGCATCACAGGCGTGCGCGATTTCACGCCGGATCGCTGGCTCGAGGAGGGCGACCGCGTCGAGATCGGCGAGCTCGTCTTCGATATCCTGCATTGCCCGGGGCATTCGCCGGGCAGCGTCGTGTTCTTCAACAAGGAGATGCGCTTCGCCCAGGTCGGCGACGTGCTGTTCAACGGCTCGGTCGGCCGCACCGATTTGCCCGGCGGCAGCCATGAGACGCTGATCAGATCGATCAAGGACAAGCTGCTGCCGCTCGGCGACGACGTCGGCTTCATCTGCGGCCATGGCGCCGGATCGAGCTTCGGCCAGGAGCGCATGACCAACCCATTCCTGACCGGCGACGTCTGACCCGCGCGTCCCTCGCGAGCGAGCTCTGAACGGCTGCGGTTGTGGCCGCCTACTTCAGGCCGGCCGCTTGCAGGGCACGGTCGATCACGGCAGCGACGTCGATGGTTCGGCGCCGCGGCCTGACGGTCGCGCCACTGCCGTTGATCGAAGATTCGCCGGTCGCCGACTCCAGCCGTTTCGGCTCCACGGGCTTGGAGACGGCCACGGGCTTGGACTCCGGCCTCTGGTCCGGCTTGGACTTGGCCGCTTTCCGCGACGGCGACTGGGGCTCGACCTCGGGCTGCGGGACCGCAGCGGATGCCGGTGCAGAGAGCAGCATGCCGGTCGGCGACATTCTGGGCTCGACCACCTTGATCTCGGCCGGCTTGACGTCGACCGGTTCCGCAGCGGGCGATGGAGCGTCCGCCGCGCGTCGCAAGGTCTTGGTGAAGGCCGGCACCGCCGAGATCGGCGACACCTGCGGGATCAGCTTCGTGCTCGGCGACGTCGTGGCCGCCTTGAGCGGACGAATCCAATCGGTGACGCCGAAGAATTTCGCGATGTGATAGGACGAGGAAATGCCGGCCTCGAGCAGGAACGGCCCGGCCTTGCCATAGCGCTTGTCGTTGGCCGCGATCCCGATCGGCGTGCCATGCGCCATGTTGGAGATCGTGAACGATTCCACGACGGTCTCGCCGTCGGCATTCCACCATTGCTCATGCGGATAGCCGTTCACCTCGGCCGCGGCCATCGGCGCCAGCGGCAGATGGTGCAGGTCCAGCCACTGCTTGACGATCTCGCCGGCATTGTCCGGATGCACGGTGTAGTCCGCTGTGCCGTGCCACACCGACAGCTTCGGCCACTTGCCGCGGTGGTTCGAGGCACGACGAACGAGATCGCCGAGCTCGCCTGCGGGGCGCGCCGGCGGCATCCGCATCTGCAGGATCGCGTCGCGCATGCTGCGCGCGGTGCCGAACGGCAGCCCGGCGATGACAGCGCCGGCAGCGAACAATTCGGGATGCGCCGAGAGCAGCGCCATGGTCATCGCGCCGCCCGCCGACAGGCCGGTGACGTAGATGCGCCTGGGATCGATGGCACAATCCGCCACCATGCGCGCAATCATCTGACGGATCGAGGCGACCTCGCCCTGATCACGCGTGATGTCTTCGGACTGAAACCAGTTGAAGCAGCGCTGCGGATTGTTGACCCGCTGCTGCTCCGGCAGCAGCAGCGCGAAGCCGAAATGCTTGGCGAGCGTCGACCAGCCGGCGCCGAGATCGTAGTCGGCGGCGCCCTGCCCGCAGCCATGCAGCACGACGACCAGCGGCGCCAGCGGCTGACGCTGCGCCGGCACATAGGCAAACATCTTCAGGCGCCCAGGGTTGGTGCCGAAGTGCTCGATCTCGATCAGGGGATTCTCTGGAGCGCGACGCGGCTGACGATGAAAATCGGCAAATCCGGTAATACTGTTCAGCTCGCGCAGCCGTCGCAAATACTCAACATTTTCGGCGAGGGACAACGGCAGCTCCTTAGGCATTCGCGTATTCACGGCAGCGGGTAGACAATCCACCATCACCCAGATGGTTGCTGCAGTGCAAAAGAAAAAGCCCACACCATCCCGGACGTCAGCAATTTGATTGCGAATTTCGGTCTTGCTGCGATCTAAATGCCACGCCGACGCGGCGCTTCACGCAGCAATCACCGAAATGCGAACCGAGCACCACGAATATCGCCGTTGGCGTGAACGCGACAGACTCCGCAACCGCAAAGGCCGACGACCGCGATTTGGAAATCATCATTCGAGCCACATCGCGAATCGACCATGTCAGCGGGAAGTGTGCCGTACCGATCGGCGATCAGTAAACAAACAAATGGCAGCCATGCACCGATCGGCATACGCGCCAAGGTGATTGCCTGACACCGATGCGCCAATTAGCCTGATCGGCAAGCAACAACGAATTCCGCTTGGGAGAAAACGCATGGCGCGGCTCAAATTCGGAGCGTTCCTCGCTCCGCATCATCCGATCGGCGAGCATCCGATGCTGCAATTCCGCCGCGACCTCGATCTGGTCGCGCAGCTCGACGAGCTCGGCTACGATGAGTTCTGGTGCGGCGAGCATCATTCCAGCGGCTGGGAGATGATCGCTTCCCCCGAGATGTTTCTCGCCGCCGCCGGCGAGCGCACCAAGCGCATCAGGCTCGGCACCGGCGTGATCTCGCTGCCCTACCATCATCCCTACAACGTCGCGCAGCGGATGGTGCAGCTCGATCACATGACCGGCGGCCGCGCCATCTTCGGCTCGGGCCCCGGCGCGCTCGCCTCCGATGCCCACACTCTGGGCATCGATCCGATGACGCAGCGCGACCGTCAGGACGAGGCGATCGCCATCATCCGCCGCCTGTTCAACGGCGAGCGCGTCACCGCCAAGAGCGACTGGTTCACGATGAACGATGCGGCCTTGCAGATCCTGCCGTTGCAGGAGGAGATGCCGTTCGTCGTGGCCTCGCAGATCTCGCCGTCCGGCATGACGTTGGCCGGCAAATACGGCATCGGCATCATCTCGCTCGGCTCGATGTCGACGCAGGGGCTGATGGCGCTGCCGCAGCAATGGGAGTTTGCCGAGGACGCGGCGAAGAAGCACGGCACGACAGTGAGCCGCGCCGACTGGCGCGTGCTGCTGTCCTGGCACATCGCGGAGACGCGCGAGCAGGCACGGCGCGAGGCCGGCGCGGGACTGATGCGCTGGCACAACGAGTACACCGTCGGCACCCTGATGCGGCCCGGCCTGAAGGCCTTCTCATCGCCGGACGAGGCCGTCGACAAGACCGCCTTCGTCGAGGGCGCGGCGTCGACGATCGGCACGCCGGACGATCTCGTCAAGACGATCAGGAACCTGATGCAGGTGTCGGGCGGCGTCGGCCACATCATCGGCTTCGTGCACGACTGGGCCAACCCGGAAGCTTCGCGGCGCAGCTGGGACATGGTCGCGCGCTACGTCGTGCCGGAGATCAACGGCTACATCGACGGCCTGCGCCGCTCGCAGAAATTCGTCATCGAGAACCGCGCCATCTTCGAGCGCGCGGGCCAGGCCGTGATGGCCAAGATCATGGACAACGACAAGGCCGCCGCCGCGCTGTCGCAGACGGGGCCAGGACGGATCGCGATTCCGGCCGTGAATGCCCCGGATCTGCAGGAGGCGGCGGCGAAACAGCGAGGGTGAGCGTGGGGCGAAGCCGCTCCGTGGCACGCGCAATATCGCGGCATTCGATGCCGCTAATTAGTTACTCGTCATGCCCGGGCTTGACCCGGGCATCCACGTCCATCCACCATCTCGAACGACGTGGATCGCCGGGACAAGTCCGGCCATGACGGCCTTAATGGTTGGACTCTAATATGGCGGCAAGGCGCAACTCGAACGGTCGAGCGCGTGACTACCTCACCGCCGCGACGAGCTTCTCGCAGTCGGCGATGGTCGCTATCTGCTTCAGCGTCTCGCGCAGGGCCGGCAGGTCGACCGGCTTCTGGAATTGCGGGTAGACGACGAGGCCGAGCACGGTGGCGAGGCGGACATTCTTCGTCGCCGGCGGCGTCGGTGTCGGCTTCGACGACCGCTTCACCGCGCATGTGACGACGCGAACGCATACGGCGACGGTCGGCGTCGGCTACAAGTTCTGAGGCGCGGCTAGTCCTGAAGCGAGCGGTCCTGCGCTCGCCGATGACGGTGAGAACAGTCAAACCATTGGGCAGGCGAGGCTTGGCTCCAAACTGCGCGGCGCTAGTTTGAGCGCCATGCCCGCTGCCAAACCCCAGTGCCCTCCGCAGCCGCCCGCTCCCTTGTCTGCTGATGAAGTCATTTTCATCAAGGACACGATCAAGCGCTTTTATGGCGACGACGCGATCGTGCGCAATTTCGGCCCAGACCCGGCCCGCATGGAATTGCACGTCGAAACAGGCCGCGACATTGGAATTGCGCATTATGACTGCTGCGGCGTCCTGATGACCCGAATCGACCGCGACCAAATCGCTCTCGAGGTCTCGCGGCGACGCATGCGGATAAAGGGCCGGGCCAAGCTCGCCTATCGTTATGGCGTCGCGCTTTGAAAACCGGCACCTCAAGCAGGCCGCGCGGATCCTTCCGGTCTGGACGACAGTTGGGCGACAGCTTCGCAGCCGCGGAAAGGGATGACACACCGCCCTCATCCGCACTCATAGCCGCTAGCTTAAGCGCTCCGCTATCGCGATATTTGGCGTCATACGTCCTAGCGCGTCACCGACATAGCCGCGCAATCATCCAATACTCTTGCCGATTTATAACACAAATGTATACGTCGTTTAGGTTGAGGGAAAAGAAATGGACAAGGCGGAGTTCGTGGCCCGAGCGCCAATTTACTATGCCCTGGCGATTGCAGTGGCATTGCACGAAGCGAGCACTCCTCTTCCGGAGTTTAAAATAAAGGGCCGGTATCCGGATTTAGATGATCCGAACCCCGAAGGAGGAAGCCTCATCGAGCGTTGGATGATCTGGGACCGTGCGGTGGCATGGCTGGTTAAACGTGAAATGATCAAGATTAAGCGCGACCCATTCGGACCCGCGATTTTTTCGTCAAGTCCCGAATTCGATGACGTATGGAATACTCTCATCCAGGACGAAGATCTTCCGTTCTCCACCTACGAAGCAGCCGGACGGAGCAATGATTGGCTTGTACCTGCGCTAATCTCTCTCGAAAACCATTTCGTCAACTTGGACATAAAGGTCCTGGATTTTGAGAATCCGGACGGCGAGTGGGCGCCCATTCAATTAGAGGAAGACGACCCGACAGCGAAGAAGGCGATCTCATCACTTGAAAATGTTATCGAAGAAGTCCGTTCTGATAACGGATATAGCGCCACGCACTCCCAAGAACGCGACTTTGCTCTGGAAGGCCTCCAAGGGACGCTCAACAAGCTGCGATCCCGAATTGTCAGCGCTGGCTACGTGAAGATCGCCCTTGAGCGGCTTGGGATGCTCGGCAAGCGGTTTGCGGGAACGATCAAAGAGGGGACAATTGCGGCGGCGAGGGCGGCTCTAATCGACTTTGCCAAGGCACATTTTGGCGATGCCTTGAACTACGTTTGGAAGATCTTCTTTTAATCGACCTACTAGCGCGTGCGCGAAAGCATGATCCGCGTCCGTGGTCCACAAGGCGCGGCACTCGGGATCGGCGCTGGCAGCCGACCTGCCCCTCGAAGCGCAGCCGCGGATGGCTGCGCCGTTGTGGTCGGCGGAAACTGGATCGTGCGTGCCGACTATCGCTCCGCCGATTTCGGCACCTGGACGCAGCCCTTCTTCACCACCGGCGGCGTCGGCTTCGACGACCGCTTCACCGCGCATGTCACGACACGCACCCACACCGCAACGGTCGGCATCGCCTACAAGTTCTGAGGTCGACTGATCGCCAGCGTTTGGTAGCAGTGGATCTCCACACCTCGAGCCGTCGGTGGCGACCTGGCGGCCATCGGCGATTGGGCGCCACGAGGATTTTCTTAACCCGGGCCTGCCATGCTCACTGCGAATCGAGCATGGCCTTGCAAGGGACCGCTCGCGCGTAGGACGCGTCAGGCAGCCCGCCGTCTCGACCCGGCGGGCTTTTCCGTGGGAAAGATCGCCAATGTCACTCTCCTCAGCCAAGAACTACGCGCTGCGCGCCGAACGGTCGCAGGACCCCAAGGAGGCCGCCGACCTCCTGGCAAAGGCGATCCTGGAGCTGGCGGCCTCGATCGAGGCAACCGACGCCAAGGTGAAGAAAATCAACAAATCGGGCGGCTGATGATCCTGACGCCCGCGTCGGAACGCGTGGCAGCTTCCGGCGGTGGCGGGACCTCCTCGCAGCGAGACATGATCCGCTGATCCTGCTGCGATCGATCGCCGATATCGCGGCGTCGCCCACCGGCGACAACAGCAGGAAGCTGATGGCGACCGTCGGGCCCGACGGGAAAATCGCTTCCAGCAAAACATCTTGAGAAAAGAAACACCACCGCGCCGGCCTGCCGATCACAGGTCGATCGCCGCGAGACGGTGCGCGCCGAAAAACTCATTTCGCGAACCACCTCAATCACATCACCCCTGTCCAGTCCTGCGCGCAAAAATAATCCTGTTTCTCTTTATCAGAATTCATGCTTCTCTCCCACCGTCCCGTCTCGATAAGAGGGGCGCTTCGCGGTCGTCACGAACGTTGAGGCGGGATGCGGTGGGCGTGTCGATGTCGCAGCGTGGTTGATGCCGCGCGGACGAACGACGGCGATGCGCACGGTCAAGTCGCGTGGTCCTGGCACCCCGATGCTGGTGTTACGCTTGCGGTGGCGCTCACGCGTCGCGCAGGCAACGGTGACCAACAAGCCCGGCGCACCGGGGAGCACGCGAAGCAGCCGTTCAAACCATCGCGCGGGGAATGCCGGGATGCCTCGGCTGAACCTATGGTACCTGCCGCCTGCATTTTTTTCTGCAGGCGGGCCATGGGTGCGGCCAGCGCCCGGCATTCCCCGTGCCCTCTGTCTGGAGGAGGGCGGAATATTCCATCCCTCGGACGCATCAACGCGCCGCGAGATCGCAGCCGCGTGCGACGCAGCACAACTGGCGGATCATGAGACACCGGAGCGTATTGCATCAGGGCCGCAACCGCCCGACAATGCAGGCCACGGTGTCTGCCACTGTGCCACTGACCGAAACGAAGTCAGATCCGAGACACCGGCCATCAGACGAGAGGAAGCCCCGCGATGTCGATGCAGCATGTGGTCTCTGATGCGATCAGGCTGACCCCGCCACGGCGCAATTCACTCACCCATATCCCCGGCGACGAAGGCTGGCCGATCATCGGCAAGACATTCGAGACGCTCGCCGACCCCAAGGGTCACGTCGAGCGCAACGCCAGGAAGTATGGTCCCGTCTACCGCACCCACATGTTCGGCGACGTCAACGTCGTGCTGCTCGGCCCCGAAGCCAACGAGCTTGTGCTGTTCGACCAGACCAAGCTGTTCTCGTCGGCGCATGGCTGGGGCCACATCCTCAATCTGCTGTTTCCGCGCGGCCTGATGCTGCTCGATTTCGAGGAGCATCGCATGCACCGCAAGGCGCTGTCGGTCGCCTTCAAGGCCGGGCCGATGAAGTCCTATCTCGCTGGCCTCGACCGCGGCATCGCCGCACGCATCGCGCAGTGGAAGGCAAATCCCGGCGAGATGCTGTTCTATCCCGCGATCAAGCAGCTCACGCTGGATCTCGCGGCGACGTCCTTCCTGGGGAGCGAGATCGGGCCCGAAGTCGATGCGATCAACCGCGCCTTCGTCGACATGGTCGCGGCCGCGGTGGCGCCGATCCGCCGGCCGCTGCCGGGCACGCAGATGGCGCGCGGCGTCAAGGGCCGCCAGCGCATCGTCGCCTATTTCTCCGAGCAGATCCCGCTGCGCCGCGCGCGCGGCGACGGCGAGGACCTGTTCTCGCATCTGTGCCGCGCCACCGACGACCGCGGCGCGCTGCTGTCGACGCAGGACATCGTCGATCACATGAGCTTCCTGATGATGGCCGCGCACGACACGCTGACCTCGTCGATCACCTCGTTCGTCGCCCAGCTCGCCGCGCATCCAGAGTGGCAGCAGAAGCTGCGCGACGAGGTCGCGAGCCTCGGCCTTGCAGAGGGCGATCCGATGAGCTCGGAGCATCTGGAGAAGATGAAGCTCACCGAGATGGCGTTCCAGGAGACCTTGCGGCTGATGCCGCCGGTGCCGTCATTGCCGCGCCGCCCGGTCCGGGACTTCACCTTCAAGGGCTATGCGATTCCCGCCGGCACCGGCGTCGGCATCAATCCGATGTTCACGCATCACATGCCGGAGATCTGGCCCGAGCCCGAGCGCTTCGATCCGATGCGCTTCACCGACGAGGCCCAGCGCGGCCGCCACCGCTTCGCCTGGGTGCCGTTCGGCGGCGGCGCGCATATGTGCCTCGGCCTGCACTTCGCCTACATGCAGGTGAAATGCTTTGCGCGGCATTTCCTGTCCAACATCGAGGTCTCCTTCGCCCCGGGCTATCAGCCGAGCTGGCAGGTCTGGCCGATCCCGAAGCCGCGCGACGGGCTGAAGGTGATGCTGAAGGCGGTGTGACCGGCGCGCATTGATACAGCAAGGGCGCCAAGGATCTTGGTTTGTTGCGGACGCTTTCCTCCTCGTCTTCCTCCTCGTCATGGCCGGGCTTGACCCGGCCATCCATCCTGCTGCAATTCGCGGATGAGAGACGTGGATGCCCGGGCATGACGAAATGTATACTTCGCCGTCCCTACTCCGCCGCATCCCCCAACAGCTTGCGCATCGCCTGATAGCCCTGCTGCTGCTGGGTCCAATTGCGGCCGCCGGTGATGGCGCCGTCGATGACGAGATCATGGCCGTTGATGAAACTGGCTTCGTCGCTGGCGAGAAACAGCGCGGCGTAGGCGATGTCGTCGGGCAGGCCGGCACGCGGAATCGGCTGCGCCGTGGCATAGGCGTTGCGGATCGTCTCCGGCGTCTTCTCGGCGGCCTCGGTCGACAGACCGAGCGCCTTGCCGAAGATCCCGGTGGCGATCAGTCCGGGCGAGATCGAGTTGACGCGCACGCCGGACTCGCCGAGCTCCATCGCCACGCATTTCGTCAGATGGATCACGGCCGCCTTCGCCGTGCTGTAGACCACCGAGGTCGAATAGCCCGCGAGCCGGCCGGCGATCGAGCCGTTGTTGATGATGCTGCCGGCGCCTTGCCGCTTCATGTGGGGCGCGGCGTATTTCATGCCGAGCATGACGCTGCGCACCAGCACCGCCATGGCCTGGTCGAAGCGATCGGCATCGAGCCCTTCGATGCCGCCGGTCTGCGCCGGGCCGCCGGCATTGTTGAACACGCAATCGAGCCGGCCGAAGCGCTCGGCCGCGCCATCGATCAATGCCCGCATCTGCTCGTCGACGGTGACGTCGGTCTGCCGGAAGACGCAGTCCGCTCCGAGCCGACGCGCCAGCGCTTCGCCCTCGGCGCTGCGCCGGCCTGCAACGACGACCTTCGCCCCCTCGGCCACGAAGATCTCCGCCGTCCGCAGCCCGATCCCGCTGGTCGCGCCCGTGATCACGGCGACCTTGCCCTCCAACCGTCCCATTCCCTGCTCCTTCCGTTGTTGCTGCGTGCTCATTCTTGGCGACGGAATAATAAGCGCCTGAGTTCCGCCGCGGAACCATCATCGTGCGCGCCAACCTGCAACACACGCAAGGCGGCTTCCATCAACCGGACAAATTACCGCCACGTCGGCCTTAATTTGGTTGCGCAGTTGAGGCTCATGGATGTCCATGACGCGACTCATCGACGACATCAAGCGGATCTGGCGCGGCGAGCAGCAGCCTTCCCTGACATGGAGCTGCATGTTTGCAGCGATGTGCCTGCTCGCAGCCACGGCGATTCGCTACGGCATGGCGCATCTGCGGCCCGACGTGTTCTTCACGCCCTACATGGCGGCCGTCTTCTTCGCCACCGCGATGGGCGGATCGGGCGTCGGCCTGGCAACGGCGATCGCTGGCGCAGCGCTCGGCCTGACGCTCGATTTTGGCGGCGGTCCGGCCGATGGCGCCCGGCTCGCGCTGATGGCGATGTATATGGTCGTGGCGATGCTGGTGATCTGGGGCGTCGATCACTACCGGCGCCTGGCCGGCAAGCAGCGCGAGATCGCCCGGCGCCTCGCCCAGGAGGAGCAGTATCGCAAGCTCCTGGTCGACGAGCTGCATCACCGGCTCAAGAACAAGACCTCGACCATTCACGCCGTGCTGCATCAGGTGCTGTACGACCAGCCGCAGGTATGGAGCCGCATCGACCAGCGCATCCGCGCGCTCGCGACCGCCGACGACCTGATCGCGCGCGCCGACGGACAGGGCTGCGACCTGAAGGATCTGCTGGTCTCGGAGCTCGGGCCATATGGCCATGTCCGCTTCGAGCTCAACGGCCCGCCGCTGTTCCTGCCTGCCAAGCTCGCCGTCAGCCTCGCTTTGATCTTTCACGAGCTTGCGACCAATGCCGGCAAGTACGGCGCCTTTGCCTCGCCGCGCGGCTTCCTTCAGGTGTCGTGGACGATGCAGGAGGACCGCCTCGATCTGACCTGGGACGAGGCCGGGGGTCCACCGATCGGTCCGATCGGCAAGCCCGGTTTCGGGAGCAAATTGCTGAAATCCGTGCTGTCGTCGTTCGATGGCAGGACCGAGACCAGGTTTCTCGAATCCGGCCTTCACTGCACCTTGCAGTGTCGCGTGCCACCGAACTGAACCGGCCGCCGGGCGGCCATTGCTGCCTACGACTTTCGCCGCATGCGTGCGGCCGCGTCGCTACTCCGATTCACGAACGGTTAATGACGCCGCGGCACAAAGCTCCGTCATTTCCAATACTTGGCTCGCGCGTTCCGTGTTTCTACGTAGCGCTTAACTAAAATGAAGCGGGAACTTTGCACAATCGGCGCATGTACAGCAGCGACCGATTCAACTTTTCCCCCGGACCGAACGAGGGGCTGGGCTCGACCGAGGCCGAGCTGCGCTTCCTGCGCAGCGTCCTCAGCCAGCTGCCGTCGGGCGTCACGGTCCAGGACGAGCACGGTCGCTTTCTGCTGGTCAACGATACGGCCGCCGTTCAGCTCGGCGCCGCCGCCAACAGCATCGACGGCCTCTCGGCACCGCATCTCCATAACCGGCGCACCGCCTGCCGCGAGATCCTCGGCCGGGGGCGAACGGTGATCGGCGAGGAAAAAGTGGCAGGCGAGCGCGGCGCGCAGACCCTGCTGACCGCGCATCGGCCGGTCCGCATCGGTGACCAGGTAGTCCTCATCTCCAGCTCGGCCGACATCAGCGAGCAGAAGGAGTTCGAGGACCAGCTTTTTCGGGCCGCCTATTACGACGAGCTGACCGGCCTGCCGATGCGCCGCGTGGTCGAGCATCGCGCCGACCATCTGGTCCGGCGCGGCCGGGTCGACGGACGCTTCGCGCTCGCCTTTCTCGATCTCGATAATTTCAAATACATCAACGACTATTACGGCCACGCCACCGGCGATGCGCTGCTGGTCGAGCTCGCCAAGCGTATCAGCCGCGACCTGCGCGAATCGGACCTGCTGTCGCGCATCAGCGGCGACGAGTTCCTGCTGCTGCTGCATCCGATCGAGCGCGCCGAGGAGGTCGCCGAATTCCTCCAGGACATGGTGAACCGCCTGAACGCGCCCTTCTTCATCGACGGCGCCGAGGTATTCGCCTCGGCGTCCGTTGGCGTCAGCCTGTTTCCCGAGCACGGCGCGAGCTACGACGTGCTGCGCCAGAACGCCGATCTCGCGATGTATCGCGTCAAGAACGGCGGCAAGGGCGCACTGGCCTTCTTCTCGAGCGCAATGGAGCACGAGGCGCTGGCGCGCATGAAGGTCGAGCAGTCGCTGCGGCTCGCGATCCTCGAAAAGCGCTTCTGCTGCGCGTTCCAGGCCAAGGTCGACATCCGCACCGAGGAGATCAAGGGCATCGAGGCGCTGGTGCGCCTGCGCGACAATGAAGGCGTGATCCAGGCTCCCGGCTCCTTCATCAATCTCGCCGTCGAGCTCGGCCTGATCGACGAGCTCGCCCATCTCGTGCTGGCCGAGATCGTCAAGTCGATCGATCTGATCAACGACGCGTTTGGACCCGAGGCGACGATCAGCATCAACGTCGCGGCAAAACAGGCGTCGAATCCGGAATTCATGCAGCCCTTCGCCCGGGCGATTGCAGCAACCGGCTTTCCCAAGCGGTTCATGATCGAGGTCACCGAGGACGCGTTCGTGACCCGCAGCCATTTCCAGGACGAGATCGTGCCGCTGCTGCGCGGGATCGGCGTCGGCATCTCGATCGACGATTTCGGCATCGGCTATTCGTCGCTGTCGGCGCTCGCCGACATCACGGCGGACGAGATCAAGATCGACCGTTCCTTCATCACCGACATTCATAAGCGGCCGCGCAGCCAGGGCATCCTGCGTGCGATCGAATCCCTGAGCGAGGCTCTGGGCATGACGGTAATCGCCGAGGGCATCGAGTCGTTCGAGGAGCTCGCCTATCTGCAGGCCGCGACCAAGATCCGCTATGCGCAGGGCTACTACTTCTCGCGTCCGATCTTCCTCGAGGAGCTGAAGCCGGCGGCCCCGCTTGCAAGCGAAGCGCGCATCAGTCTCGCCAGTCGCCCTGTGCAGGAAAATCGCCAGGCCTATGCGCGCAGCAGCCGCTATCGGCGCTGAGTTTTAGGAGGAAAAGCCCTCGGCCCGAGGAATGAGCCGTCACGGGGTGCCGCCGAAAGCGCCTTGACCCAGGCCGAGCCTGCACACTATCAGTTGCAGACAACAGCCGCCGGTAGCTGGGAGGAAGGCTCGTGAAGACGTCATATATACTCAAAGCCATTGTTTCATCACTGACTGCGGCCCTGCTGGCCACCGCCGCCCAGGCCGACGATCTGAAAATCGCTCTCATCTATGGCAAGACCGGCCCGCTCGAGGCCTATGCCAAGCAGACCGAAGCCGGCCTGCGCCTCGGCTTCGAATATGCCACCAAGGGCACCAACATGATCGACGGTCGCAAGATCGTCATCATCACCAAGGACGACCAGGGCAAGCCCGATCTGTCGAAGGCCGCGCTGTCCGAAGCCTATCAGGACGACGGCGCCGACATCGCGATCGGGACGACCTCCTCGGCAGCGGCGCTCGCCGACCTGCCGGTCGCCGAAGAGAACAAGAAGATCCTGATCGTCGAGCCGGCGGTGGCCGACCAGATCACCGGCGAGAAGTGGAACCGCTACATCTTCCGCACCGGCCGCAACTCCTCGCAGGACGCAATCTCCAACGCGGTCGCGATCGGCAAGCCCGGCGTCACGGTCGCCACCCTGGCGCAGGACTACGCCTTCGGCCGCGACGGCGTCGCTGCCTTCAAGGAGGCGCTGGCCAAGACCGGCGCCACGCTGGCGGCGGAGGAGTATGTGCCGACCACGACGACCGACTTCACGGCCGTGGCCCAGCGTCTGTTCGATGCGCTGAAGGACAAGCCGGGCCGCAAGATCATCTGGATCCTGTGGGCAGGTGCCGGCGATCCGCCGGGCAAGCTGCAGGATATGGACCCCAAGCGCTACGGCATCGAGCTGTCGACCGGCGGCAACATCCTGGCGGCGCTCGCCGCCTACAAGCGGCTGCCCGGCATGGAAGGTGCCACCTATTACTACTATGACATTCCCAAGAACCCGGTGAACGACTGGCTGGTGTCCGAGCACCAGAAGCGCTTCAATGCGCCGCCGGACCTGTTCACCGCCGGCGGCTTCTCGGCGGCGATGGCCGTCGTCACTGCCGTCACCAAGGCCAAGTCGACCGACAGCGAGAAGCTGATCGCGGCGATGGAGGGCATGGAGTTCGATACGCCGAAGGGCAAGATGATCTTCCGCAAAGAGGATCACCAGGCGCTGCAAAGCATGTATCACTTCCGCGTCAAGGTCGACCCGAACCTCGCCTGGGCCGTCAACGAGCCGGTGCGCGAGATCAAGATCGACGAGATGACCGTCCCGATCCGCAACAAGCGCTGAGATGCTGACATCCGTGCCCGGCCCTCGCGCCGGGCACGTCCACTTTGGAAGTCATACAGCTGACGATATGGCCCTCACCCTCGAAACCCGCGATCTCACCATCCGCTTCGGCGGCCATGTGGCGGTCAACAGCGTCAGCTGCACTTTCCGCCCGGGCGAGCTGACCGCGATCGTCGGGCCCAATGGCGCCGGCAAGACGACCTATTTCAACCTGATCTCCGGGCAGCTGCGTGCGTCCTCCGGCTCCATCCTGTTCGATGGCAAAGACATCACCACTCTCTCAGCGCCGCTGCGCACCCGCGCCGGCTTGGGACGTGCGTTCCAGCTCACCAACCTGTTTCCCAATCTCAGCGTCGAGGAGAATGTGCGGCTCGCCGTCCAGGCGCAGAGCGGCGTGCACTATGACCTGCTCCGCCCCTGGATGGCGCGGCGCGACCTGATTGCGCGCGCGGATGCGATCCTCGACCAGGTCGCGCTCGGCGGCCGCCGCAGCGTCACCGCGACGACGCTGTCGCATGGCGACCAGCGCAAGCTCGAGGTCGCGCTGATGATGGCGCTCGAGCCGAAGGTTTTCATGTTCGACGAGCCCACCGCCGGCATGAGCATCGACGAGGTCCCTGTCGTGCTCGACCTGATCGGCAGGCTCAAGCAGGACAAGAGCAGGATCATCCTGCTGGTCGAGCACAAGATGGACGTCGTGCGCTCGCTCGCCGACCGCATCATCGTGCTGCATAACGGCCAGCTGGTCGCCGACGGCGAGCCGGCGGAGGTCATCGCCTCGCCCGTCGTGCAGGAAGCCTATCTCGGCGTCGCGCCGCGGAGCGCGGCATGAGCACGCTACTGAAGCTTGCGGGCGTCGAGACCTATATCGGACGCTATCACATCCTGCAGGGCGTCGACTTCGAGGTGCCCGAGGGCCAGACCACGATGCTGCTTGGCCGCAACGGCGCCGGCAAGACCACAACCTTGCGCACCATCATGGGGCTGTGGCAGGCGAAGACCGGCACCATCACGCTCGCGGGCGAAGCGATCGAAAAGCTCGCGACGCCCGACATCGCACAGCGCGGCGTCGGCTACGTGCCCGAGAGCATGGCGGTGTTCTCCGACCTGACGGTCAAGGAGAACCTGGTGCTGGCGGCGCGCAACGGTCCGCTCGACGATGCCCAGCTCGCCTGGATCTTCGGCTTCTTTCCAGCCCTGAAGAAGTTCTGGCTGTCGCGCGCCGGCAGCCTGTCCGGCGGCCAGAAGCAGATGCTGTCGATCGCGCGCGCGATCGTCGAGCCGCGCAAGCTGCTGCTGATCGACGAGCCGACCAAGGGCCTGGCGCCGGCGATCGTGGTATCGCTGATCGAATGCCTCAAGGAGATCAAGCGCCGTGGCGCCACGATCCTGCTGGTCGAGCAGAATTTTCACGCCGCGCGCGAGCTCGGCGACCAGGTGCTGGTGATGGACAACGGCACCATCGTCCATCGCGGCGAGATGGCCGCGCTCGCGGCCGACGTGCCGCTGCAGGAGCGCCTGCTCGGCCTCAGCCTGGAGGCGCATCAATGAGCGAGATCGCGGCAACCGATGCGCTGCCCAAGCCGAAGCGCGACATCGCGCCGCTGCTGCTGCCGGTCGTGCTGGCGCTCCTGATGATCCCGCTGGTCGGGTCAGCGAGCTCCTGGGTTACCCTGACGGTTGCGAGCCTCGCGATGGGCATGATGATCTTCATCATGGCCTCGGGCCTGACGCTCGTATTCGGCCTGATGGACGTGCTCAATTTCGGCCACGGTGCCTTCATCGCCGTCGGCGCCTACGTTGCGACCCTGGTGCTGCTGCCGCTGGCGGGCTGGGCCCAGTCCGACTCGCTGCTGACCAATCTCGCCGTGCTCGTCCCGGCTGCGCTGCTGTCGATGGGCGTGACCGGCGCGCTCGGCCTGGTCGTCGAGCGCGTGCTGGTGCTGCCGGTCTACGGCCAGCACCTCAAGCAGATCCTGATGACCACCGGCGGCCTCATCGTTGCCGAGCAGACCCTGTATGCGTTGTTCGGCCCGCAGATCATTCCCATGCCGCTGCCCACGGCGTTGCGTGGATCCTTCATCATCGGTGACGTCGCGATCTCGAAATACCGGTTGCTGGCCATGCTCGTCGGCTTCGCAATCTTCGTCGCCATCGAGCTGGTGCTGAACCGGACCAAGATCGGCCTGTTGATCCGCGCCGGCGTCGAAAACCGCGAGATGGTCGAGGCGCTCGGCTATCGCATCCGCCGCCTGTTCCTCGGCGTGTTCATGACCGGCTCCGCGCTGGCCGGCCTCGGCGGCGTGATGTGGGGGCTGTATCGCGAGCAGGTGCATGCCTCGATCGGCGACGAGCTCACCGTGCTGGTGTTCATCGTCGTGATCATCGGCGGGCTCGGCTCCATCACCGGCTGCTTCATCGGCGCGATGCTGGTCGCGATGGTTGCCAACTATGGCGGCTTCCTGGTGCCGAAGCTCGCCCTCGTCTCCAACATCCTGCTGATGGTCGCCGTGCTGATGTGGCGGCCGCGCGGCCTCTATGCGGTGACCAGCCGATGATGATCCTGTCCGGCGACCCACCGCGCAGCCGCGCGCTGTCCATCCTGCTCACCGTCATCATCCTGGCACTGCTGGCGACACCCTTCATCTTTCCTGGCGCCAAGGCGCTCAACGTCGCCGCCAAGATCTGCATCTTCGCCGCGCTGGTCGCGTCCTACGACCTGCTGCTGGGCTACACCGGCTCGGTGTCGTTCGCGCACACGATGTTCTACGGCATCGGCTCCTATGCGATCGCGATCGCGCTCTATGGCCTCGGCCCCAATTGGACCGCGGTCGCGGTCGCCGTCGCGGCCGGGCTGCCGCTCGCATTGCTGCTGGCGCTCGCGATCGGCCTGTTCTCCCTGCGGGTCGAGGCGATCTTCTTTGCCATGATCACGCTCGCGGTCGCCTCCGCCTTCCTGGTGCTGGCGTCGCAATTGTCGTGGCTGACGGGCGGCGAGGACGGCCGCAGCTTCCAACTGCCGGAGCTGCTGCGCCCGGGCACGGTGTTCATCGGCAAGGAGTGGTTCGGCTTCCCGATCAACGGTCGCATCCTGACCTATTACCTGGTGCTGTCGGCCTGCGCGCTGATGATCCTGGCGCTGCTGCGCGTCGTCAACTCGCCGTTCGGCCGCGTGCTGCAGGCGATCCGCGAGAACCGCTTCCGCGCCGAGGCGCTCGGCTATCGCACCGTCTTCCATCTCACCTATGCCAACTGCATCGCAGCCATGATCGCGGCCTGCGCCGGCATGCTGAACGCGCTCTGGCTGCGCTATGCCGGCCCCGACACGTCGCTCAGCTTCTCGATCATGCTCGACATCCTCCTGATGGTCGTGATCGGCGGCATGGGCACGATCTACGGCGCCATCATTGGGGCTGCGATCTTCATCCTGGCGCAGAATTATCTGCAGGCCCTGATGGGGATCGCTTCGACCGCGGCGGCGGACGCCGGACTGCCGTTGCTGCCCGGCCTGCTGCACCCCGACCGCTGGCTGCTGTGGCTCGGCCTCCTGTTCATCGCCAGCGTCTATTTCTTTCCGACCGGCGTCGTCGGGCGCCTTCGCAACAAGCCGGGCGCGGCGCGCTGAGCTGCAAGTACCCTTAAAATTCCGCGCTGCGGCGCCGCCGCAGCTTCGGTCGCACGGTATTCGCATGCGGAAATTATCGTTTGCCGCGAAGTTTCGATGCGCGCTTAAGCGACGGCTAACCGCATTTCCTAACCGGTCCGGCACCAGTGCCTTGTTATCAAGCTTGCTTGCAACAAGTCATTTCCTCCCGGGTCGATCAAGGCATGCAGGGCGCAGCAGACACGTCAGGGACCGGCGGTAGCGAGCCGGAACGGATTGGCACGTCCCTCTGGCGCGGTCCGGTGCCATGGCTGATCGCGTGCGGCGCGCTTCTGATCGCAGCCATCGTCATCGGGACGATCGTCATGGCCAGCGGCTTTCGGACACGTGCGATCGCCAACAACGAGCGCGAGCTCGAAAATACCGTGCTGCTGTTGAGTCGGCATTTCGCGCAGCAGTTCGAAGATGCCGAGACCGCGGTGTCGCATGCGATCCGCCGCATGCAGCTCGCGTCGATTGGTTCGCCGGAGGCATTCCGGACCGAGATGGCAAAACCCGAGATCAGCGAGATGCTGCGCTCTCAGGTCAGTGGCCTGTCCTATATGGGAGACCTCACGATCATCGACGTCGACGGCAATTTCGTGAACTGGTCGTCCAACGACCCGCTGCCGGCCATCAACGTCGCGGACCGCTCCTACTTCAAGGACCTGCAATCGGCATCGCGGCCGGACAGCTTCGTGATCCTGCCCGTCATGAGCCGCGTCACCGGCGGCTGGGCGACCATCGTCGCGCATCGCCTGAACGGCCCGAACGGGGAATTCCTCGGCCTCCTGACCCGCCGCGTGGATCCGCACACCTACGAGACGTTCCTGGAATCGATGGCTCTCGGGAAGGGCTCGTCGATCATGCTGGTCCATTCCGACGGCGCCGTGCTGGCGCGCTACCCGCACGCCGAATCCCTGATGGGCGCCAGGATCGGGAACGACGAGCTGCTGAAGGGGGTCGCGGAGAGTGGCCTGCGCACGACCCTGCTCACGAGCTCCGTCGACAACCTGGAGAAGATCGCGTCGGCCTCCAGGATCGGGCGCTTCCCGCTCGTCATCTCGGCCAATAGGCTGGTCGACGATGCGCTCGCGGACTGGCGATCGCAGATGGTGCTGCTCGTGGGTGCGGCGATGCTTGCGATCGCGGTCATCGCCCTGACGTTCAGCCTGATGATCCGGCAGATCGTGCGACAGGGGCGTGCGGCAACGCGTCAACTGGAGACCGAGAAGCAACGGGTCGAGACTGCGCTGGACAACATGACGCAGGGGCTGATCTCGTTCGACGCGAACGCATGCGTCGTGATGTTCAATCAGCGCTTCATCGACCTGCTCGGCCTGTCCAGAGACGCGATCAGGCCCGGTGCCCACCTCAGCGAGGTCATCGCGCACTGCAAGGCGCGCGGATCCTTCAACGGCGACGTGACCGACTTCTGCGCCGACATCATCGACAGAGCCGCGGCAGGCGGCACGTCGCAGATGATCGCGGAGGGCGGAGCCGGACGCTTCTTCAACATCATCGACAAGCCGCTGGCGTCGGGCGGATGGGTCACGACGATCGAGGACATCAGCGAGCATCGCAGGATCGAGCAGGAGCGCGACCGCAATTACGCGTTCCTGCGCGAGATCATCGACCACATCCCGTCACACATCATGGTCAAGGACGTCCGCGACCGCCGCTACGTGCTGGTCAACCAGTCGACCGAGCAGCGCTTCGGCGTGCCACGCGACGAGATCGTCGGCAAGACGGCGTTCGACCTGCTGCCGCGACCGGTCGCGGAAAAGGTGACGGCGGACGACGACCGGGCTCTGGAGCAGTCGGACGGGCTGTTTCTCGCCGAACATCCCTGGCAGAGTCCGGGGCTGGGCTTGCGCTACATCACATCGCGGCGCATCGCCGTCGCGGATGATGCGCAGCAGCCGCGCTATCTGATCAACGTGATCGAGGACACCACGGAGCGGCGGCTGGCCGACGAGAAGATCGCCCATCTCGCACATTTCGATGCGTTGACCGAGCTGCCGAACCGCGTGCTGTTCCAGGAGCGCATCGACGAGGAACTGGAACGCGTGCGCCACGGCACCTTCTTCGCGCTGCTCTACATCGATGTCGACGAGTTCAAGGGCATCAACGATTCGCTCGGCCATCATGTCGGCGACGAGCTGTTGAAGACGATCGCGCGCCGCATCGAAAGCTGCCTCGCGCCGGAGGATATGGTGGCCCGGCTCGGCGGCGATGAATTCGCGGTGCTGCTGACCACCGTTGCGGACCGGGACGAGGTCATCGTGGCCGTGAAGGAGATCCTCGACTCGATCCGCGAGCCCTATAAATGCCTGGGCCACCAATTGTCGACCGACGCCAGCATCGGCATCGCGCTGGCGCCCCAGGACGGCGTCGAGCGCGACCAGCTGACCAAGAATGCCGACCTCGCAATGTATGCCGCCAAGGCCGGCGGCCGCCGCACTTTCCGTTTCTTCGAGCCGGCGATGGATGAAAACGCGCGCGCGCGGCTGCAGTTGCAGCAGGACCTGCGCCGGGCGATCACAGAAGGCCAATTCGAGCTGCACTACCAGCCGCTGCTCGGCTTCAGCGAGAACGTCATGACCGGCTGCGAGGCGCTGTTGCGCTGGCGTCATCCGGAGCGAGGGATGGTGCCGCCGCTCGACTTCATTCCGCTCGCCGAGGACACCGGGCTCATCAACGAGATCGGCGACTGGGTGTTACGCACCGCCTGCGCCGAGGCCGCGCATTGGCCCGCCGACATCCGCATCGCCGTGAACGTCTCGCCCGTGCAGCTCAAATCGCCGACCCTGGCGCTGCGGATCGCAGGCGCGCTGTCGGCGGCCGGCCTTGCACCCGAACGGCTCGAGATCGAGATCACCGAGGCGGTGCTGATCAGCGACGACGACGCCGCGCTCGGCATCCTGCACCAGTTGCACGACATGGGCGTGCGCATCGCGCTCGACGATTTCGGCACCGGCTATTCGTCGCTGAGCTATCTGAAGCGGTTCCCGTTCGACAAGATCAAGATCGACCGCTGCTTCGTCAGCGACATCGGCGCCGGCAGCTCGTCGGCGATCGTCCAGGCGGTGGTGAGCATCGCCGCCGCCAGCAACATGACGACCACGGCCGAAGGCGTCGAGACCGGGGCGCAGCAGACGGCGCTGCGCCAGCTCGGCTGCACCGAAATGCAGGGCTATCTGTTCAGCGCCCCGAAGCCGGCGGCCGAGCTGCGCAAGCTGTTTGCCCTGGAGGCGGCGGCAGGGGGCCTGCAGGTCGCCGGCTGAGCCGGCTCGCCGGCACGGTCCACGCCCGGCCGTCCCGGCCGAGGCTGCGGCGCGAGGCCACGCAGATTTCGACGACCGGCCCGCTACCGGCCTCGGCGCGGCGTTCCTATATCCGGAGCGGCAACAACGGAGTTGGCAGGTCGTCATGCAGCCGGTTTCCATGCTTCTGAACATCCTCTGGATCCTGTGCGGCGGCGCCTACATGGCGTTCGGCTGGCTGGTCGCCGCGGTCGTGATGGCAATCACGATCGTCGGCCTGCCCTGGTCCCGCGCCGCCTTCAACATCGCCGCCTATACGCTGCTGCCGTTCGGCTCGCGCGCGGTCCGCCGCGACGAGCTCACCGGCATGGAGGACGTCGGAACCGGCGTTCTCGGCCTGCTCGGCAACATCATCTGGCTCGTGCTGGCCGGCTGGTGGCTGGCGCTCGGCCACCTCCTGACCGCAATCGTGCTCGCGGTGAGCATCATCGGCCTGCCCTTCGCCTGGGCCCATCTGAAGCTCGCCGGGCTCGCCTTGTGGCCGATCGGCAAGACCATCGTGCCGGCGTAGGGCGGTCGGCGGGAGCGGGCCGGCCGCGCCCCCCGCCGAACTGCCCGCGTGCCTCGCGGCGCGAGCGGCCGTCCGCCCGGTCCGGGAGCATCCAAGGCCGTTGCCGTCGCCGGGGCAATCGGCTAAACGATTTGCCGTACGCACCCGTAGCTCAGCTGGATAGAGCGTTGCCCTCCGAAGGCAAAGGTCACACGTTCGAATCGTGTCGGGTGCGCCACTCAATCAATAGCTCTCTCGGAAGTCGGGAAGAGCCCGCGACACATCCCCCGCAGCTACTGACCGTATTTTGCGTTCAGCGCCAAAGGCGCCTTCGCCCCGATTGGATTTGGTCGTCAGAAGCCAAGTGATGTGCTTGAATTGCGTAGGCGTCCGGTGAAGGCCACGGGCCGAGCGACTGCTCTGGACGGTCTGGAGCGGCTCGATCAGGCGGCGGCCGATGTCTGGGCGGCCTGCCAGCTCCAGGGAAGCAGATCGGCGAGCTTGCTGGCCGGATGATCGGGTAGCTTGGCGAGGACGTCGGCGAGCCAAGCCTGCGGGTCGACGTTGTTGAGCTTGGCGGTCTGGATCAGCGTGTAGATGGCGGCAGCGCGGCGGCCGCCTTCGTCGGAGCCGGCGAAGGTCCAATTCTTGCGGCCGAGGGCCACGGCGCGCAGCTCGCGCTCGGCCGTATTGTGAACACCTCCCAGCGCTTGAAGCTGTAGTCGATTGCTTTTGCGGTCTCGCTCTTGCCGGACAGCTTGGTACGGCGTTCGCGCAGGAAGCCGTGGAGCTCGTCGACGAGTGGGCAGCTGCGTGCGTCGCGCACGGCTTTGCGTTCGTGGGCCGGTAGACCGTTGATCTCGCGTTCGATCGCAAACAGCGCGTCGATCTTCGCGATCGCTTCGATCGCGATCGGCGCCTTCTTCAGCCGTGCGATCTCAAAGAACTTGCGCCGTGCATGCGCCCAGCAGCCGACCTCAATGATCGGGCCCGGCTTGCGCGCAGCCGTGCAGCCCGTATTTGGCGAACAGGATGTGCGCCAACAGGCGCGGTCCCGCGCGTCCGCGCGAGATCGGATGGAATGGCGCCGGCGGCTGCGTGATCGCCTCGCAGGCGCGGCAGGAGAACTTCTCCCGTACATGCTGGATCACCTTCCACTGAGCGCCAGACCGTCGAAGCCCTTGCGCATGTCGGTATGGCCTGTCGCAAGCCAGACCCGGGTGCCGGAGGGGATCGGGATCGTCATCGCGAACCGCCTGGAGCGCCGCGATCACCGCGGTCACCGTCGCGACATCCGCCGCGCCGCTGATCCGGATCTTGGCCTCCGCCCCGAGCTCTACTTCGATCAGCCCCTGCGTTGGAGCTGCCGCCGCGTGAGGATCGGCTGCGATCGTCAAGGCGGCGAAACCCGGCGCGGCAGCCTCCTTGCCGCATAGCTGCTGGCGCCAGCGAAACACCTGGCTGGAATGCACCCCGAACGCTCGCGCCACCTCCAGGATCGTCGCTCCCGGTTCTAACGCTGCAGCAACGACACGCTCCTTATCGGCCCGCGACCAATGCCGCCGTCGCCGCTCCGACGTGATCACTTCCACTTCCGCTTTAGCCATAGGACTGGCTCCAGGACTAGTCCTATGGCTTCAACAAGCGTCAGCTCCGACGCAAGGCGGCCGTCGCCGGGGGCTTACCTTGCTCGCGGAAAACCGCGGCCGCTGCTCGCCGACCGTGAACGGTTCGAGCGCAACTATCAGGAGTGGCTCCTTGCGGTCGGCTGCACACATCCTCAAACGTCGAGTTAGGTCGGCACGAGACTGCAGCTAAAGACTAGTTTGCCAGTCCACACGAACGCAAACGACCCACCAGCTCGATCGATGGCAACGATCGACCATCGAACTTCGCGGGCGCCGTGAGTGCGAGACCATTAGGTGGGATGGTTCAGCCTGCAGCGGCGGCAATGGCCCAGCGCGATCTGGCTTCCCGTATCAATTCTGGCAAATTTGCAATCGTTCGGTGCATGTGGGCTTCCAGGCGTGCGCACGCGCGCGCGGCGTTCTGGCTGCGGACGCCGTCCGCGATATCAAGACAGTCACGGAGCTCGGAGTCCGGATCGGCGTCTCGGGAGATGACGAGGCATCGAATATACCGGCTGCGGTCGTTGAAGTTTTTTATCATTCGCAGCATCTCCTCGTTCCTCGATATCTGCGCGATCTGCTCGAACACACCCTCGATGGCGGCAGCATAATGCTTGGCGCGATTCCTTGCCGAATTCGCGGGCGGAAGCGCCGCCATTCTCATCGCGCTTCGGCCAAAGCGTACGGCCGACGATGGCTCCAA
The DNA here is from genome assembly GCF_032489375.1 of Bradyrhizobium sp. SZCCHNR1098. NCBI lineage: Bacteria > Pseudomonadati > Pseudomonadota > Alphaproteobacteria > Hyphomicrobiales > Nitrobacteraceae > Bradyrhizobium > Bradyrhizobium sp. SZCCHNR1098. The sequence goes on from NZ_JAUEXY010000001.1 coordinate 211,985, forward strand.
AGCCTTCCTGAGATTATGCGCGAGCACCAGCCGAGCAAACTCATAGAGGTCCTGCAGCTCCGCTGCGTCCGGGACCCTCGAGAAGAAGCCTCGCTTTGGAACGATATCAATCAGCCCCTCGCCATGAAGACGCTCGAGAGCTTGTCTCACCGGTGTCGCGCTCGCCCTGACATAATCAGCAAGCTGTTCGATGCGCAGGTGCTCGCCTGGCAAAATGATCTTCGACTCCGACGTCAACTCGTAGTGTGTGACCAATTCCTTGATTCGGGCGTAGGCAACATCGACTCGATTGAATTCGCTGTCCATATCGATACCTGCTGCGCGAGGATTGCTGATCCGGCGAGCTTGAGCCGAAGGCTGCGCGGCGCGTCGCGCGCTCATGCGACGCGTCGCTCATCGCGCTTTCTGCTCACGATCGATCGCCGAGTGCCGCCGGGTGTCGCGCATGGTGAGATAGACGACGAGAGAGGTCGCAATGCAGCCGGTGAGGTAGAAATAGAACCAGCTTTCGTGACCGATCGACTTGAACCAAAGCGCGATCGACTCTGCCGTGCCGCCGAAGATCGAAACGGTCAATGCATATGGCAGCGCTACGCCCGTTGCTCGAATTGCAGTTGGGAACAGTTCGGCCTTGACCACCGCATTGATCGAGGTATAGCCGGATACGATCAACCACGCCGCCGCGATCAGGAGGAACGCGGTGAACGGATCGTGGACTCCCTGCAGCGTGTTCAGAAGCGGAATCGTGAACAGAGTTCCGCCCAGTCCGAACCCGATCAACAGCCATTTGCGTCCGATGCGATCGGAAAGGGCGCCATAGAGCGGCTGCAGCACCATTGCGAAGATCAGGCTACAGGCCGTGACCATGGTCGTTTGATCATCGGTCAGCTTGACGGAGAGCTTCAGGTATTTCTGCATGTAGGTGGTATAGGTGTAGAAGGCCGCAGTTCCCCCCATTGTTAGTCCAACGACGAGCAAGACTTCACGTCGGAACTGACCCAGCGCGCGCAGCGAACTCCCCTGTCTTGCCGACTTCGCGCGGGTGAATACATCCGTTTCGTGCAGGTTGCGGCGCATGACAGCGGCCACGACGGCCAGCAGCGCGCCGATGACGAACGGAATACGCCAGCCCCATCCACGAAGCTGCTCCTCCGTCAGAAGCACCTTCTGCAGGACCAGCAGAACGACGATCGCGCAGAGCTGGCCGCCAATCAACGTCACATATTGGAAGCTGGAATAGAATCCGCGGTTCTTTTCGTCCGCGACCTCGCTCAGGTAAGTTGCGCTGGCGCCATATTCACCGCCAAGGCTGATTCCCTGCACGATTCGCGCGAAACCGAGCAGGACCGGGGCCGCAAAGCCGATCGACGCATAGGTGGGCGTCACGGCGATGATCAGCGAGCCGAAGCACATCATCAAGACCGACAAGGTCAGGGCATTACGGCGGCCATGATGATCTGCAAAATGGCCGAATAGCCAGCCTCCGAGTGGGCGGACAAGAAAGCCGGCGGCAAACAGCAGCGCGGCGTTCAACTGCTGCACGACCTCGTCGCCCTCAGGAAAGAACGATTTGGCGAAATACAACGCAAACGCGGCATAGGCGTAGAAGTCATACCATTCCACCAGATTTCCGATCGAGCCGACGAAGATCGCGCGCAAGCGGCTACCCATCCCAAGGCCGTCACGGCGTGCTTCATCGGCGGCCGCAACGAGGGTGGGGCTGATAGCTCGCTCAAACTTCATGGCGTCCTCCGAGTGCACGTTTTCTTAGGCTCTAAGGCCAATCGTGCTCATGCCTGAGCAACCCGCGTGCCAGCCGGCGGCGGCCGCCGATCGCGCCGCCAAACAAAGCCATTTCAGATGGTTGCATGCGCCTCGCGTGAAACGGGCTCGCCGCGCTAAGCGGAATTCCGCCGATCCGCGTCGGAGCGTGAGCGGGAATCCGCTTCGTGCCTAGCAGGAGGTTCGGCTGGGTCGCAGCAAGCCGTACCTTGCCATTTTTTCGTTGAGAGTCCGCCGTGGCACGCCGAGACTTTCCATAACCGCTGCAACTGACCAGTTGTGCTCCAGCAAGGACGCCTCGATCAGCATGCGCTCATAAGCTGCGACACGCTCAGAGAGCGAGCGCCTTGCGCCCGCTCCCTCGGCTCGCCGCAGAATTTCCGCGACGCGGCGACCCGTTGCGGCCAAGCCGAGCGCGTAGCGTTCAGCCACGTTCTTCAATTCTCGAACATTGCCAGGCCAGTCATGGGTCAGCAGTGCATCGAAATCCTCGGCTCCGAGTGGCGTCAGGTCACGGCCGCTGCGCCGGGCAGCTTCCCCGGCAAAATGCTGGAATAGCAGCAGCACGTCGTTGCCCCGTTCGCGCAACGGCGGGAGACGGATCTCCGCCGCTGCCAGGCGGAAGTAGAGATCGGCCCGAAAGCGGCCGCTGCGGCTATCCGCGGCGAGATCGGCTTTCGCGGCCGCGATCACACGGACGTCGACCGGGATCAGCCGGTTCGATCCCACCCGCTCGACCACGCGCTCCTGCAGAACGCGTAGGATCTTAACCTGGAACGCGTGTGGCATGCTTTCAATTTCATCGAGCAGGAGAGTTCCGCCGCTGGCATGTTCGAACTTCCCGATGCGCGCCCCGCGTGCGCCAGTGAACGCGCCCGCCTCGTGACCCAGCAACTCGCTCTCGAACAGCTCGGCGGGTATAGCCGCGCAATTCACCGCAACGAATGGAGCTCGTGCCCGCGGACCAAGGTCATGCAGTGCGCGAGCGACGACCTCCTTTCCCGTGCCGCTCTCGCCGAAGAGGATCACATCCCTGTCGTGCTCGGCGAGCTCGCCAACGGACTTTCGCAGCGTGGCCATCGCGGGCGATGTCCCGAGGAGACGTCGCTCCAGCTCACCTTCGGCGCCGAGCCGGCTGGTGAGTTGCCTGAGTTGACGCTTCAATCCTGATTGTTCTGCCGCCCGCGCCAGCACGGCAGACATATGGTCTGGGTTGGCAGGCTTCTGCAAAAAATCGTAGACGCCCTCGCGCATGGCCGCAACCGCGAGGGCAACGTCGCCGTGAGCAGTGAGCAGGACGACCGGAATGTCGGGATCGATTCGCTGCACGTCGCGCATGAGTTCGATGCCGGATCGATGCGGCATCCGGAAGTCGGTCAGTACCACGTCAGGCAGCTCGGCCTGAAGCATCGACAGCGCCTCGTCAGCATTTCGGGCTGTGCGCGCTTCGAAGCCGCCCAGCTCCAGCCATTGTCTGATCGAGCTGCGAACGATCTCCTCGTCGTCAACGACAAGAATCGATTTGCTCATCCACACACCCCGATAGGTCTAGGCCGGCTCGGGCGGCGTCGGCAAGGTCACCCGAAACCGGCTTCCGATTTGCAGTTCACTCTCAACCGAAATCGTGCCTCCGAGCTCCCTCACGATCCCATAGCTGATTGAAAGGCCGAGGCCGAGCCCTTCGCCGATTTCCTTGGTGGTGAAGAACGGATCGAACAGCGATTTCATGTGATCCGCGGAGATTCCGCTCCCGGTGTCTGCGACCTCGGTCGTAACGGTGCTACCCGCACGACGGATGGAAACCGTGAGAACCCGGCGCGGGCGATCACGCATCGACTGGACCGCGTTCGAGAGCAGGTTGACGAAGACCTGCTCGAGACGGATCGGATTCGCCTCAACGTGAGCCGGCTCCGCGGGCAAGTCCAAGACAACCTCGATACCTTCATTTCTGATCCGGTACTGCAGGAGCCGCATCGCATTGCCGAGTGTCACACCGACATCGACTCTGCTGGTTGCACCGGTCTCCTTGCGGGCAAACATGCGCAAGTGACCGATCAATGCCATCATTCGCTCGGCTATGGATGACATCAGGTCGAGGTTCAGGGCCGTTCGTTCGATCTCGTTGCGTTGCAACAAGACTCGGCTGCTTGCGATGTAAGTGGTGAGCGCCGCGAGTGGCTGGTTGATTTCATGCGCCACTCCCGCCAGGGCTTGTCCAAGACTGGCAAGCTTCGCACTCTGCACCAGGCTCTCGTGGGTTTGTCGCAATTCCTGCTCGGTGCGCGTCCGTTCCAGGACTTCACTTGTCAGTTGACGATTGGCTTCGCGCAGCTCCATCGTGCGCTCCGCAACACTTCGTTCCAGCAGCTCGTTAGCTTCGCCCTTGGCTTTCATCGATTGCCGCCATTGATGAGCGACAAGCCCAAGCAGCTGTACCGTGAGAACGGCAAAACCGGCCGTGACCGCGATGGTCATTGCATGCCGACGAGCCTCCCCGATGTCCGAAAAAATGAGCAGCTGCCATCCATGCGCCGGCAGAGGCCGCGCACGCAGCGCATATTCGTGGACGCCATCGTCGTCGCCCAGTTCGACCGATACCTCGCCCGATTCGGCCGACGAACCGAGGATCGGAGCATTCTCGATCGTGTCGCCGAACTGCCGGGACGCGTTCAGACGCGCGACCGCGGTCGAGGGTAGCCTTCGCAACGGATGATATTTCCACTGCGCGCGGCTGGCCAGGATGAGCACGCCTCCTTCATCTTCCATGGCCACCAGATCACCGGCCCTGACCCAATCGGCTTCCAGCGGCGTCAAATCGATCTTCACGACGGCGACCCCGATCGTAAGCTCGCCTTCGGTGATCCGTTGCGACAAGAAGTAGCCAGGCAAGCCGGTCGTCACCCCAACGGCATAGAGCTGTCCTTCCCCGTCACGGATTGCGCTCTGGAAATAGGGGCGAAAGTCGTACGCATGCCCGACGAAGCTCTTTGCTCCATCATAATTGCTTGCTGCCAGCGTCACCCCGGCCGTGTCCAGCACGTAGAGCTCGGCCGATCCCGCGGCCTGATTTAGCGACTTAAGATAGCGGTTGGCCGCTTCGACAACTGCCCCATCGCCCGGTGTCCGGAACAGCCGGCGCACCGGATCGGCGAGTGAAAGAACCGTGGGCAGATATCGGAAGCGGGCAACGGTTGCATCGAACGTGCTGGCGATCAACGTAAGCCGATCGTCGGAGTCGCGGCTCATCTGCGCGAGGCCAGCGCTCAGGGCCAATCGATAGGACAGCAGCGCGACTCCCACGATCGCCAGGACAGCAATTGCGGCGATAGCCGGCCAAGCCCTTGAGAGCCCACCCGGCAAGCCTAGTCGGCTCGAAAACCACGCCGACATCGCCACCCTCTCGCTCACGCCAGGGCTCAAATGATGGGCCTGATTTTGGCTTCGGTCGCCCCGCGAATTCTCCCCGCGCATGCCGGATCCAGAGCTTCACTCGCAACCGGGGTCTTGGACCCTCTCACAGGTCGAAGGTCGATGTACCCATGGGCATTACAATCAAACGTCAAACGAGATCTATATGGCCGCGGCCATCGTCCAGCGTGACCTAGCGTCCCTGATGAGCTCGGGCAGATCGACGATCATCCGACACATGTGCGTTTCCAATTTAGCGCTTGCACCTTTCGGATCTTGATCGCGGAGCAATTCGATCAGCTCGAGACATTCTCGTACCTGCGCGCCGTGATCCGGGCTTTGCAAGATCGAGAGGCATCGGACATACCGGCTGCGATCATTGAAGTTCCGCATCATTCTCAGCATCTGCCCGTTTCGCGACAGCTGCGTGATCTGCTCGAAGACGCTCTCGATGGTCATCGCATGATGCTTGACACACTTCGTTGCCGAGTGGCCCACTGCAACGGCTTCCACTTTCATCAAACCCCGGCCGAGACGCGCAACCGACGACGGATCGAGTGGCCTCGTAATATTGTGCTCAAGAACCAGCCGGGCAAATTCATACAGATCCTGCAGCTCGGACGCGTTCGGAACCTTGGAGAAGAAGCCTCGCTTCGCGATGCTGTCGATCAGCCCCTCGCCTTGTAGGCGCTCCAGCGCTTGGCGTACAGGCGTGGCGCTCGCATTGACGCGATCCGCCAGATCGTCAATATGCAGATGCTCTCCCGGAAGCACCCGGACCTTGCCGTCAGGTACCAGATCATAGTGGATGACGAGGTCCTTGAGCTTAGTGTAAGCGGTGTCTACCTTGCTGATATCCCCGTCTGTATCACGCATGCCACGTCCCCTTGAACCACCCTAGGCGGACGCGACTTGCCGGCCGCAGACGTAGCTCCCGAGAGGCGTCTGACTCGTCCCCGGGATGCTCCGACAGCGCCGACGAGCACGCGCGAAGGGATTCGACGACGCCCGACGTCGACTCCTTGCCCTGCTACTCGTTGTCCGCCCATGACTTTCATTTTTTTTACACACCGTAAGCTTACGCACTCATTGCAGCCGTCACCATCATAAAAACTATGCAATCGATGTGTACTGCTTCACTGGAGCATGCTGAGACGGTGTCTCATCGCGTAAGCGGTTGCTGCGGCGCGCGAGCTCACGCCGATCTTCATATATATGTTCGCAATGTGCCGATTGACGGTCGGCACACTGAGGCGTAGTTCCGCAGCAATGGCCTTGGAGCGGCTGCCGGCAGCGAGCTTGCTGAGGATCTCCATTTCTCGTGGTGAAAGATCATCCGGACCTCGCGCGTATAAGTTGCGTGACTCCGCCTCGACTCCCTCTATCCGTGCTCGATCAACGCGCTCCTGCCAGCTTCGCATGCCGAGTGCTACGAACTGCTCGCGTCCCCGCTGCAGCAGCGCACGCGATGACGGCTTGTCCCCTGAGGTTCCCGCAACGGTCGCCTCATCAAGATCGACGAGCGCTCGGAGGCAGACTTGGCCTGCCCGTTCAAGGTCGCCGCGGGCCTTTGCGAAGTGTGTGCGTGCCGCAACCGTGTGATCCTGAAGGGCCGCGAGGCGTCCGAGGATGAATTCACGGCATTCACCGGCTGCACCGATCGTGCTCCCGTGCTTTGGAGCGCGGACCAACGCTTCGAACCGGCGGGCACGTTTGACGTCCTCACGCTGCCAGGCGGCACAGACACCGAGCCCAAGCGCATCATCCGACAGCTGTCTGTCGGAATTTGTGTTCTCCAGGGATCGGAGCAACGCCTCAATGCGAACGTCGTATTCGTTTTCGTCAGGCAGGAATGCTTCGGTGAGAGCGGCGAAGCCAAGCACGATTTGCCCAAGGCGCACCGGATGATCCTTGACGATCTGTAGCGCACGCGAAGCGACTCGGCCAATCGCCGGCCAGTCGCCACCATACAAATAGGCACGCCATGCGACCGCGGAAAGCTCCAGGGCAATATGCAACCGGTGCCACGGTCCCAATCGGACGGCCAGCGCACGCGCGTCGCGCAGCGCCGCGTCTGAGCTTGCCAAATGACCCAGGCTCGCCTCGGCAATCGCGAGAGAGGTTAAAGCCTCGATCCGACCAGGAAGCGACCCGAAACACTTGGCATCCCGCAACAGGTCGTGCGCTGTTTCGACCCCCAGGGCGAGTTGCCCATGCCGATAGATCCAATCATGGGTCACGACCTCTCGAGCCCGGATGATGGCCGCCGGATTCTGCCATTCGGCGGCCCAACGTTGCACCTGCTCTGTCTGTTCGATGGATCGCGGAGCATACAGGTCGAGCGCCGAGGCACGATCCTCTTCGTCTCCAAGCTGACGAACGAGATCGAGCGCACGCGGATCCGGCGCGTGGTAGATCGCCTCAAACGTCCCGTCATTCCATCGGCACCGCCAGTCCTGTCGGAGCACCTCCAATCGGGCCCAGTGCAAATCTCGGCGATCATCGCAGGCTTCCAGTCCGCGCTCCACCAGAGGCTGCCACATCTCAGCGGGAGCGCCGGCGTCCCGCAGCCTGCGGACAATCGCCACCAGGAAACTCATGGTCCATGATGGCCGCCGCTCCCAGCATCGGCTGAACAGAAAGCGCGTCGTCGCATCGGCGGCTTCGACGTCGAGTGATGCAGCCTGCGCAAGCGCGAGATCACGGAGCATCTCGTCCGAGGCAGCATCGCCTGCGAGATCGCAAGCGATCCGAAGGAATACAGCTTCGTGCTCGCTGATATAGTTCGCTCGCGCGCGCTCGGCTGCGTTCAGTGCGAAGACCTCGCCGATTTCAGCACCCGGGATGCGCTGCGAAGCGTGATACTGATGCGCAATCTCTCCAGGATCGGCATCGAGCTCAGCGAGACGCGTCGCCGCGCGTCGATGCAAAATCGCTCTCCGATCGGGGTTCAGCTGGTCGTACAAGGCGCGCCGCAACAACGCATGCGCAAAGACGTAGCCATCACCGCGAACGACGAGTACCCCAGCCCTCATCGCCTCGTCGATATGGTCCAGAATCGTCTCTTCGGAATCCGATATCAGAAGCTGCAATCGGCCGAGATCGAACCCTTCGGGAAATATCGCAGCGATCCGCAGCATTCCCAAGGTCGGCCCCGAGAGCCGCGCGAACCGTCGCGACAGCAACGGACGCAGTCCGGCCGGGATGCCGATACCGTTGTTCACGAGATCGGCGGGCCATTGGCCCTGGCGCCCAGCAAGCTTTCCCTCTTCGACAAGGTGGTTGAAGAGCTGGCGCACATAGAACGGATTGCCGCCAGTCTCACGGTGAATTGCCGTGGCAAGCGATGCAGGCAGCCGCTCGTCTGCCAATGACTCCAGCATGCGCATCGTGTCCGCCGGCTCGAGCGAGCGAACCGCGATCCGATGAAGCTCGCTCTCGCGCATCAGCGCATTGAGTTCCAGAGGCTCGCCGCCGGTCTCGTCGGGACGGAGAGTGATGACGGTCAGCAGCGGCAGAGATCGCGTCGAGCGTAAGCAATGCAGCAACATCGACCAGGATTCGCGATCGGCCCAGTGCAGGTCCTCGAGCACGAGCAGTAGTGGAGACTCGACTGCAACCGCATGAAGCAGATGAACCGCGGATTCGAACAGTCGAAACCGCTCGTCCGGTCCGGAGAGTCCTTTGAGAGCAGGAAGATCCGCAGCGGCCGCGAACGCCGGCACCACGCGAGACAGCGGCCGAATCATGTCATTGCGAGCATGGTTGAGGAGTGTCGGCTGCTCGCGAGCCCATTGGGAGAACGTGTCGGCAAACAATCCATATGGCAGAGGTTCGGCCATCTCGTAGGCGGCCCCCCTCGCCACACAGAAGCCGCGCTGCTTCGCAGTTTGGGCCAGTGCCTCGACCAGACGGCTCTTGCCAATTCCAGCCTCTCCTACTAGGACCGCACCAACAGCGCGTCCATTCTTGTCCGGGAGAAGCCCGCGAAGCCGGTTCGACTCCTGGTCCCTTCCTATAAGCGGAACACCGCTATCCCTCATGCGCTAACCAATAGCCAACCTACACGATACTCTTTTCATGGCTGCGGCAAGACGCACTGCCGCCTGTGCGATTCAACCGCCCACGAAACTTAAGATTGCGTTGAGAAAATATCAGCTCGGCACGATAATACCAAGCGGCAAATCAATGTTGCGCTGCGCACATTGGGCTCATCTCGCGAAGACTGTCGCGCAATGGCGACCAGCGAGAGTCGAAGGACCGAGATCGATGACGATCTCCATGTCAACTTCAGCCAATGATTGCCTGCTCCGAAGGTCCACAACCCTTACGATTTTCAATAAATCGACTCAACTGAGGTTCGAACCATCATTGAGTCGCTTTCTTGACGATGCCTGCTTCGCGTCTCGCGTTTGTGGCGAGATTTAGCGCCCTCGCCGGCAGATGCGATCATGGCTGTTGTTGTCAAAGTGAAGTTCCGAAAGGGTTGCCGGGAGGATACGACTGCCACGCTTGGTGAGAGGCGGCTAAAGCAATCTTAGGAGGGCGTCGCTCCCCTACGCGGCACACGTCGACGTACTGCGGTCGCCGGCAAGGTGAGGTCGATCGAAACCTGCCAGCCGCCGGGGCTGGGCGCTCCGGGCGGACTGCGCATCTCTCCCATTACAGAACCATATACGCGAATCACCGCGCTTCGAGCGCGCCAGACGAATTGCTCGTGCGTCTGCACCGACGTCGGGGTCGCCGGCTTGAGGTTACTTAGGCCGAGGGTGCTCGACGTATGTCAATGTTGCCGAGGGCGCGTTGTCGCCACGACGTCCCGCCACTCGGCGCCCCCTGCAGAGAGGAGACGCATGGGATCCGTCACCTCTGTAACCAACTTAGTCCTTCCAGCCCTTTATCCTTGACGAAGGTCACAACGACATCGCTGACGTGCCCGAAAGCGGGCCAAGCGCGATTGAGCCCCTTCAGCGAGAAGGAAACAGACGTTACTACTTGATAGTTCGCCGGAGCTCTGCGGCGCAGCATCGCGTAGATCGATAAGCCGGATCCAACCGCGACGCCGACCGCGCCTGGGATAGCCCCGATATTACCGTGAATATCGTAGACAAGCTCAGTAACATTGCCAGCAATCAAACCGGCACTTCCGGTTATCTGCATGCGGCGAGACAGTCGAGTCGTGTCCCAGGAAGATGCTGGAGGGATATGTACGATTTCGGGAGCCGTCTCTCTGCTGTTGGTTCCGCTGGCCGCCCCATTAAGGGACTTCAACTGCTGCGCAGAACGGCCGGTTCGCCAGGCAATTCCTGTCCAAGATAGGCCTCGCGAGTTGTCAAACGACCCGGGAATCCTCAACCCCGCGCCGGTCCAAACTGCATGCGAATCGGGATTGCTTGTATACGTGCTTGGAATCCGATCCCGGTGCGCCTTGATGATCGCCCGCGCGGAGGAGCCATTTCTCGCTGCAAAGGCATCCAGGTCCTCGCCTGATTTGATCCGAGCGGTGATCTGCCTCCCCTTAGACGTGAATCGCCCGGGAATTGCCAGTTTCTCGCGACGCCCGACATCCTCGAGCACCTTCCTGACGGACTTATTTTCCTTTCTGGCGATCTGGCGGAAAGTGAGCTGCTCATCGTTGCTCTTGATGGAGATCGACTTATCTGGATTAATTAGTTTAAGCGGATGCGCGGGATCTCTCGCATTGACGCGTCCGATCACCTCGTCCGGTACGTTATTCCTGTCCGCGATTTCGCTCAGACTGGTGTCGGTTGACCGGACCGTATCGGTAGCTCCACGCGATCTAAGCGCGCCATAGCCACTGAAATAGCTCCGCGCTCCCAAGACGATTTGCGCGGAGCCGATGACAGCTGCTCCACCATATTGGAAGCTCAGCAGGTGGCCGCTCGTCACACTGACGATGTCGTTTGCCATGCCGTTGGCGATGAAGCTCACACCTGTTGCGGTTCGCAAATACGGGGCTGCTTTTTCGGGTATTCTCAACTTGGCAGCCAATTTCGGCTTGAGCTGAACGATGTTCAGCGGTCCACGAACTGTGGCGTTCCAGGCCGCCAGCATGCCTAGAGATCCGAACCGCGCGGCTGCTGCAAGGGCAACCGCATCGGAGGCCACTCCTGCAGCAACGGGCAGAGCCTGTCGGAGGCCTGACCTGCGCGGTGCCACTTGTCGATCGCCCACTCCCGTGTAGGGCTGATCCGTGACCACGACACGAAAATCCTTTTTCGGCAGATCGTAGCGTCGGCTGTATGTCTTGGCTGATTGCGGCGGACTTCCGCCCCAGTCAACAAAGCGGTCTGTTGCTCCGATCACTCCTCGCCGTGTGATGTTTGCGTCGTTCATGGCGAACGGTCGGCTTGGCTTGTTTCCTCGTGTCTCCACAACGTAGATATACCTGTCGGCGCTACTGCCGTATTTGGAGGGTTGGAGAGCGACCCGGTCCTGAAATCGTTCGAATGCCTTCGGGCTGAGCACAAGAGTCAAGCCGCTCGAGGCCGGCGGGGGCGAGGCCGGAGAGACCGCACCACCGCCGCTCGCGGGCGGCTTGCCGCCGCCACCACCCGCGGGCTGGGCTGCCGTCGAGGCGGCTAGGGCCCAATTTGCAGCCGAGTCTTCGCTGACAGGTCTTTCGTGCAACGCCAAAGCGGTCTGCCGGAACGATGCGAGTGCCGCTGGATCGCCTCCGAAAACCGCCTTATGGAAGTCGGTCTCCCCCATCCGGTCGCGAATGGCCTCCGCGATCTGCGCCTCCGTCGCATAGGGCGATGTGCCACGGCGCGGCACGACCTGCGAGGCGAGAAGCTCGGTCACACCTTCATTCAAGTTCGAATGCGGCCGGCTTGAATCAATGACCAACGTGCTTGCGAGCTTCTTGAACGATTCCGAGGTCAGTGCATGCACGGCCTCGTGTGCGACCACGTCCGGGCTCAATCTATCGGTCCGTACATAGACGCGATGCCCCTGATCCGATAAGATGCTGAAGGCATCGACGGACGCCGGATCGTGCTGGCCGCCGGCTTTTTGATATGCACGGGCGAAAGCGGCGGGATCCATGGCCTGCAGCCGGATGCCATTCGGCGATGTCCCGCTCGCCTGACCCTGATAGGCGTCAAACACCTTCCTTCCCGCGTCGAACGCGGCGGGCTGACCGGCAAGGCCCGTTTCGGCCACGGTGCGGGATCTGCTCTGCTGATAGTGATGAGAAGCCACACCGGAAACCGTATTGAGACCGATGGACAGATAGTCTTGGGCGGTCGGCACCTTGCCGGAAAGGAGGCCGGGGCCGGCAGTCAGCATGGTGTTCGCACCCAATTGGGAGGCTGTCTGATAAAGCGGGTTCGACACGAGTCCATTCGGCCGTGCCGCGCTTGCGGTCCGCACGGCCACCTTGCCGTCGACGAACTTCGTCAGACCTCCCGTCACGCCGGCCACCGCGAGATTCTTGAAGTATCCGGAGAACGCATCCTTCATCTGCGCCTGGGCTTCGTCCTGCGTGAGCCGCCCCTCCGAGAGCTGATATTGGGACTCGACATACGTCCCCGCCACGTTGCCGAGACCCATCACCCCCTGATTGGCAACCATGACCGTTGATCCGGTTGCGAGCTTCGAGACGACCGAGCTTGCAGCCTGGTCGAGGCCGCGCGTAAGGAAGGCCTCCGTGGCTCCGCCCGTCAACGCCCCCCCTGCTGCGCCGAGGGATTGCACGCCCGATACGGTCGCATCAACGCCCGCCTGCTTCACCTCATCCCAGCTGCCGCCGCCCTTGAAGAAGTTGTTGGTCAGCGCTGCGTCGAGTGAGATGTGAGGATCGCTGTGAATGTCGCCGCCACCGAACACAGTTGCTGCATTCTGGGCCGTGTCGATGGCTTCGGCCGTTCCCGTTCCCACCAATGTGCCCGCCGCAAGGGCGGCCAATACCGGCGCGCCGGCTCCGGCCGTGGCCATCGTAACCGCGGTCGCAGCCGCGGCGATCGCGACGTCGCGCACGACTTCCTGTGCACTCGACCAATTGGCGTCGGTCTTGCGCTCGTTCTCGAACATCCGATCATTCTGGGTGGCCAGATTACCCATGATGCTCAGATACTCGCCGTTGACCTCCTGGGCAGCCATCCCTCCCTGATTTTTCTGCAGGGCCGTGAGCGCCTCCTTCTTCTCCTGCAGATCCGACTCGAGCTCAGACCGGTTGGCACCGAACAGCCCCCCGACCCAATCGCCGCCCTTCTGCAGAAGGCTGCGGTTGCCGAGCGCTTTGTCTTCCCTGTCGATGGCATCCTGCAGCTCATGTAGCCCTTGACCGATATCCACTCGCGCGTTCGCGTCTTTGAGGCTCGCAAGCTGCTCAGCGACCGCGCCATCGCTCAAGGCGCCCGGATGCTGCGCAAAGAATGTATTGTACGCATGCGAGAGCGCGCTCTGGTCAGAGACCGTTTGCGGATCAAGTAGATTTTGCGGCAATGTCAGCCGAAACTGGGAGTCCAGCAGCTGATATTGAGCCAGCTTCTGTTGAAGCTTTGCATATTGAAGCGATTGCTGAGCCGTCGTCAGGGCGCTGCTCGCTTTGGTGAAACCCACAGCCTGTACATTGCCAGCTTGTACCGAATCAGTGTTGGCGGACTGCCGCGCGGTTGCGACCGCCGCCTCGCTCTGTGTGACACGATAATCCTGAACCAGCCTGTTGGTCGTTGCAGCCAGCTCTTTCGTGATCAAGCCGGCCGATGCCGCGTCAGTTCTTGCCTGCGCGATCTGCTGCAACACCGGCGAGTTTGAGGGCAAGGGAACATGGCTATAGGTCTGCTCCAGATTAGCCAATGTCGTATTCCGCTGGTCGGCGTAGGCAAGCCCGGTTGCCGACTTGAAGCCCGCCGTCGCAATGTCGGACATTGTCGAGAGCTCGCGCAACTGATGCTGCGCTTGGTTCAGCTTGAGCTCCGTGGCGGCCGTCGGATTCTTGATATAGGCGGCCTGCGCATCCGAGACGGCCTGGTGGCCCTTGATCAGGGCGAGGTCGGTCCCGACTTTGTTCTGATAGGCGCTTGCCTGATCGTAGTCGATCTTCGCCGTGGTAGCGGTCTGCCGGGCTTGCGGGGACAATTTGGCAAGATCGGAGTCCTGCGCTGCCTCAAGATCGGTCTGCGCTGCCGCCGCAAATGCCACCCGGTGCTGAGCTGCGGCCCAGCCTGCATTCTGGTAATCAGCGTTCCCGTTCGCGAGCTTGAGATCGAGCGATGCCTGCTGCGGATCGCTGCCGCGCGTTGCACGTATGGTGTATCCCAATGGATGCAGAGCGTCGTTCACCCGATCCTGGGCATCCTTCGCAACCGTCCCGTATTTCTCGGAATTCGAAGCATAATACTGGAGCTGGGCCTTGCCCTGCGCGACCATGCCGACATCGGCGTTGAGCTTGCTCCGCGCGACGGTGAAGTCGTCATAGGCGCGCAGCTGCGATGGCGTCAAATTCGCCTGGGTCGGATTGTCGTTCTGGTCGATCGTGACACCGGCTTTCTTCAGCGCTGTGGAAGCGCTCTCGAGCTCTTTCTTGTCCGCCGCGGCCTGCTGCCCGTAGACGACGCTTTTCCCTGCCGCAAGGTCGGCGCTCGCGGCATCAAGCTTGCGCTGGTCCGTCGCCAGCTTGTGTTGCTGCGCATCCTGCTGCTGATTCAGCAACGACAGACGGTGCAATGTTCCGGCGCTGATCCCCCGGTCCATCTCGGTGTCCAGACGGCCGAGCTGCGATTTGGTCTGTTCGAGAGCAGCCGTATCGGCGGTGACCTTGGCCTTTCCCGCGGAAACCTGGGCCGAGGCCGCGTCGACGAGCGGGACAACTTTCCGCGCGGCCGGATCTTTCACGGTGACCGGCGGCGGTGCCGGCTTGTAGTTCGCTGCGGCGGCGTCGATGCGTTGTGCGGCACTCAGATTGCTCTTGGCCGAACTCAACACCGCCTGGTCGGCGGTGACTTGCTGCTGAGCGGCCGCAACCTGCTTCTTCAGATCGCTGATATGGGCTTGATGCGCAGCCACCGCGGCGCCCGCGCCGCGACCGTACCCGATCGGAGCCTTCGTTCCCTGTGCATCATTCAGTTCGGTCTGCAGTTTATGCAGCTTTCCAGCATCACCGTCGAGAGTGGTCTGCGCTTTTGTCTGAACAGATTTTGCCTGCGAAACGGCGTCCGGGACCGGCGCCGCCGGCGCCGGGGCGGGAACTCCCGGACATGTTGCCGCCGCCTTCGGCGGAGCAGGCGGGCCAAGCAACACAGGCGTCGGCTGCAGAACCGGACCTATGAAAGGTCGAAGGGGCTGAAAGAGCGGCGAAGGTGCGGTCGATGATGATCCAACGCTGCGCGCCGAATTGCGATCGAGCATGCCCGACGACGATGCCGCGGACTTCGGCCGCGGCGGTGGCGGGGGAGGAGGCGGGGGTGGGGGTGGGGGCGGCGGCGGAGGAGGAGGCGGACTGGCGACAACCGAGCCACCTGCGTCATCTATCCGCATTCGTGCGTCTCCCCGTTAGCGGCGGCGGCTCTGCTCTGGCAGACGCAGTTCGTCAGCCATGCAGCCCGCTCGGCGATCATGTCCGAACGACAGTTTAGGACATCAGCCGGCGGCCGATCCGAAATATATTGTGAAAATACTGTGGGGCAGCACGGCTACACTCAGGACATGCCGCACGCGCGCAAGGCCGACACCACCGGCTGGAAAAACTCCTCGGTGATGTAATGGTCCTGAGCGATACGGCGATCGAGTTCCTCTGCGAGGTCTGGATTGCGGAAACGAGGAATGCCAAGCTCAGCCGCAGCTTCGGTGAGATTGTGCGCACGGACGGAACGTCCTTTGCACACGAGCCTTGGGACCTGTGTCTCGCCCGGAACATAACGCAGCCCGACCATCACATCGTCGCCCTCGATGACCACTGTTGCGCTTTCGATTCCTCCCCGCCCTCCACCGTGCGCCAGCGATTGCCGCTGACGGCGTTGCGCAGAGCGTACCTCCGGCAGGCCTTCCTGGTCTCTCCGCTCGCGCTTCGCCTCGCTTCGTGTCATCCGCATCTCGCGCATGAACAGTCCGCGCTGCACCAGAACGTCGATAAGGCCGCCCACCATCAGCATGACTATTGCCGCGACGAGGAGCGGTGCCATGACCGCCCCGGTCACTGGCACGAGGCACGAAAGACCGCATCCTGGCGTGTGAACCAAGGAGTTGAGCGACATCTCGAGGACGAAAACCGAGATCGTGACGAGGAGGGTCGTCTTGACCAGACTCTTCACCAGCTCGATCAGGCTCTTGAGCGCGAAAATCCGCTTCAAACCCTTTGCGGGATGCAAGCGCTCCGCGCGGGGCTTGATAGGGTCAAGGCTGAAGACGATCCCCTTGGTGACGGCGACGTTGACGACGAGGGACATTAGGACGACGATGGCCGCCCCCCTTGCAAGGTATGGCACGGCGGCCTCGTACATCATCGTTCCGATCGTGCCCGCAGCTTCCCGAAACGGTTGCCCGCCCGCATCGCCCACGAGCATCATGGCTCCCCGTAACCGCGCGAAAAGCTCCGGCAAGATCAGCCAGAGATAGAGCAGCATGGACGACAGGCATGCACCGGCGACCATATCGGTGCTGCGAAAGACCTGTCCCTTTTCGCGCGCCTTACGCAACTTCCGCTCGCTCGGAGGCAGCGTCCGCTCCTCAGTGCCGCCATCCTCACTCATCGCAGGAACTGCCCTAGTTGGTCCAAGATTCCGGTCAACTCTCCAAGCTGAGTACCGAAGTGATCGAGCAGAAAGGCCGCATAGAGCGGCAGAACCAGGAAATAGACCAAGTTGCGCGCCGCCATCGAAAGATCGAACACATTCAACTGCGGTGCGAAACGGGCAATCACCATCAGCGCGAACATCGCAACGAACATGGCCGCCAGCACTGGGAATGCCAGGATCAATGCCAGCTGCAGCACGCGGACGAGCATTTCCAGCGCCAATAGGCCGCTCTCCGCGCGCAGCAACGGCGCGAGCTCAATGACCGGCCAGAGCCTGTAGCTGCCATAAAGCGCTTCGACGACGCTATGAAAGCCGTCGGCTGCGACGAACAGAACCACCGCAGCGAGCATAAAAAGCGTACCAGACGCGGTGGACTCGGTCATGGCGTTGGGATCCTGAAGCTGGGCATCGGGCGCCTGACGTTCGTAGTCGAGCAGGTCGCCCGCGACCTCGGCGGCCCAGAACGGGATCCCAAGCAGCAGACCAAGGAGCCCTCCGATGATCGCTTCCTTGAACCCGACCGCGACCAATCGCAATGTTTGCGTGCCGATCGGAGGAAGCACCTCAACGAGTCCGGTCATGACCGGCAGCGAGATCGCGACCACGAAGGCACCCCGAATCAAGCCGGTCAGCCCGAGGCGAACAAACACGGGAAAGGTCATGACGAAGGCGCTGGGACGCGCGATGGCGAGCGCCAACGAAAGAAGATGACGGAAGACGAGATTGGCCCCCGCCTCGATGCTGTCCAACGGCATGAGGTCAAGCCCCATCGCCACTCCGCGTCGCCCATGTCCCTCCGAGCACGATGAAGGGAAGGCCCGTCAACGCGTCAGTGCAGGAAAATCCGCAAGGATCTGATCGGCATATTGGATCAGCGGTGCCGCCAACACTGCGCCGAACACCGCCAGCGTGGCCACGACGGCAATCAGTTTGATCGTCTGCGGCAGCACCTGATCCTGGATCTGGGTTGCGGCCTGAAGAATTGAGACGAGGAGGCCAACAACCATCGCCACACCCAGGGGAGGCATGGCAAAGATGAGAACGACCGTCAGACCCCTGACCAGATGATCGACGATTGTCGCTTGGCCCATTGCGTCCCCTACCCATCTCGCAGGCTATCCGTAACTCAACACCAGGCCATGCATCAGCTTGGACCAGCCCTCGACCATCACGAACAAGAACAACTTGAATGGGACGGAGATCGTCGATGGCGGCACCATCGACATGCCAAGGGACATCAAAACCGCGGACACCACGAGATCAATCGCGATGAAGGGCAGATAGAGCAGGAAGCCGATCTCGAAGGCGCGCTTGAGCTCCGAGCTCATGAAGGAGGGAACGAGAATAACGAGATCTTCGCTCGATAGCTTGGCCCTGCTGCTATCGGGCCATAAGCTGCCAGTGGCAGTGACGAAGAACTCTCGCTCCGCGACCGTCGTGAACCGGCTCAGATGTTCGCGAATTGGCTGGCCTGCCCGCTCAGCAGCATCTTTCCAGTCGGTAAAGGTTTGAAACTCGCTGGGACGATCATTGACGCGCTCATACACGGTCTGCACTAGCGGCGCGCTGACATAGGCCGTCAGAACCAGCGCAATGGCGTAGAGCACGAGGTTTGGAGGCGTCTGCTGCACTCCCAGCGCGTTCCGGATCAGGAACAGGACCACGGCGATCTTCACGAACGATGTCATCGTCACGACGACAAAGATGACAACGCCAAGTCCGGCGATGACCGCGAGAACAGCGAACAAATTGAACTGGGTCACGGCTTCAGCTCATTCGTGATTGAACAATCTGTTGATCCGCACGCCGATTGCCTCGCCGATCCTGACGATCTCGCCCTGCCCGATCCGCCGATTCCCCGCGTGAATCTCAATTGCATGTCGCGGACCCCGACCGAGATTGAAGACATAGCCGGGCGCGATCATGCGCAACTCGCCGAGAGGTATCTCGAGCTGGCCGATCTCAAATAGGAGCTTGATCTGGAGGTCGTCCAGGCTCACATCGTCTGCGCCTGTATCGACGCTTTCATGTGCCGTCATGTCCACAGCCGTCCAATGATGATGAAGATCGCCTCTGATCTGGTGCAACGTGTCCACCACTGTCGCGTCGCTTCCCTCGAAGCGGCATGAGGTGAGACGACGCTCGCCGAAGACGGCGGCGACGCGTCCATCCGGCATCGCGTGTTCGATGATCACGACGTCTCCCGGCCGTAAGCTCGCAAGCAAGCGGGCGCTGACGCGCGTAGCACCAAGCCGGAAGGCGGTGCAGATCGGAACTCCGGCGGCAGCAGCCGGACCCAATGCTTGAACTTGATTTGCCAAACGGGATTCGTATGGCTCTGGTAAAGACAGGTAAGCACTGAACGATCGTTCGCCAAACCTGCCGCGACACAGGATTCCGATCGAGTCCGGAACGCTGCCATCGAAGGAAGCATGCGTGAGGATGACGGGGAGGCCGAGCGCCTCCTCGATTGCATCAAGTATGGCGGCGCAGGCGAACTCGATCAGAAGCAGCAGATCTGGCTCGGCGAGCGTAGTTCGAGGCGGACCATCAATCGCCTGCAGCGTTGCATCGATCACCTCTACAGGCAGACTTACGGCGCATGGATCACCGCCGATCGTAAAATGCAGACGACACGCCGGCCGGCTCGAAACGCCCGAGGAGGCGCCCGAGAAGGAAATCCGCAGCGGCAGACCCGCCAACTCGCAGGTGAGTTCAGCCAGTCGCCGACACCAACGACGGGCACGTAGAACATCAGCAATGGATAGCACGTCCGGATGAAATTCGGTGATCTCACCGTCAGGCGCTCCGCGCCCGCGAGCGGGGAATGGCGCGTTCATGCTTGCCGCCCCGCCGCCCTGCCGTCCGAATTAGCCATCTCCTCTAGCAACGTCTCACGGCTCTCGCGACGGCGACGTGATTGCTGCGATAACTCATCCCACTTGCGACGCCTCCGATGAGCCTTCACGAATTCGAGGCGCAGACCCTGAACTTCGTTACGCGCCTGATCGAGCGTACGGATGCTCGCAAGGCGCTGCTCGGCAAGCGCCATTGCCAGCGACTCGAGGCGCCTGAGTTGCGCGTCAAGTTGGGTGATCTCCCACGCGGAAATTGGACGCCCTACCATCTGCTGGTAGATCTGACGTTCGCGTGCGCCACGCGCCGCTGCTTGCAACGCAACCGCATGATTGATCTGCGTCAATTCTGCAGCCGCTTCGACCTGTGCCTCCACGCCGCGCTGAAGCGCGGAATTCGCCCGCCGCTCCCTCTCTCCGAGAACGATCCGCATCCTGCGTATGCGCGTGAGCAGTGGATCGTACCTCATGACGCGAGCTGCTCGAGTTGATGGATCGTGCGATCCCACGGAACGGCCTCGCCGAGGCCCTGCCGCAGAAAGGACTTGATAGCATCCTGCTTGGCGATCGCCTCATCGGCGATCGGATCGGTTCCGGCCTTGTACTCCCCAACCTGCAGCAGGAACTCAAGCTCTGCATAGCGAGCTATGAGTTCACGCACCCTCCTGGCTGCAGAGCGATGACGGCTCGTCACGACCTGATCCATGACGCGGCTGAGGCTGGACACGATGTCAATCGCAGGGAAATGCGCCGACTGTGCGAGCTTAGGTGACAACGCGATGTGCCCGTCCAGAATGCTGCGCGTCTCCTCCGCGATCGGATCCGCGGTACCATCCCCCTCAACCAGCACGGTGTAAAATGCAGTGATTGAGCCGGCGACTCCGGGACCGGACCGCTCGAGCAACTCGGGCAATGCCGCAAACACCGACGGCGGAAAGCCCCGGCGCGTCGGCGGCTCGCCCGCGGCCAGTCCGATCTCACGCAATGCCCTCGCAAAGCGAGTGACACTGTCCTGCACCAGGAGCACGCGTGCGTTGCAATCCCGGAAGTACTCCGCGATCGTCACGGCGACATAGGCAGCCGTGACGCGCTCCGTCGGCGGCCGGTCGGAGGTTGCGACAATCACGACTGATCGCGCCCGAGCCGCTCCGGCCAGGCAGCGCTCGACCATTTCTCGAACTTCGCGCCCACGCTCGCCAATCAGCGCGACAACGCAGACGTCGACGTCCGCGTTCTGGACGATCTGGGCGACAAGCGACGATTTGCCCGCGCCGGGTTCGCCATAGATGCCGATCCGCTGCCCCTCGCCGCAGCTGAGCAGACCATCGATCGCCCGGATGCCAAGTGACAAAGGGCCGTCAACGAGCCGCCGTGCCAAGGGCGCCGGCGCAGCTCCGCGGACTCGTCGAATCTGGTCGAACTCGGGCCATCCTCGTTCCTGAACGTCGAGAGGGCGCCCGAGCCCGTCGACGACGCGGCCGAGCAGCGCTGGCCCAACCATGATGCCGAGGGCCTGCCTTGTCGAGACGACTTCCGTTCTTGTTGAGAGACCCGCCACGTCTCCGAGAGGCGTCAGCAACGCGACACCGCCTTCGATGCCCACGATCTCGGCCCGCAGATCAGCCGAGGCATGGGCAGACCGGAGCAAACAGATATCGCCAACACGCGCATCGGGAACGATCGCCCTGATGAGGGTCCCCGACACCTGAATCACGCGCCCGCGGATGGGGCGCAGTTGCGAACGGCCTGCAGCTTCACACAACTGCGGCAGGATTCGCGCGAGTCGGTGCGTGGCAGAGCCTGCCGGCATCATGGCTCCACCCCCTCGAAACCGGCACGCAGCGCCAAGGCGAGCTGCTCCAGTTGAGCGTCAACGGAAACATCGATCTGCCCGAACTCGCTCCAAAGCATACAGCGCCCCGGCGCAAACTGCGGGTCCGACACGATGGTGAGCTGGTCGGCCCCATCCTCCAGCAGCGTGGCCACTCGTACACGGATGGACTCCATCTCCTGCGGCGCAGTCATCAGCACGAGAGCCGTACCGGAACGCATCTCTTCGAGTGCTCTGGTGATGGCGCGCGCGGCGAGATCGTCCGGCTCAAAACTTCCGAGGATCTCCCTGATGATCTCGACGACGAGCGTGATAAGTTCGTCTTGCAGATCGGCGACCAAATCATCAACCGTGACCTTCGTTTCCGCAATCAGGCGGGCCGCCTCCTCAACTCCCGCGAGACGACCATCCTCGAAGCCTCTCATGCGCTGCTCTTCGAACGCGAGCCGGGCCTGCGCGGCGATCTGCTCGCATTGCCGCCGGGCGTCGGCAAGAGAGGCAGCCGCGGAAAACCAGGTCTCCGCCTCTTCGGCTCGAACCACGGGTCCGAGCGGATGGAACGTGCCGGCAGGCTTGTCACTCTCGGGGGCTTTCACGGCACCGTCCCATCGGCTAGAACGCGATCAACAATCTCCGGACCAAGCTGTTGGTGTCGCCGCGAGACCGAGGAGCCCAGCGGCGAGTCAATCGGAAATCGAAGAAGGATGCGGCTGCGCAGGGTGGCGGGGAGTCGCCAGATTGCGGCATTGAGACATTGCATCCCATCACCTCGGATGACGTCCGCAAGCGCAGATGGATTCGGGGGGCGATCGGGTTTAGGCGACAGATCGATATTGGCGAGCGCGACCTTGTGGAGTCGGGAATCGAATTCTCCGAGATGCTCCCGGAGCGTAGTCTTGAGGACCGTGGAACGAATTGCGTGGGCATGCCAAACACCGCCGGCCAGCTCACCGACGCGGCATAGCTGCTCGCAGTCGAGAAGCGCAATGCGACTGCGCGTGTCAGCGACGTCGGCTGCTGTGCAGCAATCAAGCTCATAATGCACAACGATCCGCTCTGAGATATCTCGGTGGAGTCGGTCGCAGGCGAGTATCCGTGCGGCAAGCCCGGGCGAAACGCCCGGTACGCACGCGAGAAATCGTTCAACGTGGATGTAGCGTGCCGGCAATCGGCAAAACGTGTCCATATCGATCACCGGCCGATGCCCCACCGGCGCGCCGGGTTCGCAGCCGCCGCCGACCTTCGGATCACGCAAACCAAGGGATGCTCCAGGTTGCACAAGCCTACTCATTTGCCGGCCACGCCCACTTCAATCGCACTAGGATACGACACGCAGCGGATCACGCGCCGGCCTTCGCGCCTCCCGACGCGGCGCGTTGCGTTGCGCATATCCCACGCGTGCCCGGCGCCAGAGCTGGAAGATTCCGATCGATCCCAGCAGCCCCACCCCTACCGCGGCTGACACCTGCAGGATGAGCGGACCGTCACGCAGGGCAGATCCGTCGTGAGATAGAACGGATGCCGTCGTCTCGATCGACGTGGAAGGGCTGACTTCGACGGGATCCGAACTGCCACGCACGAAAACCACGGCCACCCTGTCGTACGTCAGTCCTTCGACACTGTTGGCAATGAGGGTCTTGATCTGCGGTAGGAGCACGGCGATTTCGGCGCGCGCGTCATGCTTGATGAACACCGATGCCGCCGACGACGGAACCTGATCGTGACGCAACGGGTCTATCTTAGGCAGCACCACGTGGACTCGGGCAGAGATGACTCCGTCGATCTCCATGATCGTCCTTGCCAACTCTTGATTGAGCGCGTGAATCAACCTGACTCGCTCCTCTGTGGGTGACGACACCAGACCATTGCTTGAGAATATGCTGCCCATGTCTTCGAACTTCGCATGCGGCAACCCGGACGCATTCAGCAGCGTCACAGCGTCGGCAAATCGCTCCTGCTCGACCCTGACAGTATTGCTACCGTCCTTTGCCTGGAGTCGGTCGGCGGCGATTCCGTTGCGCAGCAGAAGGGCCATCATCAGATTAGCCTCCTTCTCGCTCAAGCGGCTATAGAGCTCACCCTTGCAACCGCTCAGCATGAACGCCAAGCCCAGCACCAGCGCCAAATTCAATCCGCGCCCTCGAGCGGCCAGCCATTGTTTGCCGCAACCGACCATTCTCATTGTCCCTTCAAGAACGTGTTGAAGATTCGGGTCGACTCGGTCGAGATTTTCGACATCAGCGTCGCCTCAATGGCAAACGAGAATGCGTGCTCCAGCATTTGCAGGGCCTGACGGCCCGCGTCTGGCTTGTCCGCTCCCAGGGCAGCTCCGCCAATGTTGGAAGATGCTGGACCGGATGCTGCCGGCTCCGGCATGAGATTGAGCTCGGGCGCGGCATTGCGCTGGACCCGCTCGTACGAGCTCTCCATCCACTCCATCACCTTGCCGCCGAGTTGGTCGACGGCGTGCTCAGGCTCCATAGGCAGTTTAGTGACCGATCTATGCAGAGCGTCCTGAAACGACTGCTGGGCGGCTGCTCCGGGCTCAACGGCTCCGAAACTGACACCAACTGTTCCGGAAGCTGTGACGCCACCCAACGGCGCAACCGTCGTCATGTCGCCGCTCCATGCCGTCTCAGGACTCCTCGTGCTTTCGCCATTGCTCGCTCCAAACAAATAATGACTCACAAGGACAGCCGGGTCATGGCTTGCACAACAGATCAGACAGAGTTTTGCACAGCACCCAGCGGGGCAGAGCATAATATTTTCCTAATATATTCTCCGACGCACCCGCGACCGCTGTGATTGAATGAGACGAGCTGATAGCAACAAGTACATGTGAGTCTGCTCGTGGGTACGCGCGATCAACTACACGATTGCCACGATTGTTCCGCGACAAGGTCGCACGAAGGCCACGTTTTCCCATGCGACCATTTGGCATCTCGGGTTCTGGTCCCATTGCGCAGCGTGGCTGCGATCGCGACTGTCTGCCTGACGCTCTCGGCGGCTGCAATCCACACCACGTCCGTAGACGCGGGTGAACCTGCTTGGCCGACCGAGTCCTACAGGTACACCATCGTCGACCAAGACCTTGGCAACGTTCTTCAGGAATTCGGACGGAATACCGGCCTGCGGTTAGAGGTGAGCCCGGACGTACGGGGACGTGTGCGCGGGCCTCTGCCTGAACTCAAGGCCAGAGAATTCATCGAGCATCTATCCCGAAACTACGGACTCGACTGGTATTTCGACGGCTTCCGGATTTATGTCACCAGCAACAAGGAAGCTTCGAGCAGGCTCGTTCAACTCGGTGCCGTGCCGCTCCAGCGTCTCGAAGCCGCACTTCGCGATCTCGCGCTCTCCGACGCGCGATTCTCGCTCAGATCCATCAAGCAGGCCGACATGGCCCTGGTCTCGGGTCCCCCGCAATACATCCAAGCGGTGGAGCGTACGCTCGCAGCACTGCAGCCTCGAGCTGACCAGCCATCGTCAGTCACCGTCTATCGCGGGGAGCACGTCCAAGTGGTCAAGCTCAACGCCCCAGGCGACGTGCCATGAAGCAAATCAACGGGTTCGCAAGTCCTGCCAGATCGACCGGACGGATCAAAGGAGTGTCAGAATGGCCGTAGAAGCATCGAGCATGACGACCGCGACGGCAAGCGCCCCGAGCAGCAGCGAGGCAGTCTCGGCTGAGGATCAAGCAAAGTTCGAGGAGGCGTTTCTCAGCGCAATGCCGCAGGCGGCCGCGTTCATGCTCATGACTGTTGCTCAGGACGGCATTCAGGAGATGGCATCCGTCGGCGACGAGAATAGTGCAACCCCGGATCCGTGACGGAGCATGCCGACCGACGCCTCGTTATGCCCTTTGCTCAGAACAAGACAGATAAGACATCGGATCGCAAACAAGGAGAGAGTTGCATGTCTAGGGTCAGCTCCCACGCATCATCCTCACGTGAAGCTCACACCGGTCACATGATGGGTCCGCACGGACACGCGTCGTCCTGGCCCGGCTTTGCAGGATTTCAGCCCACGCCCGGCGGGTCGTCAGCTCATCCGGCTCATCGCTGTGATGCGGGGGATTGGTGGCAGTCGTCGATGCCGCCCGCTTCGCAGCAGCAAGATCCGCGGACATCTTCCATAGCATCGGATGTTCTTGGATTGGTCGCGGACGCAAAGACACCTGCAGACAAGGCGGCTCTGATCTCGGCGGCCATC
This sequence comes from Bradyrhizobium sp. SZCCHNR1098, assembly GCF_032489375.1. Classification (NCBI taxonomy): domain Bacteria; kingdom Pseudomonadati; phylum Pseudomonadota; class Alphaproteobacteria; order Hyphomicrobiales; family Nitrobacteraceae; genus Bradyrhizobium; species Bradyrhizobium sp. SZCCHNR1098. The sequence continues at coordinate 237,832 of NZ_JAUEXY010000001.1, forward strand.
AGCATCCTGAGGGGCGGAACGGGCCAGTGCGACGCGCGGAACAACGGCCGCGTTGCCAAGATCCTTGGTGACCTGACCCATCAGATCACGAATTCCACTGGGCCCAGCGATCCCGCCAAAGGTCAGCTGCTCGACGGGATCGCGAAGATCCTGAAGCAACTCGTGTCCGGCCCATCCCATCAACCCGGCGCGAACAGCTCGATACTCAAGACGCTGAATCAGCTCGTCAGCCAAGTCTCAGAGGCAAAGGGCCTTGACCAAGCGACGAAGAACAACATCCTCGACAAGCTTTCCTCGATCATTCTGCAACTCGCGGATTCAAGCTCGGGATCGCCATGCGACCGCTCCGCGGGACACCTCTCGGCCGACAACCATATCACCGACAGAGCTGAGTAAAGCAACGAGGCCTCATTCTCGCAACGCGACGAGGGCGATGAGACCAGGACGTTGAAGGAAGCCGCGAGAGGCGCACCTCGCAAGGTGCGCCTCGGGACGGGATCCAAGCCGCCGCTTCAGCCGAGAGGTGATCAGCGTAGACAACGCTAACGATCACTTCCCGGCTGGAGGGCATTCCCCGACAGCCCAATCCTCAACGCAACACAAACATAGAGAGATAAAGCGATGTCCCACTCAACAGGCTCCGTTTCTTCGACGACGTCATCGAACTCGAGCATCGATAGCGCGATCGCGAAGATGAAGAGTGCCTTCGACGAAGCGATCAAGACGAATGCCGAGATCACGACCAAGAAGACGCACTGGGGATCGATCGAGACGGTCGCGCAGCAGCGCCCGAACGTCGGCTGATCCCGCGATCGCCCTCGGACAGCTACCAACCGCTTACGGCACGGGGCGTTCGTACCGAGCGCTCCGCTGCCAACATGGCTGCTAGGTCCTGATGGAGAGGCAGAGAATGCCGGCATCACCGTCCCCATTCGAACTCACGATCCGATCGGGCCTTCATGCCGGCGTCCGGCAAGAACTCGACGCCGGGACCTATCTGGTGGGTCACTCGATGGACGCCGATGTCGTTCTCATGGATGACTGTCTGGCTCCTTTGCACGCGCGGTTCGCGCTAGAGGCGGACTGTTGCGAAATCGAAGGCACCGCAGATAATGTTCTGCTGAACGGCACCCTGCTCGGTGCCGGAGAAGCACGGATCAGTCGTTATCCGGCCGATGTCGTTCTGAATGGAATTCAGCTGCGCTGCACCCGCAAGCGCAGAACGACCCGCTATACCTTCTTGAGGTATGGACTCGGCACCGCCGCGATCCTGGTCTGTCTAGCCCTGCTTCTGCAGGGATTTCCCGCTGGTGCGGACAAGGTGCCCGGCGATGGCGGCTATGCCACAGCTGAGCGGCTGAGATCCCCGCGCTGCGACTCCGACTGTTCGACGAAATATCCGAGCAGGCACGCGCCCAATTCGCCCGCCCCCACCCTTACCCCCGCATTACTGCCCGGCCAAGACAGAACGGGACGGGCCGGCGCGGAGCCCGGCGCGCCGGTGGCGGATTTGAACGGCGCGGCGGACGCGCTGCGCCAGCGATTGCTGACTGCAGGCCTCACGACCGTCGAGATTGTCAGCGACTCAAACGCCATCACGGCGAGAGGAAACATTGAACCCGCGGCGTTAGGCAAGTGGCGCGACATTGAGCGATGGTTCGACGGCACGTTCGGCATTGCCATCGTGTTGACGAGCCAGGTTGAGGCGAAATCTGTAAAGCGTAGCGCCCCTTTGACCGTTCAGGCGATTTGGGCCGGAAATGGGCCGTATGTCATTGATGGACGCGGTCAGAAACTGTTCGCAGGCGCCGTTATCAGCGAAGGGTGGATCGTCGATCGAATCGAACAAGACCGGGTCGTATTGCGTCGCGGCGCAGACCTGCTCGCCGTGAGCTTGTAAGACCATGCCGCTCTGCGTTTCGATCAATGTGACGAAGGTTTCGATCCCGCTTGGATGGAACCGCGGACTATGACGGCCATTGTCGAGAGCTTGACCCGCTGGTCGAACGACAAGCGCGAGCTTCTCGTCGTCATCCTGATCGTCACCACGATCATGGCGATGATCCTGCCGATTCCGACTGTGCTCGTCGACGTCATGGTGTCCGTCAACATCGGCGCGTCGATTCTGCTGCTGATGGTGGCGTTCTACTTGAACGCCGCGGTCGAGTTCTCCGCACTTCCGGCAATCATTCTCATATCCACGGTGTTCCGGCTCTCGATTTCCATCACCATTACGCGCCTAGTGCTCAGCCAGGCCGATGCCGGATCCATCGTTCAGACCTTTGGCGAGTTCGTCGTTTCCAGCAATGTCGTGGTTGGGCTCGTGGTGTTCCTGATCATCACGATCGTCCAGTTCGTCGTCATCACCAAAGGATCTGAACGGGTCGCCGAAGTTGCCGCCCGATTCACGCTCGATGCGCTGCCAGGCAAGCAGATGAGCATCGATGCCGACCTTCGCAACGGTGACATCAACCAGGCCGAGGCCCGGCGCCGCCGACGCCGGCTGGAGCGCGAGAGCCAGCTCTACGGAGCGATGGACGGTGCCATGAAGTTCGTCAAAGGTGATGCGATCGCCGGTCTCATCATCATCGCCGTCAACCTCGTTGGCGGCATCGTTGTCGGCACCGTGCAGCATAGGCTGCGTATCAGCGAAGCGATCCAGCTCTACTCGTTGTTGACGATCGGCGACGGCCTGGTCTCCCAAGTCCCGGCGCTGTTCGTGTCGATGGCGGCGGGAACGGTCGTGACCCGGGTTGCGACAGAAGCGCCGAGCAATCTTGGTTACGAGATCATGGAGCAGATCACGTCGCAGCCGCAATCCCTGCAACTGGCCGGTCTCATGATGCTCGGGCTGGCGTTCGTACCGGGTTTTCCGGCGCCGATTTTCCTTTTTATGGCCACCGTGTTCGGCGGCTCCGGCGTTGCGATGCTCTTGGCTCGGCGGCGCGCACAACGAACCTCCGGCACGGCGCAACGGTCCGACCCGTCAGAGCCCGCGAGAAGTTCGCGGATCGCTATCCCGGCGGCCAGGTCTGCACCGATCATGATCCTCGCGGAAGCCGCCTTGTGCGATGAACTGCGGGGAGCCGGTATTCATGATCGGATCAGGCGGACACGACAGGACGTGGCAGACTGGCTCGGATGCGCCTGTCCAGGGGCGGCAGTCGACGAAAGCAGCGACCTGGCGCCCGGTCATTTCAGGATCGAGCTGCATGGCGTGCCTCTTCTGCTCTCGTCCGGTGAACTGGATCAGCCGGCAGCCCGAACGGCGGGGGGACCGGCCATCTCCGCAGTCGATGCCGAGCTGCAGCGCGTTCTTGTCCGCTATGCGCCAGAGTTCCTCGGCATACAGGAGACCAAGCGCCTGCTCAACCAGTTAGAGGCTGACTACGCCGACTTGGTGCGCGAGGCCTTGCGTGTGGTCCCTACACAGCGCATCACCGATGTCCTTCGCCGGCTGCTCGACGAGCGGGTCTCCATCCGCAATCTGCGGCTGATTCTTGAGACGCTGGCCGAGTGGGGAATGCGGGAGCAGAGCAGCGTCATGCTGGTCGAGCACGTGCGGCTGGCGCTGCGCCGGCAGATCTGCTTCGAAAGCTCAGGCTTTGATCGGACCTTGCGCTGCTTCGTGCTTGATCGACAGACAGAGGAAGCGATCCGAACGGCCGTGCACGCCCTCGATGAAAACGCTCAGACGTCTCTCGATCCTGCCGTCAGCACGCGCCTGCTTGATGCGTTGACCCGGCAGCTTGCCGACGTCGATCACCTTGCCGCATCGCCGAGTATTGTACTGGCCTCCGCCGACCTGCGCCGGGTGGTCTGGACACTGCTTGCGCCGTCCGGTCTCAATGTGGTCGTGCTCTCCTATCAGGAAATCTCAAAGGACTTTCGGGTCGAGCCGATCGCCGTCCTTGGATTGGATGAATCACGCGAGCAGACTGAACCTTCCCCGATCCCGGCGATGCAATGAACCAGTCAACCCGCGACGACACCTGCGAGGTTTCGAGACCTGAACTATAAGACAGTGCAATATCCGTAGGAAGTACATGCGTAGCTCTGAAGGCCGGGAAACCGCGTTCAACAACCATCTGAAACCAAGTGCCGGTGTTTGCAGGCGAATGGCGCTGGCTGGCAGCATCGCCGGTCTGCTCTGCGCCTGTTCGTCGCTGAGCCCAGACATTGGCGGACCGGTGCCGACGCCCGCGACCGCACGCGCCTCGGTCGAGGGTCGCAATCTCCCGGCCTCCACGGCAGCCGCAGAAGCTCCCGCCAACCAAGTCGCCGGGATGGAAGACAAGGACAATCGAATCAGAAAAGCGCGAAGCGAGCTCGCCAGACATCAGGCCGAGCCCGCCCTGGCAATCTTTACCAGCGTGCTCGCCTCGGACCCCGAGAACATTCCGGCGCTCAACGGCCTCGGAGTGGCTCTCGACATGCTCGGCCGCCATGACGAAGCTCAGACAGCCTATCGTCAGGTGCTCGCAATCGCTCCCGCCGACATGATCGCAAGCAACAATCTGGGCCTGTCGCTTACCTTGACGGGCCGGTACGCCGACGCGATGACGGTTCTGCGGCCGATCGCGCTCGGTGAGAGCGCCTCGCCTCGTGCACGCCAGAACCTCGTGATCGCTATGGCGCTGAGCGGAGATCGCGATGGCGCCGCCAAGCTTGCGCGGGTCGACCTTCGGGAAGAGGACGTGAGGCTCAATCTCGAGATGCTCTCGGCGATGCGGCGCTGACGATGGGACCGTTTCGAATTTCGCCATCCGCCTGGCTGACCTCGATCGTGGTGATCCTTATGATGCTGGTTCATTGCGCGCCGGCATCATCCAACGCGCGGCAACAGGTGCGGATCTACGCGTCTCAGGGCGAGATGCTGACCTTGCCCCGTCCGGCTTCCAAGGTCTTCGTCGCCGAGCCGGCTGTTGCGGACGTCCAGGTCGCGGCCGCCAACCGCGTCTTCGTTTTCGGCAAAAAGCCCGGCCATACGACGCTCTTCGCGCTCGACGATTCCGGCGCGACCGTCGCGACGTTCCGGATTGCGATTGCCTATGACGAGAGTGATCTACGGCAGCTGCTGCGAGCTCAATTCGCAGACCTCGACGTCAGGCTGTCGCGGACGCCGCGCGGCGCGGTGCTGAGCGGGCTGGTGCCCAACGCCGACATCGCCGAGAAGGTTCGCTCCACCTGCGCGCAGTTCCTCGGCGAGGACGAGGTGCTGCTCAATCAGTTGAAGATCGGCGGGAGCACGCAGGTGAACCTGCGGGTCCGTATTGCCGAAGTCTCGCGCAACGCGGTGAAGCAACTCGGCGTCAACTGGGAGGCCGCAGGCTCGGCCGGTGGCTTCAGCTTTGGGCTCTCGTCGGCCGCCTCAGGGAGGATCAATACGCCGGCAAATGGCAGCTACAGCGTGACTGCCATCGTGGATGCGCTCGCTCAGGAGGGACTGGTTTCAATCCTGGCAGAACCGACGCTCACCGCTGTTTCGGGTCAGAAGGCGAACTTCCTGGCAGGCGGCGAATTTCCGATCCCCGTCGCCCAAGGGCTGGACCGCATCTCGATCGACTTTCGTCGCTACGGCGTGGGACTGGAGTTCACACCGACGGTGCTCTCCGATCGTCTGGTCAACCTGCAGGTCAAGCCCGAGGTCAGCGAGCTCTCGAACGAAGGCGCCCTGATCATGAACGGCGCCCGCGTCCCGAGCCTGATTACCCGGCGGGCGGAGACCACAGTCGAGCTCGGCAGCGGGGAGAGCTTCGTAATCGCCGGACTACTGCAGAACAAGTTCAACACCGGCCTGGACATGTTGCCGGGGCTGGGCGACCTGCCGGTACTGGGGGCTCTGTTCAGGTCGACACAGTTCCGGAAGAACGAATCCGAACTAATCATCATCGTCACGCCGACAATCGTTCGCCCGATCAGCGAATCGGCACGCATACCGGTCCCGACCGACTTCGTCGGGCCGCCTTCCGAGCTTGAGCGCATCATATTCGGCCGTCTTGGAACGACCCGCCCCGGGGCAGGCCCGATCGAGGTGCCGGTGCCGGGCCGGAGATTGCGTGGCGATGCCGGCTTCCTGATCGAATGACGGTCCTCCAAGGAGCGATAAACATGGCACCGATCAGAAGCGGCCTCGCCATCGCCCTCGCGGTGCTGGCTGCAGGCTGCGCTGTGGACCGGACGGCACCGCCACCGCAGCTCGCAGGTGAGACCGTTCATTACGTCTACGATGTACCTGCAGGACGCTGTTCTACGGCGAGTTCCGGCGTCGAACACTTCGTGGCCGCGACGGCGAATGGCCGCCCTGAAAGCGTCCGTGCCTGGATCGAAGGACCGCCGGGGCCATGCACGGCGGCGATCGAGCATTCCATCATCCGAGCCGGCGTGGATCGCTCCCACGTCAGGCACGACGTTGCCTCGGCAATGCACCACGCGACGCGTGTTCACATCGATCGCCTTCTCATCAGCTCCGTTCGCTGCCATCTGTCGGATGGCTTCAATCGCGGTATCTTCGCCGACAATGCTGCCGATCCGGCCCTCGGCTGCAGCACGGCTGCGGCCTTTGGCGGCATGGTTGCGGATCCGGAGGATCTTCAAGCCGGAAAAGGACGCAACCGCGCGGAAGGGGAACCGGCCACCCGCGCGGTCTCGAATTTGCGCGGGGAGCAACCAACCCGTGCCGAACCAACCGGCGAGGACCACCCGCAGACCACGGCTCATCCCGCGCAATGATTGTTCAAGCCGGAGAGCTCAGCCGTCGCCATTCCGACCTGAGAGACCTCAGCGTCGCACGTTGCTCAAGGATAAAGCGGAGGAGATGGTGCCGTTGATCAGCAGATTTCTTGATCGCAAGCCCTCGGAGAGCTCAAATATTTTCCTGCGAAAGAGGTCGGGGGCGAAGTATCCAGAGCAGGTACGCCTCCGACTTCCACGTGAAGACGCGGTCGGGTTCGAGGCAGCGGATCTCGACGTCGCAGCGTCTCGGCGTGCTGGCTCAGCTACCAAGTTGTACGTGTTGGATTACGCGGCTAAGTCGCTATCTCCCTCGGTCTCTTCGAGTTCACCGCACGAAGAAGCCCTCTGTAGGAAGCGGACGAGAGCGGCTTTCGAGAACTTCGGTCCAAAGCACGCGCCGTTTGGTTAAAATCCGTTCCGTCAAGGAGGCCTTGAATGTAGCCAGAGATTGTGTCTGCCGCGATGGTGAGCGCCGTATCAAGCATATGGATGTACTTGCTGGTCACCGAACCTTTGGCATGCCCCACGAGCGCAGCGATGGTTACCTCGGTAAAGCCGAGGTCGTTGGCGATACTCGCGAAGCTATGACGTAGAACGTGCGGGGTGATGTCCCATAGCGGGGAGTGTTCAAAGATGGGCTTCCATCGATTTGGGAAGCTGCCGAACGCATTGTCATCGCCTTGCCCCGGGAGCACGTATGTGCAGGAAGTATCTTTTCACTGGCGCGAGCATTCTGATCGTCGCGTGCCACCATCGCAGCAGCCCTAGGGCGGCATGAAGATGTGCCGCGTCGAACCATCTCGATCTTCACGGCCTGGAGCAGCGGCGATGGCGCAACGTTGCGCTCAGAACCATAGCGCAGACTCCAGTACGCGCGGCGAGAGGTTGATCGGCGCGCCGCAGTCCTGCAAGAAAGCGACACGATGACGAATTCGCCCTTGATCCTGCCGGACGCTGCCGAGGGACGCTGGCTCCTGGTCGTGGTCGGTCGTCTCGATGGAACGTCGCTGCCCCCCAAAGGACTCTTTTGCGAGCCTGTCCGCGGCTACATCGACGACATCGGCTTTTGCAGCGTCCTGGATCGGGCTTTGACGCAGCGACCGCCGCGCTACGACATCGTCCCTTACGATCACATGTGTTCGGACCGCTCCTTCTTTTTTCGGCCGGACGAGAGCGGCAGCTCACTGGGCAGCGTCGAGGTGAAGGAGGCACTGGTCTACGATCAGTACATGCGAGGCGACATCGACTTCACGGGCTTCAGGGTGACCATCTCGCTACGAGAGCAGGCCTACCAAGCCTATCTGAGTCATGTCGGCTTGATGCGGCAACCTGAGCTGCGCGATCGCGAGTCCTGGGATGGCCGCCTTCTCTTCCGCATCCCCTCGCGTCCTTTCGCGTTTCCCATGCCGCGCGGAAACTCCGATCCGTGGACGTTCGGAAAACGGGTGGTCGACCCATTGCAGGTGATCGCTCGCTTCGCCTTCGACGAGATCGAAATCCAACTGCTGCGTGACGACCGAGGCCGCCGCGTGACCATGGGCGAGGCTGCGTGCGACGGAGATCCCGGCTGGCAGGCGCCCTTGCGTCTGCGGGCCTGACGCGCAGCGCGCCTCAGCCGCGCACCACGCCGGCCCGCGCCTTCAGGAACTCGCGCGCGACGATCAGCTTCTGCACTTCGGTCGCGCCTTCGTAGATGCGCAGCGCGCGGATCTCGCGGTAGAGGCTCTCCACGATCTCGCCCTTGCGGACGCCGCGGCCGCCGAACATCTGCAAGGCGCGGTCGATGACGCGCTGGGCGGTCTCGGTGGCGGCGAGCTTGGCCATCGCCGCCTCGCGCGTGGTCGGCAGCTTCTGCACGTCGCGGCGCCAGGCCGCGCGGTAGGTCAGCAGCGCCGCGGCATCGGTCTCGGTCGCCATGTCGCCGAATGCGGCCTGCGTCATCTGCAGGTCGGCCAGCGCGCCGCCGAAGATCTGCCGGCTCGAGGCATGCGCCTGCGCCTCGTCGAGGGCGCGGCGACCGAAGCCGAGGGCCGCAGCCGCCACCGAGGCACGGAAGATGTCGAGCGTCTGCATCGCCAGCTTGAAGCCGCCGCCGGGCGCGCCGAGCCGGCGGCTGGCCGGGATGCGGCAATTCTGCAGGCGGAGCGTCGCCAGGGGATGCGGTGCGATCACCTCGATGCGCTCGGCGACGGAGAAACCGGGATCATCTGGAAACACGACGAAGGCGGAGATGCCGCGCGCGCCCGGCGCCTCGGCGGTGCGGGCGAACAGCGTGTAGACGTCGGCGATCCCGCCATTGGAGATCCAGGTTTTCTCGCCATCGAGCACGTAAGTATCGCCGTCCAGCCGCGCCGCGCAGGCCATCGCGGCGACGTCGGAGCCCGCCTCCTTCTCGGACAGCGCGAAGGCCGCGAGCCATTCGCCGGAGCGCACCTTGGGCAGCACGCTGGCACGCAGCTCCGGCGAGCCGCCGAGCGCGATCGCGCCGGAGCCGAGGCCCTGCATGGCGAAGGCGAAATCGGCGAGGCCGTCGGCATAAGCGAGGGTTTCGCGCGACAGGCAGATCGCGCGCGAGTCGATCGCGCCGGCATCCGCATCGGGCGCCACGACGGCGCTGTCGAGCAAGCCTGCGGCACCAAGCGCGCGCACGATCTTGCGGCAGGCGGTGTCGACGTCGCCGTGATCGACGTCGTCGAGGACGCCGGAGCCGACGAAGCGGTCGAGCTGGTCGCAAAGGGCGCGGTGACGCGGCTCGAAGAACGGCCAGTCGAGCCAGTCGCGGGGGATCACCTTCGCCGATGCACTCATGATGGACCTGTCCGCCAGATTATTTTAAGTATAAAATAATTGGCAATCGATCGGCTTGTCAAGGTTCCGGCAGCGTCATCCGCGACCCGCCGCGTCCGGTGCGCTTCACTCCGCCGCCTTGCCGAGCTTGCCGAACACGCGCGTCGGCGCCGGGAAGCCGCAGGACGTGCCGTCGGTGATCTTGACCTGATCCTCCCACGGCAATCGATAGGTGCCGGCGACCATGTCGTGCATGAAGGTGTAAGGGCAGTCCATCGCGCCGCCTTTCACCGCGACATAGCCGCGGTGCCAGAGCTGATAGATGTTGTTCTCGACGCCCCAGTTGATGCGGGCCTCGCGCACGAGATCGGGGCGCACCTCGGCGGTGATGATCTCGTCGGGCCGCCCCGTCGTGCCGTGCGCGAGAATGCTGCCGTCGAAATTGACGATCATGCCCTCGCCCATGGAATCGAACGAGCCATCGGAGCCGCACATGCAGACATTGGCGGTGACCATCAGGTTCTGGAACGCGTTGGCCTGGTTGGTGAAGCGCCAGCTGTCGCGGATCGGCGCGGTGTAGCCGGCGGTGCGGATCATGATCTCGGCGCCCTTGTAGGCGCATTCCCGCGCCATCTCCGGGAACATGCCGTCATGGCAGATGATGAGTGCGATCTTGGCGCCACGCGGTCCCTCGATCACGGGGATGCCGAGATCGCCGGGCTCCCATGGCTCGACCGGAATCCACGGATGGAGCTTGCGGTAATACAGCTTGATGTCGCCGTGGTCGTCGATGATCAGACCCGAATTGTAGGGGTTGCCGTCGGGGTTGTGCTCCATGATGGAGAAGCAGCCCCAGATCCTGTTGTCGATGCAGGCCTGCCTGAAGGCTGCGACCTCAGGCCCGTCGCGCCGGCACATGATCTCCGGATTGGTGTCCATCGACAGGCCGTGCAGCGAGTACTCGGGGAAGACGACGAGATCCATGGTGCCGAGATTGCGCCGGGCCTTGCCGACCATCCAGACGATCTTCTCGGTCTGCCGCGCGAGGTCCTCTTTGGTCGCGACCACGGGAAGCTGAAGCTGCACCAGCCCGATGACCACGCCGTTGTCGGATTTGTTGAGACCACCTAAGCCGTTCATGCCGGACCTCCCAGAATGTCGCCGCTGCGCGAGACGTTGCCCAAGACAACCACGATTTCACGAGAGTCGCGCGCCGATATTTCAGCCCGCCATTTGCCGCTTGCGGAGGCAGACGCCGCCGGCGTTTCGGGAGTCAGATGACAGATGATCGTTGCAGGCGCGCTTGGAACCGCGTCAGCGCGCGGCCGAAAACGGCCGCATCACCGGTCGCGCGCGCCAGCACCAGTGCGCCCTGGATGCCGAGCACCACCTCCTCGGCGCTATCGGCGGCCCGCGCCGCCGGCCAGCCGCCGCGGACCAGCGCCTCGCGCAAGGCCTCGATCCAGCGCGTGAAGTAGCTGGCGATGGCGGCCGCGAAACGATCCCGCGTCTCGTCGAGCGCAAACGCCCCGACGAGGCAGACGCGGCGGCCGGAGCGGAAATAGCCGTCGACGCCGCGCCACATCCGCGGGATCGACTGCTCCGGCGGATCATCGCGCAGCGGCGCATAGATCTCGCGCTCGAACCAGGCGTCGACATGCGCCAGCACCGCGCGCCCCATCTCGTCCTTCCCGCCTGGAAAGAAGTGATAGAGGCTGCCTTTGCCCAGTCCCGTCGTCTCGGTGATCCGGCTGAGCGAGGTGCCCTCGAAGCCGAACTCGCGGAACACCTCGGCGATCAGCGGGATGACGTCAGCGCGCTCGTTGAGCGTCCGCATGGCTCTGCCTGCTTCAAAGTCCCAATTCGGTCAGGCCGGGATGATCGTCCGGCCGGCGCCCGAGAGGCCAGTGGAATTTGCGATCGTCCGCCTTGATCGGCAGGTCATTGATGCAGGCGTAGCGGCGCTGCATCAGCCCCTGCGCATCGAACTCCCAGTTCTCATTGCCATAGGAGCGAAACCAGTTGCCGCTGTCGTCGTGCCACTCATAGGCGAAGCGCACCGCGATCCGGTCGTCGCTGTGGGCCCAGATCTCCTTGATCAGGCGGTAGTCGAGCTCCTTGGCCCATTTGCGGGTGAGGAAGGCGACGATCTCGGCACGGCCGGTGATGAACTCGGCGCGATTCCGCCACCGGCTGTCGGGCGTGTAGACCAGCGACACGCGCTCGGGGTCGCGGCTGTTCCAGCCATCCTCGGCCATGCGCACCTTCTGGGTCGCGGTCTGCAGCGTAAACGGCGGGGCGAGAGTGCTCACGGGACATCTCCTTGTGTACCAACTCGCATACTCTGTACCGATTGGTACAGATCGTCAAGCCGCTTATATCGAACGGAGCGCCCGACACAAGCTCGGCCGTACGCAATCCGCGTCAACGCGCGAAGCCTATGCCTGCGGTGCCCCTCTACCGAATGCGCGCGCCGCGACAGTCAGAACCCTTGTGTGCTCAGCGGAAATTCGATGTTCTGCTAAGGGAACCGACCGCGCCGCGGGGGCGACACGGTCCGCCGGCTACACTTTTGAGGATATCGGACATGTCGATGCTCACGCCGCACGGCGAGTGCCTGCTGTGGACACCTGAGCTGATCTGGGTGAACACGGTGTCCGACATCCTCATCTCGTTCGCCTTCTTCACCATCGCGTTCGTGCTCGCCTTCATCGTCTATCGCCGCCGCGACTTTCAGTTCAGCTACATCTTCTGGGCCTTCGCGCTGTGGGTGTCCGTGTGCGGGATGACACGCCTCATCGAGGTGCTCACGATCTGGGTTCCGGCCTACAGCCTGGAGGCGGCCACCAAGGGCTTCCTGGCCTTCATGTCGATCGGCATCGCCTCGGCGCTGCTGCTGATGCTGCCGCGGGTGCTGACGATGCCGTCCCGCGCCGAGCTGCGTAACGCCTATGCGCAGCTCGAGGAGGAGACGCGGCAGCGGCGCACCGCCGAAGCCATGGTCAAGCGCTTCCAGGAGATCGAGGCCACCGAGGCGCAGGTGCGGCAGGCACAGAAGATGGAAGCGATCGGTCAGCTCACCGGCGGCGTCGCCCACGACTTCAACAACATCCTGACCGTGATCACCGGCACCATCGAGATCCTGGCCGACGCGGTGAAGGACCGTCCGCAGCTGGTGCAGATCACCAGCCTGATCAACTCGGCGGCGGCGCGCGGCGCCGATCTGACGAAGCACCTCCTGGCCTTCGCCCGGCGCCAGCCGCTGCAGCCGCGCAGCGTCGACATCAACGGCATGGTGGTCGACACCGCCCGCCTGCTGCGCCGGACGCTCGGCGAGCAGATCGAGATCGAATCCATGCTGGCGCACGATTCGGCGCCGGCCATGATCGACCCCAGCCAGCTGTCGACCGCGATCCTGAACCTCGCGCTCAACGCGCGCGATGCCATGCCGGACGGCGGCAAGCTGACCCTGGAAACCAAGAACGTCCTGCTCGACGCCGCCTATGCGCGCATGAACCCGGAGGTGATCCCCGGCAATTACGTGATGATCGCGGTCAGCGACACCGGGGAGGGCATCCCCGCCAACCTGCTCGACAAGGTGTTCGAGCCGTTCTTCACCACCAAGGATGTCGGCAAGGGCGTCGGCCTCGGGCTGAGCATGGTCTACGGCTTCGTCAAGCAGTCCAACGGACACATCAAGATCTACAGCGAGCCGGGGCACGGCACCTCGGTCAAGCTGTACCTGCCGCAGGCCAATACCGATGCGGATGCGGCACTATCAACCGTCAGCGCCGAGGGCATGGAGCGCGGCGACGAGACGATCCTGATCGTCGAGGACGATTCGCTGGTGCGCGAATATGTCATCGCCCAGATCAAGCGGCTCGGCTACACCACGCTCGCGGCCAGCAAGGCCGACGAGGCGCTCGCCCTGATCGATAGTCCGGTCCGCATCGACCTTTTGTTCACCGACATCATCATGCCCGGCGGCATGAACGGCCGCCAGCTCGCGATCGAGGCGCTGAAGCGGCGTCCCAGCCTCAAGGTGCTGTACACGTCCGGCTATACGGAGAACGCGATCGTTCACCACGGCCGCCTCGATGCCGGCCTGCTGCTGCTCACCAAGCCGTATCAGAGCGCCGATCTCGCACGCATGCTGCGGACCGCACTGAACTCTTGACCGTGCGATGCGCGACGCATGATCCGGCTTGCGGGCACGCGCGTTTCCGGGCGGTGATGCGCACCTTCTTGCGGAGCTGAGGGACTTGAATGGCCGAGATGTTTTCACGCGGGCTGGCCGCCGTGCAGGCCTATGCGTCGGCCGATGACCCGCAGTCCGACATCGCCGCCAAGGTCGCGTTGGTCATCGTCTCCAACCAGCCGTTCTATCCGCTCTATCTCCATGCCACCGTGGGCACGGCGGCGTGGCCGGCCTGGCTGACGCTGCTCACGGCGCCATTGTTCGCCAGCGCGCCTATGCTCGCGCGGCGCAATCCGTTCGCCGGCCGCGCCCTGATGGTCCTGACCGGCACGGTCAACACGGTGTTCTCCGTCAAGCTGTTCGGCGTGCAGAGCGGCGTCGAGCTGTTCTTGCTGCCTTGCGCCCTGCTCGGCGCGCTGCTGTTCCGGCCAGCGGAACGCCTGATGTCGTTGCCTTTGTTGGGACTGCCATTCGTGTCCTATCTGCTGATCGATCCCCGCCTTGGCGAGCCGCTGATGAAGGTCGCCGACTCCAATTTCGCGTCGCTCGTCGCGATCAACGCGACCAGCGTCGGCGCGCTGACGGCCCTGATCGGGATCCTCGCTGCCGCACGCATGGCGGCGCAGTAAGGCGCAGCAAGCCCACCTCGTCCCTGCTCAAGACTTCGACGCCCAGATCGGCCCTGGCGCGCCGCCGCTGCGGCGGCGGTGCCACATCTGGTCGTAGAGATCCTGCAGCGACCGGGCATAGGCGGCAGCGTCGAACAGCGGCGCGGCCAGCCGGTTGCGCCAGAGCCTGGCCTTGGCCGCCTGCAGCAGATCCGGCTCGGCGGCGAGCGTCAGCGCCACCGCCAGATAGTCGGCCTCGTCCGATGCAATGAGCTCGGGACATCCGACCGCATGTAACAGGCTGCCGGCGACCCGCGAGGCAAACGTGTGCCCGGCGCAGCTCACGATCGGCACGCCAGCCCACAGCGCGTCGCTCGCCGTGGTGTGGGCGCCATAGGGCGCGGTGTCGAGCACGAGATCGGCGAGCTGGAGTCGGCGCAGATGCTCGCCTTGCGTCGCTTCCGGCGCGAACACCAGGCGACCGGGCGCCACGCCGCGCCGAAGCGCCTCGCCGCGCAGATTGCCCTCGGCCCGATCGGACGCCAGCAGCCACAGCACGCTGTCCGGCGTCGCGTCGAGCAGGCGGCACCACAGGTCGAACACCGCGGGCGTGAACTTGTAGGCCTGGTTGAAGCAGCAGAACACGATGCCGGCGTCCGGCAGGCCGACCTCCGCACGGGTCGGCGCCGGGCCCAGCGCTGCCCGGCCGTGCGGCTGGTACGAATGCGGCATGTAGGCAAAACTCTCCGAATAATCGGCCGCAACGGCCAGCGGTGTCATGAACGGATCGGTGATCATGTAGTCGCAGATGCCGCCACCCAGCGTCCCGGGATAGCCGAGGAAATTCACTTGGACCGGCGCCGGATGCAGCATCAGGATTCCGGTTCGGGCACCGCGCGTATAGCCCTTGAGGTCGACCAGAATATCGATCTGCGCGGCATGCACCGCGGCTGCGGCGGCGCTGTCGCTCAGCGCGGTCACGTCATGGAAGCCGTCGAAGACGGCGTGCAGCCGGCCCCGCATGGCGCCGCGATCGTCGGCGCCGAATGAGAAGGCGTGCAGCTCGCAGCGATCGCGGTCATGCGCCTCGAGCGCTTCGATCAGCAGATGCGCCGTGGCGTGGTCGTGGAAGTCGTTTGAAAGGTATCCGACACGAAGCTTGTCGCGGAATGTCAGATCGAAGCGAAAATCCAGCCGCGCCCGCTCGGCGCCGCTGGCGGCGATCCGGTCGCGAGTCCACAACTCGGAGCAAAGGCGATGCTCGCCGGCGCTCATGCCGGGCACCGAGAGCAGCAGGAACGGCGGAATCTGCCCCGATCGCGCCTGCGCCAGCGACAGCCGGACATCGGTCGACGACCGGGCGAAATCATCCCAGGCACACATGCCGCGGTCGCGCCCGAGCGATCTCATTCAGGTCCATCCATGGCGGAGGCTGAAATCAGACCCAGCAAGTCCTGCGCCAGACCCCGGCCTGCAGATGAAATGGAGGCGCGCTGTGACAACTCCCTCGCTGTAGCTCGGGCGCCGATCGCGCCGCGGGAATGACGCGCTGTGTCCGAAGAACTACGCGGCCGCCATCTGCAGGTGCGACGGCCGGGAGGAGGCTCCGTGATGGCTCATATTGTAGTTGATGTTCGCCGGCGGTTGCGACGGCGCCTGGCGAGCGACGAAATAATCCTCGAGCTCGGCGACCGCACGGCTTTCCCATTCGGCGGCCTGCATCAGCAGCGAGTCGCGCTGATGCGGGCGAAATGCCGCGGTCTGGCGGTACAAGGAGGCGATGGTCCGATAGCGCCTTACGTTCTCAAGAACCGCTTCCCCGTTCATGATGCACTCCCCTCTCCGTCCTCCAGGACGCGCCGAAGGTGCACGTGCGCGCTTTGCGAAATCGTTAGCGGGCGGGACAGCGTGTCCGGATGGTTGGCGAATCGTTGCCTAACGCACTGCGGCGGATTGTCCGGTTCGTGGAAAGAGGTCGGTATCAGTTGACCGCCCATCCGGATTTACAATGACTTAAGGTTAAGACCATACGCGCAGAAAGTGACGCCGTCACAGACACCTACGATCACGAGTGTTGTAGTTGGACTACAGCCTAACAGGCCAAATTGTGAGAAAAGCTTGTCTCAATGTTGCACATTTTAATTGAGGATTGTGACCGATGAAGACCCTTGCCTCAGCCGTCTCTTTGCTCCTCGCCAGCTCGCTCGGCGCATTCGCCGCGGATCTGCCGGCCCGCTACACCAAGGCTCCTCCCCCGGCCGTGATCTACAATTGGACCGGCTTCTACTTCGGCGGCAGCGTAGGCTACGGCTGGGGCCGGTCGAACTTGAACACGACGCTGGACCAGACCAGCAGCTGGGCGGTCGAAGGCGCCGCCTTCCAGAATCAGTTCGTCAACATCAGCAACAACCGGCTCAATCCAGCCGGCGTGCTCGGCGGTCTGCAGGCCGGCTACAACTGGCAGAGCGGCGCCGGCGTCTTCGGCATCGAGGCCGACATCAACGGATCGGACCTCAACAAACGGACGGTCTACACGGCGGCCAACCCGCCCACGACCCGCACCTTCAACGAGAGCATCCGGAACGACTGGTTCATGACCCTGCGCGGCCGCGCCGGCTACGCGGTCGATACAACGCTGTTCTACGTCACCGGCGGTCTCGCCGTCGGCAACGTCAAGGGCAGCTGGGATCTGACTTCGGCGAACGGCTACACCAAGACCGCCTCGGCCAACGAGACGCGGGTCGGCTGGACGGTCGGCGCCGGTGTCGAGCATGCGTTTACGCCGAACTGGACCGTCAAGGCTGAATATCTCTACACCGACCTCGGCAGCATCAACTACACTTCGGCCTACGTCCCGGGCAGCACCTTCGCCCCGCCCGGCTCGAACTACGTCGAGCGCCTGTCCCAGGACTTCTCATTCCACACGGTCCGGGTCGGCGTGAACTACAAGTTTGGTGGCCCGGTGGCCGCGCGTTACTGATCGCCGTCATCCATAGCGACGCCATTCAAGGAAAAGCCTCGGCCCAGTGCCGAGGCTATTTTGTTGGGGTCGAGGGCAGGTCAGGCCGCCGCGATCGCCGCCCGGAAGCGCCGCAAGGTCAGCGCCAGGACCACGGCGCCGATGGCGGCGACTGCAGCGAATTGCGGCCACACCACATCGATGCCGGCGCCGCGATAGAGGATCGACTGGGCGAACGACACGAAATGCGTCGACGGCGACGCCTTCATGATCGTGGCGAGCCACACCGGCTGGCTTTCCACTGGCGTCATCCCGCCCGACAACAGGTTCATCGGCACGGCGACGAGGATATAGAGCAGGCCCAGCTGGGGCATCGATCGCGCGATGGTGCCGAGAAACAACCCGACGGCGGTCGCGAAGAACAGATAGAGCACGGTGCCCACCATGAACAGCGGGATCGAGCCCATGATGGGCACGTGCAGGTACCACCGCACGACGGCATAGAGCGCGATGGCGACGGCGACCGCGATCACCAGCGCGTTGGCCCAGATCTTCGACATCGCGATCTCGAATGGCGACAGCGGCATGACCAGCAGATGATCCATGGTGCCATGCTCGCGCTCGCGCACCAGCGCCGCGCCGGCCAGGATGATCGCAAGCATGGTGACACTGTTGATGATGCCCATCACGCCTTCGAACCAGGCGGTCGTGACATTGGGATTGAACGCGATCCGCGTCACCAGATTGACCGGGGAGGGCGAGGATGTCTCGGATCGGGCCACGAACCAGGCGACCTCGGTGTTGATGATCTGCAGCGCATAGCCGGATCCGATTCCCGCCTGGATCATCGCGGTCGCATCGACGTTCAGCTGCACCGACGGCCTCCGCCCGGCAAGGACGTCGCGCTGGAAGTTCGGCGGGATGTCGAGCACGAACGTGAAGCGGCCGCTGTTCATGAGCCGCTCCACCTCGCCCTGGCTGATGTAGACAGGCGGCTGGAAGTAAGGCAGCTGGAATACGCTGGCGATCCGACGCGACAGCTCGGAGCTGTCCTCATCGACGACGGCGATCGAGGCGCGATGCAGCTCCTGCGAGCTGCTCTGCGCCTGGCTGATCACCGCCACCGTGAACGAATAGATCACGAGCCCGATCAGCACGACGTCGCCGAACAGGCTGCGCAGCTCCTTGGTTCCGAGCCAGAACACGTTGGAGAGCGAGTGCATCATGGCTCACGCCTCCTGCTTCGGCAGCATCGCCAGGCTGAACCCCGTCAGGACGGGAATGAAGATCAAAAGGATCAGGATGTCGGCGCCGACATCGGCAAAGCCCAGCCCCTTGGTGAAGGTGCCGACCGCGATCGGGCGGTAGTACGTCATCGGGAAGACCATGCCGATCAGCTTGGCCACACCGGACAGCGACGACACCGGGACCAGCATGCCCGAGAACTGCGTGGCGGGCAGCACGGTGAGGATGGCGGTCCCGAACAGAGCCGCAATCTGGGTGCGGCAGAAGGTCGAGATCAGCATGCCGAAGCCGGTGGTGGTGACGACATAGACGAACGTACCGACCATCAGCGGCAGAAGGGCGCCCTTGAGGGGCACGCGGAACAGGACCGTCGCCATCACATACATCAGCACGAAGTTCACCAGCGCAACGGCGATGTAAGGCAGCTGCTTGCCGAGCAGGAATTCGAGCCGCGTCACCGGCGTGACATAGAGATTGGTGATCGACCCCAGCTCCTTTTCGCGCACGACCGCGAGCGCCATCAGGATGGCCGGAAACAGCGCGAGCAGCAGCGCGATCGTGCTTGGGGCCATCGCGTAGATGCTGTCGAAGGATTGGTTGTATTTGAACCTGATCTCGACATTGACCGACGAGGCCGGCAACGGCTGCGTCGTCTTGACGGCGGGATCGGAGAGATAGAGCTGATGCGTGCCCTCGAGATATCCGCGAATGGTTTCGGCGCGGAACGGCATCGCGCCGTCGATCCAGGCCGACACGAAGGCCGGCCGGCCGCGCTTGATGTCGACACCGAAGTTCGGCGGGATTTCGATCGAGGCCTTGATGTCGCCGCTCTTCATCCGCCGTTCGAGCTCGGCATAGCCCGCGAGCGGTGGCCTTTCGACGAAATAGCGCGAGCCTCTGAGCTCCGACAGATAGGCACGGCTCTCCGGCGACTGATCGCGATCGAGCGCGGCGAAGGTCAGGTTGTTGACGTCCGTGGAGATGCCGAAGCCGATCACGATCATCAGGAACGCCGTTCCGAACAGCGCGAACATCAGCCGGATCGGGTCTCGGATCAGCTCGAGACCTTCGCGGATCGTATAGGCGAGCAGCCGCCGCAGACTGAGGGCGGCCTGCCCCCGGTCGTCCTGCGGCCGATCGACGAGACGCGGATCGGGCTTCGCCTGGGTCAGCGTGACCGGCGGATCGGCGACGCCGGCATCCTGCTCGAGGAAGGCGATGAACGCCTGCTCCAGCGTCTGCGCGCCCTTGGCGCGGATCAGCCCGTCCGGCGTATCGGTCGCCAGCACCCGCCCCTCATGCATCAGCGACAGCCGGTCGCACCGCGCCGCCTCGTTCATGAAATGCGTGGAGACGAAGATCGTCATCTCATCCTGACGCGAAAGTTCGATCAGCAGGCGCCAGAACTGATTGCGCGCGACCGGATCGACGCCCGACGTCGGCTCGTCCAGGATCAGCAGATCGGGTCCGTGGACGATCGCCACCGCGAGCGACAGGCGCTGGCGGATGCCGAGCGGAAGATCGGCCGCGAGGCTGTCGATATGGTCGGTGAGGTCGCAGCGCTCGACCAGTTCGGCAATCCGCTTCCCGGCAGCGGCCAGCGGCAGATGGAACAGCCGCGCATGCAGCACCAGGTTCTGCCGCACCGTGAGCTCGCCATAGAGCGAGAAGGCCTGTGACATGTAGCCGACGCGGCTGCGCGATTCATGATTGCCGGCCTCCATGGAGCGGCCGAAGATCAGCGCCTCGCCTTCGGTGGGCGGCAGCAGCCCCGTCAGCATCTTCATCGTCGTGGTCTTGCCGCAGCCGTTCGAGCCGACGAAGCCGAAGATCTCGCCCTTGCGGATCTGGAAATTCACGCGGTCGACCGCGGTGAAATCGCCGAAGCGGCAGGTCAGGTCGCGCGCGACGATCACGGTCTCTTGGCTGCCGTCGAGCTCGGACTTCGCCGGCATCTCGGCCCGGTCGCGCGCCGGGCGGTCGGGCAGCAGCGCGACGAACGCGTCCTCGATCGACGCCGCCTTGGTCTGCGCCTTGAGCTCCGCCGGCGTGCCGGTCGCGAGGATGCGCCCGTCGTTCATCGCGATCAGCCAGTCGAAACGCTCGGCCTCCTCCATATAGGCGGTCGCGACGATGACGCTCATGTCCGCCGCGCTGCGCGCGCGCAAGCGGTCGATCAGGTCCCAGAATTGCCGGCGCGACAGCGGATCGACGCCGGTGGTTGGCTCGTCAAGGATGAGAAGATCGGGATCATGGATCAGCGAGCAGCACAGGCCGAGCTTCTGCTTCATGCCGCCGGACAGCTTTTTCGCCGGCCGGTCGGCGAAATCGGACAGCGCCGTCGCTTCCATCAGCTCAGCGATGCGCCACTCGCGCTCGGATCTCGACTGGCCGAACAGCCGGGCAAAGAACGCGATGTTCTCGCGCACGCTGAGATCGGGATAGAGATTCTTGCCGAGGCCCTGCGGCATGTAGGCGATCCGCGGACACACCTGGGTGCGGGCGCGCCGGTCCGCCATGTCGACGCCGAGCACGCGCGCTTGGCCGTCCTGGATCGCGCGCGCGCCGGCCAGGATCGACAGCAGCGACGACTTGCCGACGCCATCGGGACCGATGAGCCCGACAACGCGGCCGGCGGGAATATCGATCGAGACATCGTCGAGCGCGACGACGTCTCGATAGCGCTGCGAGACGTTCCTGACGATCGCGACCGGAGGCGCATCGCCGATCGTGTCAGCCGTCATGGCGACACTTGCAGACGCGCCGGCCATGCGACGTCCGGATTCCACCGGACATACGCCACGCCCGGCAACCCGCTCCTCACGGCATCGGCGTGCGCGGCCAATCTGTCCTGATCGACGCGCACACGGATGCGAAACATCAGCTTGTCGCGCTCGCTCCGGGTCTCGACCGTCTTCGGCGTGAACTGCGCTTGGCTCGCCACGAACGACACTTTCGCCGGGATCGGACGATCCGGATAGGCGTCGAGCACGATGCGCGCCTCGGTGCCGATCTTGACCTTGCCGACCTCCTCGGTCGGCAGGAACACGTCCATGTAGACATAACCGATGTCGAGCATGGTGAAGATCTTACCTCCGACGGCGAGGACTTCGCCGACGTTGGCGAGACGATATTGAATGCGGCCGGGCTTCGGCGCGATCAGGGAGTTGTCGGCGATCTGGACGGTGTAGAGCGCGACGTCGTGACGAACCGCTTCGAGCGCGCGTTCGGCTTCGAAAATTCGCGCCTGCGCGCCGGCGAGGCCGGCGGTGGCATTGTCGAGCGCCTGCTGACGCTGATCGGCCAGCTCGCGTGTGGTCCAGCCGTTCTGCAGCAGGCTGCGCGTGCGCTCCATCTCCTGCTCGGCGAGCGTCTTGTGCGCCTGCAATTGCGCGAGATTGGCGCGGGCCTGATCGACGACGTGCTGCGCCTGCTCGGCCTGGGCCTGCGCCTTCGACAGCGACTGCTGCAGCTCCTTCGTGTCCATCCGCGCCACGATCTGCCCGGCCTCGACGCGATCACCGATATCGGCGCGCAGCTCGGCGACGCGCCCGGCAAATTTGGTCGCGATGTCGATCTGGTCAGCCTCGATGCGACCGTTGCTGACGCTGATGCCGAGCGGCAGCGGCGGATGCAGCCGCTGCCACCAGACATAACCGCCACCGCCGGCGACTCCGCCGGCGAGCACGAGCAGCAGAAGCGGCCACAACGCCCACCTGCGCCGCGGCTGATGGGACACGGGAACAGGCACCGCCGACGCGGGAACGACAGCGCCGGGCTCAGCACGCACGTCCTGAACGGGCCGGATGTCGCTGACGAGCTCGGATTCCTGCTGATTCATTCCAAAAACGCCTTCGTCGCTGAAGCAGGCGTTCCGTTTGCCATACGCACGCAGAAATCCGTTGACGCAGCTCAATCGCCATCAGGCGGCACGCGCCGGCGGCTCAGCCAGCCAATCACATTTCAGTTATGGCGTTGGTTGATGCTCAAGCGTTCATCAGGGGCTGAACGTCGCGAGCTGTGCGGCGAGCGCCTCGCGAACGCGCGCGACGACGTCGGCATAGTCACGTCGCGCATCCTGGCGGAACAGCCGCACGCTCGGATACCACGGACTGTCGTCACGGCCGAGCAGCCAGCGATAGTCCGGCGTGAAGGGCAGCATGATCCAGGTCGGCTTGCCCAGCGCGCCGGCCAGATGCGCCACGCTGGTATCGACGGTGATGACGAGGTCGAGATTATCGATCAGCGCCGCTGTATCGACGAAGTCACCGATGTCAGCGGTGAGATCGAGAATGTCGTCACGCGCGGCGAGTGCGGCCTTGTCGGACGGCCGAGGCTCCTTCTGCAGACTGACGAACCGCGCGCCGATCTCGAACAGCGGCGCGAGCGTCGGCAACGGCATCGAACGGTTGTGATCGTTGAGATGCGCGGGGTTGCCGGACCAGACCAGGCCCACCCGCAAGCGGTCATGCGGACCAAGTCGCTGTTCCCAGATCGCCCGGCGCGCCTCGGGAGGGCGCGGCAGATAGCACGGCGCGGCAGGGATCGTGTCGAGCCGAGTGTCAAACGCGAGCGGCAGGCTCGACAGCGGACAGTGATAGTCGATGGCAGGCAACGCATCGATGCCGCGGGCACGACACTGCGCCACGCCATCCAGGCCGGACAGAAGCGGCTGCAGCGGCGCGTCGACCTCGAGCACGACGCGCGCGCCCTGCGCGGCCACCATTGTGGCGTAGCGCGAAAACTGGATCGTGTCGCCGAGCCCCTCGTCGCTATGGAGCAGGATCGTCTTGCCGGCGAGGGGCGCATCCGCAAGCCACAGCGGCGCCTCGAAGCTGCGCTCGACGAAGCCGACGGCGCGACATTTTCGTCCCCATTCGCGCGCCGCCCAGCCACGGGCGAAGTCGCCGGTCAACAGCCGGAACAGCGCCGCGTTCCAGTGCGCATCGGCCAGATCAGGCTTCAACGCGACGGCGCGATCGAAGCTTTCGAACGCCTCTGCGAAGCGATGCAGCTCGGCCAGCGACGTGCCGCGATGATTGTGGAAATCCGCGGTCTGCGGCCGGAGCGCGATCGCCTTGTCGAACATGGCGACGGCGTCATCATGACGGCCGAGGTTCTGCAGGATGCATCCATAGCCATTGGCGAAGTCGGGATTGTCAGGCGCCAGCACCTGCGCGCGATGGCCGAGAGTCTCGGCTTCCTGGTAGCGGCGCAGCCGCCGCAGCGCGATGCCCTTCAGGTACAGCACGCCCGCCTGATCCGGCATCACCGCCAGCGACTGCCCGAAGCGCGAGATGGCCTGCTCGTAGTGGCCAGCATCGAAATGAAGCGCTCCGGCCTTGTTGGCCGCCTCGACATGATCTGGCTTGAGCTGTGCCATCTGATCGAAGGCCAGCGCCGCCTCGTCACGCCGGCCCTGGGCTTCGAGCACCTCGCCGAGACGAAACCACGTCGCGGCACGATCGGGCGCGAGCTGCAGCAGCCGATCGCAGGCCAGCGCCGCCTCGGCGTGCCGCTCCCTCAGTTGCAGCAGTTCGCCAAGCGCATCCCAGCTCTCCACCGCATCCGGCTGCAGCTGCAGCGCGCGATCATAGGCCTTGATCGCTTCATCGACGCGGCCGGAGTCCCGCAGCGCCTGCGCCAAGCCGACGAAGGACTCCGCTGCGGAAACGTCCTGCCGAACGGCGCGGGCAAACCACTCGATCGCATCATCGGCGCGCTTGAGCGCCAGGCAGACCCGGCCCATCGCACGTAGCGCGTCGATGGAAGCCGCGTCCAGCGTCAGGGCGCGGCGGCACGCATCCTCGGCCTGCTCGAGCTGTCCGGCGCGCAGCAGCCGCAAGGCGGCGGCACACAGCGCATCAGGCGTATCGCTGTGGCCCATCGATCCGGATTTGACCGGGGGCTTGCCGGCGGGCCGGCGCGGCTTGTGCTTCATCAGGGGATCTCTGCGCTCGTGCTGCAAGCGGTAGATGATTCCCCGATGCGCGGAAAGATTGCGTCGGCGTCAGGAGACCGGTGCCGGCGCCAGCGGCACCGCCTCGAGGCCGCCGAAGCGACGCTCGCGGCCGCGGAACGAGGCGAGCGCCTGCGCCAGATCTGCGGCATCGAAATCGGGCCACATCCGCTGGGTGAAATGCAGCTCGGCATAGGCGCCTTCCCAGAGCAGGAAATCGGACAGGCGCTGCTCGCCCGAGGTGCGGATGATCAGGTCGACGTCGCGCAAGCCGGCTTCGCCCGTCACGAGGTCGGAGAACGCCGCACGCGTCAGGCCGTCGATCTCGCGGGCCTTCGCTGCGGCCTCGAGGATCGCGTCGCGCGCCGAGTAGTCGACGGCGATGCGCAGGTGCAGGGTGCTGCCATTGCGGGTTGCCGCTTCGGCCCGGCCGATGGCGTCGGCGATGCCGCCGGGCAGCCGGTCGCGGCGGCCGATCACGGTGAGGCGGACGCTGTTGCGCACCAGCGACTCCACCTCGCTGGCGAGATAGACCCGCAACAGCGCCATCAAGGCGGCGACCTCGGCACGCGGGCGTCGCCAATTGTCGCTGGAGAACGCATACAGCGTCAGCGTCCCGATGCCCTGGTCGGGCGCGGCTTCGACGACGCGACGGATCGCCTCGACGCCCGCCTCGTGCCCGCGCAGCCGCGACAGGCCCTTGCGCGTCGCCCAGCGGCCGTTGCCGTCCATGATGATGCCGACATGCAGGCCATCCGACACAGCAGGCGATTTCGGTTGCAGACTACTTTGCATTGCAAAGCTCCAGGTCAAAAAAATGCGATGCGCGATTCAGACGCGGCCGGGGATCAGGCCGACCGACGATGGCGTATGCTCCTTGCCGGCAGCGGCCGCGGCGTCGCGGACGAGGCGCTCGAGCACGGCGAGATAATCGAGGAAGCGGCGGCGTCCCGCCTTGGTCAGCCGACAAGTGGTGTGAGGGCGATTGCCCTCATAGCCCTTGGTGACCTCGACGAGGCCGGCCTCCTGCAGCACCTGCAGGTGCCGCGACAGATTGCCGTCGGTCAGCCCGCAGAGCTGCTTGAGGTCGGCAAAAGCGAGACCCTTGGGGTGCGCCATCAGCGAGGTGAGCAGGCCGAGCCGGGCCTTCTCGTGGATGACGCGATCGAGGCCGTCATAGGAGAACGGCGCGCTGCCGTCAGTCTTCGACATCGGACTCTCCGGTCGCAAAATACAGAATGCCCGCCATCAGCCCCTGTCCGATCGCGAACGGAAGCCCCATTGTCCATGGCGACAGCGCATGCGTGGCGCTGCCCACCAGCAGCACCGCGAAGCCGGCCAGGAAATAGAACGCCCCGGCCAGCGCCACCGTGCGCGGCAGCGAGCGCACCGACGCGAACACGCCGAGCGACATCAGGATCTGCCACAGGCCCGGCAGCATCCACAGCGCCTCCGGCGCGAACTTCCACAAGAGCACCGCGAGCAGCACGCCTGCGATGCCCGCCGGCAGGAACTGCTCGACCGCCTGGTGGATCATCGCGTCCGCAAGGCCGGAATGATGCCGGCGCGACCGCGCCCGCATCTCGAACCAGATCATCGTCAGCGAGACACAGGCTGCCGCCGCCCATCCGAGCAGGAACGTCCACGCGTCCGCCGTCGGGTCGCGCAGAAACAGCTGCTGAAGCAGTGCCGTGACCAGCGCAACGGCCGAGGTCGCGGCCATCGTCGCCGGCCCGTAGCCGCGAAATGCCGTGCCCGCCGCAAGCTGGCTACGGATCGCAATGATGTCCGCCAGCGCCTTGTCGAGGTCGCGCATGTCTCACCTGAAGCCGGGACCGGCTCATTCAACTTTGCAATACAAAGTTAATACGAACGCAAAGTCGATGCAAGCCCGCGCGAACCCGGAGCGCGCCTGCGTCAGCCAATCGGCCGCGCGTGCCGAGTTCGGTCGAGGGTGTCAGTAATACGAATAGCGGTGCACGCGGCGCGGCGGCGGCATGTCGACATAGACCGAGGGGCCGCGGCGGGCAGGATCGAACGCGACGCGCGGATTGATGCCACAGCCTGCATTGCGCCCGGAGGCGCTCGCCCGGCACTGCTCGAAGGTGTGATAGGAGCAGTCGCCGGGATAGCCGACGCCCCGGCCCTGCACACACCAGGGATAGTCGTAACCGCCTGCGGAGGCCGGCGCGATACCGCCGCCAAGTGCAATGCCGACGAGGCCGGCTGCCATCATCATCACCTTGCGCATGATCTGTTCCTCTTCTGGCCGGAGGGTTGCACCACACCGGCATGGTCAAAAAACGACAAATCGGCGGAACGGATCACCAACCAAGGCAGTGACGTGTCGCATGCGCGGCGCCTCACCTTCAGCCCTCGACTCCCGTCTGGCGGGCCGGCGCCGCATCGAGAACATGTTGCGGCGGCCGACCAGCGATTGCGTCGCTTCGTCCTATTCGACCTTCAGGCCGGCGAACTCGACGACCTTCTTCCACTTCTCGGTCTCGGCGACGATCTGGGCGCCGAACTGCTCCGGCGACTGGATCAGCGGCTCGCCGCCGAGGTCGACCAGACGCGCCTTGATCTCTGGCTCGGCCAGGATGACGTTGACCTGCTTGTTGAGCTTCTCGATGATCTCCTTGGGCGTGTTCTTCGGCGCGCCGATGCCGAACAGCGCGCTCGCCTCGTAGCCGGGCACGGTCTCGGCGACGGCCTGGACGTCCGGCAATTGCGGCGAACGCTGCTGGGTGGTGACGCCGAGCGCCCGCAACGAGCCGGAGCGGATGTGCTGGATGATGGAGGGCATGTTGTCGAAGATGACCTGCACCTGGCCGCCGAGCATGTCGGTGATTGCGGGCGCCGCGCCGCGATAGGGCACGTGCTGCATCTTGGTGCCGGTCATCGCCATGAACATCTCGCCCGACAGATGCACCGAGGTGCCGTTGCCGGACGAGGCCATGTTCACCTTGCCGGGGTTCTCCTTCAGGTAGGCGATGAACTCGGCGACGTTCTTGGCCCCGATGTCCTTGTTGACGGTCATCACGTTGGGGACGCGGTTGAGCGAGGCCACCGGCGCGATATCGCGAACAAAATTGAACTTCAGGTTGGTGTAGAGGCTCGCATTGATGTAGTTGGCCGGATTGACCAGCAGCACGGTGTGGCCGTCGGCCGCCGCGTTCACGACGGCATCGGTGCCGATATTATTGCCGGCGCCCGGCTTGTTCTCGACGATGAACTGCTGACCGAGCGTCTCGGACAGCCGCTGGCCGATCAGCCGCGCCAGGATGTCGGTCGCGCCACCCGGAGGATAACCCACCACGAAGCGGACCGGACGGGTGGGATAGTCGGCCGCGGACGCTTTGCCAACGGCAGCGATGGACGGAACGGCGGAGGCGATCAGACCAAGCGCGGTACGACGTGAAATCATGCGTTTCCTCAGGCATTATCGTTGAGCGGCGGCTAACGAGCCGCCGGGATCGACTGTAACAGAGTGCCGCGATGGCGGCGAGATCGATATCCAATCAGGAGGGAAGAGCCCCATGCCGATCAAGGTCGATGCGCTCGATCATCTGGTCATCAATGTCGCCGACGTCGACCGCACGACGGCGTGGTACCAACAGGTGCTGGGCATGACGGTCCAGGTGTTCGATCCCGGACAAGGCAAGGTGAGGCGCACGTCGTTGCTGTTCGGGAACCAGAAGATCAACGTGCGACCGAAGGACGCGGACAAGGTCGACTGGTTCACGGCTGACCATGTAGCGGCCGGCAGCGACGACCTCTGTTTCCTCACCGCCAGCACCCCAGACGAGGTGGTGGCGCATCTCACGGCGCTCGGCATCGCTGTCGAGGAAGGTCCGGTCGCCAAGCAGGGCGCACGCGGCACCCTGCGCTCGGTATATTGCCGCGACCCCGACGGCAGCCTGATCGAGATCTCCTCGTATCAGGATTGAGCCGAGGCCGCCCTGAGGTCATTTCGTCACGGTCTCGCCGCTCTTGTCCATTTTCGCGACGATCTCGCTGCGCGACCATCCGGTCAGTTGCGCGAGATCCGTCGCCTGCGTGGCGAAACGTGCGGCGAGACTGTCCCGGTAGGTCTTCGCCGCGGCACAGGACGCCTCGCCGCGCCAGGGATGGCGCTGGACATAGCGGCCCTGGAAATTGCTGCGGTCCTTGGTCTCGGCGAAGACGATGTCCTCGGGGAAGGACTTCGCATCGTAGCGCACGTGCAGCCGGGTCACGAAGGCGTTGGCTCCGGCCGCGCCCCGGCGGAGGCTGAAGGCGGTGTCATCGTCGCTGCCGATCCAGCGCGCGCCGAGCTCGACCAGCTCCTTGTTGCTCATGGGGTCGGCGGCGCAGGGATCGCACCAGGCCATATCCCAGGCATATTCGACGAACACCGCCTGCATGTTCTCGCGCGCGACGGCCCGCTCGAACAGCGCCTTGTAGAACGGCCCGAACTCGTCCTTCACATAGAGCGGGACATCGATATCGGATGGGATCTTCACCGTGCGATAATTGGCCGCCTCGATGCGGCCACTCCTGGTGAGTGCATAGATGATCAGGTCCTGCGGTCCCCTGGCGTTGACCGTGCCGAGCCGCAGCGGCACCATGAACTTGGGACTCTGGTACCGCACCTGCAACGGCCGCAGGGTGCCGTTGCCGATGTTCTTCATCCGCTCGACATTGACCTTGGCGACGAAGAATCGCATGCCCTGCCTGATATAGCTGCCGAGCACCGCGTCCGCGCCCTGCGGAATGCGATAATTGTTGTCGGTCAGCCAGCGCGTCAGCCCGTCGCTCTCCTGCGCCGACAGGATCAGCACGTCGTATTCGGCGACGTCGTAGCTGGCCTCGACGGTGACGCCATAGTTCCGCCGGGCCATCTCATAGACAGCGCCTGCCATCATCGGCGCCGCCGGCATCGCCCGCGCCGCAACGACGACCGGCGCACATGGATCGGCGTCATGATATTCGACCAGCCGCGGCGCGGTGTATTTGTCGAGATGGTCGATCGTCTTCGGCTCGACCACGCCGATCTGCTTGCGCTCGATGAAGGTCGGCACGGGGACGACGACCGCGAACTCCTTCACGTCGCCCTCGAAGTCGCTGGCCATCGTGATCGCAGTCTGCTCGCCATCGCGGGCGAGCACGACCTTCGATGACTGGTTGAACAGCTTCGCGTCGGCCTGGGCGACATAGAAGCCGCAAAACGCATTCGCCGGCGCCATCGCCGCGTTCGCCAGGATCGCGATGGCCGCGACGCCGGTGCGGAAGAGCTTGCTGTAACGCAGGATCATGTCGAACCTCCTTCGGGAACGGACGAACGCCAGGAAAAGCGGGTCTCGGGCACGAGCCGATCGAGCAGTAGCGTGAGCGGCGACAGCGCGATCAGCGACACGTAGAGCGCCGGCCGCATCTGCAGGACGAAGGTGAGGTAGTACGCAGCGACCGCAACGCTCAGCGCGAACAGCAGCCGGCCCACGCGCGAGTCCGGCGAGGTGCGCGGGTCGGAGATCATGAAGAAAGTGAAGATCAGCAGCGAGCCGCTCTGCAGCTGATGCACGGGGATCGCCAGGGGATCGCCGAGCCAGTCAGCGCGCAGCAGCAGCAGCGCGGCGTGACTTGCGAAGAAATACACCGCGATATCCACCCGGCGGGATGCACTGAGCACCAGGATCGCGAAGAAGCCAGCCAGGCTTGCGAGCCAGATCTCCGTGCCCCATTGGCCGGGCGAGATCCACACGCCCTTGGCGGTGAACAGCAGCACCACGATGGCAAGCCCTGCCGGGTTGAACACGTGCTTGCCGTCGATGCGCAGCACGAATTTCGAGCCGATCGCGATCATTGCCGCCGCCGCATGCAGCCACAGTGCATCGGCGCGCAACAGGAGGCTGAGCGACAGGCCGGTGATCAATGGTGACTTGAGATCGAGCGGCGCGCCGGAGATGCGGCAGCAGGCCGCCTGCGTGAGCAGCGCCGCCGCGACCGCGATCACGCTCGCTGCGGGACGCGCGCCGAAATCGATCACGGCGAAATTGATCGCGAGCAGCGTCGCCAATGCCGCGATCTGGAAATAGCGGGCATCGGGCAGCCGCCATGGTCGTGGCTCGGCCTGCATGCAAACCTCCGGGCGTGTCTTGCCGCGCCATTGGTCGCCCGCGAACGGAGACGGGTTCAATCCCGATTTGATCGCAGCGACGCAAGGTGGCAGAAGATGACGACGAGAACGAAGCGGCCGGAGACAGGCCGTACTCAAGAACGACGGGAGCGAAGATGAAGGGAACGACGATGGCAGCGGGCACCGTGACGCCGTTCGACGGCATGGACGTGCCCTGGCTGTTGAAGCTGCGCAGCGAGACCCGGCGCGACCATCCGTTCCTGATCTCCGCGCCGTTCGATGCACCGGCGCGCCGCTGGACCTACGGCGCGTTTCACGAACGTGTCGGCGCCTTGGCGGCCGGTCTGGTCAAGCGCGGCGTCAAGCCTGGCGATGCCGTGCTGATCCATCTCGACAATTGCGTCGAGGCGATGCTGGCCTGGTTTGCCTGCGTCGAGCTGGGCGCGCTCGCCGTCACGACCAACACGCGCTCGGCGGCCGCCGAGATGAGCTACTTCGCCGACCATTGCCGTGCGGTGGCCGCGATCACCCAGCCGGCCGATGCCGAGATGATCTCGGCGCATTGCCGCGATCTCAAGTGGATGGCCGTGATCTCGCACGATCCGGGTCAGGCGGAGGCGTCGGACGTCGGGCGAGGCGAGCGCTTCGAATCGCTGTTTGCCGACAGCGCCGACCGACCGCGCCGTCCGGCCGATCCGCTGGCGCCATGCAGCGTGCAATATACCTCGGGCACGACGTCTCGGCCGAAGGCGGTGCTGTGGACGCATGCCAACGCGCTATGGGGCGCCAAGGTCAACGCCGTCCATGAGGACCTGCATCAGGGCGACGTGCATCAGACCTATTTGCCGCTGTTCCACACCAACGCGCTGGCCTACTCGATGCTTGC
Organism: Bradyrhizobium sp. SZCCHNR1098; assembly: GCF_032489375.1. Taxonomy (NCBI): domain Bacteria; kingdom Pseudomonadati; phylum Pseudomonadota; class Alphaproteobacteria; order Hyphomicrobiales; family Nitrobacteraceae; genus Bradyrhizobium; species Bradyrhizobium sp. SZCCHNR1098. The sequence continues at coordinate 269,327 of NZ_JAUEXY010000001.1, forward strand.
CACACTCTGGGTCGGCGCGACCTGCGTGATTCAGCCGCGCTTCTCGGCGAGCCGCTTCTGGAGCGTGGCGCTCGAGCATGGCTGCACCTGGACCTCGACCATCCCGTTCTGCATGAAGGCGCTGCTCGACCAGGAGGTGCCGAAGCATCACAAATTCCGGCTGTGGGGTACGGCGATGTCCGAGCCGCCCGCCTTCGCCAAGTTCGGCATCAAGATCATCGGCTGGTGGGGCATGACCGAGACCATCACCCACGGCATCGTCGGCGAGGTCGACCAGCCGAACACGCCGATGTCGATCGGCCGCGCCGCGCCGGAATACACCATCCGCATCACCGACGATGACGGCCGGCCGACCGAAGTCGGCGGCACCGGCAATCTCGCCATCAAGGGCGTGCCCGGCCTGTCGCTGTTTGCGGAGTATCTCTACAATGAGGAGGCGACGCGGACGAGCTACGATGCCGACGGCTTCTTCCTCACCGGCGACCGCGTCACGCGGCTGGAAAACGGCTTCATCAAGTTCGGCGACCGCACCAAGGACATGCTCAAGGTCGGTGGCGAGAACGTCGCGGCGTCCGAAATCGAGCAGGTGATCATCACCGTGCCCGGCGTGCGCGAGACCGCCGTCGTCGCCAAGAAGCATCCGATGCTGGACGAGGTGCCGGTGGCGTTCGTCATCCCGCAAGCCGGGGTCGCACGCGAGGAGCTAGCCGACAAGGTGCTGGCCGCCTGCCGCGCCGGCCTCGCCGACTTCAAGGTGCCGCGCGAGGTGAAGCTGGTCGACGAGATGCCGCGCTCGACCCTGGAGAAGGTCGCAAAGGCCGAGCTGCGCAAGTTGCTGGATTGAACCGAGGTTACGACACGCGGTCCTAGTGCGCGCCCATCGCGACCGGGCGAAACGCCTGCAGCAGCTGCTGGTCGAGCTTCGGGCCCATGTTCTCCATGATCTGAAACGCGCGCGCATGCGTGAAGGCCGGTCGATAGGCGCGGTGCTCGATCAGCGCGGCGTAGATGTCGACGATCGTGGTGAGGCGCACGATGTCGCTGATCTGCTCGTTGTGCAGCGCGTCGGGATAGCCGGAGCCGTCGAGGAACTCGTGGTGATGCAGGATCACGTCGAGCATCTCCGGCGGGAAGCCGCCCTGCCGCCACAGCGCCTCGTAGCCGCGGCGCGGATGCTGGCGCAGCAGCGCGATCTCCTCCGCCGTCAGCTTGCCCTGCTTGTCGAGGACGGCGACCGGAATGAACGCCTTGCCGACGTCGTGCAGCAGCGCCGCGCGGACCAGCCGGCGCTGATCGTCGTCGCGCATGCCCAGATGAATCGAGAAGCCGACCGCGAGGCCGGTCACGAACAGGCAATGCCGATAGGTGTCGTTGTGATGGCAGCCGACCACGGTCATCCACTCGCGCAGCGAGGAGTGCTTGATCGCCTTCAGGATCTTGTTCTCGGCCGCGACGATGTCCTCCATCGTCAACTGGACGCCGGCGGGCAGCTTCTCGAAGATCTTGACCATGACGGCCTGCGCCGCCTCGACGCCGCGATTGAGCAGCTTGCCGCGATCGGTCTCGTCATAGCCGTCGTCGGCGGGAAGCGCCGAGCGAATGCGCTGCAGCACGTCGGCGGGGCTGAACGGACGCGCAATGGTGTCGGTGGCGCCCAGCGCCCATGCCTGCATGGTGGCATGGTGCAGCGCCTCGGCGAGCACGAACAGGCGGGGCACCTCGCTATAGGCGCGCGACGAGAGCTTCTTGCGCACCCGCTGCACGCTCTCCGGCGAGCGCAGGTTGATGTCGACGATGACGCCGGAGAAGCGGTTGCCGGGGTTCTCGGGGATCTCGGTGGTCGGCATCATGTCGACATCGCCGACCGAGCGCAGGATGCGCGCCAGCTCGCTGCTCTGGTCACCGCGATCCGACGCGAGCAGGAGATGGCGCCTGGTCGCGGTCTGGGTCACGGTCTGCTTGGCTGTCGCGCTCATACGTGCTCGCCCCCTGCGGTTTGCTGCCCATGCAAGTTACCGGCATACGGGTTCGTCGCGGCTTAAGCCGATCATTCAAGCTGTATCGTTTCAGGTGAGCGAGACGTTAAGGGAATCGTTCAAATCGTGCGGCGCGGGGATGTGACTGCGGCGCAAGAAGCAACCGCCGGAGACGGGCTCCGGCGGTTCCCAGATACAGCGATGGTCTCGCGACGACGCTACGCCTTCATCGCCGCCTTGACCGCTGCGGCGGTGATCGGCAGCGAGCGCAGCCGCGCGCCACAGGCGTTGTAGATGGCGTTGCCGAGCGCCGGCGCGACCACGGTCACCGCGGGCTCGCCGACGCCGGTCGCCTTCTCGCCATTGGCGATCACGGCGATCGCGACCTCCGGCACCTGGCTCATCCTCAGCGGCGTGTAGCTGTCGAAGTTGGTCTGCTCGATGCCGCCGTCCTTCAAGGTCGCCTTCTCGTACATCGCGAGCGACAAGCCCCACAGCGCCGCGCCCTCGACCTGGGCGCGGATGTTGTCGGGATGGACCTGCGTGCCGACGTCGGTCGCCACCGTGAGCTTCTTCACCGTGACCGCCCCCGAAGGGGCAACCGCGACATGGGCGACGCACGCCGTCCAGCTCGCGGTGGCGCGCTCCTGCGACGACACGCAGGACACGCCCATGCCTTCGCCCGGCGGCAGCTTCTTGGCGCCGTAGCCGGACAGGCCCATCGCCGCCAGCAGCGTGTTGCGCAGCCGCTGCGCGCCGCCGTCGTTCTTGCCCTTGCCGTCGAGCAGCGCGATGCGGAACTGCGCCGGGTCCTGCCCCGAGGCCACCGCGATCTCGTCGATCATGCTCTCGACCGCCCAGAACGTCCAACCCGGCGCCACCGAGCGCAATTGCCCGGACGGCGTCGCATTGTGGGCGAGCTCGTTCTTGATCGCGCGCACATGGTGATTGGGCACCGTGTAGAAGAAGTCGGCACCGTTGACCGTGAAGGAGTCGAGCGGCCCCTTCTTGTCGACCGAGGGCGACAGGAAGTCGGGGATGCCCCAGCGCGCCGTCGGCCACGCCGAGACGACGTCATGGCTCAGGGCGATGAGCTTGCCATTGCTGTCGAGGCCCGCCTTGACCTTCTGGTAGGTGAGCGGCCGCGAGTAGTCCATCGTCATGTCGTTCTCGCGGGAGTAGATCACCTTGACCGGCTTGCCGACCGCCTTGGCCGCCTGCACCGCCGGCACCATCATGTCGGCATCGAGCCTGCGGCCGAAGCCGCCGCCGAGCCAGGCCTGGTGCATCACGACGTATTTCGGATCGATCCCGGCGGCACCTGCCGCGATCGCGCCGGAGCGGGTCGCGAACTGATTGCCGGAGTAGATGTGCAGGATGTCGCCCTTGAACTCGGCGGTCGCGTTCATCGGCTCCAGCGGCGCATGGATGTTGATGCTGGTGGTGTACTCCGCCTCCAGCACCTTGGCCGCGCCCGACAAAGCCGCCGTGGCATCGCCGTCCTTGACGAAGAACTGCCCGGCGTCGTCCTGCGCCTGCAGCCGCATCGCCTCGGTGATGATGGTGTCGGTGCTGACATTGGCATACGGGCCCTTGTCGTAGCTGATCTTGAGCGCGTCCGCCGCCCTTCTGGCGTTGGCATAGGTATTGGCGACCGCGACCACCCAGCCCGAGGTCGAGCCGGTCTTGTCGTCGAGCGTCACTGCCTTGATGAAGCCCGGCACCTTCTTGGCCTCGGAGTCGTCGACCGCCGTGACCGTCGCGCCGAAGCGCACCGGCGGCGTGACGACCTTGCCGTAGACCATGCCCGGCAGCATCGTATCGATGCCATATTTCGCCGTGCCGTTGGTCTTGGAGGGGATGTCGAGCTGCGGCACCGAGACGCCGATCATCGTGTACTGATCGGGAGTCTTGAGCGTCAGCGCCTTCAACTCGTCGGCTGAGAAGCTCTTGGTGATCTTGCCGCTCTTGACGATCTCGGCATAGGTCATCTGCTTCTTCGATTTCGGATGCATGACAACGCTGTCGCGCACCACGAGCTCCTTTGCCGGCACGCCCATCGCGGTCGCGGCCGCCTCGGTGAGCGCGATGCGGCCGGCGGCGCCGGCGCGGCTCATGGCGTCGAAGTTCATCATCGTGCTCCAGCTGCCGCCTGTGATCTGGGCGCCGAGCACGGGATCGTTGTACTTCGGATCGTTGGAGGCGAGTTGGACCCGCATGTCCTTCCAGGCGGCACCGAGCTCCTCGCAGACGATCTGCGCCATGGTCGACGCAATGTGCTGGCCCATGTCGGCCTTGCCGCAGGTCACGGTCACGATGCCATCCGGCGCAATCGCGTACCACACGCTGGGCTCGAAGTTCGCAGGTGCCGCTGCTGCGAGCGCGTGATCAGGCAGCCCGGCATAGCCGAGCACGAGGCCGGTGGCGGCGGTGCCGACCAGGAAGGAGCGGCGGCTGAGATCGGTGGCCATCGTCGGCGATGCTTTCACATGCTGGTTCATGTCGCCCTCCGGTCGCTCGTGTTGGACGCGGTGCGCATCTCGGACGCGGCGCGCTGGATCGCCTTCTGAATCCGCGAATAGGTCATGCAGCGGCAGAGATTGCCGTCCATATGCGCGACGATCTCCTCCTTGGTCGGGCTCGTGGTCTTGGCGAGCAGCGAGGCCGCCTGCATGATCTGGCCGGACTGGCAGTAGCCGCATTGCGGCACCTGCTCGGCGATCCACGCCTTCTGCAACGGATGATCGCCCTTCTGCGACAGCCCCTCGATGGTGGTGATCTTCTTGTTCGCGACGTCGCCGACCATGGTCTGGCACGAGCGCACCGCCTCGCCGTTGACATGCACGGTGCAGGCGCCGCACAGCCCGGCGCCGCAGCCGAACTTGGTGCCGGTCATCTGCAACTGCTCGCGGATGACCCATAGCAGCGGCGTGTCATGCGCCGCGTCGACGGACATGGTCCGCCCGTTGATGGTGAGATTGGGCATTTGGTTTCTTCCCCGCCCGGCGTGCGACTTCGCTTAGGGCGAAGTTCGGTTTTATCGATTCGCTGGGACCCACCGGATAGATGCCAGCCATCATAAGAATGATCGCGTTGCCACGACGACGCAACGGGATTTGACCGCCGGCTTGCGAATTGAATTGGCATTTTACGTTGTGCAGCGCGAACGATGCTGGGCTGATGGCGCCGGGCACGCTAGGAAGAGGTGCAGCCAACGCCGACAGCGAAAGGAGATTTCAGCCCATGAGACCATCCGCACGTATGACGCTGTGCCTGGCTGCGGCCATGCTGCCGAGCCTGTCGGCCGTTCCCCCTGCCGCGGCAGGGCAGACGCTGAGCGTCGCCGACGCGCCTTTCACAGCGACGTCATCCAACGTCACGCCGCTTGCCTTCGGCATGGATGTCGGTGAGACATCGCGCGTGCTGGAGCAGCCGTTGATCTATCTGAACGGCACGCCCGGCAACGAGACCTTTCTGGCACTGCGCAATCTCGGCGGCAGCGGACTGGTCTCGCACCATCACCGCCTCTACTTGAAGTTCCGCAGGGGACGGCTAACCGGCTGGAAAGAGGACTACGGCACCAACTGGATGTGGCGCTGACACGCGCCTGACGACCGCAAAGAGGACAGAACGTGAGACAAGACATCAAGCTGACGGCATCTGATGGCTTCCAGCTCGGCGCCTACCGCGCCGATCCGACCGGAACTGCAAAGCGCGCGCTGGTCGTCATCCAGGAGATCTTCGGTGTCAACCATCACATCCGCAACGTCTGCGACCGCCTCGCCGCCGAGGGTTACGTTGCGATCGCGCCGGCGATCTTCGACCGCGTCGAGCCCGGCTTCACCTCAGGCTATTCGCCCGACGAGATCGCGGTCGCGCGCAAGTTCGTCGCCAATCCGGATTGGGCGGCCTTTTTGCGCGACACCCAGGCCGCAATCGACGTCGTGAAGAATGTCGGGCCGGTCGGCATCATCGGCTTCTGCCTCGGCGGCAGCATCGCCTATGCGGCTGCGACCAAGCTGTCGGGCCTCCGCGCCGCCGTCGGCTATTATGGCGGCGCTGTCGCGCGGTTCGCCGACGACAAGCCGACGGTGCCGACCCAGCTACATTTCGGCGAGAAGGACGCGGGCATTCCCTTAAGCGACGTCGAGACCATCAAGGCCAAGCGGCCGGACGTCGAGATCTTCATCTACCCCGGCGCCCAGCACGGCTTCGGCTGCGACGAGCGCGCCAGCTACGACCAGCCGAGCGCCGATCTCGCCTGGACGCGCAGCTTGGCGTTCTTTGCCCAGCATCTGCGCTGATCACCGCACCACCGTCATTGCGAGGAGCGAAGCGACGAAGCAATCCAGAGCGTCGCGTGCGACTCTGGATTGCTTCGCTTCGCTCGCAATGACGAAAGAAGAGGGGGCGCATCGTTCTGCGCCACGCGTCATCGCGAGCGTGCAGCGATTCCTATGGAGGTCAGAACCAGCGCTCGCCGACCTGGATGGTGTCGCCCGGCTTGAGCGAGGTGCCGAGCGGCACCTCATAGCGCGCGGCGCCGGATGCATCGGTGTGGGTCAGGGTGACGACGTCGCGCCGCGCCCGCGGCGAGAAGCCGCCGGCAATCGCGATCGCGCTCTCGACCGTCATGTTGGGCACGTAGGGGTATTGGCCGGGCGCCTGCACCTCGCCGAGGATGAAGAACGGGCGATAGGCTTCGATCTCGACCGCCACCGAGGGCTCGCGGATGTAGCCGTTGCGCAGCTTGGCGGTGATCTCGGCGGCGAGGCCGGCGGTGGTGCGGCCGCGCGCCGGCACGCTGCCGATCAGCGGCATCGTGATCGATCCGGACGCATCAATCGCATAGGTGTTGGTCAGGCCCTCCTGGCCGTAGACGACGACGCGCAGCTTGTCGCCGGCATCGAGATGATAGGCGGAGTCGCGGCGCGCGGGCGCATAGCCGGCGGGAACGACATAGGCGTCTGCGCGGGTGGCGGCAGCGAACGAGTTGCGCAACGTAGGGATCGCTCCGCCCTGCCCGGTGGCGGCAACCGGGCCGGTGGAAGGCGTTCCATAGGCCATCGCGTCGAGATCGCTCTGCGGCTGGACGGCAGCGACGGGGGAGATCGTCTGCATGCAGCCCGACAACAGGATCGCGGACAGGACGGTAATGACCGGAACAAACAACGCGCGCACTCGAACAATCCTTGAATGAGGATGTGCGCTAGTCATGCGCGGTTAAGGTTAACAAACCGTTGGCGCCTGTAGTCCCCCGTCGCAAACGGGCCGCGGTGAAAGCGGCCCGGAAAAAAATCCCCCTCCCACGGCGTGGGAGAGGGATCCGATGTTCACGGTGATCGGGCGCGCTCGGCCCGGCCTATGCGCTCACGCCGACACCGATCGGGCACGCGACGCCAGTGCCGCCGAGGCCGCAATATCCGGCCGGATTCTTGGCCAGGTACTGCTGGTGATAATCCTCGGCGAAATAGAACGGCCCCGCCGGGACGATCTCGGTCGTAATCGCTCCGAGCCCCTTGGCGCGCAGCGCCGACTCGTAGGCCGCCTTCGACGCCTCGGCCGCCTCGCGCTGCGCATCGCTGAACGTGTAGATCGCTGAGCGATATTGCGTGCCGACGTCGTTGCCCTGACGCATGCCCTGGGTCGGGTCGTGGCTCTCCCAGAACGTCTTCAAGAGGCGCTCGTAGGACATGATCTTGGGATCGAACACCACCAGCACGACCTCCGTATGCGCCGTCTGCCCCGAGCACACCTCCTCGTAGGTCGGGTTCGGCGTATGGCCTCCGGCATAGCCGACGGCGGTGACGTGGATGCCGTCACCGAGCTGCCAGAACTTGCGCTCCGCGCCCCAGAAGCAGCCGAGCCCGAACACGGCCTGCTCGAGGCCGTCCGGATAGGGCGGCAACAGGCGGCGACCGTTGACGAAATGCGTCGCGGCGGTCGGGATCGGCAGGGCGCGGCCGGGCAGCGCCTCGGCGGCAGACGGCATGGCAGGGGCTTTGCGCATGAAGAACATGGGATGTCTCCGCTCATGGCCAGCGCCCGCGGGACGGCCCACGGCGCGATGACCTCTTGTCAGGGGAATATATAGGGCTCTACGGGACGAGCAGTAGCGCCGTTACGCCGCGCCGGCGGTTCCCGCGTCGCGCTCCGAGCGGAATCCAGTACTGCTGCCGGCGCGGCGAGACGAACCGCCGCGCTCAGTCGCGTCCATAGCCGATCAGCGGCTTGCGCGGCCGGAACAGCAGCATCAGCAGGATTCCGAGCAGGCCAAGCACCGCAAACACCGGCTGGTCCAAAAACACCTTGACGATCCACTCCCACAAGAACGGGGCCTTGGCCTCGATCCAGGCCTTGAAGGCGGCTTGGCTCGCCTGGTGGACGTCGTTCCAGAGCTGGCCGAACCGGGTGAACTGCAGGGTCTGGTCGGCCACCCAGCGCGCGCCGTCATAGACCAGGAAGATGAAGCTTCCGGCCAGCAGCAACAGCCCCACCAGACGGAAAAAACCGCGGATCATGCCTCACCTGCCCTCTCTCGCACGCCCTCTCGGGCAGCAAGGCCATAGCGGGGGCCCCGCAGAAATTCAACCTCGTCAGGGGCTTAGAACCGGGTTTTGGCCGATTCCAGCCGCGGCGGGGCGCTCCGAGACCGTTGACGCTCGCCAGGGCTGCCCCTATAAGGTCGCCAATGGCGGTGGGCGCAATCCCGCCGCCGCTGTTCTTTGAGCAGCGCCGATCCGCCGAGCAACTGCTCCGGTCATGGCATTCTCAGAGAGGCGTCCGAACAACCCACCGCGTCGATGGGGCCGCGTCAAGCGGGCCGCGCGCGTACCCGCAAGAGCGGCGACTGCTCGCCGCCGAAGGATATTTGAGAGCATGGCCAACACGACTTCCGCGAAGAAAGCGACGCGCAAGATTGCCCGCCGCACCATCATCAACAAGTCGCGCCGCACCCAGATGCGCGGCGCGGTTCGCTCCGTCGAGGACGCGATCAAGAAGGGCGATCGCGACGCCGCGCTGAAGGCGATGGCCAATGCCGAGCCGCAGCTGATGCGCGCCGCACAGCGCAACATCATTCACAAGAACAACGCGAGCCGCAAAGTGTCGCGCCTCACGCATCAGATCGCCAAGCTCGCGAAGTGACGCGATCGCGCGGCTGACGAACTATCAAGATGCAAACAGCCCGGCTCGCGCCGGGCTTTTCTTTTGTGCCATTTTCAATTGCGCGTTCCGCTGTCGCGCATCCCTCCATCGCTCGCCGCGCCTTCTCCATTTGATGGTCACATCTTGATGGTGATATCGCATCGCGAATACGATCTTCGCGCGTGGTGGAACCCGCGCGATATCGTGCGCGCCTGACACAGGTTCCGTCGGAACTACGTGAAGTTCCGTATTTTTACGCAGTGACAATATTGTCTCATCTGAAACAGCTGCGAATCTGCGCGCCGCGCTTGCGCATCGATGTCAAGAGCGCGCGATGCGCCGCTCACTTTGCGCACCGCGCATCGCGGGAGTTACCCGCTTCGAGCAATCGCGAAAAACATCGTTTCGAAAATGACTTAAGTGCATAGCGCGACCAAGTGATTGGAAAAGCGGGTGAGGCCGGTCGAAACATAAAAAAATTATGAAGAAATTTTGGGCAGACGATGTTGTTTGTCACATCCGAGATTCCTCGCGATGATTCAAAACGTTGCTTTCTTAACGCGCAACACCGCGTCGCAACCGCCGCGAAGACTCGTAACGCGTGCTCCGATCTTATGGATTGCGAGTCCCGACGCATCGTGTATTTCTTTAATCACTCGCGGCGCCCACGATCTTGAGACCAGCGCGGTTTTAGAAACGGGGTGGACGTGCAAATCGGCGGCGGTGTGCGCGTTGGCGACGCTTTCCAAAGCGATGGCCGGATCTGTACCCATAGCAATATGGGGAGCGACTGAACTTTGTCGAAATTTCTCGGGCGCAGCATCATCGTTGCGCCGCTTTGAACAAGAGAGATACGACATCGGTCGACCCGGCTGAAGCTCGTGGCGGCTTCGCTCACCGAGTGGACAAGTTGGACGGGATGTACGGCGGTGCGGCTGAATCTTGGGGTTCAGGCGCGGCGGCATTGGGATGACAACTTGCCGTGAGCAATCACGGCAGGGCGGGGAGGTTGCATGTTTTACGGACACATTGCGGGCACACACCATAGGCTGGTTCCGGATAACGCACCCTTGGCGGTCAACACTGAAGTGATCGACATCTCCAGCCCGGCCATTGCCAGCACGGCAATCGGCCCTCCCGTGTCCATCGCGCATCTGAGTATGCGCTGACCTCGCGGAGAAGCTTCTTCCACCAGCATTGATGGCCCGACGGCGTCCGCGCCGAACGGCGAGCCATGTCTGGAGTTGAGCCTCCGCTCGAGGTCTCGCTGCGGCACACGTGTCCTTTCACGGGACGTCTGCCCGGCGATCACACGACACCACCACTCAATTCGAAAAGTTGCGACTGCCATGACAAATTCGGAACAGGATCGCTGGTCTCGCGTGAAGGGGCGGCTGCGCTCGACCGTCGGCGAGGACGTCTATACGAGCTGGTTTGCCCGCATGGACCTCGAGGCCGTTCAGAACGAAAGCGTCCATCTGTCGGTGCCGACGCGTTTCCTGAAGAGCTGGATCCAGGCGCATTATGCCGAGCGCGTGCTGTCGTGCTGGCAGGCCGAGATGCCGGAGGTGCATCGCATCGATCTGTCCGTTCGCACCGCAATGCGCTGCGCGACGCCGGTCAAGGAAGCCCCCGTCGCCGTCGAAGCCCGCCGGGCCGAGCGCAACGACAACCGGCCGGCGACGAGCGCCGACACGCGAACTGCGTCGGCTGCGGCTTCGCTCGCCACGAGCCATGACGCGCTCGGCGGCTCGCCGCTCGATCCGCGGCTGACCTTCGCGAGCTTCGTCGTCGGCCGCGCCAACACGCTGGCCCATGCCGCAGCGCGCCAGGTCGCCGACGGCCGCCGCGGCGATCCCGTGATGTTCAACCCGCTCTACATCCATGCCGGCGTCGGGCTGGGCAAGACGCATCTGCTGCAGGCGGTCACCTGGGCCGGCAACGCCGGCGGCGAGCGCAAGGTGCTGTACCTCACCGCCGAGAAATTCATGTACGGCTTCGTCGCGGCGCTGAAATCGCAGACCGCGCTGGCCTTCAAGGAAGCGCTGCGCGGCATCGACGTGCTCGTGATCGACGACCTGCAGTTCCTGCAGGGCAAATCGACCCAGGCCGAGTTCTGCCATACGCTGAACGCGCTGATCGATGCGGGACGACAGGTCGTCATCGCAGCCGACCGGCCGCCGTCGGACCTCGAAAGCCTCGATGATCGCGTCCGCTCGCGGCTTGCCGGCGGCCTCGTCGTGGAGATGGGCTCGCTCGGCGAGGATCTGCGCCTCGGCATTCTCAAGTCGCGCGTCGCCGCGGCCCGCGCGCATCATGCGAGCTTCGACGTGCCGGAGCCGGTGCTCGACTATCTCGCCCGCTCCATCACCCATAACGGCCGCGATCTCGAAGGCGCGATCAACCGCCTGCTGGCGCATTCCAAGCTCAACAACCAGCCGGTCACGCTCGACATGGCCGAGCGCGAGGTGCGCGACCTGGTGCGGCCGCAGGAACCGAAGCGCATCAAGATCGAGGACATCCAGCGCGTCGTGGCGCGGCAATACAACGTCAGCCGCTCCGACCTGTTGTCGTCGCGCCGCACCGCCAACGTGGTGCGTCCGCGCCAGGTCGCGATGTACCTCGCCAAGACGCTGACCCTGCGCTCGCTGCCCGAGATCGGCCGCCGCTTCGGTGGACGCGATCACACCACCGTGCTGCATGCGGTGCGCAAGATCGAAGCGCTGGTCGGCAAGGACATCGCGCTGAACGACGAGGTCGAGTCGCTCAAGCGCCAGTTGCAGGACTAGACGGCACGCACGGCCAGGGAAGCGGACAGAAGGTTCGCCCCCAGCCGGGCCGTTGTCCCGGCCCTTCGACGCTGTCCTCGGACGTCATGCTCGGACGTCGTTCTCGGACCCGGCCTGCGGATCGCGGAAGCACCTGCCGAAACGTGGGAAATCGGCCCGCCATCCCTTGCGCTCGGGCCTCATCCGCGCCACTTTACGCCTCCCCCTCACGCTCCTGGACGCTGGCCAAGCGCCGTTCGGGCGCGAGGTGCCATCGGCCGCGGCGCTGCTCAGCCCGCCGGCATTCCAGGACAAGCTCAGTTGGAACGGGCGGGTATAGTGCAATGAAGGTGACCGTCGAACGCGCACAGCTCCTGAAGTCGCTGGGCCACGTCCATCGTGTGGTCGAGCGGCGCAACACCATCCCGATTCTGGGTAACGTGCTGGTCCGCGCCGAGAATGCCCGGCTGTCGCTGCGCGCGACCGATCTCGATCTCGAAGTGACGGAAACCCTGGCCGCCGAGACCGCCACCGCGGGCTCAACCACCGTTCCGGCGCACATGTTCTACGACATCGTCCGCAAGCTGCCGGACGGCTCGCAGATCGTGCTGGAGAGCGACGGCGAGCGCGCAGTGCTCGCGATCCGCGCCGGCCGTTCCAAGTTCACCCTGCAGACCCTGCCGGAGAGCGACTTCCCGGATCTCGCCGCAGGCGACATGACGCATGCGTTCGGGGTTCCCGCCAAGGACGTCAAGAGCCTGATCGACCGCACGCAGTTCGCGATCTCCACCGAGGAGACGCGCTATTACCTGAACGGCATCTATCTGCACGCCGGCGGCACCGCCAAGCAGCCGACCCTGCGCGCGGTCGCCACCGACGGCCACCGCCTCGCCCAGGTCGACCTGCCCCAGCCTGCCGGCGCCGCCGAGATGCCGGGCGTGATCGTGCCGCGCAAGACCGTGGGCGAGGTGCAGCGGCTGATCGAGGACAATGACAGCGAGATCAGGATCGAGCTGTCGCAGGGCAAGATCCGCTTCACGCTGGGACAGGTGGTGCTGACATCGAAGCTGATCGACGGCACCTTCCCTGATTACGGCCGCGTCATTCCGCAGAACAACGACAAGGAGCTGGTCGTCGACAAGGCCGATTTCGCCGCCGCCGTCGACCGCGTCTCCACCATTTCCTCCGAGCGCGGCCGCGCCGTGAAGCTCGCCCTCTCCCCCGGCAAGCTGGTGCTCTCCGTCACCAACCCGGATTCCGGCAGCGCGACCGAAGAGCTCGAGGTCGAGTACGCCTCGGACGCGCTCGATATCGGCTTCAACTCGCGCTATCTGCTCGACATCGCCGCGCAGATCGAGGGCGAGGTCGCGGTGCTCCGGCTCGCCGATCCGGGCTCGCCGACCCTGATCCAGGACCGCGACAACCGCAACGCGCTGTATGTGCTGATGCCGATGCGGGTGTGAGGCGAGACTGCTGCGAGATCGAGTTTAACCCGTCATGGCCGGGCTTCACCCGGCCATCCATCCTTACAAATGGCCTACTGGGTTTACACTCTCGCGAGCAAGCCGGGCGGCACGCTGTATGTCGGCGTGACCAATGATCTCGTCCGGCGCGTCTATGAGCACCGCGAAGGTCTCGCCGAGAGCTTTACGCGCCGCTATGGCATCAAGCGCCTCGTCTACTTCGAGACGCATGAAACAATCGCGGCGGCGCTGCAGCGTGAGAAGAATATCAAGCACTGGTCGCGTGAATGGAAGATCGACCTGATCGTCGCGAGCAATCCTGACTGGCGCGATCTATATGATGAAATAGTCCGCTGACGCGGACGATGGATTGCCGGGTCAAGCCCGGCAATGACGAATCAAGGTCCCAGCTCCTCCCGATGACCCCCTCCCGCATCAACCGCCTCGCGCTGACGCATTTCCGCAGCTATCGCGCTGCCAGCGTCAGCGTGCAGGCGGACATGGTCGCGCTGGTCGGGGCCAACGGCGCCGGCAAGACCAATTGCCTGGAGGCGATCTCGTTCTTCGCGCCGGGCCGCGGCCTGCGCCGTGCCACCCTGGAGGACGTCGCCGACAACCAGGGCGACGGGTCGTGGGCGGTCTCGGCGGAGGTCGAGGGCGCGCTGGGGCTGACGACCTTCGGCACTGGCATCGAGCCGCCGCGCAGCGATGCGAACACCACGCGCCGCTGCCGCATCGACCGCGAGCCGGTCGGCTCGGCGGCCGCCTTCGGCGACCACATCCGCATGGTGTGGCTGACGCCGGCGATGGACGGCCTGTTCATGGGCGCGGCATCGGAGCGACGGCGCTTCTTCGACCGCCTGGTGCTGGCGATCGACAGCGCGCATTCGAGCCGGGTGTCGGCGCTGGAGCGCTCGTTGCGCTCGCGCAACCGGCTGCTCGAGGTGCGCAATTTCGACGACCATTGGTGTGACGCCATCGAGCGCGAGACTGCGGAGCTCGCGGTCGCCGTCGCTGCCAGCCGCGGCCAGACCGCGGTGAAGCTCGCTGCGATGCTGCGTCAGCGCGGTGCTGCCTCCGCGTTCCCGTCCGCCGAGATTGCGCTCGACGGCTGGATGGAGAATGCGCTGCTGACCGAACCCGCGCTCGCGGTGGAGGACCGCTATCGCGCTGTCCTGCGCGACAATCGCGCGCGCGATGCCGCCGCCGGCCGCACGCTCGACGGCCCGCATCTGACCGATCTCCATGTCGTCTATGCGCCGAAGAACATGCCGGCGCGCGACGCGTCGACCGGCGAGCAGAAGGCGCTGCTGATCGGCCTCATCCTTGCGCATGCGACGCTGGTGGCCGAGACCACCGGCATCGTGCCGATGCTGCTGCTCGACGAGATCGTCGCCCATCTCGATCCCGGCCGCCGCACCGCTTTGTTCGCCGAGCTGGGTACGCTCGGTGCCCAGGTATGGCTGACCGGCGCCGATCCCGCGGCGTTTGCCGAACTACGCGAGCTCGGCGAGATCTTCGACGTCGAGGCGGGGCGGATCAGCGCGCGGCGGTAACTCGCTCCGCCGCTGAACCTGTCAGTTCGCCGGTTCAAGGAGCTGTCGTTGGACGGCAGGCACCTGCCGGCGCCCAAGCGCTCGGCGACGAGCCCCACATCCCTGCCGAGAGCCAGAGCGATGCCCGTGCTCGGCAAGGTCGGCGACTGAAGATCGCCCGGCGGCCCGCCGTGAGCGACACGCTGGAGCTCGCCGCCGGCGTGCCTCGGGCCTGATGGTTGGCCCGGGTGGCACCGCCCTGCCGCTACCGCTCTACTGAGGAGGCGCCTGCCGCGTCACGCGTGACTCGTGCCTTGAATCGCACGCGAAAGCGCCCCGCTGCACGCCTCAAAACCAGCCGCGAGAAGGGCCAGAATCCGGCTTTCGGAGGGGACGAAAACGACCCTCGCCAGGCCTTGAAAAACCGTTAAAAAGCGCTATCTCTTCAATGTCTTACGACGGGCCACTTTGCGCTAGGCGCGTGGCTTCTTTCGTGAGAGAAAGAGCGCTCTCGGCATGCGATCTGCAATGCCGATTCGACCACCCCTTCCGAAGGCCCCACATGACCGAACCCGCCCGGCAAACCATCGCCGACAACGAGCCTGCAACCGCGAACGAGTACGGCGCAGAATCGATCCGGGTGTTGAAGGGCCTGGATGCCGTGCGCAAGCGCCCGGGCATGTATATCGGCGATACCGATGACGGCTCCGGCCTGCATCACATGGTCTACGAGGTCGTCGACAACGCGATCGACGAGGCGCTGGCCGGTCACGCCACTGCGGTCGAGGTGGTGCTCAATCCGGACAATTCGGTCACCGTGCGCGACGACGGCCGCGGCATTCCGGTCGACATCCACAAGGGCGAAGGCGTGTCCGCCGCCGAGGTCATCATGACCCAGCTGCATGCCGGCGGAAAGTTCGACCAGAACTCCTACAAGGTGTCCGGCGGTCTGCATGGCGTCGGCGTCTCCGTGGTCAACGCGCTGTCGAGCAAGCTGCAGCTTCGGGTCTGGCGCGACAACAAGGAGCATCTCATCGAGTTCGCCCATGGCGACGCGATTGCGCCGCTGAAGGTGGTCGGCGAGGCCAAGGGCAAGCGCGGCACCGAGGTGACGTTCCTCGCCTCGACGGAGACGTTCAAGAACGTCGAATACGACTACGCCACGCTCGAGCATCGCCTGCGCGAGCTCGCCTTCCTGAATTCCGGCGTCAACATCGTGCTCTCCGACATGCGCCACGCGGTCGAGAAGCGCGAAGAGATGCGCTACGACGGCGGCGTGGAGGAGTTCGTCAAATATCTCGACCGCAACAAGAAAGCGATCGTCCCGGCACCGATCATGGTGCGCTCGGAGGTCAACGGCATCACGGTGGAAGCTGCGCTGTGGTGGAACGACAGCTATCATGAGAACGTGCTGTGCTTCACCAACAACATTCCGCAGCGCGACGGCGGCACGCATCTCGCCGGTTTCCGCGGCGCGCTGACGCGCCAGGTCAACGGCTACGCCGAGGCCAATGCGAAGAAGGAAAAGATCGCGCTGACCGGCGACGACTGTCGCGAGGGTCTCACCGCCGTTCTTTCCGTGAAGGTGCCGGATC
Organism: Bradyrhizobium sp. SZCCHNR1098; assembly: GCF_032489375.1. Lineage (NCBI taxonomy): Bacteria > Pseudomonadati > Pseudomonadota > Alphaproteobacteria > Hyphomicrobiales > Nitrobacteraceae > Bradyrhizobium > Bradyrhizobium sp. SZCCHNR1098. Next base: position 285,810 of record NZ_JAUEXY010000001.1, read on the forward strand.
CGAAATTCTCGTCGCAGACCAAGGACAAGCTGGTGTCCTCGGAAGTGCGGCCCGTGGTGGAGAACGTTCTGAACGAGGCGCTCGCCGCCTGGTTCGAGGAGCATCCGGGCGAGGCCAAGACGATCGTCGGTAAGGTGATCCAGGCCGCGGCGGCACGCGAAGCCGCGCGCAAGGCGCGCGAGCTGACCCGCAAGAGCCCGCTCAGCGTCTCCTCGCTGCCCGGCAAGCTCGCCGACTGCCAGGAGAAGGATCCGGCCAAGTCGGAGCTGTTCATCGTCGAGGGCGACTCGGCCGGCGGCAGCGCCAAGCAGGGCCGCAACCGCGAGTTCCAGGCGGTGCTGCCGCTGCGCGGCAAGATCCTCAATGTCGAGCGCGTGCGCCCGGACAAGATGCTGTCGAGCGAGCAGATCGGCACCCTGATCACCGCGCTCGGCACCGGCATCAGCGACGAGTTCTCGATCGACAAGCTGCGCTATCACAAGATCATCGTGATGACGGACGCCGACGTCGACGGCGCCCACATCCGCACGCTGCTGCTGACCTTCTTCTACCGCCAGATGCGCGAGATCATCGATCGCGGCCACCTCTACATCGCCCAGCCGCCGCTCTACAAAGTGACGCGCGGCAAGTCCGAGCAGTACCTGAAGGACGAGCGCGCGCTGGAAGACTATTTGATCGGTACCGGCCTTGACGATTGCGTGTTCAAGACGGCGGAAGGCGAGGAGCGCAAGGGCCGCGACCTCCTGGCGCTGGTCGAGGAAGCGCGTCTCGTCCGCAACATCCTGCGCAACCTGCACACGCGCTACGACCGCAAGGTCGTCGAGCAGGCCGCGATCGCCGGCGTCCTGCGCCCCGACATCACCCGCGATATCCCGACGGCGGACGCCGCGGCCGCCTACATCGCAAAACGGCTCGACGTGCTGGCCGACGAGGTCGAGCGCGGCTGGATCGGCCACTTCGTCGAGGGCCAGGGCTTCACCTTCGAGCGCACCGTGCGGGGCGTTAAGGACGTCGCAGTCATCGACGACGCATTGCTCGCGTCCGTCGATGCCCGCAAGCTGGACGAATATGCGGCCCGCCTGCAGGAGGCCTATGCGAAGCCCGGCGCCTTGCGCCGTGGCGACGTCCAGACCGTGATCCATGGCCCGGTCGATTTGTTCGAGGCGGTCACCGATGCCGGCCGCAAGGGCATCAACATGCAGCGTTACAAAGGCCTCGGCGAGATGAACCCGCAACAGCTCTGGGAGACCACGCTCGACACCGACGCGCGCACCCTGCTGCAGGTGAAGGTCAAGGAGGTCGACGAGGCCGACGACATCTTCACCAAGCTGATGGGCGACGTGGTCGAGCCGCGCCGCGAGTTCATCCAGGACAACTCGCTTTCGGCGAACGTGGACGTGTAGTCGCGACGTCCAGCCCGAGGATACCGCGCACTGGCGCGATAGACGACCAGGCGTACCCTGAGTCTGCGGAGCAGTGGCCTGCCCGTCCCTTCCGTGTTAATTCCGTTGAAGATCGATGTTCCGCTTTCGCCGGTCCCCGGGCGAATCACCATCTCAGAACGGACTTTTCGCGCATGGCGCCCATTCAATACATCGTCGAGGGGGGTCACCGGCTCAAGGGCGCGATCGAGCCGTCCGGCAACAAGAACGCCGCCCTGCCTATCATCGCCGCCGCGCTGCTGACCGAGCATCCGGTCACGCTCGACAACGTGCCGCGCATCCGCGACACCGAGACGCTGGTCGAGCTGGTGCGCTCGGTCGGCGCCTCCGCCGAATGGCGCGGCCGGAACAGGCTCACGATCCATGCCAAGGAGATCCGCGCCGCGGACCTCGATCCGGACCTCTGTGCGCGCATCCGCGCCTCGATCCTGCTGGCAGGGCCCCTGCTCGCCCGCTGCGGCGAAGTGGCGCTGCCGCCGCCAGGCGGCGACGTCATCGGCCGGCGCCGCCTCGACACCCATTTCCTCGCCTTCGAGCAGCTCGGCGCCACCGTCACCGCGACCGACAAGATCGAGCTGCGCGCCGCCGGCCTGAAGGGCGCCGACGTCTTCCTCGACGAGCCCAGTGTCACCGCGACCGAGAACGCGCTGGTGGCCGCGGTGGCCGCCCACGGCACGACTTACTTGCGCAACGCCGCCTCCGAGCCGCACGTGCAGGACCTTGCGCATTTTTTGGTGACGCTCGGGGCCAACATCGAGGGCATCGGCACCAACACGATGGTGATTCATGGCGCCAGCACGCTCGGCCAGGCGAGCTACTCGATCCAGCCCGATCACATCGAGGTCGGCTCGCTGATCGGCCTTGCCGCCGTGACGCGCTCTCCCTTACGCATCGTGCGCGCCGGCACCGAGCATCTGCGCTCGATCCGCATGGGTTTCGAACGGCTCGGCATCGTCTGCGAGGTTGCCGGCGACGATCTCATCGTGCCCTCGGAGCAGACGCTGCGGATCAAGGACGATTTCGGCGGCCACGTGCCGAAGCTGGAGGACCAGCCCTGGCCGGCCTTTCCCGCCGACCTGATGTCGATCGCACTCGTCACCGCCACGCAATGCGAGGGCGTGATCCTGATGTTCGAGAAGATGTTCGAGTCGCGGATGTTCTTCGTCGACAAGCTGATCTCGATGGGCGCGCGCATCGTGCTGTGCGACCCGCACCGCGCCATCGTCGCCGGCCCGAGCCGCCTGCGCGGCGCCCGCGTCGTCTCCCCCGACATCCGCGCCGGCATGGCCATGCTGCTGGCCGCGCTGTGCGCCGAGGGGACCTCGTATATCGACAATGCCGACCAGATCGAGCGCGGCTACGAGCGCATCGACGAGCGGCTGAACGCGCTCGGCGCCAAGATCACGCGCGTGCCGGAACGCGGGCGGTAGCGCCATTCACGCAGCATTTCTCCGACGTCGTTGCGAGCGAGGCGCGAAGCGAAGCAATGACGAATGACCGGCCGTAGCGCTATGCCATTCGCGCGCTGGCTTCGCGAACATGAGCGTGCGATGATGCTCCGCATCGCGCACAGCGCGGGCACAACCGTGACATGTGAGGCTCACTGCACATGGCCATCAGCGAGATCACTCCCAACATCGACCGTACCAGATGGCTCGCGGGCGCGGAGTTCGCCGATGCCTTTCGCATCACGATTGACGAGCCGGACATCGATGCCCGCACGGCGGCCGAGCGCATGCTCGGCCACGCGCCCTGGTGGATGGCGGCGCTCCTGAAGCTCCGCAACCTGCTGGTCAGGCCCTTCGGTCTGAAGACCTCGGGCGCGGACCCAGACAACCCACGTCCTCTGATCGGGATGTTTCCGGTCGTCGCCGAAACGCCGGCACGGCTCGTGCTCGGCTTCGACGACAAGCATCTGGACTTTCGCGTCCTGGTCGACGTCTCCTCTCATCGCGCAACGTCGCAGGTGACAGCGACCACTTTGGTGCAGACCCACAACGTTCTCGGCCGCGTCTATCTCACCGTCATCAAGCCGTTTCACCGCCTCGTCGTGAAAGCGATGCTCCGGCAGGTCGCAACGGCCGCCTGATTCCGCGCAAGCGTTTCACTCACTTCCCGCCGCCATTGCGAGGGCACAGCGAAGCAATCCGGAGCTCCGCGGAGGCAATCTGACTGGCCTCGCTGCGCTCGCAATGACGGTGAACACATCGAACTGCGGAGCTATCAGCCAAGCCGCGATTTCACTATTCACGCCTTTCCGAATTTTACGCTTGCTTTTATTCCGAAAGTCAGAAATACTGCGGCCATCCCGTCCTCATGAGAGGGGCGCTTCGCGATCGTCACGGACGTTGAGGGTGGGACGCGATGGATGCGGCGGCTCACAGCGCGCACTTGAGGTTTCCTCGAGGCTGGCGCGTGGACGAAGGAGCGGCCGTGTACGGCGAAATCGTATGGTCCTGGCCTCCCGATGCTGAGGTCAAGCCGGCGGGCGATCCGCAAGGTGACGGGGGCAAACAAGCTCGGTCCCCGGGGAGAGTACGTATAAGCCGTTCCAACCATGGCGCAGGGAAGGCCGGATGTGCGGCCCACCTGTGGTGACTGCCGCCTGCTACTTCTTTTGCAGGCGGGCCATGGGTGTGGTCAAGCACCCGGCCTTCCCTGCCCCTCTTCCTGTTCGAGGGGAGCAAATCGAGCATCACCCGGGCATGCCGTGCCGCGGGAACGTGTGTGGCCGTCCGATCCGATCTGGTTCGGCACGAGAGCAGTCCGCGATGGCCGACGTCGCGAACCCAAGCTCTAACGATGATGTTGCCGCGACGCTCGCATCTCGCACCGCCCATGACGACGACGGCGTGATGTGCACGATACTGCGGGGACTGCTATAGCCTCGATCATGACCTCCACAGCCGGAACCGACCACGCGCCGCCGCCGGCGGCGCCGACACCTTCTCTCGCGCTCGAACTCTGGGAGACGGTCCGCCTCGCCGCGCCGATGGCGCTGACGCAGCTGTCGCAGATCGCGATGATGTCGACCGACCTCGCCTTCATCGGCCGTCTCGGCGGCGATGCCGTTGCAGCGGCCGCGTTAGCGGGCACCGTCTACTTCGTCGGCTCCACCTTCGGCATGGGTCTGATGTCCGCGGTGGCGCCGCTCGCCGCGCAGGCGTTCGGCGCGGCCGATGCCGGGCTGGTCCGGCGGGCGCTGCGCGTCGGGCTGTGGGCCGGGCTGTTCATCGCGTTGCCGATCATGCTGATCGCGCTGAACGGCGAGGTCATCCTGCTCGCACTCGGACAGGCGCCGGTCGTGGCGCATCTCGCGCAGGACTATCTGGCCGGTCTCGCCTGGGGCATTGCGCCGATGCTGTGGTTCCTGGCGCTGCGCAGCTTCATGGGCGCCGTCAACCGCCCTGAGCCCGTGCTTTGGATCACCTTGGCCGCGATCCCGCTCAACGCGCTGCTGGTCTATCCGCTGCTCTACGGCCACTGGGGTTTTCCGCAGCTCGGCCTGACCGGCGTCGGCCTCGCCACCTCGACCGTCAACCTGGGAACGTTTCTTGCCGGTCTGTGGTTCGCCGCGTTGCGCCCGCCGTTCCGCGACTATCATGTCCTGGCCCGGCTCGGGCGCATCGACTGGCGGCTGATGCGGCAGCTCCTGATCATCGGCGCTCCGATCTCGCTGTCGTTCCTGCTCGAATATGGCTTGTTCTCGGCGGCGGCGATCCTGATGGGACTGATCAGCACGGCCGCTCTCGCCGCGCATCAGATTGCACTGCAGATCACGGCGATCCTGTTCATGGTGCCGTTCGGCATCAGCATGGCCGCGACGGTGCGCGTCGGTCATGCGGCCGGCCGCAACGATGCGCACGGTGTGCGCCGCGCCGGCCTGATGGCGATGCTGCTCGGCCTCGTCCTTGCCATGCTGTTCACGCTCGGCATCATCCTTGCGCGGTTCGAGATCGTGCAGCTGTTTCTTGGCGCCGGCCTCGCCGATGCCGCGGCGACTGCGGCACTCGCCGCCACGCTGCTCCTGGTCGGCACGACCTTCTTCATCACCGATGCGCTGCAAACCATCGCGGTCGGCGCGCTGCGCGGCATCAAGGATACGCGCGTGCCGCTGCTGCTCGCCGTGCTCGGCTATTGGCTGATCGGCTTTCCTGCATCCTACGTGCTTGGCCTGCACACCAAGCTCGGCGCGATCGGAATCTGGATCGGGCTGTCGATCGGCACCGCCATCTATGCGGCCCTGCTGGTGCTGCGCTTCCTGCGGTTGTCGCGATGAGGAGATCAGGCCCCCGCTGTATCCGGCGTCTCGTCGCGCTCCGGTCGATGCGGCTTCCCGGTCGACGCGCCCGCCCATTCGGCAACGACGCGCTCGAGGTCGATCAGGTTCTGACGCATCTGCTCCAGCGAGAAGCCGAGCGCGAAGAAGCGCTCGGCGGCGTCACCCGGCAGGCCCCGCGTGAGACCGTCGCTGCGGACGGTGGCGACCTCTTCCGCATAGGCCTTCACCGCGACGTGGATCGGCCAGATCGCCGGCGGACCGGAGCCGTTGCGGATTGCCGCGGCACAGCCGCGCAGATAGCTCGCGATAGCATCGCTGACGCGCGCCACTGGTCCCGACAAGCGCGCCTGCAGCTCGGATGGCAGCGGCACCACGCTGGCACGGCCGATCATCACGACGTCGTGGCGCAGGCGCAGGATCGTCCGCAGCAGCGGGCCGGTATCGGCGCCGGAGGACAGCCGCGCCGAGCGCTCGCGCTCGGCCTCGGCGCCGGTCGCGTTCAACTCGGTCAGGGCGGTGCCGATGCCGTCCTGAATCCGATGCAGCGCGTCGTTGTCGCGGCCGCGCGACAGGCCGGCCAGCAGCTCGGTGAAGGCGGCTGCAATCAGTTCGAGCAGACGCCCCGCCGCGGCACGTATCTGCACATGCGCGCGCGACGGCAACACGATGAACGATACGGCGAGGCCGGTCAGCGCGCCGACCGCGACCTCGAACACGCGGTCGATCGCGGAGCCGAGCGGATCGAGATGGCCCATCGTCGGCACCAGCAGCACGATGACCGCCGTCACGGTGGCGGCGTTGAGGCTGGGATTGATCGCGGCGACGAAAGCGAGCGGCGTCACCGCCAGGATCAGCATGCCGAGCAGTTGCAGCTCGCCCGAATGCGGGATGAAGACCGTGATGGCGCCGCCATAGATGGCACCGCCGATGGTACCGAACATGTAGTCGCGCGTTGCCTTCAGCGAGCGCCCCACGCTGCCTTGCGTCACGATCAGCGACGTCAGCACCGCCCACAGCGGCAGCTTCAATTGAAAAGCCGTGGCGATGGCGAAGGCAAGCGTCGCCGCCACCGTGCCGCGGACCGCCAGCGACATCGGCGCCTTGCGGGCGCGCAACCGGCCAAACAGCCGCTTCAAGGACATCATCAGTCGCTCACCTCGAACAGCACCAGCGCGATCCCGGCATGGCAGCTCCCCACCCGGCCGAACCGGCTTGAAAGGCGGAATCGGCTTGCCTACGGTCATTGCAACGATGCGAGGAAACACGATGGCCCAGGAAACCGCAACGCTCGCCGCCTATGTCGCGGAGCTGAAATATGACGATATCCCGCCTGAGGTGCTCGACCGCGCCAAGGTGCTGACGCTCGACTTCCTCGGCAGCGCCATCCGGGCCCGGCGCGAGGCGGAATCGACGCCGTCCATCGTCAAGATGCTGGCGGCGCTGAAGCTCGATGCGGCGGGCGAGGCGACCGTATTCGGCGACGACAGAACCTGGACGCCGGCGGTGGCGGCGCTGCTCAACGGAACGATGGGCCATTCGCTCGATTTCGACGATACCCACGCCGATTCCTCGCTGCATCCGAGCGCGCCGGTGGTGCCGGCCGCGTTCGCCGTCGGCGAGCTGGTCGGCGCGTCCGGCCGCGAGGTGCTGACCGCCATCGTCGCCGGCTACGAGGTGTGCTGCCGGCTCGGCAACGCGCTCGATCCGACCTCGCATTATGCCCGCGGCTTCCACCCGACGGCGACCGCCGGCACCTATGGCGCGGCCGCCGCGGCCGGCAAGCTGTTCGGCCTGTCGGAGCAGCAGTTGATCTACGCCTTCGGCGTGTCCGGCAGCCAGGCCGCGGGCTCGCTGCAGTTTCTCGTCAACGGCGCCTGGAACAAGCGCTATCAGGTCGGCGCGTCGGCGATGAACGGCGTGATCGCGGCGACGCTCGCCAAGAACGACTTCGTCGGCGCGATCGAATCCGTCGAGGGCAAGCACGGTCTTCTGGTCGGCTACACCGACGCGCCGCATCACGACAAGGCCGTCGCCGGGCTCGGCTCCACCTATGAGACGATGAAGATCGGCGTGAAGCCGTATCCGAGCTGCCGCTATACTCATGCAGCGATCGACGCCATCATCGCGCTGCGCCGCGAGCACAATCTGACGCCGGACCAGGTCAAGCGCATCGAGATCGGCCTGCATCGCAACGGCATCACGCTGACGGGCGATGCCGCGACCAAACGTCATCCGACCTCGATCGTCGGCGGCCAGTTCTCGATGTTCTTCACCGGCGCGCTGGCGCTCGACCAGGGCCGCTTCGGCTGGGACGACTACGTCAGGCTGGGTGACACCGCGATCAATGCGCTCGCCGACAAGTTCGATGTCGTGCAGGACGACAGGCTGGAGGTCGGCCGCAGCCATCCGTTCGGCGCGCGCGTCACCATCACCACGGAAGACGGCGTGCACGAGCGGCTGCACGACGATCCCTCGGGCGAGCCGACCTCGTTCCCCTCCGCGCAAGCGATGAGCGACAAGTTTCTGACGCTCGCGCGGCCAGTGCTGAGCAGCCGCGCGCAGAGCTTCGCCGATGCGATCCTGTCGCTGGAGCGGTTCGACCGTGTCGCGCAGGCCACCGCGCTGGGGAGAGCGTAGCGCATGCGTCATTCCCCATGGGTCGCCGCGATCACGTCGCTCACGAGCTGCGCCACGCCGTCGGCCTCCGGCGGCCAGTTCACGGTGCGCCCGAAGCGCGCAATGACGAGACGCTCGGAGGGGATGACGATGACATATTGGCCAAGCGTGCCCTTGGCGAAGACCGCGTCGCGCGGCCAGGCGTGGGAGATGCGGTAGTTGGCACCAAAGCTGTCGTCGCGATTGGTCCAGAAGCCGGCGCCGATGCCGACGAAGGCGTTCGGTGTGGGCGTGCCGACATAGTCGACCCAGCCCGCAGGCAGGATACGGCGGCCGGCGACGACGCCGTCGTCGAGATAGAGCTGGCCGAGCCGCGCCCAGTCGCGCGCCGACGCCAGCATCTGGCTCGATCCGTCCGGCGTGCCGGCGGCGTCGAACTCGAGCGTGACGCTGGTCATGCCGAGCGGATCGAGCAGCTCGCGATGCGCAAAACCCAGCACATCCGCAGCGCTGCCGCCGACGGCGTCGCGGATGAGATGAGAGAGGATGACGGTGTTGCCGTCGTGATAATTGCTGACCGCGCCCGGCGTGGCTTCGAGCGGCATGGTTTCGGCGAAGGCGGCGCGGTCCGTTTCGACGAACTTCATGCGGTTGACCGGCTCGAGCGCCGAGAACAGCGAGGCCTGCAGCGAGCTGCCGAGCGCGAGGCCTGCGGTGTGGCGCAAGAGGTGATCGACGGTGATGGCGTGGCGCGGATCTTTGTCGTCGCGCCACGCCGCGATGGGCGCGGGCGCATGCAGCGCGAGCTTGCCCTGGCGGACGAGAATGCCGATCAAGGTCGCGGTCATCGACTTGGTCGCGGAGAAGCCGAGCAGCGGCGTGTCGACCGCAAAGCCCGGCGCGTAGCGTTCGGCGATGACCTTGCCGTCCTTCATCACCACGACGGCATGGGTATGCCGGAACGGCGGCGAGTCCGGCTCGGCAAAGGCGCGATCGAGCGCCGCGGTCAGCGCTGGTGTCGCCGGCGCCACGCCGTGCGGCGGAGCGGTGCCGGGCAGCAAGGCCGGCTGGGACGGCCGGATGGCCGGCCAGTCCGGGCTCTCGCCATGATCCATATGGCAGCCGAGCCCGTCGCGAAACACCGCATGGCTGCGGCCGAACCCGAGCAGCGTCACGGTGACGTCCTTGGCGGCGCGATCGACGCGGACATCCATCGCCCAGCTCAGCAGGCCGGCGCCGGGCATCGCGGCCCGTGTCTCGGAGAGCGTGCGGTCCGGGTCGAGACCGGAGACGAAGGTCTCCGAGCACAGCACGCTGGCGATGAAGCCTGTCGCCACCTGGGGCACGTCGCGCGCCCGGGCGGCGCCCAAAGCGAGGGCGGTCAGGGCGACGGTCGAAACGAGGACGGGCAGCAGGCGGCGGCGGGTCATGGAAAGCTCCGGCAAGTGGACCGGCGGGACGACACCGCAAGCGCAGCCCCGCCGCTCGCCGATTTCGAAACGCCCACTTGCCGAAACCCACAACAACCTCGCCGATTTCGGAATTCCTCCGCGATTTCAATGCCGAAAACATCACGCTGCGGCCAGCCTCATGCGCCGGTATTCGGTCGGCGTCACCCCGGTCACCGCCTTGAAGGCGCGGTTGAATGGCCCAAGCGACTGGAACCCGGCGTCCATCGCGATGGTGATCACGGGCACCTCGGCCTGGGCGGGATCGGCCAGCGCGGCCTTGGCCTCCTCGATGCGGTGGGCGTTGAGGAAGGTATTGAAATTGCGGTAGCCGAGCTCGCCATTGATCAGCCGCCGCAGCCGGTATTCAGGAATGGAGAGCCGCGTCGCCAGCATGCCGATGGTGACGTTCTCCTGGCGGTAGATCCGCTCGTTCGCCATCAGCCGCATCAGTGCGTCGACCAGCTTGCGGTTGGCCGCCGTCTCCGCCCCTGGGACGACCACGGTAGCCGCTGCCACGCTCGGCGTCTCGACCTGCGGGGTCTCCGGCGCGAGCACGTCGCCGGCACCGACCTTGAGCAGCATCAACGCAACGGCGCCGACCACGCCCAAGAACATCGCCGCATTGATGACATTGGCGAGCTCCGACGGCCCGCTGCCGGCGGACGCGATCTGCAGCAGCGCGTTGACGCCGCCGTAGGCCATCGCCGCGATGACGACGAAGGCGCGGATGCGCCGCCGCCCCTCGACGAGATCCGCCGCCCAGGAACGGATGGTCTGCGCCAAGGTCAGGCCAAGGAAGCCGAGAGCCAGCACATTATTGGCGACGATCACGAGCCGTCCATGTCCGGCAGGCCCCAGCACGAGACAGCTCAGCAGGCTGAAGCCGAACACCGCGAGCCAGATCAGGCCGTGCAGCCAACGCAACGCAAAGCCGTCGTCGAACAGCGCGCGGCAGAACAGCCAGAGCACGACGATATCGGCGGTCGCCAGCGCAATCAGCGGCGCGGAAGCGAGCGATGGCGCAGCCGTGCCGCCGATGTTGAAGGTCGCGGCATGCGCGGCCGAGCCCAGCGCCAGCGCGATCGCGAGCCGGCCGCGCCATTGCCTGCCGAGATCGCGTCCCAGCGAGACGGCGAGCACGGCCAGCAGCGCGATGGCGGCGGCGCGAAGCGCGAGATCGAGGCTTTCGAGCGTCATCGTCACAAGTCCATTGTCAGCGGCGGAACTCTAGGCCGCAGCTTCGCTCCGTTCAAATCAAGCAAACGCGGCGACCTCCTGCCCTGCCGTCGCCTCAGCAAAGCTGCTAAGCTGGCGCGACCACATTGCAGGAGCGCCCCATGAGCTGGCAGCCATCGATCGATCCCGAGTTCGGCGATCCCACCTCGTGCGATGCGCTGGAGCACGTCATCGTGCCGCGCACCCGCGATCTCGGCGACGGCTTTGCGGTGCGTCGCGCGCTGCCGCATGGCCGCCGGCAGATGGTCGGGCCGTTCATCTTCTTCGATCATTTCGGCCCGGTGCAGTTCATGTCCGGTAAGGGCATGGACGTGCGGCCGCATCCGCATATCGGGCTTGCCACCGTCACCTATCTGTTCGACGGCGCCATCATGCATCGCGACAGCGAGGGCAACGTGCGGGAGATCCAGCCCGGCGCGATGAACCTGATGACGGCGGGCCGCGGCATCGCGCATTCCGAGCGCACGCCCGACCTGCAGCGGCAGAACGGGCAGAAGATGCTGGGCCTGCAGAGCTGGATCGCGCTGCCGGTCGAATCCGAAGAGATCGCGCCGAGCTTCCAGCATTATGCGGCCGACGCGCTGCCGACGGTCAGCGACACCGGCTTCTCCGCGCGCATCATCGCCGGCCGCGCGTTCGGCGCGGTCTCGCCGGTGACGATGGTCTCGCCCTGGTTCTATGTCGAGGTCACCGCGCAGGCCGGCACGGTCGTGCCGCTCGATCCCGACCACGAGGAGCGCGCGATCTATATCGTCGACGGCGAGGTCGAGATCGCGCGCGAACGCCACGAAGGACCGCGGCTGCTGGTCTTCCGCCCTGGAGACGCCATCAGCGTGCGCACGGTCAAGCCGACCCGGATGATGTTCCTCGGCGGCGACGCGCTGGAAGGGCCGCGCCACGTGTGGTGGAATTTCGTCTCCTCCAGCAAGGAGCGCATCGAGCAGGCCAAGCAGGACTGGAAAACCGGCCGCTTCGCCGCCGTTCCCCAGGAGCACGAGTTCATTCCGCTGCCGGAATAGGCTATTGAGAGCGCAACGCTCCCGTTTCGAAAGCCCCGCACGATGACCACGCTCCTCACCAGCAATCTGCCGCTCCCGAAAATCGGCCGCGGCAAGGTCCGCGACATCTATGCCGTCGGTGACGACCGCGTGCTGCTGCTCACCACCGACCGCATCTCCGCCTTCGACGTGGTGATGAACGAAACCATCCCGATGAAGGGCGCGGTGCTGACGCAGATCTCGGCGTACTGGTTCAATGCGCTCGAAGGCGTCGTGCATCACCACATGATCTCGGCCGATACCGATGAGATCATCGACCAAGTGCCTGAGCTCAAGCCGCACCGGCAGGAGATTCTCGGGCGGGCGATGCTGTGCAAGCGCACCAATGTGTTCCCGATCGAATGCGTGATCCGCGGCTATCTCTCCGGCTCGGCGTGGAAGGAATACGCGGCGAGCGGCACGCTCGCCGGCGAGCAGCTGCCTGCGGGCCTGGTCGAGAGTCAGAAGCTGGAGCCCGCGATCTTCAGCCCGGCGACCAAGGCCGAGACCGGCCATGACGAGAACATCACGATCGCGCGGATGCGCGAGGCGGTCGGCGACGAGACGGCCTACACGCTGGAGAGCATGACGCGCGCGGTCTATACGCTCGGCGAGGCGCTGGCCCGCGAACAGGGCATCATCATCGCCGACACAAAATTCGAGTTCGGCCGCGACAAGGACGGCCACATCATCCTGATCGACGAGGTGATGACGCCTGATAGTTCGCGCTTCTGGGCGGTCGATGCCTATCAGCCGGGCCGGCCGCAGCCGAGCTTCGACAAGCAGCCGCTGCGCGACTATCTCGACGGCGAACGCAAGGCCGGCCGCTGGAATGGCGAGGCTCCGCCGCCGCCTTTGCCGCAGAGCGTGGTGGATGCCACCAGCCAGCGCTATCTCGAAGCGTTCCGTCGGGTGACGGGAAGCGAGCTGAAGATCTGAGGATCGCAGGTTCACGCGTCGACGTTCGCGCTTGGGTTTGAGCTATCTCGTAGGAGCTCAGAACTAACAGAGTGCTTCGGGGACCCCCGACCCCTCCCCGCAAGGGGGAGGGGCCAATCCGCGGCCGCGTTCTTCGCTGACACGATACTTCTCCGCTCTTCTGCGAGTGAATTTGGCGAGAGGCTCGCTCTCCTTCTCCCCTCCCCCTTGCGGGGAGGGGTCGGGGGTGGGGGGATCACTCGACGAGACCATCATGATGCGCACAGACGCATCAACACGTCCCGCGGCGCCATCGCGCCCGAGGTGATCGCATCAAGACCCTCGAAAATGCCGAGGGCGCAGGGAAGGCCGGGAGCTGGCTGCTCGCATGGCCCGCCTGCTCAAAAAAATGCAGGCGGCAGGTACCACAGGTTCAGCCGAGACATCCCGGCCCTCCCTGCGCGATGGGTTTAACGGCTGCTCCGCGCTCTCCCCGGGGACCGGCTTGTTTGCCCCCGTCGCCCGCCACGACGCACGAACGTCATCGCGAGCTTGGCGCCAGCATCGGGGCGCCAGGACCACACGGCTTGACCGTCCGCGCGCTGCCATTCGTCAGCGCAAGAGCACCTGACAGGCACGCGGCCACCGCTCCCGCCTCTACGTATCGTGACGACGCGTACGTCCCTCTGCATGAGGACGGGATGCGCGGATAAGAGCACGACTTCGGAAAAATAGCAACAACAAAATCCTGCAAGAGGAATTCGACGTCAAATTTTCGATAGCTGACGCAAGACGTGTGCTCCTCGCCTCGATCGGCAGCGCCGAATGACGCCCTGACTAGGTTCGTTTTTTGGCCGGAGTTTCTTCTGCTAGATCTCTTTGACGCGGAGCGGCACGACCATATCGGCCGAATGACCTCGTCCGGGCCAGTTTCCCCAGACGACTTCCGCGCGGAACGTCCGCCCGCGACAGTGCACGGTCAGAACCTCTCCGACGATCGGCGCGATACCTTCGCAATAATTTTCATCGCGGCGGAGCTCCTTCTCGGTAACGAGCTCTCCAGACTTGAGAAGTATCCGTCTGATCCAATAAGGCATCTGTGATTTTTCGAGCTATCGAAGCCACGGCGTCTGTTGTCCCCTGCGGTCCCCGAAATGCCCGTCTAGTCCTCGAACCCTACGAACACCGTCGCGTCCTTCACCGACTTCCGCTCCGACACGACGGCATTGGCCGGGAAATCATGATCGGGCCAGCCGAGCGCGACGCTCTTCATGATGACCTGATCGTCGGCGATGCCGGCGTGCTCGCGGACCACGGGCGATTGCATGATGCCCTGGCTGTTGATGACGGCGCCGAGGCCGCGCGACCAGGCGGCGTTGACCAGCGCATTGGTGACGGCGCCGCAGTCGAACGGCGTGTCGTCGCTGCCATCGAGCGCACGATCATAGGTGACGATGATGCAGACCGGTGCGTCGAACTGGCGGAAGCCGCGCAGCACCCAGTCCTGTCGCTTGTCCTTGTCGTCGCGCGCGATGCCCATGGCGGAGAACAACTGCTTGGCGACCTGCACCTGGCGCTCGCGATGCGCGCCCGCGAAGGGTTGGCCGATACGGAATTCACGCGACTGCGGCACGCCGGCGACCATCCGCTCGGTGTTGCCGGCGCGGATGCGGTTCAGCGGCTCGCCGGTGATGACGTAGAAATTCCACGGCTGGCTGTTCATCGACGACGGCGCGCGCATCGCCAGCCCGATGATCTCCTCGATCAGCGCCCGCGGCACCGGATCGGGCTTGTAGCCGCGGATGCTGCGGCGGCCGAGGATGACGTCGTCGAACTGCATGTGTGTGATAGTCCCGTGATGACAACTGATCTGCCGCGAATATTCGCGGCTTTCCGGTTCCGGTGCAAGGTTGACGCGCGAACCGATCGGGGTGTCGCGAACACAGGAGGTTGTGATCGAACTATCCCTTCAGTATCGCCAGAACCACGCGCGCGAGATCGGCGGGACTTTCCACGAGGCGGTCGGCGCCGGCCGTCTCGAGCTCGTCGCGACTGCCATAGCCCCAGAGCACACCCAGGCTGCGCATCCTGACAGCGTGGGCGCCAGCAATGTCATGGCGGCGGTCGCCGACCATGATCCCCTGGGACGGCGCGATATTCCGCTCAGTGAGAATATGCGTGAGCAGCTCCGGCTTGTGGTCCAGCATGCCTGACGGCACCGAGCCGTGGATGGCGTCGAACAGCGACGCAAGATCGAGATGCTCGAGGATGCGGCGCGCAAACACCTCCCGTTTGGATGTCGCGAGATAGAGCCGCAAGCCCGCGCCATGCATCTCGTGCAGCGCGTCGCGAATGCCGGGATAGAGTTCGCTGCCGAACAGCCCGCTCTCGCCGTAATGCTGGCGATAGGCGGTCACCGCTTCGTCGACCCGGTTGTCGTCATAGGCCAGCAGCAGCGTCCGCAACATGTCCTGCAGCGGCGGCCCGATGACACTGCGGATATCGAGCGTCTCGTCCGGCGCATGCCCGAGCGTGCGCAACGCGGCCAGGGTGCTCGCGGCGATGCCGGGCTGGGAGTCGATGAGGGTGCCGTCGAGGTCGAGCAGGACAGAGTGAACCGAAGACATGTCCAATCATAGCGGCGGCCGCGAGAAGCGTAAACGACCGCTCCGCCCCGCGCTCACGCAGGCATCGGCTCCGCCGCTCGAACGGATGCATCAGGCCGATGGCATGAACAACTGCCCGCGGTCCGCCGCAGGCCTACCCTGTCAGGTAACTCCAGGGAAGGACCCACGCCGATGGCGCAGATCGCGACGATCGAAACCGGGCTCTAACGCATTCCGCTCGGCGTGACGCTGTCCGACAGCACGCATGGCGAGATGACGGAATTCGAGCTGAACACCTGCCGTGTGCGCGATGCCGACGGCGCGGAGGGCGTGGGCTACACCTACACGGTCGGCCGCAATGGCGGCGCCGTCGCCGATATCCTCGGACGGGAGATTCCCGAATCTGATCACGCGTCACGAGGCCGACGACACCGAGGCGATCTGGCACCGGGTGTGGTGGGGCCTGCATTTTGGCGGACGCGGCGGACCGACCGTGCTGGCGCTGTCGGCGCTCGACATCGCGCTGTGGAACCTCAAGGCCCGGCGCGCGAACCTGCCGCTGCGGTCTCGCGCGCCGCACAGCCGGCCTAAGCCTTTGCGCTCGGACGGCTCGACACCTCGCCGTACCATCGCTTGAGATGGCGGAGATGATCCGGCGGGTCGAGCTTAGCGCGGGCCGCGAAATCGACCGTCACCATGGCGCTGATGTCGGCAATGGTGAAGTCCGGCCCGCAGACGAAGGCGTGATCGGCCAGCCGCGCGTCGAGCCAGGCGAAGTAGTGCGCGACGCGCAGACGCCCCCGCTCGGCGAGCGCCGGGATCTGCTCGAGCGGCAGCGCGCCGGGCAGTGCGCGGCTCTCCAGCCCCGGCGCACTGTTTCGGAACGCTTCCTGAATGGCATAGATGCCGTCCCACTCGATCCGCCGGACCCAGCATTCGATCACGGCGCGCTCCTCCGCATTGCGTCCCATCAGAGCCGGCTTGGGATGCTGCTCCTCGATGTAGCGGCAAATCGCGATGATGTCGGTGATCGCAGCGCCGCTGTCGAGCTTCAAGACCGGAACCGTGCATTGCGGGTTCAGCGCGCGAAATTCCGGCCGAAACTGCTCCCCGGCGCGCAGGTCGAGCTGGACGGTGGGAATCGTGAGGCCCTTCTCCGCAAGGAAGATGCGCACGCGGCGCGGGCTTGGCGCGGTGGCGGAATCGTAGAGCCTCATGAGCGTCCTCTCTGCGGGATTTTGGCTGGAAGCAGCGGGATGGTGCCGCTACTCGGCGCCGAAGATCTCGTCCTGATCCATGCGCACCGCACGCAAGGCGCGGGTCCGGCGCCACTCGTCCAGCTGCACCCATGTGGCGTAGGTGATCAGCAGTGAGCGGCGGCGCGCGCCGCTGCGGTTGCGCGTCGCACCGTGCAGCATGTTGACGTCGAACAGCAGGATGTCGCCGGCCTCGCCCGCCGTGACGAACGCCGAGGACGCGGCCTGCGCATCGTCCGTGTCGGGGCGATGCGAGCCTGGCGCCACTTGCGTGGCACCATTGTCGGGGCCGAAGGAATCGAGAAAGGCCAGCGCGGAGACGGAATCGGTGCGCCGGCGCTCGACGCTGTCGCGATGCAGCGGCTGCGCGCCGCCATCGGCACACGGCTCGCGCCCTTCGACCTGGCCGAGGAAGAACGGCGCCTTCAGGACATGATGCACGGCGGCAAGCATCACCGGCAGGCGGCAGACCTGTTGCACCGTCGCATCGAGATCGACCATGGCGTGCCGCCAGTCGCGGCCGCGCGGCACCGGCCATTGCTCCGAGGGCAGCGTGCCGGACTCGAACGCATCGCGCAGTGGCGCGATCCAGTCCGCCGGGATCGCACCGCGCAGCAGCAGATAGCCGTCCTCCTCCAGCCGATGCGCATCGGCTTCAGAAAGCCGGCCGACGCCGGTGCGCGCGGGTGCCGCGGTCATGGTTGAGCTCGCAATCTCGAGGTCAGTGGAAACATTCGGCATCGTCGATGATCAGACGGCTCTCGGCAAGCGGCTGTCCTGGATGGGCACGGCGCGTGGCGGCGCGCGCTTGCGTTCATCCGGATACGGCCGTGACATGACGGCGCGACGGCTGAGCCTGAAGGAGATCCCGCACTGAGGCGATAGGTCGCGCGCGGCGCATCGGCCCGGCAAGGCGCCATTAATCACCCGTTAACCTCATCGACCTACGTCTTCTTGCAACAGACGGCAACGATCAGAAACATAGAGAAGAGAGCGTTCAGACTTTTCGGAAGAGCACATGGCGATCGTCCAAAGCACCAGCCAGATCTCTCCCGCGATGGAGCGGGTCTATCACCAGAGCAACCTGCTCGGCGAATGGAAAGGCAGCTGGACGGCCAGTGGCCAGGCGGTGAGCTTCAAGGTCGTCAACATTCGCGGCGCCGCGGCGACGGTGGAATACACCCACAATGGACGGACCGAGCGCGGCATCGGCCAGGTCAACGGCTCGACCATCGACTTCGGGTCCGTCACGCTCGGCACCAAGAACGGCAAGAACGCGGTACTGCTGTTCTCGGCCGGCGGCGGCAAGGCCACGGCGATGCTGGAAAAGCAGGCGCCTCCCGCCGAACAGAGCAACCTGACCGGAAGCTGGGCCGGCTATTCCGGCGAGAACGGCATGAGCGCGAGCTTTCGCGTGCTGTCCGTCAACGGCAAGGAGGCGCAGGTCAGCGTCACCGCCAATGGCGTGACGCGCCAGGGCACCGGCATCGTCTACAAGAACGTCATCATGTTCGGCCAGACGCAGATCTCGACCGACGACGGCAAGACCGGCAAGGTCATCTACCAGGTCGGCAACAAGTCCTACATGGTGCCGGTGGACAAGCTGCCCAAGACGGCCTGAGCGCAGGCGTCCAAAGTTCACACCCCCGCCATCATCACATACTTGATCTCGAGATATTCCTCGATGCCGTGGTGCGAGCCCTCGCGTCCGAGGCCGCTCTCCTTGACGCCGCCGAACGGCGCCACCTCTGTCGTGATCAGGCCGGTGTTGACGCCGACCATGCCGGACTCCAGCGCCTCCGCGACACGCCAGACCCGGCCGAGATCGCGGGCGTAGAAGTACGACGCCAAACCAAATGGCGAGGCGTTGCACATCGCGATGACGTCGGCCTCGTCCTTGAACCGGATCACCGGCGCGAGCGGGCCGAACGTCTCCTCCTGCGCGACCAGCGCGTCCGACTTCACGTCCGACAACACGGTAGGCTCGAAGAAGGTGCGGCCGAGCGCATGGCGTTTGCCACCAGTGACGATCCTGGCACCGCCCTTGACCGCATCGGCGATGTGGCGCTCGACCTTCTCGACCGCTTCCTCGTTGATCAGCGGGCCCTGCGTCACGCCGGCCTCGGTGCCGTCGCCGATCTTCATCGCCGCGACCTTGGCGGCGAGCCTCTCGACGAACTGGTCGTAGATGCCGTCCTGCGCATAGAGGCGGTTGGCGCAGACGCAGGTCTGACCCATGTTGCGGTATTTCGAGACCATGGCGCCTTCGACCGCCGCATCGATATCGGCATCGTCGAACACCACGAACGGCGCGTTGCCGCCGAGCTCGAGACCGAGCTTCTTCACCGTGCCGGCGGACTGGCGATACAGGATCTTGCCGACCTCGGTCGAGCCGGTGAAGCCTATGAAGCGCACGGACGGATGCTCGCACAGCACCTTGCCGATGTCAGGTGCATCGCCGGTGATGATGTTGAGCGCGCCCTTCGGCAAGCCGGCGCGTTCGGCCAGCACGGCGAGCGCCAGCGCTGACAGCGGCGTCTCGTTGGCCGGCTTCAGCACCACGGTGCAGCCGGCGGCGAGCGCGGGAGACACCTTGCGGGTGATCATCGAGTTCGGGAAATTCCACGGCGTGATGGCGCCGCAGACGCCGATCGGCTGCTTCAGCGCCAACAGGCGCGCATCCGGCTTCTGGGTTGGGATGGTCTCACCATAGACGCGGCGCGCCTCCTCGGCGAAGAACTCGATATAGGCGGCGCCGATGTCGACCTCGCCGAGCGCCTCCGTCAGCGGCTTGCCCTGCTCGGAGGTGAGGATCAGCGCGAGGTCCTCGCGGTTGGCCGTGATCAGCTCGAACCATTTGCGCAAGGTATTGGAGCGCTGCTTGGCGGTCAGCCGGGCCCAGGCCGGGAACGCGCGTGCCGCAGCCTCGACGGCTTGCGTGGTCTCCGCCGCACCGAGCTGCGCGACCTTGGCGAGCTCGGCGCCGGTGGCTGGGTTGACGACGGGGAACACCGGCGAGCCGACCCAGGCACCGTTGATGTAGCATTGCTCGCGCAGCAGCGACGGATCCTTCAGGCGGTCACGCAGGCTCGGAGCGCCAGTGGAGGCGCGGGCAGCGGCGGGCGGTGTCATCGGGTCCCTCCTCGAAAGCGAGCGATCTTTCCCCGAATATAGCCCCGCACCAGCCGAGGCGCACGGCTCGTGCGCCTCCTCAACGGTACATTCGATCCGGCGATCCGTGCCTGTACGGCACCAAATGCTGAATGACGAGGAGTCGACCAGGATCAGGCCGCGCCGCTCAAATAAGTCTCGCGGCGGCCGATCATGCGCTCGGCCGCCGCCTTGGCGTCGGCCTTGGTCGAGGTCGCGCAGGTGCGGTATTCGAGATCGGGCAAGGAGGCGGGATCGCGGCGCCCGAACCACGATTTGTGGCCGACGGGCAAGAGCGCCAGCGCCTGCGCCACATTGTCGACCGCTCCGAACGAATACAGCGCACCGGTCGCAGCGATGCGCACCTCATAGATGCCGGGCGTGATCGGTGCCTCGATATTGTCACCGCGCCCCGGGCGGGGATACCGCTTCCACTCGCTCCACGTCGAAATCATATCGCCCCCAACGGCGGACATTGCCGCCAAAAACACGTCATCGGCTCGAAAAAGCCGATCCTTCAACCCTTTAATGCAAAAATGGTTGCAACTCACAACAGTCGCAAGCCCATGGTGGGAACATGGCCCCCATGTGTCGGCCTCGCGGCTGGGTGGAACTAATCATGATTCTGGCGAAAAATTGAAGCGCTGTGGCCTTGCCGTGGCGCTGTTGTCCCCGCCTGCTTCGTCCGCGCCGCATCATCACGAGATCGCGACCGGCCGTTCGACCGACGGTCCTTGCTGGCCGGGCCGGCCCGAGGAACAATCGCCTACCGTCGTCAAGAACGGAACGGAGGAGACCATGCAGAACAAGACCGACATCGACGGCGTGCTGCGGCAGAAGGCGGAGGCGGGAGAGATTCCCGGCGTCGTCGCCGTCGCCGCTGACAGCAACGACATCATCTATGAAGGCGCCTTCGGCAAGCGCGACCTCGGCCGCGACGATCCGATGACCGCCGACAGCGTGTTCTGGATCGCCTCGATGACCAAGGCCATCACCTGCGCGGCCGGGATGCAGCTGGTCGAGCAGGGCCGGTTGTCGCTGGATGCCCCGATCGGCGCGGTGCTGCCCGACCTCGCCGCGCCCAAGGTGCTCGACGGTTTCGACGCCAATGGCGAGCCGATCCTGCGGCCGGCCAAGACCGCGATCACGCTGCGCCATCTGATGACCCACACCGCCGGCTTCTGCTACGACATGTGGAACGGCGACATGGCCACCTATGTGCAGAAGGCCGGCACGCCCGGCATCATCACCTGCAAGAACGACGCTCTCAAATTGCCGCTCGCCTCCGATCCCGGCACGCGCTGGGAATACGGCATCAACATCGATTTCGTCGGCAAGGCGATCGAGGCCGCGAGCGGCCAGACGCTCGACGCCTATCTGCGCGACCATCTGTTCGCGCCGCTCGGCATGGACGATACCGGCTTCAAGCTCGGTCCATCGCAGCGCGCCCGCCTGGTCGGCATGCATGCCCGCGGTGAGGACGGCACCCTGGCGCCGATCCCGTTCGAGCTCGAGCAGGAGCCGGAATTCCACATGGGTGGCGGCGGGCTCTACGGCACCGCCGGCGACTACGTCCGCTTCACCCGGATGATCCTCAACAACGGCCGCGGCAACGGCAACCAGGTGCTCAAGCCTGAGACGGTCGCGGCGATGCGCGACAACCATATCGGCGAGCTGGAGATGACGAAGATGGCCGCGGCGGTGCCCGGCGTGACCAACGACGTCGATCTCTATCCCGACATCGTCAAGAAATGGGGCTTGAGCTTCATGATCACGACGGCGCAGACGCCGGAAGGCCGCAGTGCCGGCAGCCTCGCCTGGGCCGGCCTCGCCAACACCTACTACTGGATCGATCCGGCGCGCGACGTCACCGGCGTGATCCTGATGCAGCTCCTGCCGTTCGCAGACCGGCTGTGCCTGGAGACGTTTGCAGGCTTCGAGCGCGGGGTCTATGCCGGACTCGATGCCGCGGGCGGACAGAAGGCGGCGTGAGCAGACGGCCAACTGACCGGAGTGAGCTCGTAATGAGTTAGTTGGCGTCATGCCCGGGCCTGGCCCGGGCATCCACGTCTTCGGTCCCGCAGCTCAATAAAACGTGGATGGCCGGGTCAAGCCCGGCCATGACGGTGGAGAGAGTTGTGTCTCCGGTGAAAAATAACGCGTGACCACAGCTTCGACCTACACCTTCAGTCCGTTCTGGGCCGCCAATTCCTTCAGCGACACCTGCGGCCTTGCGCCGATGTGCTGGATCACCTCGGCCGCGGCGAGGCCGCCGAGGCGGCCGGCCATCTCGTAGCCGGTCTTGCGCACCAGCCCGAACAGGAAGCCGGCGGCGAACAGGTCGCCCGCGCCGGTGGTATCGACCAGGCTCTCGATCGGATGCGCCGGCACCGAGATCACGCCGTCGTTCGACACCACGACGCAGCCCTTTTCGCTGCGGGTGACGATGCCGAGCGTGGCGTCCTCACGCAGCTGCTTCAGGGCGCCGTCGAAATCCGAGGTCTGGTACAGCGAATGCAGCTCGGCCTCGTTGGCGAAGACGAGATCGACGGTGCCGCCGCGCATCAGGTCGAGAAACTCCTCGCGATAGCGATCGACGCAGAACGAATCCGACAAGGTCAGCGCGACCTCGCGTCCGGCGTCATGCGCGATCGCCGCCGCCTTCACGAACGCATCCTTGGCGTCCTTCGGGTCCCACAGATAACCTTCGAGATAGATGAAGCGCGCCGCCGCAATCTGCGCGGGATCGATGTCCGCGGCGGTGAGATTTTGCGCGGCGCCCAGATAGGTGTTCATGGTGCGCTCGCCGTCGGGGGTCACCAGGATGTAGCAGCAGCCGGTCGCCGGGCCGTCGGCAGCGGGCGCGGTATCGAAGGTCACGCCAGCGGCGCGGATATCATGCCTGTACATCCTGCCGATCTGGTCGTCCTTGACCTTGCCCACGTAAGCGGCACGCGCGCCCAGGCTGGCGAGGCCAGCGATGGTGTTGGCCCCCGAACCGCCGGACATCTCGGTGGCCGGGCCCATATCGGCATAGATCGCGGCCGCGCGGGCCTCGTCGATCAGCGCCATGCTGCCCTTGGTCATGCCGTGCCGGGCGAGAAAGGCTTCATCGGCATGCACCAGCACGTCGAAGATCGCGTTGCCGATCCCGAGAACATCGTATTTCGCGTCAGTCATCCACTGGCCCCGTTTACGGCGTTTTGCAAACGCTGGGGCCTATCACAAGCAGCGCTGCTATAGAAGCCTGATGATCCGCTCATTCGTGACTGTGTTGTCAGGAACACTGGCCTCGCGCCTGCTCGGCTTCGTCCGGGATGCGCTGATGGCCGCGCTGCTCGGCGCAGGTCCGGTCGCGGACGCATTTCTCGCGGCGTTTCAGCTCGTCAACGTCATCAGGCGATTGCTGACGGAGGGCGCGCTCAATGCAGCTTTGGTGCCGGCCTGGCTGCGAATATACCAGCACGGTGGCACAATGCAGGCGGCAGCCTTTGCCGGGCGCGTGCTCGGCACGGTCAGCGCCGGCCTGCTCGCGGCAACGCTCGTGCTGGCGCTGCTGATGCCGTTCGCGATGACCGTGCTCGCACCAGGCTTCGCCGGTGAAGAGACGCTCACCCTGGCCGTCAATGATGCCAGGCTGATGCTGCCCTATCTCGCCTTCGCCGGCCCCGCAACCGTGCTGCTCGCACTCTCCAGTGCACGAGGCCGCTTCGCGCTGGCCGCGTTTGCGCCGCTGCTCTTCAACGTCGCGCTGATCGTCGTGACCATCGTGCTGCTGACGCAACATCCGGATCCTGCGAACGCCGCACTGCTGCTCGCCGCCACGATCGGCGTCGCCGGGCTGCTGCAGCTCGCCGTCCTCGCGCGGCGAGGCCGCGATGGCCCCCTCGCCTCACCGGTGCGCGTCACCTTCCGTGCGGAAATGCGCGGCTTCTTCGCCAAAGCGCTGCCCGGCATGGTCGCCAGCGCCGGCCCGCAACTGATCGCGGTCGGCGGCGCGATCATCGCCTCCGCCTCGCCTTCCGCGGTCTCGTGGCTGTATTTCGCCAACCGCCTCATCGAGCTACCACTCGGGCTCGTCGGCGTTGCCATGGGCACGGTGCTGGTGCCGGAGCTGACGCGCGCGCTGCACGAGGGCAACAAGCAGGCGCTGGCGGAAGTGCAATCGCGCGGCCTCGAGCTCACGATCGGGCTCGCGCTGCCTGCGGCGCTCGGACTGATGATCCTGAACGAGCCGATCATTCGTTTGCTGTTCGAACATGGCGCGTTCAGCTCGGACGATGCCGCCGCGACGGCGCAGGTGCTCACATGGCTCGCGGCGGCATTGCCGGCGCAAGTACTGACCAAGGCGCTGCAGCCTGCCTTCTTCGCGCGCGAGGACACGCAGACACCGCTGCGCGCGACGCTGATCGGATGCGGTGTCGCGATCGCGCTGGCGTTCCTGCTCGCACAATTGTTTGCGGCAAGTGGCATCGCGGCAGGGCTCGCGCTCGGTGCCTGGGCCAATGCGGCGGTCCTGATCCGGCGTGGCGCCACGAGCTTCGGCTTCGCGCTTCCTCCCGCCTCGCGGCGCCGGCTGCCGCGCATCACCCTGGCCGCCGCGATCATGGGCACCGTCCTCTGGACCGTCGCCGGACGCTTCGCCGGCACGTGGAGCAGCAGCCATCTCGGCGCGGCCGCGTTGCTCGCCGCCCTGATCAGCGGCGCCATCATCCTCTACGGAGTGCTTCTATTGTCCCTGGGCGCCGTAAGCTGGCGCGAAACCGTCCGGGCGATCCGGCAAAAGCCCGCCGGCGACTTGCACCTTTGAGGCGCTCGTGCCAAACGACCCCCAAAATCATCATCCGGAACAGTGACCATGGCTTTCGTGGAACGGGTTTTCTCGGGCGTCCAGCCGACCGGCAACCTGCATCTCGGCAACTACCTCGGCGCGATCGTCAACTTCGTGAAGATGCAGGAGACGCACAACTGCATCTATTGCGTCGTCGACATGCACGCGATCACCATGCCGATCGATGTCTGGGGCGGCCCGGCCGAGCTGGCGCGCAACACCCGCGAGGTCACCGCGGCGTTCATCGCGGCCGGCATCGATCCGAAGAAGCACATCGTGTTCAACCAGAGCCAGGTCTCCGGGCATGCCGAGCTCGCCTGGATCTTCAACTGCGTCGCGCGCATCGGCTGGCTGAACCGCATGACGCAGTTCAAGGAGAAGGCCGGCAAGGATCGCGAGAACGCATCGGTCGGCCTCTACGACTATCCGGTGCTGATGGCCGCCGACATCCTGCTCTACCGCGCCACCCATGTTCCGGTCGGCGAGGACCAGAAGCAGCATCTCGAGCTCTCGCGCGACATCGCGCAGAAGTTCAACAATGACTACGGCGACTCGATCCGCAGCCACGGCTTCGGCGACGGCCTGTTCTTCCCGCTTCCGGAACCCTTCATCACCGGTCCCGCGACGCGCGTGATGTCGCTGCGCGACGGTACCAAGAAGATGTCGAAGTCCGATGCCTCGGACTATTCGCGCATCAACCTGACCGACGATGCCGATACGATCGCGCAGAAGGTCCGCAAGGCCAAGACCGATCCGGAGCCGCTGCCGACCGAGGAAAAGGGGCTGGACGCACGTCCCGAGGCCGACAACCTCGTCGGCATCTACGCCGCGCTATCGGACCGCAGCAAGGCCGACGTGCTCAGGGATTTCGGCGGCGGCCAGTTCTCCAGCTTCAAGAACGCGCTGGTCGAGCTGTGCGTCACCAAGCTCGGGCCGATCGCCGCCGAGATGAAGCGCCTGACCGCCGATCCCGGCTACGTCGAGTCCGTCCTGGTCGACGGCGCCGACCGCGCCCAGGCCATCGCCGCGGAGACCATGAAGACGGCCAAGGACATCGTCGGCTTCATCCGCAAGCCCTGAGCAGCACGGCGCGCGCTCCGGAGTCGGCCTTGCGGCCGTAGCCAGGATGAGCGAAGCGACATCCGGGCTACTAGGAGCCGCACCACCGCTGTCATTGCGGGCGCAATGGAACCCGCAGCCCTCTCCCCAACGGAGGCGGGCTGTGGCAGCATCGCAGCCGGATCGACTTGCAGCAGCAGGCGGGAACGCGATGGCGGCGCAGCGGCAGAGCTACCAGACCGGCCATGCGCCGAAATGCCTGGTCGTGGTCGACGACAGCGAGGAATGGGACCGCGCGGTCCGCTATGCCGGCCGCTGGGCCGTCCGTTCCGGCGGCCGTATCGTCATGCTGCACGTCATCGAGACGGAGGACCAGAACCAGCAATGGCTGGGGGTCGCCGATCTGATGCGGGCCGAGGCGCAGGAGCAGGCGCATGCCGAGCTCGACCAGGCCGCGGCGCTGCTGTCGGCGATCGGCGTGACCGCGCCGGAACGGGTGATCCGCGAGGGTGAGCCGACGGCGCAGATCCTGGAGACGATCGAGCACGACAGCGACATCGCGCTGCTGGTGCTCGCCGCCCATTCCGGCCCCGAGGGCCCCGGCCCGCTGGTCACCCATGTCACCAAGACGAGCGGTGCCTTCCCGATCCCGCTGGTGATCGTGCCGGGCGATCTCGGTGACGCCGATCTCGACGCTCTTTCATAGGCTTAGATCGGAAACGCCGGCCATGCCCCCTTGATCGTGCGCGCGCTCGCGCCATCTGCTATGAGGACACCACAGGCCGGCCTTGAACCGGCGCTGCCGGAGAAAACCATGTTCATCCAGACCGAAGCCACCCCCAATCCCGCCACCTTGAAGTTCATCCCGGGCCGCGTCGTGCTGCCTGCTGGCACGATGGAGTTCGGTAGCCGCGACGCCGCCGCGCGCTCCCCGCTGGCCGAGCGCCTGTTCGCCGTCGACGGCGTCACCGGCGTGTTCTACGGCGCCGATTTCATCACCGTCACCAAGAGCGACGGTGAATGGCAGCACCTCAAGCCGGCGATCCTCGGCGCGATCATGGAGCACTACATGTCGGGCGCGCCACTGCTCGCCGATGGCAGCGCCGCCAATGATGAATCCGCCGACGAGGACGACGAGTTCTACGACGAGGCCGACACCGAGACGGTCGGCATGATCAAGGACCTGATCGAGAGCCGGGTGCGTCCGGCGGTGGCCAATGACGGCGGCGACATCACCTTCCGCGGCTTCAAGGACGGCATCGTCTATCTCAACATGAAGGGCGCCTGCTCCGGCTGCCCGTCATCGACCGCGACCCTGCAGCACGGCATCCAGAACCTGCTGAAGCACTTCGTGCCCGAGGTGGTCGAAGTCCGGCCGATGTAGCAAGCCAACGGCGAACGGGGTTGGCGAATAGATCTGCGCGCCAATCGCCATCTGCCTCTGCTCACGCTGCGTTGCCGACGGTGGCGGCCACGGCCGCCGCCCGCCGAATGCTCCACGATACCTCGCTGGTTGCCGCGCTCTGCGCGCCATGCCGTCGGTGCCGATCCCGAGCACGGGCTTGCGAGCGATTGATCGCCTCGACCTGGACCGTCGGGCATGGCCTTTGCGACCGGATGGCGCGGCGGCCTGAACGTCGAACGGGACGATCATTCCAATGGCCCGGAAAGATTTGCTTAAATGAGCGCCAATTCAGTAGTTTGCGTTCTCGGTCGTGCGTCTTGATGCGTTTTTCCCGATCAGGATGTAAGAAAGCGGCAACCGACTTTATCAAAGCCCCAAAAAGGTATTAGGCGCTCCCTTCAATGCGAATCTGACCGGATGTTGATCCTCGCCATCGATACTGCCCTCGACCATTGCGCGGCTGCCGTTCTGGACACTGATTCGGCCGCGATGCGCGCCGAGGAAACGCTGCCGATGAAGCGCGGCCACGCCGAGGCGCTGATGCCGCTGATCGCGCGCGTGATGCGCCAGTCGGGCGTCGGCTTCCAAGAGCTCGACCGCATCGCGGTAACGACGGGTCCTGGTAGTTTCACCGGGCTGCGCGTCGGCCTCTCCGCCGCGCGCGGCATTGCATTGGCGGCGCACAAGCCGGTCGTCGGCGTCACCACGCTCTCGGCCTACGCCGCACCCATCGTCAGCGAAGACCGTACCAACCCGGTGATCTCGGCGATCGATGCCCGGCACGACCATGTCTACTACCAAGTCGTGAGCGGCAGCGGCGAAGAGCTGGTCGCGCCTCAGGTCGCTGCGATCGACGACGTCTTGGCGGTCGCGCGGCTCGGCGCCCCGCACCTCGTCGGCAACGCCGCAGCGCTGCTGGCCGAACGGTGGCCTCCGGAAGCCGCCGCGCCAGTTGCGGTCGATTCGCAAAACGGACCCGACATATCCTGGGTTGCCTGGCTCGGCGCGGCCGCGGACCCGGCGCACGCGCCGGCGCGGCCGTTCTATCTGCGCGCGCCCGACGTCAAGCCGCCTGCCGGCGCGGCGCGCGCGCCGGCGCAGACGGCCGCCTCGTCATGAACATGTTCTTCCGCTGGCTCGGCAGCCCCAAACCGTTGATCGAAGCGGCCGCGCCGCGCGACGCCGCCAGGCTCGCCCAGATCCACGCCGCCTCGTTTCACCGCGGCTGGGGCGAAGGCGAGTTCGAGGCCATGCTGGCCGAGCGCAACACCATGATCCATCGGCTGCGGCTCGGGCGGAAACTCGTCGGCCTCATCGTCTCGCGAATCGGCGCGGACGAAGCGGAAATATTGTCGGTTGCACTTGACCCAAATCAGCGCGGCCGCGGATTTTCTCGTGATCTGTTGCTGCAGCATCTCGGGCACCTCGCGGGGCGCGGGGTCCGGACGGTCTTTCTCGAAGTGGAGGAAAACAACCAGCCGGCCCGCCGACTCTATGAACGCGCCGGATTTGCGACCGTGGGCCGTCGGGAACGCTATTACCTTCAGCCCGGCGGGGAACAGTTGAATGCGCTTCTGATGCGCCGGGACTTGTCGTAACCTGCGCTTGGTGGCAGAAAGCGCATCCTTGAGGCGAGACACGATGACCTCCTTGAAAACCACGCCAGCGCTCAATTCCACCGGAATCGAGGCCCGCTGTGCCGCCACCGGCATGCGCATGACCGAGCAGCGCCGCGTCATTGCCCGCGTGCTCGCGGAAGCCTGCGACCATCCCGACGTCGAGGAGTTGTACCGGCGCTGCGTCGCCGTCGACGACAAGATCTCGATCTCCACGGTCTATCGCACCGTGAAGCTGTTCGAGGATGCCGGCATCATCGAGCGCCACGATTTCCGCGAGGGTCGCGCCCGCTACGAGCAGATGCGCGACAGCCATCATGATCATCTGATCAATCTGCGCGACGGCAAGGTGATCGAGTTCACGTCCGAGGAGATCGAGAAGCTGCAGGCCGAGATCGCCCGCAAGCTCGGCTACAAGCTGGTCGACCACCGGCTGGAGCTGTATTGCGTGCCCCTCGACGAAGAGACGAATGGCTGACGCAGCGCCGGCTTCCAGCTTCGATCTCGTCATTTTCGATTGCGATGGCGTGCTGGTCGACAGCGAGGTGATCTCCTGTCAGACCCACGCCGACGTGCTCAGCCTGTGCGGCTATCCGATCACGACCGAGCAGGTGTTCGCGCGGTTCTTGGGCCGCTCCCTGAAACAGGCGAAGCTCGAGGTCGAGGCCGAGCTCGGCCACAGCCTGCCCGACGATTTCAACCCGAAACTGCAGGACCGCCTGTTCCGCGCCTTCGAGCAGGACCTCGCGGCGATCGACGGGATCACGGAGGCGCTCGACACCATCGACGTGCCGGTCTGCGTCGCCTCCTCCGGATCGCACCAACGCATGCGCGTCAGCCTTGGCGCCACCCGGCTCTACGATCGCCTCGCCCCGCACATCTTCTCGTCCTCCCAGGTCGAGAACGGCAAGCCCGCGCCCGATCTGTTCCTGTTCGCCGCAGCGCAGATGAGGGCGCGTCCCGGGGCCTGCGTGGTGGTCGAGGACAGCCTGGCCGGCATCCGGGGCGGTGTCGCCGCCGGCATGACGGTGCTCGGGTTCCATGGCGGCAGCCACTGCCGGCCTGGGCACGCCGACAATCTGCGCGCGGCCGGCGCCACCCTGGTTTTCGACGACATGCGGCAGCTGCCGGCGATTCTGGGCCGGCTGTCCGAGAAAAAGCCAGCGGTCGCTGGATTTTCGGCCCCCTAGCCTATATTTGAGCGCGGCGCCGCATTGGCGCGCCTCCGACTGCATGCAAGGGTTCATGACGCCGCCGCGCAAGCTGCACATCAAGTCCTATGGCTGCCAGATGAATGTCTACGATGCCCAGCGCATGGTGGACACGCTGGGCTCCGAGGGCTTCGTCGAGACCGCCGAGGCCGGCGACGCCGATCTCGTGATCCTCAACACCTGCCACATCCGCGAGAAGGCCTCCGAGAAGGTCTATTCGGAGCTCGGGCGGCTGCGGGTCGCGAAGCAGGACGCCGCGCGGGCCGGCCGGACGATGCAGATCGCCGTGGCCGGCTGCGTGGCGCAAGCGGAAGGCGAGGAGATCATCGCCCGCGCCCCCACCGTCGACGTCGTGGTCGGCCCACAGAGCTACCACCATCTGCCGCAGCTCCTGGCCCAGGCCCGCCGCGGCGAGCGGGCGATCGAGACCGAATTCCCGGCCCAGGACAAGTTCGACTTCCTGGCGAAACCCAGCCGCGCGGCGATCCGCGCCCGCGGCGTCTCGGCCTTCGTGACCGTGCAGGAAGGCTGCGACAAGTTCTGCACCTTCTGCGTGGTGCCGTATACGCGCGGCAGCGAGATGTCGCGTGCGGTGACACGCATCGTCGACGACGTGACGCAGCTCGCCGAGAACGGCGTTCGCGAGATCACCCTGATCGGCCAGAACGTCAACGCCTATCACGGCGAAGGCCCTGACGGCCGGCCCTGGACGCTGGGGCGGCTGCTCTACAGGATCGCCGAGATTCCGGGCGTGGCGCGGCTTCGCTACTCGACCAGCCATCCCAACGACGTCGACGACAGCCTGATCGCGGCGCATCGCGATCTCGGAGCGGTGATGCCGTTCGTGCATCTTCCGGTTCAGTCGGGATCCGACCGAATCCTGAATGCCATGAACCGCAAACACACTGCGTCCGATTACCGGGATGTCGTCGACCGTTTTCGCGCCGCCCGTCACGACATTGCATTCTCTTCGGATTTCATCGTCGGGTTCCCGGGTGAGACCGAGGAAGATTTTCGCGCCACCCTCGCGCTGATCGATCAAATCGGATACGCTGCAGCCTATTCGTTCAAGTATTCGCCGCGTCCGGGAACCCCGGCAGCGGACATGCAGGAGATGGTGTCAGCGACCGAGATGGACGAGCGATTGGAGCGCCTCCAGAGCTTGATCGACAGCCAGCAAGCAGCCTTCAACAAGGCCGCGATCGGCCAGGTCGTCGACGTGCTGTTCGAGCGCGCGGCGCGCAAGCCCGGACAGCTGGTCGGACGGACCGCGTATCTGCAGCCGGCCCACGTCATGGCCTCCGACGACATCATCGGTCAGGTTCTGCCGGTGCGGATCGACAGCCTCGAACGCTACAGCCTGCTCGGCGAGCTCATCACGGCCGCGCCGGCAGCGATCTCCCCCACGCCCCTTGTATCCATCGGAGGCTGAGCACTTGCCCAAGAGCGCATCGGATTCGTCTTCCCTCGCTCCCAGCCGCAAGTTCGATCGCGACATGTCCATGCCTCCCGAGACCCAGGTCGTCATCGATTTCGACGACAACCGCGCCGCTTCCGCCCTGGTCGGCCCCTACGGCCAGAATCTGGCCCTGGTCGAGCGTAGGCTCGGCGTCGTCGTCGATTCCCGCGGCAACCACATCACCATCGGCGGCAGCCGCGACGGCTGCGATGCCGCGCGGCGCGTGCTCGAATCGCTCTATGCGCAGGCCGTCAAGGGCCAGGATCTGGCGCAGGGCGACGTCGAGGGCGCGATCCGCGCTGTGGTGGCGCAAGGCTCGCTGTTCGAGTTCGACGCCAAGAACGCCAAGAACGCGTTCGAGAGCATCAACCTGCGCAAGCGCCCGGTGCGCGCCCGCACCGCCGCGCAGGATTCCTACATCCGCGCGCTGAAGCGCCACGAGCTCGTGTTCGGCATCGGCCCGGCCGGCACCGGCAAGACCTGGCTTGCGGTCGCGCATGCGGCGCAGCTGTTCGAGCGCAAGGAAGTCGACCGCATCATCCTCTCGCGCCCGGCGGTCGAAGCTGGCGAGCGGCTCGGCTTCCTGCCTGGTGACCTCCGCGAGAAGGTCGATCCCTATCTGCGTCCGATCTACGACGCGCTGTACGATCTGATGGATGCGCGCATCGTCGAACGCGCGCTGCAGGCCGGCGAGATCGAGATCGCGCCGCTCGCCTTCATGCGCGGGCGCACCTTGACCAATGCCGCGATCATTCTCGACGAGGCGCAGAACACGACGTCGATGCAGATGAAGATGTTCCTCACGCGTCTGGGGGAGAACAGCCGCATGATCATCACCGGCGATCCGTCCCAGATCGATCTGCCCAACGGCCAGACGTCGGGCCTTGCCGAGGCCGCGCGGCTGCTCGACGGCGTCGAAGGGATCGCACAGGTCAGGTTCACCGGCGAGGATGTCATTCGCCACGAATTGGTGGCGCGTATCGTCGCCGCCTATGAGAGCCCAAAGGCGCGCTGACCCCCGGAGCAAGCTCGCCGATCGGCGCATGATCCGAGCGCCATCCGCACAGAACGACCAGGATGCCACAAAGTCCCATTCCAACCACCGAGGTGATCGTCGCAGCCGACTGCTGGCAGGACCAGCCCGACGCCGAGGAGGTCATACATCGCGCCATCGTCGCCGCCGCTGAGACGGTCGACGCGGACGTCGGAGACGCCGAGATCGCGGTGATGCTGACGGACGACGACGGCATCCGCACCCTGAACAGCAATTGGCGCGGCATCGACAAGCCGACCAACGTGCTGTCGTTTCCGGCGCTGCAGCCGACCGGGCCGCGCGGCGAGGACGACGCACCGCGCATGCTCGGCGACATCGCCATCGCCTACGAGACGATGCGGCGCGAGGCCGACGAGGAGCAGAAGCCGTTCGCGCACCATTTGAGCCATCTGACCGTACACGGATTCCTGCATCTCGTCGGCTACGATCACGAGACCGATGACGAGGCCGAGGAGATGGAAGCGCTCGAGCGCGAGATCCTCGCCCATCTCGGCATCCCCGATCCCTATGCCGACCGGGAGCGGACGAATTGATCATGGCCGACTCCGAACCCATTCACGACAATCCGCGCAACACGCGCAATCTTCCGGCCGTGGTGCCGGCATCCGAGCTCGGCCGCTCGCCGAGCGAGAATTGGCTCCTGCGCGCGCTGCGTAATCTGTTCGGATGGAAGGGCGGCGGATCGGTGCGCGACGATCTGCAGGTCGTGCTCGACGCCTCGACACCCGACGACATCGGCTTCTCCGCGGTCGAGCGCACGCTCCTGCGCAACATCCTCGATCTGCACGAGCGGCGGATCGCCGACGTCATGGTGCATCGGGCCGACATCGTCGCGGTCAGGCGCGACATCACGCTCGGCGAGCTGATGAGCCTGTTCGAGAGCGCCTCGCATTCACGGCTCGTGGTCTACAACGACACGCTCGATGATCCCGAGGGCATGGTGCACATCCGCGACCTGCTCGCCTTCACCACCGCGCAGGCGCGCGTCTCGGACGAGGTGAAGGCGCGGCGCAAGAAGCCGCTGCCGGCCGGTCTCGACCTGAAGGCCGTCGACCTGTCGATGCCGCTGTTCGAGGCCAACATCATCCGCAAGCTGCTCTATGTGCCGCCGTCGATGCGCGCGATCGACCTGCTCGCGCAGATGCAGGCCTCGCGCATCCATCTGGCGCTGGTCGTCGACGAATATGGCGGCACCGACGGGCTGGTCTCGATCGAGGACATCGTCGAGCAGATCGTCGGCGAGATCGACGACGAGCACGACAGCGACGAGCCGCCGGCGATCGTGCGGCAGGCCGACAACGCCTTCATCGCGGACGCCCGCGCCAGCCTCGACGACGTGCGCCGGGTGATCGGCGAGGAGTTCGTGACCGGGGAAGCCGGCGAGGGCGTCGAGACCCTTGGCGGATATCTCGTCAATCATGTCGGCCGGCTGCCGGTGCGCGGCGAGTTGATCTCCGGTCCCGGCAATTTCGAGGTCGAGGTGCTCGATGCCGATCCGCGCCGGGTCAAGCGGCTGCGCATCGCGCCGCGCAAGGAGCGTCCCACACCCCGCCCGCCGCGCGAGAGCCGGCGCCGCGAAATGGCGCCGGAAGCGGCCCCGCCGGACACGGACGTCCCGGCCGAGCCGCCGCCGGCGGAGGCCGGCCCGGCGCCGGGCCATGACGATAGCAGCCCGCCACGCGGCGACGGAGCCAGCTCACAGTGATCCGCCCATCGACGATTCGCGGCCTCGCCATCGGCGTTGTCCTGGCCTGGGGCTGGAAACGCGCGGGGATCGCGCTCGCCGCCGGCGCGCTCTCCTCGCTTGCGATGGCCCCGTTCAACGCCTGGCCGGTGCTTGCGATCACCTTCCCGGTGCTGGTCTGGCTGATCGATGGTGCGGCGGCGGGACGGCGGCGCGGCATCCCGGCTGCCGCCTTCAGCGGCTTCTGTTTCGGCATGGGCTATTTCGTGCCCGGCCTGTACTGGATCGGCAACGCGTTCCTGGTCGATGCCGACACCTTCGCCTGGCTGATGCCGTTCGCCGTGCTGGGCCTACCGGCCTATCTCGCGCTGTTTCCGGCACTGGGCTTCGCATTGGCGCGGTTGATCTGGACGCGTGGTTCAACCCGTATCCTGGCGCTCGCCGTCTGCCTGACCGCGAGCGAATGGCTCCGCGGCCACGCGCTGACCGGCTTCCCCTGGAACACGTTCGGCTATGCCCTGTCGCAGCCGCTCGCGCTGGCGCAGGCGACGTCGCTGATCGGGATCTGGGGCATGACGTTCCTGGCGATCGCGATCTTTGCCAGCCCTGCGGTGCTGATCGACGGCAAGACCTGGCGCGAGCGCTGGCGGGCGCCGGCCGCGGCGGCCGCCTTGCTGGTGGTGATGGGCGTGTTTGGCGTCATCCGGATCGGCCTGCATCCGACCGCCTTCGTCGCCGATCTCAAGCTGCGGATCATGCAGCCGAACCTGCAGCAGGACGTCAAATTCAACTATGGCGCCAAGGCCGACGTCATGCGCCGCTATCTGGCGCTGTCGGATCGCGCCTCCGGTCCGACAGCCACCGGTGTCCGCGACACCAATATCCTGATCTGGCCGGAATCGGCGTTCCCGTTCTTCCTGACCCGCGAGGCGGACGCGATGGGCCAGATCGCCGACCTGCTGTCGCCGGGCGCGGTGCTGATCACCGGTTCGGTCCGCGCCCCCGACGTGCCTCGGAACGTTCCCATCACCCGGGCCTACAATTCGATCTACGTGATCGACCACGACGGCACCGTGCTGTCGGTCTACGACAAGCTCCATCTGGTCCCGTTCGGCGAGTTCCTGCCGTTCCAGACTCTGCTGGAGCGGATCGGGCTCGAGCAGCTGACGCGGGTGCAGGGCGGTTTCATCCCGGGCACGGCGCGACGCAATCTGGACGTGCCACACGCTCCGCGCGTTCTTCCTTTGATCTGCTACGAGGCGATCTTTCCGAGTGACAGCGTGCCGAGCGAAGAACGCCCGGGCTGGATCGTCAACTTGACCAACGACGGCTGGTTCGGCATTTCGACCGGTCCTCATCAGCATCTGCAGCAGGCGCAGTGGCGCGCGATCGAGCAAGGACTTCCATTAGTTCGATCTGCGAACACCGGCATCTCTGCAGTGATCGATCCTGTCGGCCGTATCGTTAAGCAATTGCCCCTCGGTGCAGAGGGCGTGCTGGATTCCGCGCTGCCTGTTGCGTTGCAGCCGACAGTCTATGCAAAGCTCGGCGACATTCCGGTTGCGATTCTGTTAGTGATCGCCCTGAGCACCGTCGTTCGCAGACGTGTTGCTCAAAAGCTTCCCTGACGACAGCAAGATCTCGATTCTTTCCGGGTCCGTAAGATTTTTTTTGACAAGCAAAACCCCAAGTGTTGACAGATAGCTGCTGCAATTCGCATTCTCGCGCGGCAGCATGAGCCGTCCAGATCGTTGCTCGGCCGTCTTCGTTAGTACGCATGCGAACAGAAATTGACGGTGTGAGCGCCTGAGGCATACTGCGACCGCCTCGTTCCGAGGCCCATTCTAAGGAGTTGAGAGATGTCGACGAAAGCGCCCAACCCTGTTGACAAGCATGTCGGCAGCCGGGTGCGGATGCGCCGTATCATGTTGGGCATGAGCCAGGAAAAACTTGGTGAGGCTCTCGGACTCACGTTCCAGCAGATACAGAAGTACGAAAAAGGCACCAATCGAGTCGGCGCCAGCCGGATTCAGCAGATCTCGGAGGTTCTGCAGGTCCCGGTCTCCTTCCTGTTCGAAGGGGTCCCGAGTGGCGGGACCAACGGTGAAGCTTTCGGCGAAGGCGCTTCGCCCGCCTATGTGTCTGATTTCCTGGCAACCTCAGAAGGACTGGCGTTGACCCGCGCATTCACGCGGATCCACGATTCAAAGCTTCGTCGCAGCATCGTCGACCTGGTCGAGCAGATCGCTGATCGCGAAGCTCCGGAAGAAGGCTAGCTGATGCGCCGGCGCTGACATTCCTATCGCGATTTCCTCTCATATGAATGTCAGCGCCTCGGGGGGCCATTAGCAGAACGCGTTTTGCGAGCGTCGCGCTGGGCATGCAACGCTTCGCAGGACGAATGGGCCGATAGACAACTTCGATTGCGACCAATAGAGCGCGATGGCTCCCCTTCGGGAAACGCTATCGCGCTCTAAATCGTTTTATGCACATGTGGCCTGGAACTCCGGCGTCCCAGCCGCCAACCCGCCCCGCGACGCGCCAACGCGTCCACCGCCTGCTACCACTTCGTAACCATCGAGAACGATTTACAAAGCTATGACCACCAGCATCAGCCCGTTCGATAGTCGCACAATTCTCGAAGGCATCCGCCAATGGGTCGAGATCGAGACCCCAACCGAGGCGCCTGATCAGGTCAACAAGCTGGCTTCCCTTGTCGCGGATGGCTATCGGGGGCTCGATGCCACGATCGAACGGATCGCCGGACGCGACGGCTGCGGCGACCATCTCATCGCGCGCTCGTCATGGGGACAGGCCGAGCCCGGAATTCTGGTCCTCAGCCATCTCGATACGGTGCACCCGATCGGGTTCATCGCGCGGCTGCCGTTTTCGGTCGACGGTGACGTCGCGTACGGTCCGGGGATCTACGACATGAAGGGTGGCGCTTATCTCGCCTTTCACGCCTTTCGTCAGCTCTGCGCAGGCGGTGAAAAATCGCCGCTCGGCATTACTCATTTGTTCGTCTCGGATGAAGAGATCGGCAGCCCGACCTCGCGCGCGCTGATCGAGGATGAGGGCCGCAAGGCCAAATACGTCCTCGTCACCGAGCCGGCGCGTGACGGCGGCAAGATCGTGACCGGACGCAAGGGCGTGGCGCGGTTCGACGTGGCCATCCGCGGCGTGCCCGCGCATGCCGGCGCGCGTCCACAGGATGGACGCAGTG
The DNA here is from genome assembly GCF_032489375.1 of Bradyrhizobium sp. SZCCHNR1098. Lineage (NCBI taxonomy): Bacteria > Pseudomonadati > Pseudomonadota > Alphaproteobacteria > Hyphomicrobiales > Nitrobacteraceae > Bradyrhizobium > Bradyrhizobium sp. SZCCHNR1098. Next base: position 323,346 of record NZ_JAUEXY010000001.1, read on the forward strand.
CGATCCGCGAACTCGCCAACGTCATCCATGCGCTCGAAGCGCTCAACGACCCCGCGCGCGGCATTACCGTGAATGTCGGCGTGGTGCGCGGCGGCACACGTCCCAACGTCATCGCAGAGGAAGCCCATGCGGAGGTGGATGCGCGGCTACCGACGCCAGCCGATGCAGAGGAAATCCTGCCCAAGATCCTGGGGCTGACCTCGCGCAGCGATGGCGTCACGGTTGAAGTCAGCGGCGAGGTGAACCGGCCGCCTTACGTCAAGGGCAACGCCGGCGCGGCCTTGTTCGAGCATGCGAAATCACTGGCCGAAGAGATCGGATTCGAGCTCGTCGACACCCACACGGGCGGCGGTTCCGACGGCAATTTCACCGCACCGTTCACGGCGACGCTCGATGGGCTCGGCGTCGACGGCAAGGGCGCGCATACGCATTACGAGCAGATGTACATCTCCTCGATCGAGCCGCGGACAAGGCTGCTCTACCGTCTCTATCAAACCCTGCGATGAGCACCGCGATCAACATGCCTGTCGACGACGATCACGCCAGCACCGAGGCCTTGCATGGTCAGGGCTCGTTCTTCGGCCGGCGCAAGGGCCACAAGCTGCGGGCGCATCAGGCCGGCCTGGTCGACAACCTGCTGCCGCACCTCGCGCTCGATCTCGCCGCGCCCGCGGAAGCCGTGCTGCCCACGCTGTACCATCCGCCGGTCGACGCGCTGCGGCTGGAGATCGGGTTTGGCGGCGGCGAGCATCTTGCCGCCGAAGCAAAGGCGTTTCCGACCACCGGCTTCATCGGCTGCGAGCCCTATGTCAACGGCATGGCCAAGATCCTGTCGGCCATCGAGGCCGACAACATCGGCAATATCAGGCTGCTGGCGGGCGATGCCGCCGAGCTGCTGGCCTGGCTGCCGCCGCAGTCGCTGCAGCGGATCGACCTGATCCATCCCGATCCCTGGCCGAAGCGGCGGCACTGGAAGCGGCGTTTCGTGCAGAATGCAACGGTCGCCGCGATGGCGCGCGTCCTGAAGCCCGGCGGCGAGTTCCGCTTCGTCAGCGACATCGCCGACTATTGCGCCTGGACGCTGTGGCATCTGCTGCGTTCGCCCGACTTCGCCTGGACGGCCGAACGCGCCGACGACTGGCGCCTGCCCTGGCCGGGCTACACCATGACGCGCTACGGACGGAAGGCGACGCGCGAAGGCCGCGTCGCCAACTATCTGATCTTCCGCCGGCGCTGACCGCTATGCCGGCGACGTCGTTCAATGTCGTGTCTTCCAGAACGCGACGATACGCTCGGCGGTCGATGGCAGCAGGCGCGCGTAGTTGACCCTGATCGCATCGATGTCGCGCTGCGCTGGCACGCGTTTCGGTCCGAGGCGCAGCAGGATCAGTGCATGCACGGTGCGCCAGTCGAGCCCGATCGTGCGCCCCAGGATCAGAAGCGGATCGTGACGATCGCCCGACACCAGCCGGTCGAGCGTCGCGATCTTAAGTCCGGTCATTGCGGCGAGCGCCGCGATGACCTCTTCGTATTCGTGCTCGGATGCGAAGCGGAACAGCGCCGACTGGTCCAAGGCGTCGGCTTCATACAGCGACAGGATGGTCCGCTGCGCGGGCACGAAATTGCGCGTGCTGTTCGTTGCGTGCGCCGCATTGGCAAGCTCGGCGAGAGCCTGCTTGATCCTCGCCTGCTTGTCCGGCCGCACGACATCGAACAGCCGCCGCCTGACGACATCGAGCGAGCCGGCCAGCAGTTGTTTCAGATGATCGTCGGAAACATCGTCGCGCCGACCGACCGTGAGGGTCAGCACGCCGTCGGAACTTGCGCGGTGGATCAGCGCGGCATAGCCGCGCGGGGAAAACGCTGCGCCATCATTGGCAGCGATCCGCCGCACCACGTCGCGATCACCACGGCGCACCAGCACGTCCGTCATATCAGCCGACAGGCGCGGCCGCTCCGCCATCGCGAGCAGATGACCCTGGCTCTTGTCGCGCGCAATAGTGATGAGCGCGGGATCGTCGAGCACGAGCGAGCGGCGCAACAGCGGACCCGCCACCGCAACCTCGTCGTCGCGCGCGAGCCGGCCGACGACGGCACGTGGCGCCCTGAGGAGCCGCGACAACCGCTCCGCCAGATCGATCCGCGTCGGCAGATCCGCGAACGGGACCAGATCGATCAGGAGACCGTCGAACAGATTGATGTGCTCGGGACGCAGCTTCGTCGCATCCTCGAAGAACAGGTCGGCGATGCGGCGCGTGGCCTCGAGGCCGCGTTCAGCATTGCCATGCCTGACGATCCCGCCGAGGCCGGGGATCAGCGCGGTAGCGGGGGTCATGACGTCTACTCGATACGCAACACGACACGTTTCCGTCCGCTCCGCTCCTTGCGGCATGACGACGGGGCGAAAAGCGCGAACTCAGCTCATTTTTAAGCGATCTTGGTGAATGAAGGGTTAGACCCTGCGGCATTCACCCGTTGCCGGTCGGGGAAAACGATCCGATCCGCGGTCTCGGCGCGGAGTGAATTCCCGGTTCCAGGCCCCGTTTGAGCCGACACGACCCTTGCCGTCAGGCGGCAAAGCGGCTATATGAGCGCCATCAAACATCATCTCATATACGATCGCGTAGTGAGGGTGGGCCCTTCCGGACCCGCTCTTTTTTGTTACCTGGATCGCTCCGCCGCGGGCGGGATCGGTCCGGTGAGCGCGATCGAACAGGCCCCACGGCCCAACCAAGCAAGACACGCGATCGACGCCTCGATGACGGAACCTACGTTCGCAGCCGCTGACACCGACCTCCTGACCGAGCCCCGTCTCGTCGTCGAGCCGGGCGTTGCGGCGCGCGTGGCGGCGGTGGCCGACCCGGTGCTGCAGGGAATGGGGTACCGCCTGGTGCGGATCCGCATTTCGGGCGAAGGTGGTTGCACGGTCCAGGTGATGGCCGAGCGTCCCGACGGCACGATGCAGATCGAGGATTGCGAGGCGGTGTCGCGGGCGCTGTCGCCGGTGCTCGACATCGCCGACCCGATCGACCGCGCCTACCGGCTCGAGATCTCCTCGCCGGGCATCGACCGGCCGCTGGTCCGCCGTTCCGATTTCGCCCGCCACGCCGGTCATCTGGTCAAGATCGAGATGGCGGCGGCACATCAGAACCGCAAACGCTTCCGCGGCATCATTGCCGGGGTCGAAGGCGACGGCGTGCGCATCATCCGCGACGACGTGGCCAAGGACCAGGAGCCGGACGTCGTGCTGCCGATGGCCGACATCGGCGACGCCAAGCTGGTGCTGACCGACGAGCTGATCGCCGAATCCATGCGCCGCGGCAAGGCCGCCGAGCGCGAGAAGAAGCGCGACCTCGGGCTGGCGCCACCGTTGGCGCCGCACGCCAAGCCGGCGGCCCAGGCCAAGCCAAAACCGAAATCGAAGGACAAGCAGCCGGTCAAGAAGCCGCTGCCGACCAACACCAAGAAACATCGCCTCGCCGCCGACCGCGCGCGCAGAGGCGAGATCGATCCTGATTAGAGGAGATTTGAGCCATGGCCGTCAGCGCCAACCGGTTGGAACTGCTGCAGATCGCCGACGCCGTCGCACGCGAGAAGTCGATCGACCGCGGCATCGTGATCGCTGCCATGGAAGACGCGATCGCCAAGGCCGCCCGCGCTCGTTATGGCAGCGAGACCGACGTTCACGCCGAGATCGATCCGAAGAAGGGTGAGCTGCGGCTGTCGCGCCACATGCTGGTGGTCGAGAAGGTCGAGAACCCCTCCAACCAGATCTCGCTGGATGATGCCCGCCGCGCCAATCCGGGCGCGCAGATCGGCGACACCATCGCCGACACCCTGCCGCCGCTGGAATATGGCCGCATCGCCGCACAGTCGGCCAAGCAGGTCATCGTGCAGAAGGTGCGCGAGGCCGAGCGCGACCGGCAGTATCAGGAGTTCAAGGACCGCATCGGCGACATCGTCAACGGCGTCGTCAAGCGCGTCGAATATGGCAGCGTGATCCTCGACCTCGGCCGCGGCGAGGCCATCATCCGCCGCGACGAGATGTTGCCGCGCGAGGTGTTCCGCAACGGCGACCGCGTCCGCGCCTATGTGTTCGACGTCCGCCGCGAGACCCGCGGCCCGCAGATCTTCCTGTCGCGCACCCATCCGCAGTTCATGGCCAAGCTGTTCGCGCAGGAAGTGCCGGAAATCTATGACGGCATCGTCGAGATCAAGGCGGTCGCTCGCGACCCCGGCTCGCGCGCCAAGATCGGCGTCGTGTCGCGCGATTCCTCGGTCGATCCGGTCGGCGCCTGCGTCGGCATGCGCGGCTCGCGCGTGCAGGCCGTGGTGAACGAGCTGCAGGGCGAGAAGATCGACATCATCCCGTGGTCGCCCGACATCGCGACCTTCGTGGTCAACGCGCTGGCGCCGGCTGAAGTCGCCAAGGTCGTCATCGACGAGGACCGCGAGCGCATCGAGGTCGTGGTGCCCGACACCAACAACCAGCTCTCGCTCGCCATCGGCCGCCGCGGCCAGAACGTCCGCCTCGCCTCGCAGCTGACCGGCTGGGACATCGACATCCTGACCGAGCAGGAGGAATCGGAGCGCCGTCAGGCCGACTTCGAGAATTCCACCCGCGTATTCATGGAATCGCTGAACGTCGACGAGGTCGTCGGCCAGCTGCTGGCGTCCGAAGGCTTCACCTCGGTCGAGGAGCTCGCTTTGGTCGACCTCAAGGATCTCGCCGGCATCGAGGGCTTCGACGAGGAGACCGCGACCGAGCTACAGACCCGCGCCCGCGAATTCCTCGAGCAGCAGGAAGCCGAGCTCGAGGCCAAGCGCAAGGAGCTCGGCGTCGAGGACGCGGTGAAGGACGTGCCCGGTGTCACCACCAAGATGCTGGTCAAGTTCGGCGAGAACGACATCAAGACGGTCGAGGATCTCGCGGGCTGCGCCACCGACGATCTGGTCGGCTGGACGGAGCGCAAGGAGGGCGGCGAAGCCACCAAATTCCCCGGCATTCTCGACGGTCTCGATGTCTCCCGCGACGACGCCGAAGCCATGGTGATGCAGGCCCGCGTCAAGGCCGGCTGGATCAGTGAGGCCGACCTCGCCAAGACCGAAGCGGAAGCCGAGAATGAGGACGAAGCGACCGAAGGACAGCCCGCCTGACCCGTTTGGCTCGCCCCATGGACGGCACGATGACCCCCACCCTGACCCAGCTCGCTTGAGATGAGGAGCCGCATCACCGCATGCTCGCTTTGGCCGACCCCGAGCTCGACAATGGACCGCGGACCGAGAAGTCCGCGACCATGCGCATGTGCGCGGTCAGCCGCGACGTGCGGCCGATCGGCGAGCTGATCCGCTTCGTCGTCGGACCGTCGGGCGAGGTCGTGCCCGACATCAAGCGCAAGCTGCCCGGTCGGGGATTGTGGATCACCGCCTCGCGCCAGGCGGTTGCGGAGGCGGTGCGGCGTCACCATTTCAGCCGAGGCTTCAAGACCAACGTCCGCGTCCCGCCGACCCTTGCCGAAGACCTGGAAGCCTTGCTGGCCCGCAGCGCGATCGAAGCGCTGGGGATTGCCGCCAAGGCCGGCCAGGTCGTCTCCGGTTTCTCCAAGGTGGAAGCGGCGCTGTCGCAGCGGCAATCGCGGTCGACATTGGCTGCCCTCGTCCATGCCGCGGATGGCGCAGCCGACGGGATCCGCAAGCTCGACGCGCTGGTGCGGCCGAACGACGGGGACCAGGGCCAAGCCCCGACAATTCCGATCATCTGCTGTCTCACTTCGGCAGAATTGGATTTGGCACTTGGGCGCTCAAATGTGATACATGCTGCCGTGCTCGCAGGCCCGGCGAGCAGGACATTCCTGTCGCGCAGCCAGACACTGGTCCGATACCGGTCGGCCGACGCTGACAAGATTGCCGGAACCGCGGCCACGAAATCTGCTTCGACTTCGAAGACATAGCACTTTGAAGCCATAGCTACGAAGACATCGCGACGATTGCACGAATGAGACGGTGCGGTAGCCCGCACGCTGGTAACGAGATTAGGACGACTGAATGGCCGACAACAACACTCCGGGCGACAAGAAACTGAGTGTCCCGAGCAAGACCTTGACGCTGAAGCCGCGCGTCGAGACCGGCACGGTACGCCAGAGCTTCCCACATGGCCGGAGCAAGCAGGTGGTGGTCGAGAAGCGCGGCAAGCGCCGCGTCGGCGATGGGGGGCCCGATGCTCCGCATGCGCCGGAGCCGACCGTCGCCAAGGCGCCGCCGCCCCCGCCATCGCCGCGCTCATCCGGACCGCGCCCATCCGGCTCGTCGCAGCGCGGTGGGTCCGGGGTCGTGTTGCGCACCCTGACGGAGGACGAGCGGTCGGCCCGCGCCAGCGCGTTGGCCGATGCCCGCGTGCGCGACATCGAGGAACGCCGCCAGGCCGAAGAGGAAGCGCGCCGCCGTGCCGAGCGCGAAGCCGCCGAACGCGCCGAGCGCGAGGCTGCCGAGGCGCGCCGCAAGGCCGAGGAAGAGCGGCACCGCCACGAAGAGGAAGCCAAGCGCAAGGCCGAGCTCGAGGCCAAGAAGCGGTTCGGCGAAGGCGAGGCGCCCCGTCCGGCGACATCCGCGCCGCAGCCCGCGGCGACCGCACCGGCCCGCTCGACGCCCGCCCCCGGCAGGCCCGTCGGCGCACCGGGCAGCCGGCCGCAGCAGATTGGTGGTCCGAGCTCGCGGCCCGGCGGCGCTCAGCCGGCGGGCGCACGCCCGGCCGGCGCCCGTCCTGCCGCCGGCGGTCCGCTCGGCCGCGCGCCAGCGGCGGTTGCCGCCGGTCCGGACGAGGATGAGGGTCCGCGCCAGATCCGCAGGGGTCCCGGCGGAGCCGCACGTCCTGCACCGCCGCCGAAGACCACGCACAAGCCGGGTCCGCAGAAGCAGCGCGGCCGCCTGACGGTGGTCACGGCACTGACGGCCGACGATGTGCGCGAGCGCTCGATCGCCTCGTTCCGCCGCCGCACGCAGCGCCTGAAGGGCCATGCCGCCAACGAGCAGAAGGAGAAGCTCGTCCGCGAGGTGACGATTCCGGAAGCCATCACCATCCAGGAGCTGGCGAACCGCATGTCGGAGCGCGCGGTCGACGTGATCCGTCTGCTGATGCGCCAGGGCGCGATGCACAAGATCACCGACGTGATCGATGCCGACACCGCGCAGCTGATCGCCGAGGAGCTCGGCCACAGCGTCAAGCGCGTCGCGGCGTCCGACGTCGAAGAGGGTTTGTTCGACGTCGTCGACGATTCGACCGACACCGAGCCGCGCTCGCCGGTCGTGACCGTGATGGGCCACGTCGACCACGGCAAGACCTCGCTGCTCGACGCGCTGCGTCACGCCAACGTGGTCTCGGGCGAAGCCGGCGGCATCACCCAGCACATCGGCGCCTATCAGGTGACCGCGCCGGATTCCGGCAAGAAGATCACCTTCATCGACACGCCCGGCCACGCCGCGTTCACCGCGATGCGCGCCCGCGGCGCCAAGGTCACCGACATCGTGGTGCTGGTGGTCGCGGCCGATGACGGCGTGATGCCGCAGACGATCGAGGCCATCAACCACGCCAAGGCGGCGAAGGTGCCGATGATCGTCGCGATCAACAAGATCGACAAGCCCGACGCCCGTCCCGAGCGCGTCCGCACCGAGCTGCTCCAGCACGAGGTGCAGGTCGAATCGCTCGGCGGCGAGGTCGTCGACGTCGAGGTGTCCGCCAAGAACAAGACCAACCTCGATCGTCTGCTCGAAATGATCGCGCTGCAGGCCGACATTCTCGACCTCAAGACCAATTCGGATCGCCCGGCCGAAGGCACCGTGATCGAAGCCAAGCTCGATCGTGGCCGCGGCCCGGTCGCCACCGTGCTGGTCCAGCGCGGCACGTTGCGGGTCGGCGACATCATCGTCGCCGGCGCCGAGATGGGCCGCGTCCGCGCGCTGATCTCGGATCAGGGTGAGACATTGCAGGAGGCAGGCCCGTCGGTGCCAGTCGAGGTGCTCGGCTTCAACGGTCCGCCGGAAGCCGGCGATCGTCTCGCCGTCGTCGAGAACGAAGCCCGTGCCCGCCAGGTCACCAGCTATCGCGCGCACCAGAAGCGCGAGAACGCGGCAGCCTCGATCTCCGGCATGCGCGGTTCGCTCGAACAGATGATGTCGCAATTGAAGACTGCGGGCCGCAAGGAATTCCCGCTGGTCATCAAGGCCGACGTGCAGGGCTCGCTGGAAGCCATTCTCGGCTCGCTGGAGAAGCTCGGCACCGAGGAGGTCGCCGCCCGCATCCTGCATGCCGGCGTCGGCGGCATCAGCGAGTCCGACGTGACGCTGGCGGAAGGCTTCAACGCCGCGATCATCGGCTTCTCGGTACGAGCCAACAAGGAAGCGGCCGCGCTCGCCAAGCGCAACGGCATCGAGATCCGTTACTACAACATCATCTACGACCTCGTGGATGACGTGAAGAAGGCGATGAGCGGTCTCCTCGCCCCCACGCTTCGGGAAACCATGCTCGGCAATGCGCAGATCCTGGAGGTGTTCAACATCTCCAAGGTCGGCAAGGTCGCCGGCTGCCGCGTCACCGACGGCACCGTGGAGCGCGGCGCCAATGTCCGCCTGATCCGCGACAACGTCGTGGTTCACGAGGGCAAGCTGTCGACCCTGAAGCGCTTCAAGGACGAAGTGAAGGAAGTGCAGGCCGGCCAGGAATGCGGCATGGCCTTCGAGAGCTACGGCGACATGCGTGTCGGCGACGTCATCGAGTGTTATCGCGTGGAGACCATCCAGCGCTCGTTGTAAGTCCGAATCCTACAGAGCGCGCTGCAATTCGAGTGAGCAGCGATTCCGTGCGCATGCGGAATCGCTGCGTCCCTTGAACTTAACGAAGCGTCGTTGAACTCAATCAGAATGATCCTCTCGCCCGTGCTCACGCCGGGCGACGATCCATTGGATTTTTGAAAAATGCCTCGCCATCACCAGAGGGGAAGCGCCGCTTCCGGCGGCTCGCAGCGTCAGTTGCGCGTGGCCGAGACCGTGCGTCACGCTGTCGCCGACATTCTCAGCCACGGTGACGTGCATGACCCGGACCTGGAGGGACACATCATTACGGTGCCCGAAGTCCGCATGTCGCCCGACCTGAAGCTCGCCACGATCTACATCATGCCGCTCGGCGGACAGGATACGGACGTCGTGCTCGCTGCGCTGGAGCGCAACAAGAAGTTCCTGCGCGGCGACATCGCGCGGCGCGTTAACCTGAAATTTGCACCTGACATCCGCTTCCGCGTCGACGAGCGATTCGACGAAGCGGAACGGATCGAGAAATTACTGCGAACACCCGCGGTGCAGAGAGACCTCAATTCGGATTCGGAAGAGAGCTGATGACCATTCCCCCCGAAACCGGCACTGTCGACGCGCCGAGCGCCGAACCGACCGCCGCCAAGACGATCCATTCTGCCGACGGACGCCCGCCGCGCGACAACAACGATCCGCGCAACAAGCAGCGACAAGGAAACGGTCAGGGCAACCAGCCACGCCGCGATCGCCGCGACGTCCATGGCTGGGTCGTGCTCGACAAGCCGATCGGCATGACCTCGACCCAGGCCGTGGCGGTGGTGAAGCGCCTGTTCCAGGCCAAGCGCGCCGGCCATGCCGGCACGCTCGATCCGCTCGCCTCCGGCGGCCTGCCGATCGCGCTCGGCGAAGCCACCAAGACCGTCCCGTTCGTGATGGACGGCCGCAAGCGCTACCGCTTCACCGTGACCTGGGGCGAGGAGCGCGATACCGACGACACCGAAGGACGGGTCGTCGAGACCAGCCACAGCCGGCCGGATGCCGCGGCGATCCGGGCGCTGCTGCCGCAATTTACCGGCCGGATCGAGCAGACGCCGCCGCGCTATTCCGCGATCAAGGTCCAGGGCGAGCGCGCCTATGATCTCGCCCGCGACGGCGAGGTCGTCGAGCTCCAGCCGCGCCCGGTCGAGATCCATGAACTGACCCTCGTCGACCAGCCCGACCCGGACCATTCGGTGTTCGAGGCGGAATGCGGCAAGGGAACCTATGTCCGGGCGCTGGCCCGCGACATGGGCCGAATCCTCGGCTGTTACGGCCATATCAGCGCGCTCCGGCGGACCCTGGTGGGTCCGTTTACCGAGAACGACATGATTCCGCTGGAACAGTTGGAGGCTTTGTGCAATAGAGCCGCGTCCGGTGAGGGAAGCCTCGCCGACGCACTCTTGCCCGTTGAGACCGCGCTGGACGACATCCCGGCACTGGCCGTCACTCGGGCTGATGCGGCAAGGCTCCACAGGGGCCAGGCCGTCTTGTTGCGCGGACGGGATGCGCCCAATAGTAGCGGCACAGTCTATGTCACGGTCGCAGGCCGCCTTCTGGCGCTTGCCGAAATTGGCAATGGCGAACTCATCCCCAAGCGCGTGTTCAACCTGACCGGACTGACTGCCAGCTCCGGTCGCAACGAAAGAGACTGACGATGTCGGTGACCGCAGAGCGCAAGGCGGAAATCATCAAGGCGAATGCCACCAAGGCCGGTGATACCGGTTCTCCCGAGGTGCAGGTTGCGATCCTCTCGGAACGCATCAACAACCTGACCAGCCACTTCAAGACCCATGGCAAGGACAACCACTCCCGCCGCGGCCTCCTGAAGCTGGTCTCGACCCGCCGTTCGCTGCTGGACTATCTGAAGAAGAACGACGAGGCGCGCTACAAGGCGCTGCTCGAGAAGCACAACATTCGCCGTTGAGCTTCGACTGGGAATGAGCGCGCGCGGTGTTGCGCGCGTTGATGGCATGATGCCGAGGACGCCGCTTCGATCGCGGCGTTCGCGAATCCGGGATCATGCGGTCTGGCTGGATCTGGAAAGAGGCAGATACGCCCTTCGACTGATCCTGCCCGGACCGTGCAGTACGCCTCAGCAGCAATCCGGCCGCTGGGCGTGACGGGCAAGGTGCCCGTTACTTACGAGAAGGATGGACGCCATCCGAAATAAGAAAACCATGGCAGGATCGCAGGGCGCTGATCGCAATCCAGCGCCCTGCAATCTTGCGCATGGTTTTTTTGTTTCTGCGGGGTCCGCCTTCGATCATCTCATGAAAGAAGATACCCATGTTTACCAAGCATTCCGTCGAGATCGACTGGGGCGGGCGTCCGCTCAAGCTTGAAACCGGCAAGATCGCCCGCCAGGCGGACGGCGCCGTCGTCGCCACCTATGGCGAGACCGTCGTGCTCGCCACCGTCGTCGCCGCCAAGGCGCCGCGCGAAGGCGTCGACTTCCTGCCGCTGACGGTCGACTACCAGGAAAAGACCTACGCTGCGGGGCGCATTCCCGGCGGCTATTTCAAGCGCGAGGGCCGTCCGACCGAGAAGGAGACGCTGGTCTCCCGCCTGATCGACCGCCCGATCCGCCCGCTGTTCGTCGACGCCTGGCGCAACGAGACCCAGGTCATCGTGACCGTGCTGTCGCACGACATGGAGAACGATCCGGACATCGTGGCGCTGGTCGGCGCGTCGGCCGCGCTGACCTTGTCGGGCGTGCCGTTCAAGGGCCCGATCGGCGCGGCTCGCGTCGGCTTCGCCAATGACGAATACATCCTCAATCCCACCCTCGACGAGATGGCCGACACCCAGCTCGACCTGGTCGTCGCCGGCACCTCTGACGCCGTGCTGATGGTGGAATCGGAGGCCAAGGAGCTCAACGAGGACATCATGCTCGGCGCGGTGATGTTCGGTCACCGTCACTTCCAGCCGGTGATCAATGCGATCATCGAGCTCGCCGAGAAGGCCGCCAAGGAGCCGCGCGACGTCGCGATCATCGACAACGGCGCGATCGAGAAGGAGATGCTTGGGATCGCCGAGCAGGACCTGCGCAAGGCCTATGCGATTCCCGTGAAGCAGGAGCGCTACGCCGCCGTCGGCGCCGTCAAGGAAAAGGTGATGGCGCACTTCTTCCCCGAAGGGCAGGAGCCGAAATACGACAAGCTCCGCCTCTCCGGCGTGTTCAAGGAGCTGGAAGCCAAGATCGTTCGCTGGAACATCCTGGACACCGGCAAGCGCATCGACGGCCGCGACGCCAAGACCGTGCGCAACATCGTCTGTGAGGTCGGCGTGCTGCCGCGCGCCCACGGCTCGGCGCTGTTCACCCGCGGTGAGACCCAGGCACTGGTCGTAACCACGCTCGGCACCGGCGAGGACGAGCAGTACATCGACGCGCTGTCGGGAACGTACAAAGAGACGTTCCTGCTGCACTACAACTTCCCTCCCTACTCCGTTGGTGAGACCGGCCGTCTCGGCGGCACCAAGCGTCGCGAGATCGGCCACGGCAAGCTCGCCTGGCGCGCCATCCACCCGGTGCTGCCGCCGCACCACGAGTTCCCCTACACCACGCGCGTGGTGTCGGAGGTGACGGAGTCGAATGGCTCGTCGTCGATGGCCACCGTCTGCGGCTCGTCGCTGGCGCTGATGGATGCCGGTGTGCCGCTGAAGCGGCCGACCGCGGGCATCGCGATGGGCCTGATCCTCGAAGGCAGCCGCTATGCGGTTCTCTCCGACATCCTCGGCGACGAGGACCATCTCGGCGACATGGACTTCAAGGTCGCGGGCACCGAGAGCGGCATCACCTCGCTGCAGATGGATATCAAGATCGAGGGCATCACCGAGGAGATCATGCGGGTTGCGCTGGGCCAGGCCCGCGACGGCCGCATCCACATCCTGGGCGAGATGTCCAAGGCGCTGACCGCCGCGCGCGCCGAGCTCGGCGAATACGCGCCGCGCATCGAGACCTTCAAGATCCCGACCGACAAGATCCGCGAAGTGATCGGCACCGGCGGCAAGGTGATCCGCGAGATCGTCGAGAAGACCGGCGCCAAGGTCAACATCGAGGACGACGGCACCGTCAAGGTCGCCTCCAACGACGGCGAGGCGATGAAGGCCGCCATCAAGTGGATCAAGTCGATCGCCTCCGATCCGGAGGTCGGCCAGGTCTATGACGGCACCGTCGTCAAGGTGATGGAGTTCGGTGCCTTCGTGAACTTCTTCGGCACCCGCGACGGCCTCGTGCACATCTCGCAGCTCGCCGACAAGCGCGTGCAGAAGACCTCCGACGTCGTCAAGGAAGGCGACAAGGTCAAGGTCAAGCTGCTCGGCTTCGACGACCGCGGCAAGACCAGGCTGTCGATGAAGGCGGTCGACCAGACCACCGGCGAGGATCTCGAGGCCAAGCAGAAGGACGCGCCCGCCGAGGCGCGCGAAGCCGCCGGCGAGTAAAGCCGGCGCACCCTTCGAATGAAATACAAAGGGCGGCTTTCGGGCCGCCCTTTTTTGTTGTCCTATTGGTCGCGCACCCTCACGCGTCCCAGGTCACGGCTGCGGATGCAGAGGCCAAGCCGTCACCTCGCTTCAGGTCACCACACATGCTCCATCCTATCATCCGCCCTGCCCGCCCGGACGAATACGACGCCGTCGCCAGGCTCTGGATGGAGAGCTGGTGCTCGACCGGATTGGAGACCCCGAGCGAGAGGCTGCTCGCGCTCCTCAGGGAGCGCGTGCCGCGTGAAGTCGCTGGCGGCTGGAGCCTGTTTGTCGTCGACGACGGCGGCCGCCTCGCAGCGATGCTCGCGATCAACGTCCCCACGCTCTATCTCGACCAGCTGATGATCGCCCCGTCCCATCAGGGCCGCTCGCTCGGCCGCCGGCTGCTCACCTTCACCCGCGAGCTGCTGCCGGACGAAGTGTGGCTGCGCTGCGCAAAGGGCAATGACAAGGCTTGGCGCTGGTATGAGCGCGAGGGCTTCGTGCTGGAAAAGGAGGAAGCTGACCCGCTGCACGGCCGGATCATGAAATATTATCGCTGGAAGCGTGACGGTCAGGCGGCAGGCTCCTGATCGCAGGGCGTGCAAGCGCAAATCTTACGCGTGGCGACCGGAAACCATTGCGTGCGCCTTCGCAGGCGAACTAAGTTCGAGTTCGCGACGACCTCGCATTCTCGAACCGTACCCATGTCCGTTCCGCTCCTGTCGATCCGCCGCCTTGCGCTCGTCGCCCTCGCCGCTGCCTTCGCAACCGGGGCTTGGGCCCAGGCTCCGTCAACAACGGCGCCCAAGGCCGCGCCCGCGGCCAAGAAACCCTCCGGAAAGGCAAAGCCGATGGCGAAACCAGGCGCCATCGAAAGCGGTCCGTGCCGTCTTGGCGTCATTTCCGCACTCGGCGACCAGCTCGCCGTCAGCAAGTTCGGTCTCACCGTGTTTGAAACCGAAGAGGACGAAGTCACGTTGCCGGGATGGGGACTGGACGACCTCGCCATGGCGCGCGTGCGCGCGGCTACCGGCGGCGATCCGACCGTGCGCAGGATCGGCTATCCGAAAGGCGCGTTCGAGGTCTACTACCACCCGACATCGCGCTTCCTGCCCGATCCGAAGGAGAGCCTGACCGCGATCGTGCGCAACATCACGACGAATGCGAGCTGCGCGCGCTATCTCGTCGTCACCAGGTTCGAGACGACCATTCCCAACACCACCCTGAGGCTCAGAGGCATCGGCGCCTACAATCAGGGGGTCGGATCGATCCTCAGGCACTCGCATCTGTTTGCGAACGTCAACATCACGCTCGTCGACGGCCAGTCCTACGAGAAGATCAGCTCGTTCTCGGCCGACACCGGCGCCAGGCTTGCCGAGACCATGAGGCTCACCGAAGACCCTCTCAACAAGCTCGACAATGCCGACTTCCCCGAGCCTCTCGCGGCTGCGGCCTCCAGCACCGTCCTGCGCGAGCGGCTGCGCACCTTGGTCGCGGCGAAGCTCGATCGCGACCTGCCGAGCTATCTGAAGATCGAATGATGCGGGCGCAGACTTCGGACGACTCGAACGAGCTCCCTTCGAGCTCCCTTGGCTTGATCCTTTTCCTCCCTGCGACGAGCTCTCCCAGTGACCATCTCTCGCCGATTTGCTGCGCTCATCATTGCCATGCTCTGGTCCTCCACCAATGCCCTGGCGCAATCGGCCCCGGCGCCGCTGAATGCCAAGCCCGCGAAGCCAGCAGGCAGCAATGCCAAGGCCGCCAAGCCGGCGACGGCCCTCCGCGAGGGCGGACCGTGCGACATCGGGGTGATCGCCGCGCTCGGCGATGTCTTCACGGTGCAGAAGAACGGCATGACCCGCCTGGGCAACGAGTACGCCGAAGTGCCGGTGCCCTGGGGCTTCGACGACATCGTCTACGCGCGTGTGAAGGCAGCCGCGGGTGATGCCGGAATCCGCCGCATCGGCGTCCCCAAGGGAGCATTCGATCCGTTCTATCAATCGCCCCCGATCAAGGCTGAGAACGGGAAGCTCACGCCCATCGTCAGGAAGGCGGCCGGCTCGGCGGGGTGTGCTCGTTACCTCGTGATCACGCGCCGGACCGACAGCGAACCGTCGACAAACGACGAGGTTACCGGCGTCGGTGTCATCAACAGGGGCGAGGGATTTGGCCGGATCAGCCACGTCTTCATCATGCTCGATATCCAGCTCTACGACGGGGCGACATTCGAGACGCGCGAGCCTGCCATGAGCTCGAAGTCGCTGCTCTCACGGCTGACCTCCGGCGTCGGCCCGCCGTCTCACGCCGGAGACGTCGACAACTCTGCATTCCCCGCCTCGCCGCCAGAGGCTGCGAACAACAATGTGCTGCGTGACATGGCGCGTTCGATGCTCAAGTTCCGGCTCGACCAGCGCTTGCCGGCCTATTTCGGGCGCGAATAGAACGACGAGCTCAGGCGCGTCACAGCCTGATCTTCAGCACCGCGTGGCCCGACTGCTGGACGAGACCGGACGATGTCGCGTTGATGCCGTAGCGGATGCTGAGGTCGAGCCGGTCGTTGCCGGCGGCCACAAGACCAAGGCCCGCCGAATAGATCCATGGCGACAGGCCGAGGCCATGGGTGACAAAGCTCTCGCCGCCGCCCGAGAACGCCGCGCTGATCTGCAGCGGCTGATTCAGCGCGTTGTAGCCGACGCCGATATCGCTGGTCAGACGAATCTGCCTGGTGGGCGCGTAGACAGCTTTCAGCTGCGCCGTCGTCACGAGCTCCTGATAGATCTGAGGATCGACGTTGAGGCTGAAACCGCCGGCACCGTTCTCGCCGTAGGAATTGCTGCGAACCGTGCCGTAGTCCAGGCGCAGTGCTGGAACGAGGGCGAAGCCATCTTGCAGCGGAATGCGCGTCTTGATGCCTGCGCCGGCATGGCCGCTGTAGGAACGATAGCTGCCGCCGGCGGATGCACCCATGAAGCTCAGCGACCGGTTTTCGCCGTTATCGGTCGATCCGCCATCGAGCTGATAGTCGAAGGTGACATCACGGGTGATCGCGTAGGCCCCATAGAGCCCGAGCTGATAGGAAGCGAGAGCGAGACGGTTCGGCACGGCGGCGTCGCTTCCGGTGATCGTGTGATGAGAATAACCGAGAACGCCGCCAATGATGGCGCGGGACGAGACTGCGACGTCGGCGCCGAACGCCAGACCGCCGCCGGAGGCGTCATAGCCGGGAACGCCATCGCGCCCCGCCTGCTGCGCGGTGCCGCCGAGAGGCTGCATCCAGACATTGCGACCAGCGGCCCAGCCGACGCTGCTGACATCATCGAGCCTGTTGGTCATCGTCTGCCGGAACACCTGCTGGCTGACATGGGTCGCCTGCGAGGCCGCCCCGGTCAGCACCGGCAACGTCTGCTTCACGGCAGCGCTGAGAGATGGACCGCTGAGATTATCGAGCGCGGCAAAGCCCGAGACCATCGATCCAGTCCAGCCGGCCGAGGTCATCGACAGCCGGTACAACACGTCAGCCGCTTCCAGGCCGACGCGGCCGCCTGCAGACCGCAGCGTTTCCGCGTAAGGCTGGATCAGCGACATCGTCGCCAGTCCTCCCGTCAAATTCCCGGTAAGGTCGTAGGTCGACACCAGCATCTGCGCGCCCGCGGCGTTGCCGCTCGCCGTGCCATAGAGGCTGGTCAGGGTGCCGCGCCAGAGGGTGTTGAACAGCACGCTGCCCTCGGGAGTCACCGAGCCGAGCAGCGTGAAGCCCGCCGCGGCGCTGCCGGGCGGTGCGACGCCCGCACCCCAGAAATAGCCGTTCTGATAGCTCGTGATGACGAAACGGCCCGGCGCCTGCGTGCCGAACAATGTCGGACTGACGATCCGCCAGGGCGTGCCGGCGGTCCACGCCCATTGCGGCACGGAATTGGCCGGCACCGGCGCCGACGGCGGCGGCGTGAAGGTCGCGGGATCATAGGGCAGCATGTAGGCCCAATGCGTCACCAGCAGGCTGTCGCCGGTGATCATCTGCATTTCCATGCAGGTCACGCCGTTGACGTTGCGCATATAGCCGAGTCCGACCGTCACGGTGCCGCCGCCGGTCGGCGTGAACAGCATGGTGATCTGGCCGCTGGTGGTGACGAAGCCCTGGATGGTCGAGGTGTCCGTCAGCAGCGCCAGGCCGATCCTGAGCTGCGCGACGCTGGTGCCGGTGAAGGCGCCGTTGGTCGCGGTGCCCAAGGTCCACAACGTCTGGTCACCGATCGGGATCGGATTGGAGAAGCCCGTCTTCGGCGACATGTAGGCGAGCAGTTGCGCCGTCGGCACATACCAATTCGTGTTGGAGATCGTGGAGTCCCAGACGCTCGATTGCGCCTGCGCCGGCCCGGCGTTCCCCGCCGCAAGCACAATGCCGGTCATCGCGCAGAGAGCGATGACGCGGGCCTTCGAACGCAGCATCAATCGCCCCCACGACTTGTCTTGCTGCCGGCGCGAGCGGCTGGCTGACGGCCGCGGCCGATGCACCGGTCATGATGCATCGCAGCGTCGTCGCAACAACCAACAAGAGTTGCGCCAATGCTTCCTGATTAGCCGTTCAGGAACATTGTCTTCAACTGGGAAAATTTGGGTCGATCGGGGGACGGAGTCTCGCGTTCCCCTGATACCGCCGATGCGCGCGGAGGTCAGTCCGCCTTGAGATCCTCGGGGCGCGGCATCGAGATCACGTTGTAGCCGGAATCGACGTAGTGGATCTCGCCGGTGACGCCACCGGACAGCTCCGACAGCAGATAGAGCGCCGAGCCGCCAAGCTCCTCCAGGGTCACGCCGCGGCCGAGCGGCGAGTGCTTCTGCTGGAAGGCGAACATGAAGCGGGCATCGCCGATGCCCGAGCCCGCCAGCGTGCGCACCGGTCCGGCCGAGATCGCGTTGACACGGATGCTGCGGCGGCCGTAGTCGGCGGCGAGATAGCGCACCGAGGCTTCCAACGCGGCCTTGGCAACGCCCATCACGTTGTAGTTCGGCATCACCCGGTTGGAGCCGTCGAAGGTCAAGGTGATCATGCTGCCGCCGCTCTCCGGCATCAGCTCGGCGGCGCGCTTGGCGATCTCGGTGAAGGAGAAGCAGGAAATCAGCATCGTGCGCGCAAAATTCTCGCGCGAGGTGTCGGCGTAGCGGCCCTTGAGCTCGTTCTTGTCGGAGAAGGCGACGGCGTGGACGACGAAGTCGAGCCCGCCCCAGGCCTCCCGGAGCGCCGTGAATACACTGTCGACGCTGGCGATGTCCTCGACGTCGCAGGACAGCACGTGCTTGACGCCGAGTTCGTCGGCCAGCGGACGGACGCGCTTGCCGAGCGCGTCGCCCTGATAGGTGAAGGCCATCTCGGCGCCATGCGCCGCCAGCGTCTTGGCGATGCCCCAGGCGATCGAATGGTCGTTGGCGATGCCCATGACCAGGCCGCGCTTGCCTGCCATCAGACCCTGCATGATGTCTCTCCTTCGTCATGCCGGGATCGGCCCAGCCAGGATGATCGTTCCGCCTTCGAGACGCCGATGGCCGGACATCGGTGCGAAGAATGAGCTTCGCGCTGCTGCCCGGCCATGATGCCGACGAAACCAGTGCTGTTGGAAATCTTAAGCGTCGAGCTGCTTGAACACCAGTGTCGCGTTGGTGCCGCCGAAGCCGAACGAGTTCGACAGCACGGTGCCGAGCTTGGCGTTATCGATGCGCTTGCGCACGATCGGCATGTCGGCAAAGGCGGGATCGAGCTCGGTGATGTTGGCGCTCTCGCAGATGAAGCCGTTCTTCATCATCAGCAGCGAATAGATCGCTTCCTGGACGCCGGTGGCGCCGAGCGAGTGGCCGGTCAGCGCCTTGGTCGCGGCGATCGGCGGACATTTCTCGCCGCGGCCGAACACTTTCCGGATCGCCTCGATCTCCGGCGGATCTCCGGCGGGTGTCGAGGTCGCATGCGGATTGATGTAGTCGATCTTGGTCTTCACGGTCGACAGCGCGAGCTGCATGCAGCGCTCGGCGCCCTCGCCGGAAGGCGCAACCATGTCGTAGCCGTCGGACGTCGCGCCGTAGCCCACGATCTCGCCGTAGATCTTGGCGCCGCGCGCCTTGGCATGCTCGAGCTCTTCCAGCACGAGGACGCCGGCGCCGCCTGCGATCACGAAGCCGTCGCGCGTGACGTCATAGGGCCGCGACGCGGTCGCCGGCGTGTCGTTGTGCTTGGACGACATCGCGCCCATCGCGTCGAACAGCACCGACAGCGTCCAGTCGAGCTCCTCACAGCCGCCGGCGAACATCACGTCCTGCTTGCCGTACTGGATCATCTCGTAGGAATTGCCGATGCAATGATTGGAGGTCGCGCAGGCCGAGGAGATCGAGTAGTTGACGCCCTTGATCTTGAACCAGGTCGCCAGCGTCGCCGAGGCCGTCGACGACATCGCCTTCGGCACGGCGAACGGACCGACGCGCTTCGGGCCCTTGGTGCGGGTGATGTCGGCCGCTTCCACCAGCGTGCGCGTCGATGGCCCGCCTGAGCCCATGATGATGCCGGTGCGGACGTTGGAGACGTCGGTCGGCTCCAGCCCGGAATCGAGGATCGCCTGCTCCATGGCGACATGATTCCAAGCCGCCCCCTCGCCGAGGAAGCGCATGGCGCGGCGGTCGACCACGTCGGCGGGATTCAGCGTCGGCGCACCTTGCACCTGCGAACGAAAACCAAGCTCGGCATATTTCTCAGCACGGGAGATGCCGGACTTCGCCTCGTACAGGCTGGCGAGCACCTCCTGGGTGTTGTTGCCGATCGATGAGACGATGCCCATGCCCGTGATGACAACCCGCCTCATGATGTCCGCCTCACTTTGCTCGTGTGTTCTGTTGCAGCCGTGCCTGCTGCACTGTCTGTGGTCGCAGCCCGCTGGTTCAAGTCGGCGCGGCGTCCTGCTTGAACAGCCCGACCTTCAGGTCCTTGGCGCGATAGATAATCTCGCCATCCATCGAAAGCCACCCGTCGGCAATACCGAGCACCAGCTTTGAGCGCATCACGCGCTTGATGTCGACATTGTACACAACCTTGCGCGCGGTCGGCAGAACCTGGCCGGAGAACTTGAGATCGCCGAGGCCCAGCGCACGGCCGCGCCCGGCGCCGCCGGTCCAGCCGAGGTAGAAGCCCACCATCTGCCACATCGCATCGAGGCCGAGACAGCCCGGCATCACCGGATCATTCTTGAAGTGGCAGCCGAAGAACCAGAGATCCGGCTTCACGTCGAGCTCGGCGCGGACGACACCCTTGCCGAACTCACCGCCGGTCTCGGAGATCTCGACGATCCGATCGAACATCAGCATCGGCGGCAGCGGCAGTTGTGCATTGCCGGGGCCGAACAGCTCCCCGCGGCCGCAGGCCAGCAGGTCCTCGTATTCATATGCGCTGCGCCGATCCAGCATGCTTGGTGGCCTTTCTCAACGATCCCCGGTGGAATTTGTGCCGCGCGACATGGACCGTTCCCGCGCGCCGCCCCCCCCTCCGCGCCGCGCTGGCCGGTCATCGCGTCGGCACGAAGGCTGGGCCATCGCACCTGGCGAACATGACCGTTGTCAGCGGCGGGCCTAACGACGCCTGGATTCGCGCACATGGCCATCACGGCCGCCGGCGCTCACCATGGCAGGGCAATCGGGTCCGGGCGCTCTCTAACATAGAGGATTGCGGCGTCAATGCGCGTATCCAGGTAAATCGACGCGGCACCGGGGCCCGCGCCCGAACCGGGCGGTAAATGCAGTTTAGGGGCGTTCTAGATACGTTAGTTGCGATAAGCTTGCATCTGAATGGGTTTCTTCCTATATCGGTTATAGATGAGAGCGAATTGTGCGGTGCTTGAAGTGGATGTCAGCAACAACGCCTCGATGAGTGGTCATGACCGCGGCAGCCCGGATCTCGGGAACGGCCGGCAGCCAGCCCTCAACGGCTGCCCATGGCACGACGTCAACGAGATGCTGCAGGCGGCCGGGCTGCGCCCGACCCGCCAGCGCATGGCCCTTGGCTGGCTGTTGTTCGGCAAGGGTGCGCGGCATCTGACGGCGGAAATGCTCTACGAGGAAGCGACGCTGGCCAAGGTTCCGGTCTCGCTCGCCACGGTCTACAATACGCTGAACCAGCTGACCGATGCCGGCCTGTTGCGTCAGGTCAGCGTCGACGGCACCAAGACCTATTTCGATACCAACGTCACGGCCCACCATCACTTCTATCTCGAGAACAACCACGAGCTGGTCGATATCCCTGACCAGCATCTGGCGTTGTCGAAGCTGCCGGAGGCGCCCGAAGGTTACGAGATCGCCCGGATCGATATGGTCGTCCGGCTGCGCAAGAAGCGCTGAGCCTCCAGAACATCTTCATCGAGGCATCATGCCCGTACCCGCTGCGGGCATTTTTGTGTCGGGAGCGCGTCAGGATAGAGGTCGGCGCATTGCGCTGACCTGGGCCTTCAATTGACCTGTTCGTCGGCGTAGACGCCCCACAGCCGCTGCTGCTGGATCCAGCCTTCGAAACCATTGCCGAGCACGCGGCACCAGCCATTGCCGCATTTCTTCACCTGCGCGACGACGCCGGCCTGCAGCCGCGCCGTGACCGCGCTCGCCGCGTCGGCGCTCTCATAGATCGGGGCGAGATCGTCCTTGTTCTTCATCGTGACCACCGCCGTGCGGCGCCCCGACAGCAACGAATGATAGACCCACCCCTCCGAGCCCTCGGAATCGCGCACGCGGCGCCAGTTCTCATATTCCGCGGTGATCTCGACCGGCAGGCCGGAGCGCGTATAGACCCAGGCCACGTCGTTGTCCTTGGTCGGACCGGCGCGAACGTTCACATGATCCGACTTCAGGCTGACATAGCGCGGCACCGGCAGGCCGCTGGTGGTGAGAACAGAGTCCTTCGCCGCAACGCCCCCTCTGCCGACGGCAACGTCGAACAGACAGACCAGCAGCACCACGACTGCACCGAAACGCCACAACGTCAAATTACTCAACTCACTCTCCCTCGAAAGGACCGACGCGCGCTCCGATCAAAGCGGATTGCGTTGCGATCCTTCGCCCGATCCCCATCGAACTGCCCGGCTGCCCCCCTTCGTGCACAGAGAGGGCTTGCCGAAAGCGCCAGTCCCGACCCGCCGTTGGCTTCTTGTCTTGGCCCGGCCTTCTGCTAGACAGGACCGAACACAAGCGGCCAGGAAGCGCCTGAGAATCGCTCGCGAAGCCCTGTCAGGAACGGATCGGCCCACCTGCGAGATCCGACACGACCAGTCCAGGGAAGCGCCGCTCTCAGGCGACGACGGTAGTTTCGGCGAACCCGGTTAATGAGGTCTGAAGGATCTCATGAGAGCAGCACATGTCAGGTAGGAAAAAGCCCCTCGTCGTGGTGACACGCAAGCTGCCGGACTCGGTCGAGACCCGCATGCGCGAGCTGTTCGACGCCAGGCTCAATCTCGACGACGAGCCGTTGAGCCAGGAACAGCTCGCCGACGCCGTGCGCACCGCCGAGGTGCTGGTTCCGACCGTCACCGACCACATCAGCGCCGACATTCTCAATCAGCCCGATTGCAAGCTGCGCATGATCGCCAACTTCGGCAATGGCGTCGACAATATCGACGTTGCGGCGGCGGTGGCGCGCGGCATCACCGTCACCAACACGCCGAAGGTCCTCACCGAGGACACCGCCGACATGACCATGGCGCTGATCCTCGCGGTGCCGCGGCGGCTGATCGAGGGCGCCTCGATCCTGACCGAGGGCAAGAACTGGGCGGGCTGGTCGCCGACCTGGATGCTCGGCCACCGCATCGGCGGCAAGCGGTTGGGCATCATCGGCATGGGCCGCATCGGCCAGGCCGTGGCGCGGCGCGCCCGCGCCTTCGGCCTGCAGATCCACTATCACAACCGCCGCCCGGTCGCCCCGGTGATCGCCGACGAGCTCGGCGCCACCTACTGGGAAAGCCTCGACCAGATGCTGGCGCGGATGGACATCATCTCGGTGAACTGCCCGCACACGCCGGCGACGTTCCATCTCTTGTCGGCGCGCCGGCTGAAGCTGATCCGCAAGGACGCCTACATCGTCAACACCGCGCGCGGCGAGGTGATCGACGAGGAGACGCTGACGCGGCAGATCGAGGCCGGCGACATCGCCGGCGCCGGTCTCGACGTGTTCGAGCACGAGCCCGCGGTCAATCCGCGCCTGGTCCGACTCGCCAAGGCCGGCAAGGTGACGCTGCTGCCGCACATGGGCTCGGCCACCATCGAGGGCCGCGTCGAGATGGGCGAGAAGGTCATCATCAACATCAAGACCTTCCTCGACAACCACCGCCCGCCGGACCGCGTGCTGCCGAGCATGCTGTAGGCCGATCGATCCGCCAGCCTCTTAGTCGGTGTCCCCGACGCGATCGCGCTGCACCTTGTCCACGACGGCAGCGGAGTGGGTGTCAAGCCCGGCACCTCATCACATGTGTCGTCCCCGCGAACGCGGGGACCCATACCGCGTGATATCTGAAACAGGCAGGCCGCACGTTCCGCGCATATCACCGAATGCGGTGGCTGGGTCCCGGATCGGCGCCCGCCGGCGCTCTCGCGTCCGCCGGGCTTGTCCGGGACGACAACGGAGGACCTGGCGCGGTTCTCACCGCATTACGGCTTCTGATGCGCGCTCAGATCGGCAATCACCAACCCATCGCCATTGAGCGGATTTGACGGATCACGGCCATAGCGCAGGGTCTCGAACCGCATCGTCCGCGCGTCCAGCATCAGCAACCGGCCGACCAGGCCCTCGCCGAAGCCGACGATCTCGCGGATCGCCTCCAGCGCCATCATCGACCCCAGCATGCCGGCGAGCGCCCCCATCACGCCAGCCTCGGCGCAGGCCGGGACGGTGCCGGGTGGCGGCGGCTCCGGGAACAGGCAGCGATAGGTCGGATTAAACTGGCCCTTCTCATCCCGCTCATGCGCCCGGATCGTCGTCAGCGACGCATCGAAGGTGCCGAGCGCGCCGGTGATCAGCGGCCGCGCGGCCAGGAAGCAGGCATCGGAGACGAGATAGCGGGTGTCGAAATTGTCGGAGCCGTCGAGCACGAGATCATAAGCGCCGATCAGATCGAGCGCGTTGTCGGCATTGAGCCAGGTCCGATGCGCCATGACGCTCACATGCGGATTGAGCGCGTTGATGCGCTCGGCGGCGCTCTCGACCTTGGGTCTGCCGATGTCGGGGGTCGCATGGATGACCTGGCGCTGCAAATTCGACAGCGACACCACGTCATCGTCGACGACGCCGATCGTGCCGACGCCGGCAGCGGCGAGATACATCAGCGCCGGCGCGCCGAGGCCGCCTGCGCCGACCACCAGCACCGCGGCGCGCTTCAGCGCCGCCTGACCGGGACCGCCGACGTCGCGCAGCACGATGTGACGGGCATAGCGCTCCAGTTCTTCGTCGCTCAGCATCGTTGCACCGTCCTTCCGCTGCCGCACCGCTGTCAGCCCATTGTCGGCCCGTAGCGAAGACGGCGGATCTCCGCACTGAACCCTCGCCGGATTGTGACCGACCAAGCAGATGTGCTTATTTATGTCAGCGGCAAGAGCATCGGGATTTGTCATGAGACGGCTGGCCTCGGCAACCTTCATCTGCGCCATCGCCGCGTGCGCATCGGCGCAGGCCCAGACGCCGCAGGGCGCGTTGCCAGGCGCCAAGCCCAAGCCGGTCGCGACCCAGCCGGTGCGCCCGGGCGTGCAGGCTCCCGCCGACACCGCCAATGCGATGAGCCAGGCCGAGCGGCTCGCGCTGCAATCCGATCTCGCCTGGGTCGGCCAGTACAATGGCGCGATCACCGGCGACGTCAGCGAGCGCATGGTCAACGCGATCAAGGAGTACCAGAAGCTCGCCGGCCGCAAGCCGACCGGCGTGTTGAACCCGCAGGAGCGCGCCGTGCTCGCCGACACCGCGCGCCGCAAGCAGGAGGGCGTCGGCTGGAAGCTCGTGACCGAACCGGTCAGCGGCGCGCGGCTCGGCATTCCCACCAAGCTGGTGCCGCAACAGACCAGCGACGGCACCGGCTCGAAATGGACCTCGCCCACCGGCACCGTGCAGGTGGCGCTGTCACGCCGCAAGGAAGCCAACCCGACCACCGCGACGCTCGCCGACCGCGAGAAGAAGGAGCCCGGCCGCACCGTCGATTACAGTGTGGTGAAGCCCGACTTCTTCGTGCTGTCCGGGCTACAGAACCTGAAGAAGTTCTACATTCGCGGCACCTTTCGGGGCGACGAGGTGCGTATCCTGACCATCCTCTACGATCAGGCCACCGAGAACACGGTCGACCCGGTGGTGATCGCGATGTCGAGCGCGTTCACCGCGTTTCCGTCGACATTGGCCGCGCAGCCCGCGCCACGGCGCAGCGTCGATTACGGCACCGGCATCATCGCGAGCCAGGACGGCGCCATCATCGCCGATCGCGAGGTCACCGACAGCTGCGTCGCGATCACCGTTCCCGGCTTCGGCCATGCCGAGCGCGTCGCCGAGGACAAGGAGCGCGGGCTCGCGCTACTGCGCATCTACGGCGCGCGCGGCCTGAAGCCGCTGGCGCTGTCGGGCGGCCGTGCGAAATCGTCGGTCGACATCGTCGGCATCGCCGATCCGCAGAGCCAGGGCGGCGGTGCCGCGATCAGCACCGTCAAGGCCCAGCTCGCCGCCAACGGCGCGGGTGACGCCTCGCTGGCGCCGGCGCCGGGCCTCGGCTTCTCCGGCGCGGCGGCGCTCGACGGCGATGGCAAGTTCGCCGGCGTCACCCTGCTCAAGCCAGGAATCATGGCCGGCACGGCGCTCATCCCGTCCACACAGGTCGTGATGGTGAGCGCCGATGCGACGCGCGCCTTTCTCGCCACGCATGGCGTCAAGCCCGACGGAACCTCGCTCGACGCCAAGGCGGCGACGGTGCGCGTGATCTGCGTGCGGAAGTAAAGCCTGCGCCAAACCGGTTCGGCATCGCGATCATGCCGCTGCGCACTGCGGCGCGGCAGCGTTTACGCAATGTTAAGCATGTCGTTTTAGAAAAAATTAAGGGCCCAACGGCGGCCGGCGGGGATCGGACGTGCAGCATCGCGACTGCATGGGATGATGCTCGGCGATGCCGATCGCTTGCCCGCGGCTCGCTGCCACTCAACTTCCTAGCACCTTGCTATCAACTCGGAACGGCTCCCGCCGTAGTCAACCGGTCTGTGCAGGCACAGGCCGAGCGTGAGATGGTTCGAACAGTTTTGTCGGCGTGCTGATTCGGACCACCGCGATCGCTCTTCATGAGTTGGATCGGGCCGGGACTGTCCTGAGCGAGAATAGCTCTGCACCGCGATCGCGATGCACTCAGCTTTGGCGTTCTCATAAGTTCCGTCAACATCCGAAGGACTGTCTCCCGATGTACACGATCGTTTTGGCCACGCAGAAGGGCGGCAGCGGCAAGAGCACGCTGGCGATTGGTCTGGCCGTAGCGGCCCAGCAGGCCGGCCACAAGGTGCGCGTGATCGAAACCGACCGTCAGGGCACGCTCACGAAATGGCAGGCGCGCCGCGCCGCGGGCGAGCCGATCGTCGAAGCCGTCTACGATGCCAAGACGATCGAGCCTCGCCTCGATGCGCTGGCCCGCGACGGCGTCACCCTCTGCGTGATCGACACCGGGGCCGGCATCACGGCATCCACGACGGCCGCGATCCGCCACTGCGATCTGTGCCTCATTCCGGCGCGGCCGAGCGTCGCCGACATCGAGGCGACGGCACCGACGCTCAGCGTCGTCAAAGCCTGGCGCAAGCCGTTCGCCTTCGTGCTCAACCAGGCCCCGATCCGCGGCGGCCACCGCGTCACCGACGCGACGACCGCGCTCGACGCCGACGCTCCACGCGACATCGCCGAGGTGCTGGCGCAACCCTTCATCATGATGCGCAACGACCACCAGGACGCGCTCGCCGCCGGTCTCGGCGTCAGCGAGTTCGACGCGGCCGGCAAGTCGGCGCAGGAGATTCGCAGCCTGTGGCGCTGGACCGCGGGCAAGCTCGCCGGCGACCACGTCATGCACGACGCGGGCGAGCTGAAGGACGCGAGCGAGCACGCCGAGGTCGAATTCCCGATCATGCTGACGCCGCAGGTCGAGGAGGCCAAGGTGCCGGTGGCGCGGGCCTATCCGACCTGGGCCGACAACGGCATCAACTGGAAGGCTGGGTTGTAGTTGGAATTTGCTCTGAGCTTTCACGGCGCGGGCGGTGCGCTCCCTCTCCCCGCAAGGCTGGGAGAGGTTCAGAAACCCGACGACCGCGCGCCCGTCTCCAGCGCCTTGATCCGCGCATCGGCGCGACGCAGGCGGCGGCACAGCTCGCGATTGATGTTTTGCATCACGATCACATAGGCCTGGATGTCGGCCTTGTAGAACGCGTAGAGATTCTGTGCCGTCAGCTCATACAAGATGGTCGGCGTCTCCGCGACCACCGTGGCCGACCTGTTCTGCATTTCGAGCAAGGTCATCTCGCCAAAGAAATCGCCGGGCGCGAGAGACGACATGCGGATCGCAATGCCCGTCTCCAGGCGCTCGCTCACCTCCAGCGTGCCGCTGTGCACGACGAACATCGAGCGGCCCGCCTCGCCTTCGGCGACGACCACGGCGCCCCTGTCGAAGCGACGCTCGACCAGCATCGAGACCAGCAGATCAAGGCTCGCGTCAGGCAGGCCGCCAAAGAACGGCGTCGCGAGCAGGAATGCTTTCAGATCGGGCGAGCTGACAGCCATGGCCGCAGTATACGCCCACCCTCGTCCGTCACAAGCGGACCGGCGCAGCCGGCCGTGCCGGCTCGTCGGCTGCGACATCACTTCTGGCACTTCGGACACCAGAAGGTCGAGCGTCCGTTCTGCACGAAACGCTTCACCACGCCGCTGCAGCCATCCGTCCGGCACGGCTCGCCTTCGCGGTCATAGACCTGGAACGAATGCTGGAAATAGCCGAGCTCGCCTGATGTCTGGCGGTGATCGCGCAGCGATGAGCCACCGGCGCGGATCGCCTCGTTGAGCACGGTGTAGATCGCTTCCACCAGACGCCTGGCGTGATCCGTGGGCTCGCCCTTCTTCGTGGCGAGCGTCGCCGCCAGCCGCCGCGGCGACAGGTGCGCGCGGAACAGCGCCTCGCAGACATAGATGTTGCCGAGCCCGGCGACGACGCGCTGGTCGAGCAGCGCCGCCTTGAGGCTGGTCTTCTTGTTGGCGCAGGCGTGCGCCAGCATCGCCGCATCGAATTCATTGCCGAGCGGCTCGGGTCCGAGACCCTTGAGATGCGGCTCGGCCTCGAGCTCGCCGCGGGCGATGATCTTCATGAAGCCGAAGCGGCGCGGATCGTTGAATACGATGTCGGCACCTGACGACATGTGAAACACGACATGGTCGTGCACGCTGTCCTTGCCGCGCGGAGTGTGAAACTCGCCGGGCGTCTCCTCGTGCTCCGGCTTGATCACCCGGAACGAGCCGGACATGCCGAGATGCATCAGGAGCACGTCCCCGGAGCCGAGATCGGCCAGCAGATATTTGGCACGCCGGCCGAGACCCCTGACGGTCTGGCCCTGCAGGCGCTTCGCAAAATCGGGCTGGAACGGAAACCGCAGGTCGCCACGCCGGGCCTCGGCTTTGACGATGACCGCGCCTTCCATGACCGGCTGCAGCCCGCGCCGGACGGTCTCGACTTCGGGCAGCTCAGGCATTCCTGTTCATTTCACCTTTTGCATCCGCGACCATTCACCTTGTCCGGCTGACGTGATAGCGCCTTGGCCGCATCGGCGCTATGGTGCTGTATCGGAGTAAGGGTGATGGATCAGCCGGACCAAACCACTCATTTCGGCTTCAGGGATGTGCCTCTGGGCGAGAAGCAGACGCTGGTGAACGACGTGTTTCACAGCGTGGCCTCGCGCTATGACCTGATGAACGACCTGATGTCGGGCGGACTGCACCGCGTCTGGAAGGACATCATGATCAACACGCTCAACCCGCCGAAGAGCGATGCGCCGTTCGCGCTGCTCGACGTCGCCGGCGGCACCGGCGACATCTCCTTCCGCGCCGCCAGGAAGGCCGGCTCAGGCTTCCATGCCACCGTCTGCGACATCAATGGCGACATGCTCGAGGTCGGCCGCCAGCGCGCGCTGAAGCAGGCTCTCGAGGACAAGGTCTCGTTCGTCGAGGGCAATGCCGAGAAGCTCGCCTTCCCCGACCGCTCCTTCGACGCCTATACGATCGCGTTCGGCATCCGCAACGTGCCGCAGATCGAGTTGGCGCTCGCAGAAGCCCATCGCGTGCTCAAGCATGGCGGCCGCTTCCTGTGCCTGGAGTTCTCGACCGTCGAGGTCCCCGGGCTCGACAAGCTCTACGACCTGTTCTCCTTCAACGTGATCCCGCAGCTCGGCCACGCCGTCACCGGCGATGCCGAGTCCTACCGCTACCTCGTCGAATCGATCCGCCAGTTTCCGCGCCCCAGCGCCTTCGCCGAGATGATCTCGGCGG
This sequence comes from Bradyrhizobium sp. SZCCHNR1098, assembly GCF_032489375.1. Classification (NCBI taxonomy): domain Bacteria; kingdom Pseudomonadati; phylum Pseudomonadota; class Alphaproteobacteria; order Hyphomicrobiales; family Nitrobacteraceae; genus Bradyrhizobium; species Bradyrhizobium sp. SZCCHNR1098. Next base: position 353,191 of record NZ_JAUEXY010000001.1, read on the forward strand.
CCGGCTTCTCCCGCGTGTCCTGGCAGACTCTCTCCGGCGGCATCGTCGCGCTCCATTCCGGCTGGCGTTTGTGATCTCCGCACTCACTCATATTACGCGGCTCGCCCGGGCCGCCTTCGTGTTCGCGCGCGAGGGCGTGTTCGGCGCTGTCGATCCGAGCCTGGCGCCGCCGCCGGGCCAGCTCGCGCTCAAGCTGGCCCGGTTGGTCGAGCGCCCCGGCGCCAAGTCCGGACCAAGATTGTCGCGGGCGCTGGAGCGCATGGGCCCGGCCTATCTCAAGCTCGGCCAGTTCCTGGCGACGCGGCCCGACGTCGTCGGCGTCATCATGGCGCGCGATCTCGAATCGCTGCAGGACCGGCTGCCGCCATTCCCGCAGGCCGAGGCCGAGGCGGTCATCGCCACCGCCCTCGAACGTCCGATCAGCCAGCTGTTCACGCATCTCGGCCCGCCGGTCGCCGCCGCCTCGATCGCGCAGGTGCATCGCGGCGAGGTCGAACACGACGGCATTCGTCGTCCGGTCGCGGTGAAGGTGCTTCGGCCCAACGTCGCCGCGCGCTTCCGCCGCGACCTCTCCGATTTCTTCTTCGTCGCCGAAAAGGCCGAGGCGCATTCGTCGGAAGCGCGGCGGCTGCGGCTGGTCGAGGTCATCAACACGATGTCGCGCTCGGTCGCGATGGAGATGGACCTTCGCCTGGAGGCCGCCGCGCTCTCGGAGATGGCGGAAAACATCAAGGACGATCCGGACTTCCGCGTGCCCGCGGTCGACTGGGATCGCACCGCCAACACCGTGCTGACGATGGAGTGGATCGACGGCATCGCGCTGAACGATCACGCCCGACTCGCGGAGGCCAATGTCGATCTGCCCGACGTCGGCCGCAAGGTGATCCAGAGCTTTCTGCGCCACGCCCTGCGCGACGGCTTCTTTCACGCCGACATGCATCCGGGCAACCTGTTCCTGGACCAGCAGGGCCGGCTGGTCGCGGTCGATTTCGGCATCATGGGCCGGCTCGGCATGAAGGAGCGGCGCTTCCTGGCCGAAATCCTGCTCGGCTTCATCACCCGCGACTATCGCCGCGTCGCCGAGGTGCATTTCGAGGCCGGCTACGTGCCGCCGCATCATTCGGTGGAGAATTTCGCACAAGCCATCCGCGCCATCGGCGAGCCGATCCACAACCGCACGGCCGAAGAAATCTCGATGGCCAAGCTGCTGACCCTGCTGCTCGAGGTCACCGGCCTGTTCGACATGCGCACCCGACCCGAGCTGATCCTGCTGCAGAAGACCATGGTGGTGGTCGAGGGCGTCGCGCGCGGCTTCGATCCCAAGCTCGACATCTGGAAGGTCGCCGATCCCGTGGTGCGCGAATGGATCGAGCGTAATCTCGGCCCGCTCGGCCGCATCGAAGGCGCCGTGTCCGGCGTCGGCGACCTAGTCCGGCTCAGCGCGACCCTGCCCGTGCTCGCCGCCCGCGCCGCCGCCGTGCTGGAGCACATGGAGACCATGACCCGCGACGGCCTGCGCCTGTCGCCGGAAACCATCGCCGCCATGGGCCGCACCGAAGGCAAGAAGAGCCGCTGGCGCGCCATCGCGCTGTGGGTCATCGCGCTGACCTTCATCGGCATTCTGTTCGCGGTGCTCAGGTTGTGACGAAGATGTAGGTGGGCAAAGGCGCAGCCGTACCGTTTCCGCGTGCGAGATCGCAGTGGCGCCGTGCCCACCGTCCTACCGATGCATGCGCATCGACGGTGGGCACGCTGCCGCCCGCGGCGGCCGCTTTGCCCACCCTGATTGCACTGCTGTCATTTTCTGCTAGCATCGCACTCACAACGACAATGCTGGGGAGGCGGTCATGGCGAGCCTGACCATCCGCAAGCTGGACGACTCTCTCAAAACTTATCTGCGACTGCGCTCGGCGCAGAACGGGCGCTCGGTCGAGGAGGAAGTCCGGGTCATCCTGCGCGCGCTGATCGAGCCTGTCGATCCGTCCGAGCCGCCAATGGCGCCGCCAGCTCCAGCCAACCCGTCTGCCCCGCTCGTCCCCCAGCCCGGCCAGGTGCGCGAAGCCCGCGTCACCCTGATCATCGGCGGCGGCATCGCCGCCTACAAATCGCTCGACCTGATCCGGCGGCTGAAGGAGCGCCACATCCACGTCCGCTGCGTGCTGACCAAGGCGGCAACGCAATTCGTGACCGAGCTCGCCGCATCGGCGCTGTCGGGAGATCGTGTCTTCACCGATCTGTTCGACGCGCGCAGCGAGTTCGACGTCGGCCATATCCGGCTCGCGCGCGACTGCGACCTGATCGTGGTGGCACCGGCGACCGCCGACCTGATGTCAAAGATGGCGCACGGCGCCGCCGACGACCTCGCCAGCGCCATCCTGCTCGCCGCGAGCCGGCCGATCCTGCTGGCGCCGGCGATGAACCCGATGATGTGGAGCAACCCGGCGACGCGCCGCAACGCCGCGACCCTGCAGCGCGACGGCGTCCAGATGATCGGCCCCAACGCCGGCGAGATGGCGGAGAAGGGCGAGGCCGGTGTCGGCCGCATGGCCGAGCCGACCGAGATTGCGGACGCCGTCGTCGCCATGCTCAAGCCGCCGACGCCGCGCCCGCTCGCCGGCCGCCGCGTGCTGATCACCGCGGGCCCGACCCACGAGCCGATCGACCCGGTGCGCTACATCGCCAACCGCTCCTCCGGCAAGCAGGGCTTTGCTATCGCCGCCGCCGCGCAGGCCGCCGGCGCCGACGTGCGGCTGATCGCAGGACCGGTGGAGCTTGCCGACCCCAAGGGCGTCAGCGTCACCCACGTCGAATCGGCGCGGCAGATGCTCGACGCCGTCGAGGCCGAGCTGCCCGCCGACGTCGCGATCTTCGCCGCGGCGGTGGCCGACTGGCGCGTCGCCAATGAGGGCGGCCAGAAGCTGAAGAAGACCGACAAGGCGATCCCGCCGCTGACGCTGGTCGAGAACCCCGACATCCTCGCCACGATCTCGAAGCTGAAGGAGAAGCGGCCGGGACTCGTGATCGGCTTCGCCGCCGAGACCGAGCGCCTGATCGACAACGCGAAGGCAAAGTTCGCGCGCAAGGGCTGCGACTGGATCGTCGCCAACGACGTCTCGCCTTCGACCGGCGTGATGGGCGGCGACCGCAACACCGTGCATCTCTTGACGAGGGATGCCGATGGCGTCCATGTCGCGTCGTGGCCGATCATGACCAAGGACGAGGTCGCGACTGCGCTCGTCGCCGAGATCGCCAGAACCATGGGGCCCGTTGCGTGACACAGACGATAGCGATCGACGTGCAGATCCTGCCGCATGGCGAGGGACTGCCGCTGCCGGCCTATCAGACCGCACATGCCGCGGGGCTCGATCTGCTCGCCGCCGTTCCGCCCGATGCGCCGCTCGTCCTTGGGTCAGGCAGCCATGCGATGGTGCCGACGGGACTGTCGATCGCGCTGCCCGACGGCTACGAGGCCCAGGTGCGGCCGCGTTCGGGGCTTGCTGCGCGGCATGGCGTCACGGTGCTGAACGCACCGGGCACGGTGGACGCGGACTACCGCGGCGAGATCTGCGTGCTGCTGATCAACCACGGCAACGAACCGTTTACGATTCGCCGCGGCGAGCGCGTCGCACAGATGGTGATCGCCTCCGTCGTACGCGCCGAGCTCAGCCTCGCGACAACCTTGCCGACCACCGCGCGCGGCAGCGGCGGCTTCGGCTCGACGGGCCGTTGAACTACGGGCTTGCCACTGTTCCGACTCGAAAGAGTCGATCGGCGGACGCATTTTCCTCAGGCGCAACCATCGTTCACGGTCTGGACTCTTACCGCTGGAGTCCCGAAGCGGTTATGGTTGATTGATTCGTGAGACGGCGCGGGCGACGCGATCGGCGCCGCCCGAAACTTCGTGCGGTTTGGGGCAAATATGTCGGGCGTGATCGTGGTGATGCGTCGGACGCTGCTGTCGTGCACGTCACTCGCGCGCAAGGGCCTGATGGGTCTCGCTGCGACTGCGCTTGCGCCGGCGACGCCGGGCTTCGCAGGCGGTGGCGTGCCGGCGGATGCGATCACGACGCTGTTCGAGCTGAGCCGTCCTGATGTCGCCGAGGTGACGGCGATGCTGGCGCTGCTCGGCTTCTCCGTCGTCGCCGCGGTCGCGCTGGTGCGCACGCGTCTGGCGGCCGGCCGGAAGGAAGCGCGGCTGCGCGCCGACATCGCCGAGCTGCAATTGCAGGCCGATCGCTACCGCGCGCTGCTGTTCGCCGAGCCGCAGATCCTGATCGCCTGGCCGGCCGGCGGCCACCGCCCGCAGATCTCCGGCGACACCGCGATGCTGGTCCCGCAGGATCAGCCGCAGCGCATTCTCGCCTTCGGAACCTGGCTGCCGCCGGAGCCCGCGCTGCAGCTCGACCGCGCCGTCGACGCGCTGCGCGAGGCGGGCGAGGGATTCATGCTCAATCTCACCACCTCGCACGGCCATGCCATCGAGGCGATGGGCCGCGCCATCGGCGGCCAGGCCATCGTGCGCATCCGCGAATTGTCCGGTCTGCGCCGCGAGCTCGCCGAGACGCAGCTCCGCTTCAAGGCGCTCGGCGAGGAGACGGAGTCGCTGCGCGCGCTGGCATCGGCGCTGCCGTGGCCGATCTGGGCACGGCAGGCCAATGGCGCCCTCGCTTACGTCAACGCCGCCTATGCCCGTGCCGCCGATGCCCGCGACGTGCCGGACGCGATCGGTCGCAACATCGAGCTGCTCGACTCCGCCGACCGTACCGACCTGCAGCGCGCGCTCGGCGCCAACGGCCGTTTCGAGGGCCGGCTGCCGATCGTGACCGGCGGCGAGCGCCGCATGTATGACGTGCGCGCCTTCATGCTGGGCCACGGCAGCGCCGGCGTCGCCATCGACGCCAGCGAGGCGGCGGCGCTGGATGCGGCCGTGGTGCGGATGCGGGAAGCACACCGGCGCACGCTCGATCAGTTGTCCTCGGGCGTAGCCGTGTTCGACGGCCAGCGCCGGCTCGCCTTCTACAACGACTCCTATCGCCGGCTGTGGGGTCTCGATCCCGCCTTCCTGGACAGCCAGCCGGACGACTCGTCGGTGCTCGACCGTCTGCGCGCCGCACGCAAGCTGCCCGAGCAGGCCGACTTCCGGGCCTGGAAGGCCAAGCTTCACGAGGCCTATCGCGCCGTCGAGGCCGCCAAGGACACCTGGTTCCTGCCCGACGGCCGCGCTTTATCGGTCGTCACCACGCCGAACCCGGAAGGCGGCGTCACCTATCTGTTCGACGACGTCACCGAGAGCTTCGCGCTTGCCCGCCGCTTCGACGGCCTGATCCGGGTCCAGCGCGAGACGCTCGACAGCCTCGCCGAAGGCGTCGCGGTGTTCGGCTCGAACGGCCGGGTCGAGCTGTTCAATCCGGCCTTCGCCAAGATGTGGCGGCTGTCGCCGGATCAGCTGCGCGAGCATCCGCATATCGACACCGTGGAATCCTGGTGCCATCAGCTCTATGACGACGCGGTCGCCTGGCGCACTATCCGCGAGGCCATCACGTCGATCGAGAACCGGCTCGACGTTGCGCTGAAGCTCGAGCGCAAGGACGGCAGCGTGCTCGACTGCATGAGCCGGCCGCTGCCCGACGGCGCGACCATGCTCACCTTCCAGGACATCACCGACACCGAGAATGTCGAACGGGCGCTGCGCGAGAGCAACGAGGCGCTCGAAGCCGCCGGCCAGATGAAGATCGACTTCGTCCACCACGTGTCCTACGAGCTGCGCGCGCCGCTGACGACGATCATCGGCTTCGCGCATTTCCTGTCCGATCCGTCGACCGGGCCGCTGACGCCGAAGCAGGCCGAGTATCTCGACTACGTCACCAAATCCACCAACGCGCTGCTGGCGCTGACCAACAACATTCTCGACCTCGCCACCATCGATGCCGGCGCCATGAAGCTCGAGCTCGGGCCGGTCGATGCCGCCAAGGCGATCGAGGCCGCGGCCGAAGGCGTGCAGGACCGGCTCGCCACGGATCGCATCCGATTGACGATCGCGGTGGACCCCGATGTCGGCTCCTTCGTCGGCGACGAGCGCCGCGTCGTTCAGGTCCTCTACAATCTGCTCGCCAATGCCGTCGGCTTCTCGCCGCCGGATTCGAGCGTCGCCGTCAGCGCCCGCCGCACCGATCACAGCGTCATCTTCGCGGTCACCGATTCCGGCCCCGGCATTCCGCCCGAGGTGAAGGACAAGGTGTTCGAATGGTTCGAGAGCCATTCGCAGGGCTCGCGCCATCGCGGCGCCGGGCTCGGCCTGTCGCTGGTGCGCTCCTTCGTCGAGCTGCATGGCGGCAGGGTGCGGATGGATTCGGTGGTCGGCAAGGGCACCACGGTCACCTGTGACTTCCCGACCGACCACGTCGCGCAACGCAACGCCGCGGAATGACGGACCAGCTGACATTCACCACCGCGCTGGCGGACGAGACCGCCACCGCCGCCCTGATGGCCGATCTCGCGCTGCTGATCGGCCCGGGTGCGCTGATCACGCTCACCGGCGATCTCGGCGCCGGCAAGACCGCGGCGGCGCGAGCGATGATCCGGTACCTCGCCGGCGACGACGAGCTGGAGGTGCCGAGTCCGACCTTTACTCTGGCGCAGAGCTACGACCTGCCGAGCTTCCCGCTGGTGCATGCCGATCTCTATCGCATCAGCGATGCATCGGAGCTCGAGGAGATCGGCCTGTCGCCGCTGCCGGAGGCGACCGTCGTGCTGATCGAATGGCCGGAGCGCGCCGGCGGCACTCTCCCGCTGGACCGCGTCGACATCGCGCTGCGCCACGATCCATCGCAGGGCGACACCGCGCGCAGCGCCGAGATCACCGGCAGCGGCAAGGCGGCCGCGGTGGTTGCACGGCTGAAAGCCCTGCGCGAATTCCTCGCCGAGGCCGGGCACGCCAGATCGCGCCGCGAGCACATGGCCGGCGACGCCTCGACCCGCTCCTATGCGCGGCTCCACAAGGGCGAGCGCGTCTACATCCTGATGAACTCGCCGAAGCGGCCCGACGGCCCGGCGATCTACAACGGCAAGCCCTATAGCGGCGCCGTGCATCTCGCCGAGGACGTTCGCCCGTTCGTCGCGATCGCCGCCGCCTTGCGCGGACGCGGCATCTCGGCGCCGAAGATCAACGACGCCGATCTCGGCCACGGCTTTCTCGTCACCGAGGATCTCGGACGCGAGGGCGTGATCGAGGGCGACCCGCCACGGCCGGTCGTGGAGCGCTACGAGGCCGCAGTCGATGTTCTCGCGTCGCTGCATGGGCAGGACGTGCCCGCCGTGCTGCCGCTGGCGCCGCAGGTGACCTACAAGGTCCCGACCTTCGACATCGACGCGATGCTGATCGAGATCGGCCTGATGCTCGAATGGTACCTGCCCGACCGTGGCGTGGAGCTGTCGCAGGTGCTGCGCGCCGAATTCCTGGAAAAATGGCGCGAGTTGCTGGAGGCGCCGCTCGCGGCCAAGCCGACCTGGGTGATCCGCGACTATCATTCGCCGAACCTGCTGTGGCTGCCGTCGCGCGAAGGCATCGCGCGCGTGGGCGTGATCGACTTCCAGGACGCGGTGATGGGCCCGCCGGCTTACGACGTGGTCTCCCTGGCGCAGGACGCCCGGATCGACGTGTCGGCGGAGATCGAGCAGGCGCTCCGAGAGCGCTACATCGCCGCACGCCAAGCTGCGCCGACGGACTTCGACGCCGACGAATTCGGCACGCACTATGCAATCATGTCCGCCCAGCGCAACACCCGCCTGCTGGGCACCTTCGCCCGCCTCAACCGCCGTGACGGCAAGCCGCACTACCTCAAGCACCAGCCTCGCATCTGGGACTATCTCCACCGCGCGCTGGCGCACGCGGCGCTGGAGCCGCTACGCGATTGGTACGCGGCGAATGTGCCGCCACCGGCTGGCGTAGCTTGAGGCACCCTCTCACGGCACCGACGGTGCGCTCCCCTCCCCCTTGCGGGGAGGGGTCAGGGTGGGGGTCTCCGGGCGAGACTCAAAGTGACGAGCGCAGACCTCTAGCCATCAGCGGCAATCATGACCGCCGGCGGCTGTCAGCTGCCGGTCCGAGTAAACCAACAAATTCAGCATCCGTGGCCCCCCCCACCCCCAACCCCTCCCCGCAAGGGGGAGGGGAGCGGACCGCCGTTGTGGGAAGAGGACGCGCCAAAACCACCCACCCGCGTCGCTTTACCGGTTCTTAGCCATCCCCCCTTACCTTGCGCCCGCGGCGCCGGTTGCGCGCCGCGCATGAATGGAGGTTGCGATGGCAGAGCGGATGAAGGGCGAACGCGTCGTCTTCGAGCGCGGCATCCCGGCTTTCATGATGGGCATCGACGGCACCTGGCGGCGCAACTGCACCATTGAGGACGTCTCGGAGACCGGGGCGAAGCTGACGGTCGAGGGCTCGGTCGAAGGCCTGCACCTGAAGGAGTTCTTCCTGCTGTTGTCGTCGACCGGCTTGGCCTACCGGCGCTGCGAGCTGGCCTGGGTCAATGGCGACCAGATCGGCGTCACCTTCCTGAAGCAGGGCAAGAAGAAGACCAACAAGCGCGCCACAGCGGAGGCCTGACGGCGTACCGGGAGACACGTGCGGCATCCTGCATCGGGACGACGGCGCCGCCGTCGCACATTCGTCATCGCGCCGGGCTATCGCAACCGACCGAGACGATAGATGTTTTTGCGTGGTATGATTCGTGCGTACCACCTTTGATCGAGATTGCCTGAGATGCCCGTCAAGCCGCACAAAGCCATGGTCCTCGCCGCCGGTCTCGGATTGCGCATGCGCCCACTGACGGAGACGATGCCCAAACCGCTGGTGCGCGTCGCCGGCCGCCCGCTGCTCGACCATGTGCTCGACCGCCTCGCCGAAGCCGGGGTCACCGAAGCCGTCGTCAATGTCCACTATCTCGCCGACCAGATCATCGCGCACACGGCCGCGCGCAGCACGCCCCGCGTGATCATCTCCGACGAGCGCGACCAGGTGCTCGGCACCGGCGGCGGCGTCGTCAAGGCGCTGCCGCTGCTCGGCCACGAGCCGTTCTTCCACGTCAACTCCGACACGATGTGGATCGAGGGCGTGCGCCAGAACCTCTCGCGTCTCGCCGACGCGTTCGATCCGGAGCGCATGGACATCATGCTGCTGATGGCGCCGACCGCGACCTCGATCGGCTACGCGGGTCAAGGCGACTACGCGATGCTCGCCGACGGTACCTTGCGCAAGCGCCGGGAGCATCAGGTGGTGCCGTTCGTCTATGCGGGAGCGGCCATCATCTCGCCCGCGATCTTCGATGGCGCGCCGTCGGGCGAGTTCTCGCTGACGAAGATGTTCGACAAGGCGAACGAGCAGGACCGCCTGTTCGGCCTCCGCCTCGAAGGCGTGTGGATGCATGTCGGCACGCCGGCCGCGGTGGCGGAAGCGGAAGAGGCTCTGATGGAGAGTGCGGCGTAGCGGACTGCCCGACGGGCGAATCAAGTCGGTGCATTGCGCGATTTGCTCCGCCTCGTCGGCGCCGACCCTGCGCTGGGATCACTCAAATCATCTGCGTCGAGAAACGATTTTCGTCCGCACATTCAATCTGATCTCGCTCGTCGCATCCGACGCGCACAAAATTCTTCTTTCGCTTTTACAGAATTCATGTTCTCTGATGCGCATCCCGCCTCGTTGCGAGGGGCGTATCGCGATCGTCACGAACGTTGAGCGCGGGATGCGATGGCCTGTCAGGACCGCAGCGTGCTTTCGGGTACGCGGACGAACGGTTCGGGCAGGACGGCGAAATCGTAAGGTCCCGGCATCCCGATGCTGATGCCAAGCTCGCGCCGCTGCTGACGCCGCGCGCGGGCGACGGTGGCTACAAGCCGGCACACCGAGGAGAGGACGTATAAGCCGTAACACCGTCGCGCAGGGAAGGCCGGGTCGTTCCGGCTGAACCTGTGGTTCCTGCCCCGTGCACTCTTTCACGCACGGGGGCCACGGGCCTCAGCCGAGGCCCGGCCTTCCCTGCGCCCTTGCTTCGGATGAGGGCGAACGATTTGCATCACTCGGGCGCGACGGCGTCGCGGAAATGAGGACGCATGAGGCGCGGTCGGTGGCCTGCCTAAGATGGCGAATCGGGCGAAACTGCTTCCTCATATTCAGTGTCGTCCCGGCCAAGCCCTGGCATCGCGCAGCGAGGCCAGGGCGCAGAGCCGGGACCCATATCCACAGGGGGGCGTGTTGCGTAGGCTAGCCATGACCATCGCGCCACAAACATCAGCCTGGGGCTATGGGTCCCGGGTCGGCGCCTCTGACAGCGCTGACGCGCTGTCAGAGGCTTGCCCGGGACGACGGCGAATATGCGGAGGTCGCGTGATCAGCTCACTTCACCCGAGTGGCGAACGTCATCCCGGACCGCCGCTTCACGCCGCGAACTGCCCTACCCGCAAGTTCTAGGCAGCCGCACCTGTCAACACCCATCCACACCCCCGATATGACCTGCGGCCGATCGCTCCCTATATAGACGCCTCGAGCAACCCGAATCGCAGGCCATGCGCGTCTTCACCGTTCCCATCTCGGCGCCGTTCCTGCGCAGCGTGATCGCGGCGCTGGTCGACGGCCGGCTGGTCGACGGCTTCGAGGCGCGCAGCGATCCCGCCCGGCTCGCGACCGCGACGCTGTATCTGCCGACGCGGCGCTCCCTGCGGGTGGCGCGCGAGATGTTCCTCGACGAGCTGAAGACCGATGCCGCGGTGCTGCCGCGGCTCGTGGCGCTCGGCGACATCGACGAGGACGAGCTCGCCTTCGCGGAGGATCGCGACGCGTTCCTCGGGCCGGCGCCGCTGGAGATTCCGGAACGGCTCGACGACCTGCAGCGCCGGCTCACCTTGGCGCGGCTGGTGGCGGCCTGGGCCAAGACGCCGGTGTCGGCGCCGCTGGTGATCGGCGGGCCCGCCTCGACGCTGGCCCTGGCCGGCGACCTGGCGCGGCTGATCGACGACATGGTGACGCGCGGCGTGTCCTGGGATGCGCTCGACGCGCTGGTGCCGGATCAGCTCGACAAATACTGGCAGTATTCGCTCGAGTTCCTGCGTATCGCGCGGACCGCGTGGCCGGCCTATCTGCAGGAGATCGAGCGCATCGAGCCGGCGGCGCGGCGCGATCTGCTGATCGCGGCCGAAGCGGCGCGGCTGTCGGCGCAACCCGATGGTCCCGTCATTGCCGCAGGCTCCACCGGCTCGATGCCGGCCACGGCAAAGTTCCTGCTGGCGGTGGCGAAGCTGCCGCATGGTGCTGTCGTGCTGCCGGGGCTCGACACCGATCTGGACGAAACCGCGTGGAGTTCGATCGGCGGCAGCAAAGATCGCGGCGGCCGCGTGCTGACGCCACCCGCCGTCAACCATCCACAATATGCGATGCACCTGCTGCTCAAACGCTTCGGCCTGGAGCGGCGCGACGTGGTCCGTCTCGCCCCAACCGGCCGCGGTGGCCGCGAGGTGCTGATCTCCGAAGCGATGCGGCCGTCGGAAGCGACGGCGATGTGGCACGAGCGGCTGCGCCAGTTCGACATCGCCGCCAACATCGCCGAAGCAATGGACAATCTCGCTGTCGTCGCGGCCCCCAATCCGGAGATGGAGGCGCTGGCGATTGCGATCGCGATGCGCGAGGCGCGGCATCTCGGCAAGTCGGCCGCACTGGTGACGCCGGACCGCGCGCTGGCGCGCCGCGTGATGGCGGCGCTGACGCGCTGGCATCTGACCTTCGACGATTCCGGCGGCGATGCGCTGCTGGAGACGCCGGCCGGCATCTTCGCGCGCCTCGCCGCCGAAGCCGCAGCGCGCGGGCTGGAGCCGCCGACCTTGCTGGCTCTGCTCAAGCATCCGCTGTGCCGGCTCGGCCGCGCCGCGAATGGCTGGAAGAGTGCCATCGAGACGCTGGAGCTCGCCATGCTCCGCGGCACGCGGCCACAAGCCGGAAGCAGCGGGCTTGCGCGCGACTTCGCGCGCTTCCGCGACGAGCACACCAAGCTGCACCAGGGCGAAGCATCATCGCTGCACAAGGCCGAGCCGCGCGCGCGTCTCAGTCCCGAGCAGCTCGACCGCGCCGGCGCGCTGATCGCGCAATTGCAGACGGCCTTGGCGCCGCTCGAAAACCTCGCCTCGCCGCGCCCGCAGGATTTCGCCGAGCTCGCCGCGCGGCATCGCGAGGTGCTGATCGCGCTGTCGACCGACGATGTCGGTCTCAGCACCGCCTTCACCGATCGCGACGGCGCCGCGCTCGCGCGCTGCTTCGACGACCTGCTCGCGTCCGGCGAGCGCTGCGGCCTGATGGCGCCGCTGTCGGACTATCCGGATCTGTTCCATACCGCCTTCTCCGATCGCGCGGTGCGCCGCCCCGAGCGCCACGGTGCGCAATTGCAGATCTATGGTCCGCTCGAAGCGCGGTTGATGCAGGCCGATCGCATGATCATCGGCGGCTTGATCGAGGGCGTGTGGCCACCGGCGCCGCGCATCGATCCCTGGCTCAGCCGCCCGATGCGGCATCAGCTCGGCCTCGACCTGCCCGAGCGCCGCATCGGCCTGTCGGCGCACGACTTCGCCCAACTGCTCGGCGCGCCCGAGGTGATCCTGACGCACGCCGCCAAGTCCGGCGGCGCGCCGGCCGTGGCCTCGCGCTTCCTGCACCGTCTCGAAGCCGTCGCCGGCGCCGAGCGCTGGAAGGCGGCGACCGCGCGCGGCGAGACTTACGTCCGCTATGCCGAGGTGCTCGACCAGCCGGCCGCGGTGAAGCCGGTCGAACAGCCGGCGCCGAAGCCGCCGCTGGCAGCACGGCCGCTGCGCATGTCGGTGACCGCCATCGAGGACTGGCTGCGCGATCCCTACACCATCTTCGCGCGCTACATCCTGCGGCTCGATCCGCTCGATCCCGTCGACATGCCACTGTCGGCGGCCGATCGCGGCTCGGCGATTCACGAGGCGATCGGCGAATTCACGCAGACTTATGCTGATGCCCTGCCGCTGCATCCGGCGCATGCGCTGCGCGTCATCGGCGAGAAACACTTTGCGCCGCTGATGGAGCGGCCCGAGGCGCGGGCATTGTGGTGGCCGCGCTTCCAGCGCATCGCCGGCTGGTTCGCGGCGTGGGAGACCGCGCGGCGCGCGCAGATCGGCGCCATCACCGCGGAGATCCGCGGCGAGATCGGCATTCCCTTGGATCAGGGCCGCACCTTCATCCTGTCGGCGCGCGCCGACCGCATCGAACAGCGTGCCGAGGGCACCTACGCCATTCTCGACTACAAGACTGGCCAGCCGCCGACGGCCAAGCAGGTGCGCATGGGGCTGTCGCCGCAGCTCACACTCGAAGCCGCGATCCTGCGCGAAGGCGGCTTCGAGGGCATCCCGGCCGGCAGCATGATCAGTCAGCTCGTTTATGTCAGGCTGTCCGGCAACAATCCGCCAGGCGAAGAGCGCATCCTCGAGCTGAAGATCAACAAGAGCGACACGCCGCAGCACCCGGACCAGGCCGCGCAGGAGGCGCGCGCCAAGCTCGAAGCACTGATCCGCAGCTTCGAGGATGTCAATCAAGGCTACACCTCGCTGAACCTGTCGATGTGGGCGAACCGCTACGGCAGCTATGACGACCTCGCCCGCATCAAGGAATGGTCGGCGGCCGGCGGACTGGGAGTCGAAGAATGGTGAAGGCGCCCCGCCCCATTCCGCAGGCCGTGCGCGACGCGCAGACGCGCGCGTCGAATCCGGCGGCGTCGGCCTTCGTGTCGGCGAATGCCGGCTCGGGCAAGACGCATGTGCTGGTGCAACGCGTGATCCGACTGCTGCTCGACGGCGTGCCGCCGGAGAAGATCCTCTGCATCACCTTCACCAAGGCGGCCGCCGCCAACATGGCCGAGCGCGTGTTCTCGACGCTCGGCCATTGGGTGACGCTCGACGACGACGCGCTCGACAGCGCGATCCAATCCACCGGCATCCCAAACCCCGACAAGAAGCTGCGGGCGTCGGCGCGAAAGCTGTTCGCCAGCGCGCTGGAGACGCCGGGCGGGCTGAAGGTGCAAACCATCCACGCGCTGTGCACGCGGCTGCTGCAGCAGTTCCCGTTCGAGGCCAACGTGCCGGCGCGGTTCTCGGTGCTCGACGAGCGCGACCAGACCGAGATGATGGAGCGCGCCAATCTCAAGGTGCTGCTCGACGCCGCGCGGGCGCCCGACAGCGCGGTCGGCCGCGCGCTGCAGGTGGCGATGGCCAATGCGGCGGATTCGACCTTCAAGGAGGTCGTGCGCGACGCCTGTCTCAGCCGCGATCACTTCATGGCCTGGACCGATGGCGCGGGGCGCGTCGAGGTCGCGGCGCAACAGCTCGGCGAGGTGCTCGGCATCGGCGCCGACGAGACGCTGGAAGCCATCGAGCGCGACATTGTCGACGGCCCCAATCTGCCACTGAGGGACTGGACCGACATCGCCGGCCGGCTCGACGGCGGCGCCAAGACCGACCAGAAGCAGGCTGAGCAGTTGCGCGCGGCGCTGGCGTTCTCGGGCGCCGATCAGGTCGATGAATATCTCCACGTATTCCTGACCGAGGACAAGGAGCCGCGGAAGTCCCTGCTCACCAAGAAGTTTGCCGACGCCAATCCCGGCATCGCTGGCCTGTTCGAATCGGAAGCGCGCCGGCTCGACCGCCTGATCGAGAAGCGCCGCGCGGCGGTCGTGCGCGACCGCACCGAGGCGCTGTTGCAGATCGCGACCGCGGCGGCTGCGAACTATCGCCGCGAGAAGGAGGAACGCGGCCTGCTCGACTATGACGACCTGATCGACAAGACCCTGGCAATGCTCAACCGAGTCTCCGCCGGCTGGGTGCACTACAAGCTCGACCGCGGCGTCGATCACGTGCTGATCGACGAGGCGCAGGACACGAGCCCACGGCAATGGGACATCGTCGCCCACATCATCGAGGAGTTCACCGCAGGCGCCGGCGCGCGCGACGGGCTGACGCGCACGATCTTCGCCGTCGGCGACGAGAAGCAGTCGATCTTCTCGTTCCAGGGCGCCGACCCGCACGAGTTCGATGCGCGCAGGCGCCAGTTGCAGAAGCGCTTCACCGATGCCGGGCTGCTGTTCGATCCGGTGTCCTTCACCTATTCGTTCCGCTCCGGGCCGACGGTGCTGCACGCGGTCGACCACGTGTTCCGCGAGCGCGACGTCTACAGCAGCATTCACTCGCCTGACATCGGCCATCCCATCCACAACGCGCTGACCGATGCCGGACCGAGCATGGTCGAGCTGTGGAGCCTGTGCGAGCGCGATGACCGCAAGGAGATCGAGGGCTGGCGCGCGCCGTTCGACGGCGTCTCCGTCACCAGCCCCGAGGTCAAGCTTTCCAGGCGCATCCAGGCCGAGATCAAGCGGCTGATTTCGACGGGCACGATGACCGGCCATGACGGCGCGCGACGGCGGCTGAGCTATGGCGACATGCTGATCCTGGTGCGCCGTCGTGGCAATGCGTTCGACGCGGTGATCCAGGCGCTCAAGCACGCGGGCATCCCCGTGGCGGGCGCCGACCGGCTGAAGCTGACCGAGCACATCGCGATCATCGACCTGATGAACCTCGCCGACGCGCTGCTGCTGCCGCAGGACGATCTGGCGCTGGCGACCGCGCTGAAGAGCCCGTTGTTCGGGCTCGACGACGACGATCTGTTCAAGCTCGCCTGGCAGCGCCGCGGGTCGTTGCGCGAGGCGCTCGCCGCACATGCGGCTGACGACGAGCGGCTGCAGGGCGTGGTGCGCCGGCTCCAGCAATGCGAGCGCCGTGCCGCCGAGGACACGCCGTTCGCCTTCTATGCCTGGCTGCTCGGCGGCGATGGCGGCCGGCGACGCATCCTGGCGCGGCTGGGTCACGAGGCCAATGACGCCCTCGACGAATTCCTCGAGCTCGCGCTGTCCTACGAGCGCAAGGCGCCGGCCTCGCTGCAGGGCTTCGTCGCCTGGCTGCGCGCCGCCGACACCGAGGTGAAGCGCGACATGGAGATCTCGCGCGACGAGATCAGGGTGATGACCGTGCACGGTGCCAAGGGCCTCGAGGCGTCCGTCGTCTTCCTGGTCGACACCACCTCGTCGCCGGCGGATTCGCAGCGGCTGCGACTGATCCACGTGCCGCATGGCGAGCAGGAGATCGTGGTCTGGGCCGGGCGCAAGGCCGACGATCCGCAAGCCGTCGCGGCGGCACGCGTGGCGATGCTCAAGGAGACCGAGGACGAGTATCGCCGGCTGCTCTATGTCGCGATGACCCGCGCCGCGGATCGGCTGGTCATCGGCGGCTGCATGCCGGGCAACATGAACAACGTCCGCGGCGGCAGCTGGTACGACCTGATGGCGCGCGGGCTCGATGCCGCGGAGCTGCAGGTCGAGGTGATCGAAACCGAAGACGGACCGGTCAAGCGCTATGCGCGGGCCGAGGACATCGCGGAAACCGCTGCTGACGAAACGCGGCGCATGGTGGGGACGGCGGTCGAGCTGCCGGCTTGGCTGCGCACGGCGGCGGTGGAGGCGCCCGGCGAGGTCGCCGTGCTCAGGCCGTCCGATCCATCCGCCGACGAGCGGCCGGTGCGCACGGGCGAATCGCTGGCGGCGCGCAGTCTTGCGATGCAGCGCGGCACGCTGGTGCATCGCCTGCTGCAGTCGCTGCCCGACGTGCTGCCGGAGCGGCGCCGCGACGCCGCGCTGCGATATTTGATTCGCAATGCCGCCGACTGGCCGGACGACGAGCGCGCGGGTCTCGCGGAACGCGTGCTCGCCGTCATCGAAGACCCGCGCTTTGCCGCGGTGTTCGCAGCCGGGAGCCGGGCGGAAGTCTCGATCGTGGGCCGCCTCGCACTGGCCGGCCAGCCGCCGGCGCTGGTCTCCGGCCAGATCGACCGACTGGTGGTGACCGAGGCCGAGGTGCTGATCGTCGACTTCAAGACCAACCAGCAGCCGCCCGCGGAGCTGGCCGAGGTGCCCCCAGCCTATGTCCGGCAGCTCGCGCTGTACCGCGCCGTGCTCAGCCAATTGTACCCCGGGCGCGCCGTCCGGGCCGCCCTGCTCTGGACCGAAGCCGCTGAATTCATGGAGCTTCCGGCCTCCGCGCTGGACGCCATGCTGCCATCCCAGCACGTCTGAGTGAGCCCGCTTGACCCGGCATCACGCCATTCCTACTTTGACACCCACGCTGAGGCGGCGCGTCCGCGCCGCTCCCTCCAACCGAACGAGGTAATCCCATGGCCGTTGGCAAGGTTTCCGACGCCGATTTCGAAAGCGAAGTGCTCAAGGCCGACGGCCCGGTCGTGGTCGACTTCTGGGCCGAGTGGTGCGGCCCGTGCCGCATGATCGCGCCGGCCCTCGACGAGATCTCGAGCGCGATGGGCGACAAGGTCAAGATCGTGAAGCTGAACGTCGACGAGAGCCCGAAGACGGCCTCGAAGTACGGCGTGATGTCGATCCCCACCCTGATGGTGTTCAAGGGCGGCGAGATGGCCTCGCGCCAGGTCGGCGCCGCGCCGAAGGCGAAGCTGCAGCAGTGGATCTCGTCGGCGGTGTGACGCGTCGAGAACCGTGATTTTTGTCGAGCGGCCGGCGGAATCGCCGGCCGTTCGCGTTGAGGGGTGTGAGTCAGCGTTTTCGGATGTCGCCATGCCCGCCCGCGCCCATCGCTCGCCCTCCCGCAAATCCGGCCTGCTGGCCATGGAGGCGCGCTCGGTGGATGCAATCCCGCGCGGCGAGGACTGGCAGTACGAGCCGAAATGGGACGGCTTCCGTTGCCTGCTGACGCGCGACGGCGCAACGGTGACGATGCAGTCGAAGGCCGGCGAGGACCTCACGCGCTACTTCCCCGAGGTCGTCGCTGCGGCGCGCGAGCTCGAGGCGACGAGCTTCATCCTCGACGGCGAGCTGGTGGTGCCGCAGGCGAAGTCGTTCTCGTTCGATGCATTGCTGCAGCGGATTCATCCCGCCGCGAGCCGGGTGAAGAAGCTATCGGTGGAGACGCCGGCGCTGTTCCTGGCCTTCGATCTGCTGGCGAGTGGCAAGAAGGAGCTAGTGACGCACACGCTGCACGAGCGGCGGCCCGCGCTGGAGGCGTTCGCGAAAGCGAACTTCGCGGATCATCCGACGTTCCGGCTGTCGCCGGCGACGACGCGCTTCGCGACCGCGCAAGACTGGCTGGCGCAGTCCGGCGGCGGCTCGGACGGGGTGATCGCCAAGCGGACCGACCTGCCCTACCAGGCCGGCAACCGCGAGGGCATGCAGAAGATCAAGCGCTACCGCTCAGCCGACTGCGTGATCGGCGGCTTCCGCTACGCCACCAACAAGGGCGCCAACGGGCGCAAGCTGGTCGGCTCGCTGCTGCTCGGGCTCTACGACGATGACGGCCTGCTGCACCACGTCGGCTTCACCTCCGCGCTCAAGAAGGAGGAGAAGCCCGCGCTGACTGACAAGCTCGAGCCGCTGATCTCGCCGCCCGGCTTCACCGGCAATGCGCCGGGCGGGCCGAGCCGGTGGTCGACCGAGCGCTCGGCGGAATGGTGTCCGCTGAAGCCGAAGCTGGTGATCGAGGTCTGCTACGACCATTTCTCCGGCGAGCGCTTTCGCCACGGCACCTCGATCCTACGCTGGCGCCCCGACAAGTCACCGCGGCAATGCACCTTCGAGCAGCTCAGGCAGAAGGTTGCTGATCCCTTGAAGCTGCTCGCGTGAGGTCAGCGGATCCAACCGGTCGCGAGCGCAGCGGCAAACTCGCCGTCACCATTGGCGCGCGCGAGCGCGGCCATGGCCTGGTGATCATAGGGCACGTGGCGGAAGGTCACGCTCCAGCCGGCCGACCGCTGCTCCAGGATCGCGTAGCGCGCATCGGGCGTGCCCGCTTCGACGACATGCGGATGCGGCACGTCGTAGGAATAGCCGGGACTGCCGACGCTGCCGGGATTGACGATCAGCCGCCCGTCGCGCAGGCGTACCGCGCGGGCCGTGTGCGTATGGCCGCACAGGATCAGCGGCTGCGAGATATCAGCGGCAAGTTTCTCGATTGCATCGAGCGGCGCGCAAGTGATCGCACCGTCCTGAGCGACGCTCTCGAGCCAGTAGACGTTATCGTCGTCGGGCGTCGCGTGACAAAGGAAGGCCTGGTCCCGATAGACGGCGGTTGCCGGGATCGCGCGCAGCCAGTCGAGATGATCAGCTTCGAGCTGGGCGTAGGCGGGTCGCTCCCAAGCCCCCATCTTCTCCGGCGGCCGATCGATCAGCCAGCGGTCATGATTGCCGCGCACATGCATCGCGTCGAGCGGCACCAGCAAGTCCATTGTCTTGCGCGCGTCGAGCGGACCACTGGCCATGTCGCCGAGGTTGACGATCTCGGTCACGCCTTGCGTCCGGATGTCGGCCAGCACGGCTTCGAGCGCGAGATGGTTGCCGTGGACGTCTGCGATCGCGGCAAAGCGCATGCGCTATTCCCCTCAGGTCGGCGGCGTGCCGTTGAGGTCGAGCACGTGCCCTGCGAGATAGAGCGACCCCGTGATCAGGATACGCGGCGGGACCTCATAGGCAAGCCGCGCGATGCTGGCGAGCGCGGACGCGACGCCATCGGCGATCTCGACGCGCATGCCGAGCGTGCGCGCGGCGGCGGCCAGATCAGCCGGCGCCATCGCCTTGCTCTCATTGGGTATCGGCACGACGATGATGTGCCGCGTCAGGCCCGCGAAATTGGCGAGGAACGCCGCCGCATCCTTATTGCCCATCATCCCGACGATCACGACGAGCTGCCGCGACACGCGTTCCTCGAGGTCGCCGATCGCCGCCGCAACGACGCGGCCGCCGTCCGCGTTGTGGCCGCCATCGAGCCAGATCTCCGCGCCCTGCGGGGCGATGGCGGTGAGCGCACCGCTCGACAGCCGCTGCATGCGCGCCGGCCATTCAGCGCCGACGATGCCGTCCTCGAACGCCTTGGTGGTGAGCTTGAACTGATCGACCGCGCGCAAGGTTGCGATCGCGAGGCCCGCATTGTCGAACTGATGCCGGCCGAACAGTTTTGGCGCCGGAAGATCAAGAAGACCACGGTCGTCCTGATAGACGAGCCGGTTGCGCTCGACACTGACGTGCCAGCTCTCGCCGGCGGCAAACAACGGCGCGCGCTGGCGCCTGGCCTCACGCTCGATCACGGCCATGGCATCGGGCTCCTGCGCGGCCGAGATCACCGGACAGCCGCGCTTGATGATGGCGGCCTTCTCGGCCGCAATCAGCGCGCGGGTGTCGCCGAGAAATTCCATGTGGTCCATGCCGATCGGGGTCAGCACCGACGCTGCGACCTGCTCGAGCACATTGGTGGAATCGAGCCGGCCGCCGAGGCCGACCTCGAGCAGCACGACATCGGCCGGATGCTTCGCGAACAGCACGAACGCCGCGACGGTCTTGACCTCGAAGAAGGTGATCGGCGCGCCGGCATTGACCCGCTCGCATTCCAGCAGCGCGGAGATCAGCGCCTCGTCGTCGACGAGGACGCCGCCGCCGACCTTGCCGAGCCGATAGCTCTCGTTGATGCGCACCAGCCAGGGCGAGGTGAAGACGTGGACGCGCAGGCCCGCCGCTTCGAGCATGGCACGGAGATAGGCGACAGTGGAGCCCTTGCCGTTGGTGCCGGCGACGTGGATCACCGGCGGCAGCTTGCGCTCGGGATGACCGAGCTGGCCGAGCAGCCGGTGCATGCGTTCGAGCCCGAGCGAAATCTTGCTCGGATGCAGCACGGACAGCCGCGCGATCAACTCGTCGAGCGAGGGCGGTGACTTGGCGAGATCGTTCACGCGGTCGGCGCGACCGCCGGCGCATCCGCCGCCTCAACGGCCTTCGCCGGCGGCGGCAGCTGCGGCGCGGGCTTGGCGTGTTCGACAGCCGGCGCCTTGGTCAGCAGGCGACACAGCCGCGCCAGGGTCGGGCGCAGGTCATGACGATGCACGACCATGTCGACCATGCCGTGGTCCAGGAGGTATTCAGCGCGCTGGAAACCTTCGGGCAGCTTCTCGCGAATGGTCTGCTCGATCACCCGGGCGCCGGCGAACCCGATCAGCGCGCCGGGCTCGGCGATGTGGACGTCGCCGAGCATCGCGTAGGACGCGGTGACGCCGCCGGTGGTCGGATTGGTCTGCACGACGATGTAGGGCAGCTTGGCCTCGCGCAGCATCTGCACGGCCACCGTCGTGCGCGGCATCTGCATCAAGGACAGGATGCCTTCCTGCATGCGCGCGCCACCGGAGGCCGCGAACACGATGAACGGCGACTTCTTCTCGACCGCGAGCTCGAGGCCACGCACGATCGCTTCGCCCGCGGCCATGCCGAGCGAGCCGCCCATGAAATCGAAATCCTGCACGGCGATGACAACGCCCATGCCTTCGAGCTTGCCGAAGCCGACCTTGACCGCATCGTTCATGCCGGTCCGCGCCCGGGCATCCTTGATGCGGTCGGCATAGCGGCGCTCGTCACGAAATTTCAGCGGATCGGGCGTCACCTCGGGCAGCGCGACGTCGAACCAGGTCTCGTTGTCGAACATCGACTTCAGCCGCGCCACCGCGCCCATGCGCATGTGGTAGTTGGAGCCGGGAATGACGAACTGGTTGGCCTCGACGTCCTTGTAGAATACGAGCTGTCCGGAATCCGGGCACTTGATCCAGAGGTTCTCCGGCGTCTCGCGGCGCAGGATGTTGCGGATCTTCGGCCGGACCACGTTGGTAAGCCAGTTCATGTGTCGCTCCGTGTTGCGGTCGCCCGGATATATGGCGGGACGGCGTGGTCACGGCAAGACGGCCGCGACGCCCGGTCGAATAGTGGTTGACGGCCTATTCCGCGGCCTGTTGCGCCCCGTGCACGCCCCTTGCCAGCGCAGCGGCCAGATCGGCGACGGCGCTCACGGTCTTGGCGGTCGCGCGTCCCTCGGCGTCCAGGCTGGCGCGGAGCGCGTCGACCAGGGCGGTGCCGACCACGGCGCCGTCGGCATTGGCGGCGATGGCGCGGGCGGTCTCCGGTGTCCGGATGCCGAAGCCGACGCAGACAGGCAGCGCCGTATGCCGCTTGATCCGGGCCACGGCGGCACCGACGGCGGAGGAGTCCGCCGCCGCCGCGCCGGTAATGCCGGTGATCGAGACGTAGTAGACGAAGCCGGAGGTGTTCGCGAGCACGGCCGGCAGCCGCTTGTCATCGGTCGTCGGCGTCGCCAGCCGGATGAAATTCAGCCCGGCCTTCAGGGCGGGAATGCACAGCTCGCTGTCTTCCTCCGGCGGCAGGTCGACGATGATCAGGCCGTCGACGCCGGCGCTCTTCGCATCATCGAGGAACTTGTCGACGCCGTAGATGTAGATCGGGTTGTAGTAGCCCATCAGCACGATCGGCGTCGCCGCGTCGCCCTCGCGGAAGCTGCGCACGAGCTGCAGCGTCTTCCTCAAGGTCATGCCGGCCTTGAGCGCGCGCAGACCCGCCGCCTGGATCGACGGGCCATCGGCCATCGGATCGGTGAACGGCATGCCGATCTCGATGATGTCAGCGCCAGCCTGCGGCAGCGACTTGACGATCGCGAGCGAGGTTTCAGGATCAGGGTCGCCTGACATCACGAAGGTGACGAACGCCGAGCGGCCTTCTTGCTTCAATTGCGCGAAGCGCGCATCCATCCGGCTGGTCACGATGCCTTGGCCCTTCCTCGCAAGATGTCGCCCACCTGCGGCACGTCCTTGTCGCCGCGGCCGGACATGTTGACCACCATCAGATGGTCCTTCGACTTCTTCGGCGCGAGCTCCATCACCTTGGCGATCGCGTGCGCCGGCTCCAGCGCGGGAATGATGCCCTCGAGCCGCGACAGCAACTGGAACGCCGCAAGCGCCTCCTCGTCGGTCGCCGACAAATAGTTCACGCGGCCGACGTCGTGCAGCCAGGAATGCTCTGGCCCGATGCCGGGGTAATCGAGACCGGCCGAGATCGAATGCGCCTCCTCGATCTGCCCGTCCTCGTCCATCAGCAGATAGGTGCGGTTGCCGTGCAGCACACCGGGGCGGCCGCCGGCGATCGAGGCGGCGTGCAGATGCGTCAGGCCGTGGCCCGCCGCTTCGACGCCATAGATCTCGACCGAGGGATCATCGAGGAACGGATGGAACAGGCCCATCGCATTGGAGCCGCCGCCGATGCAGGCAATCAGCGAGTCCGGCAGCCGGCCCTCGGCCTCCTGCATCTGCGTGCGCGTCTCGTTGCCGATCACCGACTGGAAATCGCGCACCATCATCGGATAGGGGTGCGGGCCGGCGACGGTACCGATGCAATAAAACGTGTCGTGGACGTTGGTGACCCAGTCACGCAGCGCCTCGTTCATCGCGTCCTTCAGGGTCTTCGCACCGGACTGCACCGGCACCACTTTGGCGCCGAGCATCTCCATGCGGATCACGTTGGGCTGCTGCCGCTCGACGTCGACCGCGCCCATGTAGACGACGCAATCGAGACCGAAGCGCGCGCACAGCGTCGCCGTCGCCACGCCGTGCTGGCCGGCGCCGGTCTCGGCGATGATGCGCTTCTTGCCCATGCGGCGCGCGACCATGATCTGGCCGAGCACGTTGTTGACCTTGTGCGAGCCGGTGTGATTGAGCTCCTCGCGCTTGAAGTAGATCTTGGCGCCGCCGAGATGCTCGGTCAGGCGCTCTGCGTAGTACAGCGGCGAGGGCCGGCCCACGTAGTTCTTCAGATAGCCGTTCATCTCGGCATGAAACGCGGGATCGGCCTTGGCCTCCGCATAGGCCTTTTCCAGATCGAGGATCAGCGGCATCAGGGTTTCGGCGACGAAGCGGCCGCCGAAGATGCCGAAGTGACCGCGGTCGTCCGGACCGCTGCGGTAGGAATTGGGAATGGCTGTCGTCATTGAACGCTCAACTCTTCAGCGGCCCGCGCCGCGCGAATGAAATCCCGGATCATGTCGCAATCCTTCACACCCGGCGCCCGCTCGACGCCCGATGACACGTCGACGCCGCCCGCGCAGGTGATCCGCACGGCCTCGGCGACGTTGTCGACGCTCAGGCCGCCAGAGACCATGAACGGGCGATCGAGCTTCAGGCCCTGTAGCAGACGCCAATCGAAGGTGGCACCGAGGCCGCCGGGGCGGGTCGCATCCTTGGGCGCCCGCGCATCGAACAGGATGCGATCGCACACATCGGCATAGCCCGCCAGCGGCGCGAGATCGGCGGCGGTCGCGACCGGGATGGCCTTCATGACGGGCAGGCCGAAGCGCTGCTTGAGGTCACGGATGCGCGCGACGCTTTCACGTCCGTGCAGCTGCAAGAGATCGGGGTGCAGGGTCTCGACGATGTTCTCGACAGTCGCGTCGTCGGCATCGACGGTCAGCGCCACCTTGAGCGCACGGCCCCTGACGTCACGACCCAGCTCACGCGCGGCCGTCAGACCGACATGGCGTGGGGACGGCGGAAAGAACACGAAGCCCACCATGTCGGCGCCCGCGTCGAGCGCCGCAGCGAGGGTGTCGGGCGTGGTCAGGCCGCAGATTTTGACGATCAGGGACATCGATGAACAACGCACGTCCGGGCGGAAAGGATCACCAGAAGCCGGCGGCTTCGAAGGCCGCCAAGCTTTGGCGCCTTCTACAACGCGGCGCCCTGCTTGTCTCGCCCATAAGGGGCGAAAAGCCGCGCCGGCGCAGCCGGAACCAGAGATTGCGCAGAGCCCTGTTTTGCACGCGCCGCGGCGCTCAACTGCGCCACCTGCGCGCGGGCCGCTTCGGCATCGGCCTGATGGCGGCGCGCGGCCCGCCGCCAGCGGCGCTGGCCGATCCAGGTGGCACAGCCACCCGCGATCACGCCCAGGATCGCGACGGCGATGATCAAGGCGAACAGCGGGACCGACGCCGAGAGCGCCGGATCAGTCGCGTTGAAGGGATCAAACGATACGGTAACGAAATGCCGATTGGCGACCGCGAAGATGACGAACAGCACCAGCAGCGGAAGGACGACCACGACAGTGAAGAATTTTCGCATGCGCTCGCTCGTGTCAGTCAGGCCGGATTCGCCTCGAAATCAGCCGCAGACGATTAGCACGGCCGGCGCGAGATGCTTCAATCGTCGGCGTCGTCAGCCGCGGCGCCGGCGGGATTGTCCCGGTTCAGCCGCTCGCGCATTTCCTTGCCCGTCTTGAAGAACGGGACGCTCTTCTGGTCCACCGGGACATGAGCTCCGGTCCGTGGGTTGCGCCCGGCGCGGGCCGGCCGATGCTTGACCGAGAAGGCGCCGAAGCCGCGCAGCTCGACGCGGTCACCGCGGGCGAGCGCCGCGACGATCTCATCGAGGATCGCATTGACGATGTTCTCGACATCCCGCTGGTAGAGATGCGGGTTGTGCTCGGCGATACGCTGAACAAGCTCGGATTTGATCATCGAGAAAATGTACCCGGGGAGACAAGTCCCATTTCCGTGAAAATATGCTGGACTGTCAAGACGCTAAATCATTCATCGCGGCCATGAATCGGGTTGCGAGGCCCGGTACGGGGCCTCGCCGTGGCACACGCAAAACGGGAAGATCGCCCTGAGGATGGTCTTGGCGGGTTCAATTGCCCGGCGCGGGCGTCCAGAGCGCGAGCATGCCGTCGAGACCAATCCGATCGACCGCCTGGACCACGCCGGTGCGCTCGATCTGGCGGGCGATCCCGGAGAGGCCGACGGCATCGAGCGCGATCGAGGTCGCCGTTCGCAGGAAGGTCAGATCGCCGAACCGCGGCGTGAGCTTGTAGTCGCGCACCGGAAGGTCCTTCTTGACGTTCTTGTTGGCGACGAGCCACGCGACGGCGGCCTTCTCGTCGCCGAGCTCGTCGATGAGCTTCAGCTCGATCGCCTGCCTGCCGGTGAAGACGCGGCCATCGGCCACCTTCTCCAACTGCTCATCGTTCATGGCGCGGCGGTCCTTCACCAGTCCGCGGAACCAGGCATAGGAATCCTTGACCAGGGCGTCGAGCGCCGCGCGCGCTTCCGGGCTGGTCGGCTCATAGCCGTTGGGGGCGGCCTTCAGCGGCGAGGATTTGACCTCCTCGATCTTCACGCCGACCGTCTTCAACAGCTCACCGACATTCGGATACTGGAACAGCACGCCGATCGAGCCGACCAGCGAGCTCTGCTGCGCGACGATGTGATCGGCAGCGATCGCGCCGATATAGCCGCCGGACGCCGCCAGGCCTTCCACGACGACGACCAACGGCTTCTTCGCCTTCAATCGCACCAGCGAGTCGTAGAGTTGCTCGGAGCCGGCGGTGGTGCCGCCCGGCGAATTGATGTGAACGATGACGGCTTCCGCCGAGGAGTTCTCCAGCCGCTCCAGCGCCGCGACGCGCTCATGGTCGCTGCGGATCAGGCCCTCGATATTGACGCGGGCGATCGAGCCAGAGGTCGAGAGCGCGGTGCGGCCGCGCGGCGACATCGCCAGACCGATGGCGGAAAGAGCCGCAATCGCAATCAGCACGGCGACGACGCGCCAGAACGTCAGCTTGCGGCGCAGCCTGCGGCGATCGACGATCACATCCGAATCAAGCGACATGGACAGCTCCTGGAAGTCTCGGCGCGTTTTGCATCCGCAGCCTGAATATCTCGTTATCCGATTACATCAATCGCGGCGCAATTTGAAGAAAGGAAGGCTTGCGGCGAAGCGGCCGGACGGCCGATCCGCCCGGAACAGAGCGCGTATCTCTGCTTCGCTGGAACAAAAAAAGCCCCGGCTTTCGCCGGGGCTTTGATCTGATCACGCGAACCGAAGGCTTACTTCGAGTCGCGGTTCTTGAGCGCGGTGCCCAGGATGTCGCCCAGCGTGGCGCCCGAATCGGACGAGCCGTACTGCGCGATGGCTTCCTTCTCTTCCGCGACTTCCAACGCCTTGATCGACACCTGCACCTTGCGGGCCTTCTTGTCGAACTGGATCACGCGGGCATCGACCTTCTCACCGACGGCGAACCGCTCGGTGCGCTGGTCGTTGCGATCGCGCGCCAGCTCGGAGCGCTTGATGAAGGTGGTGAAGTCGGTGCCGGTGATCTTGACGTCGATGCCGCCGTCCTTGACGTCGAGCACTTCGCAGGTGACGACCGCGCCCTTCTTGACATCGCCCGGCTCGGCGAAGGGATCGCCTTCGAGCTGCTTGATGCCGAGCGAGATGCGCTCCTTCTCCACGTCGACGTCGAGCACCACGGCCTTGACCATGTCGCCCTTCTTGTAGTTGTCGATGACCTGCTCGCCGGGTTGCTTCCAGTCGAGATCCGACAGATGGACCATGCCGTCGACGTCGCCTTCGAGACCCAGGAACAGGCCGAACTCGGTCTTGTTCTTGACCTCGCCCTCGACCACCGAACCGGTCGGATGCTTCTCGACGAAGACCTCCCACGGATTGCGCATCGTCTGCTTGAGACCGAGCGAGATGCGGCGCTTGACGCTGTCGACCTCGAGCACCTGCACTTCGACCTCCTGCGAGGTCGACACGATCTTGCCGGGGTGCATGTTCTTCTTGGTCCACGACATCTCGGAGACGTGGATCAGGCCTTCGATGCCCGGCTCGAGCTCGACGAACGCGCCGTAGTCGGTGATGTTGGTGACGCGGCCGTGGAAGCGGGCCTGCAGCGGATACTTCGCCTCGATGCCCTGCCACGGATCGTCGAGCAGCTGCTTCATGCCCAGCGAGATGCGGTGCGTCTCGTGGTTGATCTTGATGATCTTGACCTTCACCGTCTGACCGATGCTGAGCACCTCGGTCGGATGGTTGACG
The DNA here is from genome assembly GCF_032489375.1 of Bradyrhizobium sp. SZCCHNR1098. Taxonomy (NCBI): domain Bacteria; kingdom Pseudomonadati; phylum Pseudomonadota; class Alphaproteobacteria; order Hyphomicrobiales; family Nitrobacteraceae; genus Bradyrhizobium; species Bradyrhizobium sp. SZCCHNR1098. The sequence continues at coordinate 381,005 of NZ_JAUEXY010000001.1, forward strand.
CGGCGCCACGCGATGTCGGTGACGTGCAGCAGGCCGTCGATGCCGCCGAGGTCAACGAACGCACCGTAATCGGTGATGTTCTTGACGACGCCGTCAATGACCTGACCCTCTTCGAGGTTCTGCACCAGCTCCTGGCGCTGCTCGGCGCGGGTCTCTTCCAGCACGGTCCGGCGCGACACGACGATGTTGCCGCGGCGGCGGTCCATCTTGAGGATCTGGAACGGCTGCGAGTTGTTCATCAGCGGCGCGACGTCGCGGATCGGACGGATGTCGACCTGCGAGCGCGGCAGGAAGGCCACGGCGCCGTCCAGATCGACGGTGAAGCCGCCCTTGACCTGGTTGAAGATGACGCCGTTGACCTTTTCGTTGTTCTGGAACGCCTTCTCGAGCTTGCCCCAGCTCTCTTCGCGGCGCGCCTTGTCGCGCGACAGCACGGCTTCGCCGAGCGCGTTCTCGATGCGGTCGAGGAACACCTCGACCTCGTCGCCGACCTTCAATTCACTGTCACGGCCGGGCCCGGCGAATTCGCGCAGCGCCACGCGGCCTTCGGTCTTCAGGCCGACGTCGATGACGGCCATGTCCTTCTCGATCGCAACAACCTTGCCCTTGACGACGGAGCTTTCCTGCAGGTTGCCCTTGGTGAAGGACTCGTCCAGCATCGCGGCGAAATCATCGCGGCTGGGATTGTAGGAAGAAGCAGAGGTACTCGAAGCCATTTGTTCTCCAGATGCGGACATTCTCGCCAGCTTGGGTTGATCGGCGCATCGAATGGACAGTGCCTGGAGGTCCACAAATCCCCAGACGTCCGCGCGATGCGCGATAAGCGCAAACGACGCGGGCCGGCAGTGCCTGCACATGCGATACGTATGAAGTGCGTCCGGATGATCGGACTCGATTGAACCGCAATCGAGCTATCGACGGTCAAGGGCGGGAGCGGGCATTCCTCCAATGACGCCGGCGGAAATCAAACCCGCTGGCGGCCCGCTCGAACGGCCTCGACGATATCGATGGCGGCCCGGACGCCGCCTTCTATATCCAAATGGGAGTTGTCAAGCAAGTAAGCATCCGGGGCTTGTTTCAAAGGCGCGACGGCCCGGTTCTGGTCACGCTCGTCGCGCGCCAGGATGTCGGCCAGAATGGCCGCCTCGTCAGCCGGTTCCCCACGCGAAAGCGCCTCGAGGGTGCGACGATGCGCCCGGATGCGGGGATCGGCGACGACGTAGATCTTCACCTCGGCATCCGGGCAGATCACGGTTCCGATGTCGCGGCCGTCGAGCACGGCGCCGGGCGGCTGGCTCGCGAACTGACGCTGGAAAGCCACGAGCGCCTCGCGCACTTTCGGCAACGCCGAGACCACGGAGGCCGCGGACCCGACCTGGTGCGACCTGAGCGCCGGGTTGTCGAAGGTCGAGGGATCCAGGGCCATGGCGACGTCCGCCGCCCGCGTCTCGTCCTTGAGATCGATGCCGGCGGTCAGTAGCGCATGCGCGACGGCCCGGTAGATCACGCCCGTATCCAGGTGCCTGAGGCCGTAATGCGCCGCGAGACGCTTGGCCATGGTGCCCTTGCCCGAGGCAGCCGGGCCATCGATGGCGATGATCATGCGAAATCCGCGCCCGCCTTGCACATCAGCGGGATGAAATCGGGGAAGCTGGTGGCGATGAAGGCGGTATCGTCGACGGTGACCGGCTTGTCGGACGCGAGGCCCATGACCAGCGCGGACATCGCGATGCGGTGGTCCATGTGGGTCGCAACCAGCCCGCCGCCCGGCACATGGCCCCTGCCCTCGACGATCAGATCGTCGCCGGTGATTTCGACCTTGACGCCGTTGACACGCAGCATGGCCGCGGTGGCCTCCAGCCGGTCGGATTCCTTGACGCGCAGCTCATGCAGGCCGCGCATCACGGTCGTGCCCTCGGCATAGGCGGCGGCGACCGCCAGCACGAGATATTCGTCGATCATCGACGGCGCCCGCTCCGGCGGCACCACGACGCCGCGCAGCTTGGAGGCGCGCACGCGCAGGCGGGCCATCGGCTCGCCGGCATCGCCGCGGACGTCGTCCTCCTCGATCGAGGCCCCCATCTCGCGCAAGGTCGTGAACAGGCCGGTCCGCAGCGGGTTGGTCATCACGTCCGACAGCACGAGATCCGAGCCGTCGACGATCAGCGCGGCGACCAGCGGGAACGCAGCCGACGACGGATCAGCCGGCACGATTACCGGCGCGCCTGTTAGCTCCGGCTGGCCAGTCAGCGCGATGCGGCGGCCGTGGGCGCCTTCCGGCGTGGTCACGATCTCGGCACCGAAATGCTTCAGCATCAGTTCGGTATGGTCGCGGCTCGCCTCCTGCTCGATCACCGTGGTGACGCCGGGCGCGGCGAGGCCGGCCAGCAGCACGGCCGACTTGATCTGGGCCGAGGCGACGGGGGTGCGGTATTCGATCGGGACCGGGTTGCTGGCCCCCTGCAGGGTCAACGGCAGCTTGCCGCCCTCGGCGATAGCGGTGACCTTGGCGCCCATCAGCACCAGCGGGTCGAAGATGCGCCGCATCGGGCGGCTGCGCAGCGAGGCATCACCGTCGAAAACGGCCGAGATCGGGCAGCCGGCGACGGCGCCCATCACCAGCCGGCAGCCGGTGCCGGAGTTGCCGAAATCGAGCGGCGCGCTCGGCTGGGCGAAGCCGCCGACCCCCACGCCACGGACGGTCCACGCGAAGTCGCCGGTGCGTTCGACCTTCGCACCCAGGCCCCGCATCGATTGGGCGGTGTTGAGGACGTCTTCGCCCTCGAGCAGGCCGGAAATTCGGGTCTCGCCGACCGACAATGCTCCCAGGATCAGCGCCCGGTGAGAGATCGACTTGTCGCCGGGCACGCGAATCGTGCCCGAGAGGGGCCCGGAGGCGCGTGATTCCAGGGGAGTCGGGGCGATTGACGTGCTCACGGCAGGATCCTCGTGTTTCGGACGCGGCAGGTATCACAGCCCCCGCCCTCCGTCACGAGCGGTGATTTTCCCGTTGACAGCGCTATTGACAGCGGCGCGGCAACTAGCCAAGTGAGACACCGCTTTTCAGACATTGCCAGGACGCCTGCACGTGGCCAAATCCGAGCTCGGAACCAAACGCATTTGCCCGACGACGGGCAAAAAGTTCTATGACCTCAACAAGAACCCGGTGATTTCGCCCTACACCGGCGAGGTCGTGCCGATCGCGCCCGTGGCTCCGACCCGGGCGATGCGCGGCGAGGCTGCGCGTGCCGCTGCGGCGGCCGACGTGGTCGAGCCCGCCGAGGCCGAGGAGTTGGTGTCGCTCGAGGAGGCCGATGCCGAGGAGAACACCGGCAAGGTCAAGGCCGTCGTGCCTGAGACCGAGGACGACATCGAGATCGACGAGACCCTCGACGACGACGAGGATGATGATTCCACCTTCATCGCCGACGAGGAAGAAGGCGACGAGGACGTGACCGACATCATCGGCGATGTCGGCGGCGACGAAGAATAATCGTCGAAGACACTTGAGATCAGCCGCGAACTGTGGTTCACGGTGCTCCCCGGCGGTCACCCAGACCGCCGGCTCGGTTCAGGGGCCATAGCTCAGCTGGGAGAGCGCTTGCATGGCATGCAAGAGGTCGGCGGTTCGATCCCGCCTGGCTCCACCAGCCTTCGCTCGCTTCGCGAGCTTCGGCTCGGCAAGCCACCCCAATCTGCCAATTGCGCGAAGCGAGTGAAGGCTGTCGCGCCGTAGCCTGGACGCCGCAGCCCTCTTGGGCGGAGGCGGGAAGGCGAAGGCGGACCTTCAACGTTCGCGAGCTTCGGCTCGCCAAGCCACCCCAATCTGCCAATTGCGCGAAGCGAGTGAAGGCTGTCGCGCCGTAGCCTGGATGCCGCAGCCCTCTTGGGCGGAGGCGGGAAGGCGAAGGCGGACCTGATTGATCCACCGCGTCTCGTTAGCGGGCAATTCCGAGAAGTAGCTAGACTCCACGTGTAAGCTCACCAAAATGCCGGCCTGAACCGCATTATGGACGCGCGCGGGCATGAAGTTCGTCTATATTCTCGAAAGTTTGGATGGTGAGCACTTCTACGCTGGAATCACCGACGACGTTCCGGCCCGAGTCACGAAGCACAATGCCGGTGAAGTTCCGCATACGTCAAAATTTCGGCCATGGAGGCTCAAGACCTACGTCGCCTTCAACGACGTAAAGCAGGCAGTTGCTTTTGAGAAATATCTCAAGTCCGGTTCAGGCCGCGCTTTCGCTAAGAAGCGCCTTTAGGGCCCTCACCCCTCCACCGCCGCATTCAAATGCTCCCGCAGGCGCACCAGCTTGCCGTGCAGGTCGGCCAGTTCCGCGAGCGAGCAGCCCGTCGCATCCAGGATCGCGGGCGGCACGATCGACCTTGCCTTGTCGCGTAGTCCCGCGCCCTGGGCGGTGAGGGTGACGATCACCTGACGCTCGTCCTCGGCCGATCGTGTCCGCCTGATGAAATGCAGCGCCTCCATCCGCTTCAGCAGCGGCGTCAGCGTGCCGGAATCCAGGAATAGCCGCTCGCCGATCTCCTTCACCGACAGGCCGTCGCGCTCCCACAGCACCAGCATCACCAGATATTGCGGATAGGTGAGGCCGAGACGGTCGAGCAAAGGCTTGTAGACCCGGTTGAAGGCATGGGCGGTCGAATAGACGGCGAAGCAGAGCTGGTTGCCGAGCTGGAGCGGCAGGTCTGCCGCGGACTTCTTTCGCATCGAGGTCACCACAGGTCGATCCTATCGGCATCTTGAGCCCGCACGCCTCGGGTCGACAACGGGCCCGGCGCCCCGATCACGAATTTTCTACCGAACAATTATATTGTTCACAATTCAATTGTGTGCAATATGGTGCCACTGAATTCGTCCATCCAACCCGGGAGACACCCCATGTCCGTGAACGTGCTCTACAAGACCAGCGCCAAGGCGACCGGCGGCCGCGACGGCGAAGCCGCAACCCTCGACGGCTCGCTCAAGGTCAAGCTCTCCACCCCGAAGGAGCTCGGCGGCGGCGGTGGCGCCGGCAACAATCCGGAGCAGTTGTTCGCGGCCGGCTATGCGGCCTGCTTCATCGGCGCGATGAAGTTTGTCGGCTCGCAGGGCGGCCCGAAGGTTCCCGCCGACACGTCGGTGACCTCGACCGTCGGCATCGGCCCGCGTTCAGAAGGCGGCTTCGGCATCACCGTCGAGCTCGCGGTGTCGCTGCCCGGCCTCGCCAAGGCCGACGCCGAGGCTCTGGTCGCCAAGGCGCACGAGGTGTGCCCCTATTCCAACGCCACGCGCGGAAATGTCGACGTCAAGCTGACCGTCGTCTGAGGCTGAATTCCGCCCTGCGGCAGCGTTTTCCCGCGCCCGCCGCAGGGCAGGCCTCGCGTTCTCGCGACGGCGCCATTCGGCGAGCCGCGTTTGCACCAGCGCCGCAGCAATGCTTAATGGCCGCGAGCTGAAACCAACCTCGCGACATCCGATGACACCCCAATTTGCTCCCGGCGCCATGGCCGGACTGCGCGTGATCGATCTGACGCGCGTGCTCGGCGGGCCCTACTGCACACAGATCCTGGCCGATCACGGCGCCGACGTGATCAAGGTCGAACCGCCGGCCGGCGACGAGGTCCGCGACTGGGGCCCTCCCTTCCACGACGAAGACGCTGCCTATTTCGTCGGGATCAACCGCAACAAGCGTTCGATCGGCCTCGATCTCGCTTCCGAGGGTGGCCGCGTCGTGCTGATGCGGATGCTCGAGACCGCCGACGTGCTGATCGAGAACTTCAAGCCCGGCACCTTGGAGAAGTGGGGCATCGGCAGCGACACGCTGCGCGAGAAATTCCCGAAGCTGGTGCACTGTCGCATCTGCGGCTTCGGCGCCGACGGTCCGCGCGGCGGCAATCCCGGCTATGACGCGATCATCCAGGCGATGACCGGCATGATCGCCGCGACCGGCTCGTCGCAGAGCGGACCGATGCGGATCGGCGTGCCGCTGGTCGACATCACCACCGGACTCTATGCCGCGATCGGCATCCTGATGGCGCTGTCGGAACGGCAGCGCTCTGGGCTCGGCCAGTTCCTCGAGGTCACGCTGTATGAGACCGGCCTCGCGATCATGCATCCGCATACCGCAAACTACTTCATGCACGGCAAGCCGCCGTCGCTGACCGGCAACGAGCATCCGAACCTCGTTCCCTACGCGATCTTCCCGACCAAGACGGACGATATCTTCATCGGCGTCGGCAATGACGGCACCTTCCGCAAGCTCGCCAAGGAAATCGGCCGGCCGGAGCTCGGCACCGATCCGCGCTTCGCCCGCAACAAGGATCGCGTCGCCAATCGCGAGGCGCTGCGCGCCGAGCTCGCCGCCGTCTTCAGCCAATTCGAGGCGGAGCCGCTGTGCGACCGGCTGCTCGCGGTCGGCCTGCCGGCGGGACCCGTGCAGAAGATCGACCAGGCGCTGACCAATCCGCACACGATCTACCGCGGCGATGTCATCGAAAAGGACTGGTACAAGGGCGTCGCGTCGCCGATCCGGCTCGAACGCACCAAGCCGACCCTGCGCTCCACGCCGCCGAAGTTCAGCCAGCATGCGCAGGAGGTGCTCAGCGAGTTCGGCTATTCGGAGCACGAGATCCAGGCCCTGCTGTCCCAGGGCACGGTGTGCGCCGAGCGCAAGCGCTGAAGCGCCATCAGCCTGTCGTCTCCCCACGCTAGCGTCGCCTGGGGCATCGCCCCGGCGCCGCGCCGTCTCGCGCAAGTCGCGGCATTCCGCCGCGAAGCCGCGACGAACGCGCTTTCCGCTGACGATCCAACCGGTTATACATTCACAAAACTGTCATCTCGCGCTGCTACGGCCGCGACGCCGATGACGTTCCATGGGAGGTATTTTTTAATGTCACTTCGACAATTCTGGACCGCCGCCGCTGCGGCAGCCACGCTGGTCCTTGGCGCCGCCGCACCCGCACATGCGGTGACGGAGATTCAGTGGTGGCACGCGATGACCGGCGCCAACAACGACGTCATCGTCAAGCTCGCCAACGATTTCAACGCCTCGCAGACCGACTACAAGGTCGTTCCGACCTACAAGGGCAACTACGCCGACACGATGAATGCCGGCATTGCCGCCTTCCGCGCCGGCAATGCGCCGCATATCATGCAGGTGTTTGAGGTCGGCACCGCCACGATGATGGCCGCCACCGGCGCCGTGAAGCCGGTCTACAAGCTGATGCAGGACGCCAGCGAGAAGTTCGATCCCAAGAGCTACCTGCCGGCCATCACCGGCTACTATTCGACCTCGAAGGGCGAAATGCTCTCCTTCCCCTTCAACTCCTCGTCCACCGTCATGTGGGTCAATCTCGACGAGCTGAAGAAGATCAACGCCGAGATCCCGAAGACCTGGCCCGAGCTGTTCGAGACCGCCAAGAAGCTGAAGGCGGCCGGCCATCCGACCTGCGGCTTCTCCGGCTCGTGGGTCACCTGGGTCAATCTCGAGCAGCTCTCCGCCTGGCACAACGTGCCGCTCGCCAGCAAGGCGAACGGTCTCGACGGCTTCGACACCGTGCTGGAGTTCAACGGTCCGCTGCAGGTGAAGCATCTCGAAAACCTGGTCGAGCTGCAGAAGGACAAGACCTACGACTATGCCGGCCGCACCAACACCGGCGAGGGCCGCTTCACCTCGGGCGAATGCCCGATCTACCTGACCTCGTCGGCGTTCTTCGGCAACGTCAAGGCGCAGGCCAAGTTCGCCTTCACCGCTGCGCCGATGCCCTATTATCCCGACGCCAAGGGCGCACCGCAGAACTCGATCATCGGCGGCGCCTCGCTCTGGGTGATGGGCGGCAAGAGCGCGGACGAATACAAGGGCGTGGCGAAGTTCCTGACCTTCCTCTCGGACACCGATCGTCAGGTCTATATCCACAAGGCCTCGGGCTATCTGCCGATCACCAAGGCGGCCTACGCGAAGGCCAAGGCCGAGGGCTTCTATAAGGATCAGCCCTACCTGGAGACGCCGCTGCTCGAATTGACCAACAAGGAGCCGACGGAGAATTCCCGCGGCCTGCGTCTTGGCAACATGGTGCAACTGCGTGACGTCTGGTCGGAGGAGATCGAGCAGGCTCTGGCCGGCAAGAAGACCGCCAAGCAGGCGCTGGACGCCGCGGTCGAGCGCGGCAACCAGATGCTGCGCCAGTTCGAAAAGACGGCCGTGAAGTGAGGCCAAGAGCCGGCAGGCCACCCGCGGCCTGCCGGCTCGCCGACCGACCATGCAGAAGAACGCCATCTTCCAATCAAAACTGCTGCCGTTCGTGCTGGTCGCTCCCCAGCTCGCGATCGTGCTGATTTTCTTCTATTGGCCCGCGATCCAGGCCGTTATCCAGTCGTTCCTGCTGCAGGACGCGTTCGGCCTGTCCACGAGCTTCGTCTGGTTCGAGAACTACGCCGACCTGCTCAGTCAGCCGGACTATTTTCAAGCCATTCTCCGCACATTCGGCTTCTCCTTCGCCATCGCGCTCTCGTCGCTCTCGGTCGCGCTGCTGCTCGCGGTCATGGCGGACAAGCCGCTGCGCGGCGTCACGCTGTACCGGACGCTGCTGATCTGGCCCTACGCGGTCGCGCCGCCGGTGGTGGGCGTGCTCTGGATCTTCATGCTGCACCCGTCGCTCGGCGTGATCTCGCGCTATCTGCGCGCGATGGGCATCGACTGGAATCCGCTGCTCGACGGCGACCAGGCGGCGCTGCAGATCATCCTCGCTGCCGCCTGGAAGCAGATCTCCTACAACTTCCTGTTCTTCCTCGCCGGGCTGCAGAGCATCCCCCGCAGCGTGCTCGAGGCCGCCGCGATCGACGGCGCGCGGCCGATGCGGCGGTTCTGGACCGTGACCTTCCCGCTGCTGTCGCCGACCATCTTTTTCCTGCTGGTCATCAACATCGTCTACGCCTTCTTCGAGACGTTCGGCATCATCGACACGATGACCCGTGGCGGCCCGGGCAAGTCCACCGAGACGCTGGTCTACAAGGTCTACACGGACGGCCTGCTCGGCGGCAATCTCGGCTCGTCGGCCGCACAATCCGTCGTTCTGATGGTCATCGTCATCGTGCTGACGGCGATCCAGTTCCGCTTCGTCGAGCGCAAGGTGACCTACTGATGGTCGAGCAAGAAGGCATTCGACGCTACGTCGCGCACGCCATCCTGTGGATCGGAATCGCGATCGTGGCGTTCCCGGTGTATCTTGCGTTCGTCGCCTCGACGCAGGACAATGCGGTCATCGCCAACGGGCAGATGTCGCTGCTGCCGGGCGGGCACTTCCTGTCGACCTACTATCAGACCATCTTCGTCGGCACGAGCGGCTCGACCCGCGAGCCGGTGGCGACCATGCTGCTGAACTCGCTGGTCATGGCGCTGCTGATCGCCGTCGGCAAGATCGCGATCTCGATCATCTCGGCCTATGCGGTCGTCTACTTCCGCTTCCCGTTCCGCATGGCGATCTTCTGGCTGATCTTTATCACCCTCATGCTGCCGGTCGAGGTGCGCATCTATCCGACCTACAAGATCGTCGCCGACCTGCACATGCTCGACAGCTATGCGGGGCTGGCGCTGCCCCTGATCGCCTCGGCCACCGCCACGCTGCTGTTCCGCCAGTTCTTCATGACCGTGCCGGATGAGCTCCTGGAGGCATCCCGCATCGACGGCGCCGGGCCGCTCCGCTTCTTCTGGGACACCCTGCTGCCGCTGTCGCGCACCAACATGGCGGCGCTGTTCGTGATCCTGTTCATCCTCGGCTGGAATCAATATCTCTGGCCGCTGCTGATCACCACGCGCGACGACATGCAGACCATCCAGATCGGCATCCGCAAGATGATCACGACGACCGACGCGCTGACGGAGTGGCCGGTCGTCATGGCGACCGCCGTGCTCGCGATGCTGCCGCCGGTGTTCGTCGTCGTCGTCATGCAGCGCCTGTTCGTCAAGGGGCTGGTGGAGACGGAAAAGTGACGAGGGGGCGAATAGCGAATGGCGAGTGGCGAACAGGGATGTTCGCGCAACGGCTCGCTTCGTCCCCCTTCCCTCTTCGCCACTCCCCATTCGCTATTCGCTAGGTAACCCATGGCCAACGTCACACTCCGCAACGTCCGCAAGGTCTATCCCGGCGGCTTCGAAGCCATCAAAGGCGTCGATGTCGATGTCGGCGATGGTCAGTTCTGCGTGCTGGTCGGGCCGTCGGGCTGCGGCAAATCCACCCTGCTGCGGATGGTCGCGGGGCTCGAGACGATCACGTCGGGCGAGATCGACATCGGCGGCCGCATTGTCAATGCCATCGAGCCTGCCGATCGCGACATCGCGATGGTGTTCCAGAACTATGCGCTCTATCCGCACATGACCGTCTATAACAACATGGCCTACGGCCTGCGCAATCGCGGCATGGCGGAGAAGGAGATCAGGACGCGCGTCGAGGACGCCGCGCGCATTCTCGAGCTCGGCTCCATGCTCGAGCGGAAGCCGCGGCAGCTGTCCGGGGGCCAGCGCCAGCGCGTGGCGATGGGCCGCGCCATCGTGCGCCAACCCAAGGTGTTCCTGTTCGACGAGCCGCTGTCCAACCTCGACGCCAAGCTGCGCATCGCGATGCGGGTCGAGATCCGCAAATTGCAGCGCCGGCTCAACACCACCGCGATCTACGTCACCCACGACCAGCTCGAGGCCATGACGCTCGCCGACATCCTGGTGGTGATGAACGGCGGCAAGGTCGAGCAGATCGGCAATCCGCTCGACATCTATCAGAAGCCCGCGACCACCTTCGTCGCGTCCTTCATCGGCGCACCGCCGATGAACCTGATGCCGACCGATGGCGTGCGCGCCCAGTTGCACGGCGCCGACGCGGTTCCCGCAGAGGCGGGCCAGCTCGGCATCCGGCCTGAGGATTTCCAGCTCGGCGACACCGTTCCGGCGGGCGGGGTCGGGCTCGACCTCCGCGTCGAGGCGATCGAGCATGTCGGCGCCGAGACCTATGTCTACGGCGCGCGCCAGGATATGGGCAGCGATGACCGGCTCACCGCGACCGCCAACGACATCATCGTGCGGCTGCCGGGCACCGCCGCGCCGGAGATCGGCGCGCAGATTCGCGCCGTGGCGCCGCGGGCCAAGCTGCATCTGTTCTCGGCCGACGGCCGGCAGCGGCTGTCCGTTTAAACCCTTCCACAGGCTGGCCGTTCCGGCGCATTCGGGGTGCTTGAACGTGCCCCGGATCGTGCCCATATTGCTGCTCAAGGGGTGCCGTCAGGGCCCTGATACATCAAAGTCGCTTCGAGAGGACTTTGTAAACCATGTCTCGTGTTCCTTCGCTCTCCAGTCCGTTCCTGCTGGGCTTCGACGAGATCGAGCGCGTGCTCGACCGCGTCGTCAAAGGTGCCGACGGTTATCCGCCCTACAATATCGAGCGGTTCGAGCGCACCAATGGCCAGCCCGAGCGTCTGCGGATCACGCTGGCGGTGGCGGGTTTTACCCGCGACCAACTCGATGTCACCATTGAGGAAAACCAGCTCGTCATCCGCGGTCGGCAGCAGGACGACAAGACCAGGCAATACATTCATCGCGGCATCGCCGCGCGCCACTTCCAGCGCACCTTCGTGCTGGCGGAGGGAATGCATGTGCTCGGTGCGGACCTGAAGAACGGGTTGTTGTCGGTCGATCTGGCCAGGCCGGAGCCTGAGCGGATCGTTAAGACAATCGCTATCAATGAACACGAATAATGGTTTGATGGAACGAGTAGCGGACTCGACCGCTTGAGTCTCAGAAGGAGTCGAGACCATGACTGAAGGTAATGTCGCGTCGGAATCCCCCGTCTCCCTGGAGTCACTGGCGACCCTGGGCGAGGGCCACATCGCTTATGTGAAGCAGATCCGCTCCGAAGACGTACCGGGACTGTTTCCGCAGGCGCCGCACATCGCGCCGGGACTGAAGCTGTTCGCCTTGCATGCCGCCGACGGCACGCCGATCATGCTTACCGACAGCCGCGAAGCAGCGATTGCGAATGCGTGGAGCCACGAACTCCAGGCCGTGAGCGTCCACTGACGCAAAGGCCGAGCCGCAGCGCTTGCAGCGACCGCTCTCGTGAGACTCGATGCTCATGAGGAGCACGCGGCTCACGGACTGACACGAGGGCGGTCCCCGGAAACGGGGACGGCCCGTTTTTCTGCCCGGAACGATCGCCGCGCATGACCTTGCTGACAACACCCATGAGCGCGGCCGGGTTGCGTGCAGATCCTGCGCTCGCGGACGCACTGCTCGCGCTCAACAACGCGCATGCCTCCGAGCTGTCGTGGCTCACGCCCGAAACGCTCGTGCAGCTGCTCGATCGGGCATGGCGGGCCTGGCGGATTGGCGGGGCCGATGCGCTGATGATCGCGCTCGACCACGCCGCCGCCTATGACAATCCCAATCACCGCTGGTTTCGCGCGCGCTACGATCGGTTCATCTATGTCGACCGCATCGTGGTGGCGCCGGCCGCCCGCGGCCGGGGCCTGGCGCGGCAGCTCTATGAGGAGCTGATTCGGGAAGCGACCGCGGCGGGCCACGACCGCATCGTCTGCGAGGTCAATCTGGATCCGCCCAATCCGCAGTCGGACGCGTTTCATGCTGCGCTCGGCTTCGCGCCGCTGGCGGCGGCCAGCATCCATGGCGGCGCCAAGACGGTGCGCTACATGGCGAGATCATTGCGATAGCCGGGAAGGACGAAGCGGCTGCCGAAGTGCTTTTGAGAAATTTGTTTCCGTCGATGTCCGGAACGGTCGATTTGACAACCAGATACAATCCGACCCGGTTTAAGGCGAAGGTGTCCAATCCTTAAGTTGTCCCTGTTGCGGCACGCGCTAGTCCGCTGTGTGACGAGCATGTGTAGGGATGGCAAATGCATGGATCACGGCTTGATGCAGGCGTCTTTCGAGAACTTGCACTCGGGACCCTACCGAACCGGCACGTCTTTCTTGACAGTCCTCCGCCGGGGCCGAGCCCTTACTACGTCATCTGCAACAGCGTGCCGAAAGCGGGGACGTACCTGCTGGTCGAACTCGTCAGAGCGCTGGGCGGTCATGTCGATGTCGGCTATCACACCTACACGTCATCGATCAGCAAGCTGAATCCCGACGGTTCGCTCGACTACGGACGCGCGCTTCCGGCCCCGCTCTGGGCGTCGGCCCTGCGCTCCGGCTACTCTTGCGCCTCGCACACCGAGTATTGTCCCTATCTCGAGCAATATCTCCTGGGCAGACCGGAACACAAGATGCTGTTCATCGTCCGCGACCCCCGCGACATCGTCGTGAGCTGGGTCGACTTCGTCTACCACTCGGCGGCCTACCCGAAGATGCGGAAGTGGAACGCCTATCTGCGGTCGGCCGGATCGGCCGCTCACCCCGATGACGCCTCCCGAATCACATCGACCCTCCTCTCTTTGCCCCGATCGGGCATCAAGAAGTTCATGAGCTGGCTGGACTCGCCAGCCTGCCTGACCGTGAAGTTCGAAGAGCTCTATTCAGAGCTCGCGATCGACGATGTGGCGCGGTCCTCGTTTCCTGTCCTTAACCGCATCTGCGACTACCTGGGACTTCCGCGCAAGACGGCCGCGGAGCTCGATGTGCTCGGCCGCGGCCTGACGTCGTCGGGACGCGGCCGGAAGGTCGGCATCTACAAGGAGCGAATGATGCCGCATCATTTCGACCTGCTCCGCAGCGAGGCATTCCAGGAGCTCGTCGTCGAGTTCGGCTACGAGCCGACGCCGTTGCACACGCCCGCGCGGACGAACGGGTTCGGTGCCGCGCGGTGGCTCGTCAGCAGGCTCTCTCGGTCGTTGCAGGGCGGCGCGATACGACGTCAGGCCGCGGAAGCGGGCGGCAGCGCCAGCACCGAATAGATCGCCTGGGCGTCGCGCGAGGCACGGAGCTTCTTGGCGACATCCTGGTCGCGGAGCAGGCGGGCGATGCGGGCCAGGGCCTTCAGATGGTCGGCACCGGCGCCTTCCGGCGCCAGCAGCAGGAACACGAGATCGACCGGCTGGCCGTCCATGGCTTCGAAATCGATCGGCCGCTCCAGCCGGGCGAACAGGCCGAACAGCTTCTCCAGCTTCGGCAGCTTGCCGTGGGGAATCGCGACGCCGTAGCCGACGGCCGTGGTTCCAAGCTTCTCCCGCTGCAGCAGGACTTCGAACACGTTGCGCTCGTTCTGCCCGGTCAGCGCAGCCGCGCGCGCTGCCAGCTCCTGCAGCGCCTGCTTCTTACTGATGACCTTCAAAGCCGGCACGATCGCCTCGGGTGCGACCAGATCGGTAATCGGCATAGGGCGTTCCGAGGTGATTGAACCGTCAGGGTGCGAAATAGGTCGGGACAGACCGGCGTCAAGAAGCTGAGGCGGCAGGCGGGCTTAACCCGTGTCCGATGGGTGGGGCTTCTACCCCAACGCAACGGCCGTGCCAACACCCGCAAGCGTGTTCCCGCAGCCTATCCTTAAAGATCGCCGGAGCGTGGCGGCCTGAAGGCGCCAGCGCCCCAACCGCTTGATCGCATCTATTCATTGCCGTGGCGTGACGTCGCAACCGGTCGGCCAACCGCCTGATCGGGAACCGGTTTTCGCGCCGCCGGAAGATCCCTGGAACGCATCCGCGGGACTACGGCTTCACCGCCGGCGGATCGACCCAGCCGATATTGCCGTCGGCGCGGCGGTAGATGATGTTCACCCGGCCGCTGGAGCCGTGCTGAAACACCATGCAGGGTGCCCCCGAAAGATCGAGCTCCATCACGGCTTCGGACACCGACAGGCGCTTCAACGCCGTGGTGTTCTCGGCGATGATCACCGGGCTGTAGCCGGTGATCTCCTCGTCGCCCTCGGCCGGCGCCTCGATCACGTAGCTCGGCGCATCCAGCACCGCGCCGTCGAGATTGGCGAGCGCCGCATTGGCGGCATGGGATTTGCGCCCCGAGCGGTCCTTCAGCCGGCTCTTGTAGCGGCGCAGGCGCTTCTCGATCATCAGGAGCGCCTGGTCGGCGCTGGCATAGGCGTCCGGCGCGTTCGATTCGGCCTCGAGCGTGATGCCCGAATCGAGGTGCAGCGCGCAATCGGTCTTGAACCCGAAACCGTCCTTGGAGAGCGTGACATGGCCGGAATAGTTGCCGTCGAAGTATTTTCGCAAGACCTCGTCGGTGCGCTCGCTGACGCGGCCACGCAGCGCTTCGCTGACGCTGATGCTTTTTCCGGAAATCCGCAGGGTCATGTGCCGCCTCGATTCATGTGAACCAAGTATGACACTAAGCCTATTTGGTGAAGGCGCAATCTTGCGCAGCGGTCAAACTGACGCGGTATCCCGGGTGCGGTCGGCGCTGGCGGGGGCCGAGAGGGCATGCGCCAGCATGCTCTGCTTGTCGCGGCGGCGCTGCACCGAGGACGGGATCCGCATCGCCTCCCGGTATTTCGCGACCGTGCGGCGGGCGATGTCGATGCCCGCGGCGCGCAGCTTCTCGACGATCGTATCATCGGAGAGAATTGCGGAGGGATCTTCCGCATCGATCAGTTGCTTGATGTGGTGACGTACGGCCTCTGCCGAATGCGCCTCGCCGCCATCGGCCGATGCGATCGAGGCGGTGAAGAAATATTTCAGCTCGAACGTGCCGCGATTGGTCGCCATGTATTTGTTGGCGGTAACGCGCGACACGGTCGATTCGTGCATCTGGATCGCATCCGCAACGGCCTTCAGATTCAGGGGCCGCAGATGCGCCACGCCATGGGTGAAGAAGCCGTCCTGCTGGCGCACGATCTCGGTCGCCACTTTCAGGATCGTGCGGGCGCGCTGATCGAGCGCGCGCACCAGCCACGTCGCGTTCTGCAGGCAGTCGGTGAAGTAGGACTTGTCGCCGTCCTTTCGGATCGTCTTCGACAGCTCGGAGTAATAGACCTGATTCACGAGGACGCGCGGCAGCGTGTCGCTGTTGAGCTCGACCAGCCAGCCGCCGTCGGGACCGGGACGGACGTAGACGTCGGGCACCATGGTCTGCGTGCGCGTGGTGCCGAACTTCAACCCCGGCTTCGGATCGAGCCTGCGGATCTCGCCGATCATGTCGACGAGGTCCTCGTCGTCGACGGCGCACAGCTTGCGAAGGGCAACGAAGTCGCGCTTGGCGAGGAGATCGAGATGCTCGACCAGCGCCTGCATCGCCGGATCGTAGCGGTCGAGCTCGCGCAGCTGGATCGCGAGACATTCGCTCAAGTTGCGCGCGCAGATGCCCGGCGGATCGAAGGTCTGCAGCACGCCGAGCACGGCATCGACGTCGGCCTGCTCGGCGCCGAGCCGGTCGGCGGCCTGGCCGAGATCGGCCGGCAGATAGCCGGCCTCGTCGACCAGATCGATCAGGTACTGGCCGATCATGCGGTCCGCCGGCGCGGTGAACGCCACCGCCGCCTGCTCGGCGAGATGATCCGACAGCGTGGTCTCGGCCGCGACAAAGGCTTCGAGATTGTAGTCCTCGTCACCGGAGGCGCCGCCGCCCCATTCGGTGTAAGTGGTCGGCGCTGCGTCCTGCGCGGTGCGCGCGGCGGCCTCAGCCGGCTCCTCGGAGAACACGTTGTCGAGCCCGGTGTCGAGCGTCTGTTCGATCTCCGTACGGGTGCCGAGATCGCGGCTCATCCAGTCTTCCTGGGCGCCCTCGAAGCTCTCGCCGCCGCCGCTCGCACCCTCGCCGAAATCGTCGCCGTTGGCTTCGCTGCCTTCCGAGAACTCGGGGCGCTCGGACATCTGCTGCTCGCCGGCGACCGGTGCTTCCGGACCGTCGCTCGCGCGCTCCAGCAGCGGATTGCGCTCCAGCTCCTCTTCGACGAACGTGGAGAGGTCGAGATTGGACAGTTGCAGCAGCTTGATCGCCTGCATCAGCTGCGGCGTCATCACCAGCGACTGCGACTGGCGGAATTCTAATCTCTGCGTCAACGCCATGGGAGCAAGAACATTCCCTTACTGGTCCAATTCTTGCTTATCCTAATCCGCGCGCGATGTACACGGCTTGACGAATAAGAAAAACGGAGTATGGCGCGCGGAGAAGACGAGGTTACCGGTCCTCGCGAACCTGCTGGAAACAGCGTTGATCGTAGCGTTTCCGCCTGATGTCGCGCAGACGACAAAAGCCGACAAACACCGCGTCCGTAATCCTACAGCCGGAATTCCTCACCGAGATACAGCCGGCGCACGTCGGGATCGGCGACGATCTCCTCCGGGCTGCCTTCGGTGAGAATCTGCCCCGCGTACACAATGTAGGCGCGGTCGGTGAGGCCGAGCGTCTCGCGGACGTTGTGGTCGGTGATCAGAACGCCGATGCCGCGGTTGGTGAGATGGCGCACCAGCTGCTGAATGTCGCCGACCGCGATCGGATCGATGCCGGCGAACGGCTCGTCGAGCAGCATGTAGTTCGGACGCGTCGCCAGCGCGCGCGCGATCTCGACGCGGCGGCGCTCGCCGCCAGACAGCGCGATCGACGGCGACTTGCGCAGCCGCGTGATGGTGAATTCTTCCAGCAGCGCGTCGAGATCGCGCTCGCGCTTCTTGCGCGAGGGCTCGACCACCTCGAGCACGGCGCGGATGTTCTGCTCGACGGTGAGGCCGCGGAAGATCGAGGCTTCCTGCGGCAGATAGCCGATACCGAGCCGGGCGCGCTGATACATCGGCAGCCGCGTGACGTCATGGCCGTCGAGCTCGATGGCGCCGCGATCGGCCTTGATCAGTCCGGTGATCATGTAGAACACGGTGGTCTTGCCGGCGCCGTTCGGCCCAAGCAGGCCGACGGCCTCGCCGCGGCGGACGTAGATCGACACGCCGCGCACGACCTGGCGGCTGCCAAAGCTCTTCTCGATCGAGTGCACGGCGAGGAAGCCTGGCCGGCGCAGCAGCTGCGGGCCACCGCTGCCATTGTTGCGCGGCTTGGCCGGTGTCGGCGAGGAGGCCGGCCGCTTGCGCTGGATCTGCTCGGTGTTCTGCGGCGAGCGCGGATTGATGCGCGGCACCGCTTCGTCGCGCACGGAGTCGGCGAGCGCGGCGAGCGGATCATCGCTGTAGGAACTGCCGAACGGATCGTCCATGGCCGTGATGTCGTCGCGCCGGCGCGAGGAGCCTCGCTGGCCGCGCTTGGCGGGACGCCCACGAAACATGCCGAGTAGATCCACCATCCCCGCTTCGCTTACGCCCTTCGAGGCTGCCCGTCACCGACCGCAGCGCTGGCTCGCCCGCTCACCGCGAGCGAACGCATGTCACCTCTCTCGCGGATCACAGGGAGCGCGAGGCCGGCCAAAGCGCGGAAGGCCGCGCTCCGGAGTTTGTCGTCTGACGGCGAAGTCGCGGTCGCCACGCAAGCGACCGATCGCAATCGTGTCCGGCATCACTCTTTCGCAGCGATGCAACGGGGTCCACGGCCTCCCGCTGCGCCGGTCCTGCGACAGAACCGCCCGCCCGCTAGATAGAGGCAGCAGCGGCGCGGTTCAACTGGCCCGCCGGCGTTTTGCTAAATAATTGAAGTCACTTCGATTTGCCTGGACCGAGCTGCAGCGGCCCGGCGCTGCCCGGCGCCGAGGCCGTCGACGGGCCGCAGCCGCCGCTCGCGCCCGCGCCCGCCTGCGGCAGCAGCACCTGCACCCCGCGCCCGCTGTCCGACTCGACCCGCGACACGCCGGTCGTCATGTCGACCGTCAGCCGGTCGCCGCGCATCACGTTCTTGCACTGGGTCAGCACCACGCCGCCCTGCATCGAGATCATGTTGGTCTTGGTGTCGTAGACCGCGGTCTCGCCGGTCACGACCTGGTCCTTCTGCGTCACCTTGACGTCGCCGCGCGCCTCGAGACGGCGAATCGCCGAGCTGCCGTCCGGCCCTGGCGTCGCAGCCGGCGTCGCCTTGGTCGCCTTGGCACCGCCCGGCTGGGCGCCGCCGTCGTAGAACACCACCAGCGACTTCGAGGTCATGGTGGTATCGCCCTGCACGACCTTGACGTTGCCGGTGAAGGTCGCCTCCTTCTTCTTGTCGCGCATCTCCAGCGCGGCGGCCTCGATCTGGATCGGTTGGTCGCGGTTCTGGGAAAATCCCTGCAGCGCGTTCGGAACACCGGTGGTCGCGCTCTGCGCCTGCGATGAGTCGGCAAGCGCGAGCAACGCCAGCGCGGCGAGGCCGGCGCCGCGAATCGCTACGGGAATGAAACGGCACGTGGTCATGAGCTCACTTCACGTTGCGGGCCGGACGGCCGGGATCGGCGCTCGCCGTCGTGGCCGGAGCGGCATTCATATTGTCGAGGTTCATCATCACATTGCCCTCGAAGCGGATGACCTCGCCATTGTCGGTGATGCGCAGGCGGTCGGCGGAAAGCGTACCGTTGGTGAGCTTGACGTCGACGCGCTCGTCCGAGCTCACGGTGCCCTTGGCCATGTCGACCGAGGCCCGGCTCAGCCGCGCCTCGTAGCCGGTCGACGTCGTCAGCAGGATGTCCTTCGTCAGCTCGAGCTGCTGCTGCTTGGTGTCGAACACGCCGGTATTCGCCTTCAACGTCACCGTCGACTGATCCTCCATCAGCACCTTGGCACGGAGAATGTTGAGCTCGACGTGATCGGGATCGGTGAGGTCCTGCACCGCGCTCCGGGCGACGAGATCATACGGCCGCTGGTCCGGCGTGAAGCCGGTCAGATGCGGCGTCTCCATCGTGATCTTGCGGCCGGAGATGACGAGGTTGCCGGTGAGATTCGGGGTGTTGATCTCCATGTGGAACGGATTGAACAGCGCGATACCGATCACGACCGCCATCGCCAGCCCGACCGCCGCCGGCACCGCGACCCGCAGCACGCGCACGAAGCGGCTGTGGCGCGCCGCGACCGCGAAGCGCGCCTGCAGGGTGGGATCATAGGCGGGGTTGTGGACCGAGTTCACCAGGGCTCCGACGGACACGGGATGCGCGCGAAACAGCGCCCATCCTACCATGGGGGGCCCCACCATTGCAGCCTGGAACTGGCGCTAAATCGCGACGCAGGGGCCTCGCGATCATTACGAGACATTAATGATCGTGAACGCGGCTGCGATTCGCCCCCCTCAGGAATGCGCGAAGATGTCCTCAGCCTCGAATCCGCCCAGATCGAGCGTCGCCCGGTGCGGCAGGAACGCGAAGCAGGCCTGCGCCAACGCCAGCCGCCCTTCGCGCGCCAGCATCCCGTCGAGCTTTTCGCGCAGCGCATGCAGATGCAGCACGTCGGAGGCAGCATAAGCGAGCTGCGGCTCGCTGAGCTGCTCGGCCCCCCAGTCGCTCGACTGCTGCTGCTTGGAGAGATCGACGTTGAGCAGCTCGCGCACGAGGTCCTTGAGACCATGGCGGTCGGTATAGGTGCGCGCCAGCCGCGAGGCGATCTTGGTGCAATAGACCGGCTGCGGCATCACCCCGAACGCGTGAAACAGCGCCGCGACGTCGAAGCGCGCGAAGTGGAAGATTTTGGTGATGTCCGGGTTGCCGAGCAGCGCCTTCAGGTTCGGCGCGTCGGTATGCCCCTTGGGAATCTGCACCACGTCGGCCGAGCCGTCGCCGGGCGACAGCTGCACCACGCACAGCCGGTCGCGGTGCGGATTGAGCCCCATGGTCTCGGTGTCGATCGCCACCGAGGTGGTATAGCGGGAAAGATCGGGCAGGTCGCCGCGGTGCAGGCGTACGGTCATGGCTCTCAAAACCTCGTCGAATCGAAATCGGACGCGACGGGCCGGAGCAACGCCGCGGGAAGCGCTCGGGAACCGGCTGTAGCCCGGCGCTGGTAACCAACCGGCAAACCCGCCGGGCCGGTCCGGAGATCAGCCGTGGGAATGCCAGCCCCGCCGCCCGGGCGCAAGGGCCGGACAGGGCCAGGTGATCGCATCTGAGGTGGCGCCGGCAAATGTCACCGCGGCCGTTCTAGGCGGCGCCTTCATCATTGAGGCGGTCGACCCGCTGGTTGCATCGTGCCAGATCGCACCCAATCGATCGATGCAACTCTTGCATTGATCGATGCCGCCTTTGGCTTGGACAGAAAATGCCACTGGCCGTACGCGTGATATTGTCGCATGACTTCGCATCTGGAGTGCAGCGACCCAAGGCGGCCCGCAGCATCTGCCCAACAACAACGACATAATCAATTGAGGAGGAAGCCAAGATGAAGGCACTTACAGGTATCATTGCGGCCGCTGTGCTGGCGGTCTCGTCGCCTTTGGCGACCGCGCGCGATTTCCGCTCCGCCGATGTGCACCCCGCCGATTATCCGACCGTCGAAGCCGTCAAGTTCATGGGCAAGCAGCTCGCAACCGCGAGCGGCGGCAAGCTTGGCGTCAAGGTGTTTCCGAACGGCGCCCTCGGCTCCGAGAAGGACACGATCGAGCAGCTCAAGATCGGCGCGCTCGACATGATGCGGATCAACTCGTCGCCGCTCAACAATTTCGTGCCGGAGACCGTCGCGCTGTGCCTGCCCTTCGTGTTCCGCGACACGCAGCATATGCGCAATGTCCTGGACGGGCCGATCGGCGATGAGATCCTGGCCGCCATGGAGCCCGCCGGCCTGGTCGGCCTGGCCTATTACGACAGCGGCGCGCGCTCGATCTACACGGTCAAGGCGCCGGTGAAGTCGCTCGCCGATCTCAAGGGCCTGAAGATTCGCGTCCAGCAGTCCGACCTCTGGGTCGGCATGATCCAGAGCCTCGGCGCCAACGCCACCCCGATGCCCTATGGCGAAGTCTACACCGCCCTCAAGACCGGCCTCGTCGACGCCGCCGAGAACAACTGGCCGTCCTACGAGTCCTCGCGTCACTTCGAGGCCGCCAAGTTCTACAACGTCACCGAGCACTCGCTGGCGCCCGAAGTCCTCGTGATGTCCAAGAAGGTCTGGGACACGCTGAGCAAGGAGGATCAGGCGATGATCCGCAAGGCGGCCAAGGAATCCGTGCCGGTCATGCGCAAGCTCTGGGACGAGCGCGAGCAGACCTCCCGCAAGGCCGTCGAGGCCGCCGGCGTCCAGGTCGTGACGATCGCCAACAAGCAGGAATTCGTCGACGCGATGAAGCCGGTGTACCAGAAGTTCGCCGGCGACGAGAAGCTCTCGAGCCTCGTCAAGCGCATCCAGGACACCAAGTAAGAACCACATAAAAATAGGGACCGGGTCCGGCGTCGCCGTGCGGCGGCACCGGACTCAGGCCAGGGAGGGCCGGGAATGACAGATCCTCATGTTGGAGACCACGAGCAGCAGGAGGGACGTCCGTCGACCGGCCTGCTCTCGCGGATCAACGCCGTCATCGCGCGCCTCGGCATGTATCTGTCCGTCGCCGGACTGCTCGTCATCGTCACCATCGTGTTCTACCAGGTGTTCGGACGCTACGTTCTCAACTCCAGCCCGACCTGGACCGAGAATCTGGCGCTGGTCCTGATCCTCTATGTCACGCTGATCGGCGCCGCCGTCGGCGTTCGCGACGCCGGCCATATCGGCATGGACAGCCTCCTCGTGATGCTGCCGGATCATATGCGGGAAAAGATCGAGCTCGTCATCCACGTGCTGGTCGCGATGTTCGGCGTCGCGATGGCCTACAACGGCTGGATCCTCGGCGCCTCCGTGGGCACCGTGAAGATCGCCAATCTCGGCCTGCCCGAAGTCGTCCGCTACGTGCCGCTGATCGCTTCGGGAATCCTGATCGTCATGTTTTCCATCGAGCACATCATGGCTCTCTTGCGCGGTGAAGAGGTCGTCCCGTCATGGAACTGATCATTCTCGGCGTCACCTTCTTCGGCTTCCTGGTCCTCGGCGTTCCCGTTGCGTTTGCGATCGGCCTTTCGGCAATCTGCACCATCCTCTATGAAGGCCTGCCGGTTGCCGTCATCTTCCAGCAGATGATGTCGGGGATGAACATCTTCTCGTTCCTCGCCATCCCGTTCTTCGTCTTCAGCGGCGAGCTGATGCTGCATGGCGGCGTCGCCGACAAGATCGTGCAGCTCGCCAAGAATCTCGTCGGTCACATCCGCGGCGGGCTCGGCATGTCGAACGTCGTCGCCTGCACGCTGTTCGGCGGCGTCTCCGGCTCGCCCGTCGCCGACGTCTCGGCGATGGGCGCGGTGATGATCCCGATGATGAAGAAGGAAGGGTTCGACACCGACTACGCCGTCAACGTCACCACCCACGCCTCGCTGGTCGGAGCCCTGATGCCGACCAGTCACAACATGATCATCTATGCGCTCGCCGCCGGCGGCAAGGTGTCGATCGGCGCGCTGATTGCCGCCGGTCTTCTTCCGGCGCTGGTGCTGATGGTCTGCATGCTGGTCGCGGCCTACGCGGTCGCCGTGAAGCGCGGCTATCCCGCGGGCAAGTTTCCGGGCTGGGCGGAAGTCTTCCGCTCGTTCGCCGCGGCGCTGCCCGGCCTGCTGATCGTCGGCATCATCCTGGCGGGCATCCTGTCCGGCGTGTTCACGGCCACCGAATCCGCGGCGGTCGCGGTCACCTACACGATCCTGCTGACGTTCTTCATCTACCGCACCATGAGCCTGCAGAACTTCCTGCGGGCCGCCGCCAAGGCGGTCAAGACGACCGGCGTGGTGCTGCTCCTGATCGGCGTCTCCACCATGTTCCAGTACCTGATGGGACTGTACGAAGTCGCCGATTTCGCCGGCGACCTGATGAGCAAGGTGTCGACGCAGCCCTGGATGATCTTCCTGCTGATCAATGTCATCCTGTTCCTGCTCGGCACGTTCATGGACATGGCGGCGACGATCCTGATCTGCACGCCGATCTTCCTGCCGATCGCGATGAAGGCGGGCATGGATCCGGTGCAGTTCGGCATGCTGATGCTGATCAACTGCGCGCTCGGCCTCAACACCCCGCCGGTCGGCACCACGCAGTTCGTCGGCTGCGCCATCGGCGGCATCTCGGTCGGCGCCGTCATGCGCACCATCCTGCCGTTCTACGCCGCCCTGATCGCCGCCTTGATGTTCGTGACCTACGTCCCCGCCTTCTCGCTGTGGCTGCCGCGGCTGCTGATGGGCTACAAGGGATAGCTGGACTGGGCGGTCGCCGGCCTCGGCCGCGAGCCTCGGCCGGCGAACCGCCGCCTGCGATCGTTGGCGTGACAGCCACATGCTCCGCTGTCGTCCCGGACAAGCCTGCCGACGCAACGCGTCGGCGGGCGCAGATCCGGGACCCATAACCACCGAACGGAGTGGGGCACGCGGAACGTGCCGACTGCCCATTTCAGACATCACGCGGTATGGGTCCCCGCGTTCGCGGGGACGACACCGGTTATGAGTGGAAGGGTCGCGTAAGAAATTCACTACGGGATTAAGTCGATCAAGGGCGCCGGCTTCTTGCTCCAGACATTTCGTCACCTTTAGCCTATGGCTGCTCTGGAAGGTCGACCCGGCAAACACCGACTCATCATCATAGATATTCGTGCCTTTGCTGGATCAAATTCGCGATATCTAGAGCATCACCACCAGCCTATGGTGTGGCCGACGCTGGCGGCGCCAGTGATAGCAGTGATCAGGGTGGCAACGGCCACAACAACCTTATTGAAGCTGTCGAACCTGTCGCGCGAGCTCATTTCCGATCTCTCCCGTATTGGGGCCAGTAGCGCTA
Organism: Bradyrhizobium sp. SZCCHNR1098; assembly: GCF_032489375.1. Taxonomy (NCBI): domain Bacteria; kingdom Pseudomonadati; phylum Pseudomonadota; class Alphaproteobacteria; order Hyphomicrobiales; family Nitrobacteraceae; genus Bradyrhizobium; species Bradyrhizobium sp. SZCCHNR1098. The sequence goes on from NZ_JAUEXY010000001.1 coordinate 405,620, forward strand.
ACCGATGCAGGCGAGCGTCAACCGCTACGGTCGGCGCTGCAACGCACCAGTAATGTGCTGATCATCATGCGGAAGTTCGGGCCTAACGTCGGGCAGGTAAGAGTAGAAAGGGCCAGAAACCTAGTTTTTGCCTTTTATGGCTGCCCACAACTTGCGGGCACGCGGCCGCACGGTACTTTCATTGGCATTGTGGCCCTTGGCCGTGAGCCACGTAAGCATGGCCTGTTCGATGTCAGCTTGCTTCTCTGGTTTCAGGTCGCCCTCGTATAGCTGTCGGCATATCTCGACCCATAGGTCATCCCACCACTCAGCCGGTGGACGACCGCCAGCTACGAGCGGAACAACTTCAGGCTTCACGGCTTCCACCGGCAAAATCTTCTCGATCGCGGCACGATCAAACTTCACGCCGTACGCAAAGATCTGAATCTTGCTATCCAGCCAAGTGGAAAAGTCGCCGGAATCCCATTGTTGTTTTAGCGCGATCTCTCCGTGAGCCCACCAAAACGCACGGGGAATGTCCCTATCCTCGAACTGCTTCTCATTTATTTGAAGGCGTTCAGCACGAGCACGGATAAGTCCATGGTTAGCTCGCTCACAGATCCGCCGCGTTGCGATCGAAAGTTGGAGGCTCTTTAACATCTGCAAGGCGCGACTTGCGCTGATCCATTCAATTTCATCGCTCTTTGGATTCTTATGTAATTCGTCCCACTCGTCGCTGAATCTCTTTAGATTACCGTATCCGTACGCTGATGCCATTGTTATCGCTCCCTGTGCGGCAGCAAAGCCTGGACCGTCACCTGCACCAGATGTGATCTACTTCAGAACTCCAACAACATTTCAATGATATCTGCGCAGCATGATCCCCGCCAGGTGCGGCGATTGATAAACACTTCGGCTACGGCTTCATCCCGCCAGGATTGTTGTGCAATCAACCCAGATTTCTGTCACGGCAGCCCCCCGAGGGACCGACGTTTGACGGCTGCGATAATGGTTTCGAGGACTACCTGTTTGAGGCAGCCCGTCGAGTTATTATGTCGCATGCTGAAACGTTGCACCGTCGGGCAAATCAGCTGCACATTTCCGCGCGTCCCTGCTGCCGCATGAGGGGCGTTTCGCGACCGTCACGGATCGTTGGCAGTGGGATGCGATGGGCGTGTGTCGACGCAGCGTGAATGAGTTCGCGCGGACGAACGGCGAGGCACGCACGGTCAAGTCGCGCGGTCCTGATATCCCGACGCTGATATCAACTCATGACGAGGCTTTCGCTTCGGGTTGAGGATGGTGGCCAACAAGCCCGGCGCACCAGGGAGAACGCGAAGCAGCCGTTAAAACCAATCGCGCAGGGAGGGCCGGATGATCCGGCGCGTACCTGTGGTTCCTGCCGCCAGCATTTTCCTTCGCTGGCGGGCCATGGGTGCGGTCGGCACCCGGCTCTCCCTGCGCCCTCATGATTGAAGGGGGCGAGACGATCTTCACAGCTCGGGCGCGGGATGCGTCGCGAGATTGAGCAGTCTTGCTCTGAGAGGGACCACAAGCATGGTGATCACTCAACACGAAGGCGGTGCCCACCCTCCCCTGGAGGGCTACGGGATGCCCGAAAGCGATTCCAAGCGATTTCTGGATGTGATTCAAAGTTTTCGACCGGTTCGGTGGAGAGCTTTGAATGTCATTTGGCGATATTCGAGTTGCGGAGCGGGCTGACTGGCTGATCGAACGGGTGGCGACAGCAGGCACGCTGGTCTTGCGGAAGTTGGGGGAGACGCGAGCCGGCGAGAAGGCCATTCACCGATTTCTGTCCTCGCACCACGTCTCGGTCGATCGGATCGTCGAGACGCTGGCGGCTCGGACTGCGGCTCAATGCGTGGGACGGCGTATTCTGGCGATCCAGGACACGAGCGAGATCAATTTCTCCGGCCGTGACAAGAAGCGGCGCGGCTTCGGTCCTGGCTGGGACGGAAAAACACCCGGCTTCTTCATCCATCCCGTGATTGCCCTCGACGTCGAGAGCGAGGCGGTGTTGGGACTTGTCGACGCGGAAATCTGGACGCGCTCAGCCGGACGAGTTCCGGCTCGCCGCAAGCGAGCGATCGAGGATAAGGAGTCGATACGCTGGCTGTATGGCTGTCAGGCGGCTGCCGGCGTCTTATCGGAGGCGGCCAGCGTCACGATGGTCGCCGATCGCGAAAGCGACATCTACCCGTTGTTTACGCGTAAGCCGGAAGGGCTCGATCTGATCGTGCGTGCTGCGCAAGATCGCTGCCTGTCCGATGGCAAAATGCTGTTTGCAGCGCTTGCCGAGACGAAGGTGCTGAAAACAAGCCTCGTCAAGGTGGCGCCGCGCGGCCCCGGCGATAAAGGGCGCGGGGCGACCGTCGAGCTTCGCGCCGGAAGCGTGTCTCTTGCCCGGCCACAGAGCCTGAAACGATCAGAGGCCTGCGATGCCACCGAAATGACTTTGATTCAGGCGCGTGAGATCGATGCGCCCGCCGGCAAAACACCGTTGTTGTGGCATCTGCTCACGACCCATTCCGTTGCCAGCGCGGCAGATGCCGAACAGATCGTGCAACTCTATCGATTGCGCTGGCGCATCGAACAGGTCTTCCGTGCTCTCAAGAGCGATGGCTTGGCTCTCGACGACAGTCAGGTCATCGATGCCGATCGCATGTTCAATCTCGCGGCGATCGGGCTTGCTGGCGCTATCCGGACCATCCAGCTTGTCGACGCCAGAGACGGCAGTCCCCGTCCCATGAGCGACGTGATCGACCCGGCCTTCAGACCAGCTCTGGGGCACCTATCAAAAACGCTCGAAGGCAAGACCGCGCGGCAGCAGAACCCACATCCTCCCGATTCCCTCGCGTTCGTCGCATGGATCGCGGCACGCCTCGGCGGCTGGAATTGCTACGGTAAACCACCAGGGCCAAAGACAATGCGAGACGGCTGGGATCGTCTCGCTGCAATGCTTGAAGGCTATCTACTTGCAACCCAAAGCATAAAACCGGGAATCCCGTAGCCCGCAAGGGGGAGGGTCGCCTCGCGGAGAGCGAAGCGAACCGTGAGGCGGGGTGGGGTGATCTCTCCTCTGGCACCGGTGTCCGCCGAGAGATCACCCCACCCCGCTCGCCCGCTTCGCGCGCGATCGACCCTCCCCCTCCAGGGGAGGGTGGGAGTTCGCGGCTTGCAGCAGCGGCGTCACGGAAGCCTGAAGCAAAATCGTTCGCAATCTCGGGGAAACGCGTGAGGCCGATGTGTCGAAGACACCGGGCCAATCGACACCGACCTCTATTCGACCGCAACGCGCATCAGCGCGCTCGTCCGTCGGATATCTCTTGTGCGGGGAAGGTCACCACCAAAAATGGTGCCCAGGAAAGGACTCGAACCTTCACGGCCGTTAAGCCACTGGCACCTGAAGCCAGCGCGTCTACCAATTCCGCCACCTGGGCATGGGGGCGCTGTGTACGGATCGAACGGGCGCTTGTCAAACCGCTGAACGCCCAAGATGACAATTTTTCTGAAGCCATGCGCAAAAACACGGCTCCCTTTTCCGCGGTGCGGGCGATGGGCTATACAGCGGCCCAGGATGGCGGGCCGCGGAGTGCGAATCGCCGCTGACAGCTATCTCGTCCGGGGCGGACCGACCGCCCGGCAATCCCAGGACTCATTCCATGGCATCGAATCTGGACACATTGGTTACCGTCTTCGGCGGCTCCGGCTTCGTCGGGCGCAACGTGGTCCGGGCGCTGGCCAAGCGCGACTACCGCATCCGTGTCGCGGTGCGCCGGCCGGAGCTCGCCGGCCACCTGCAGCCGCTCGGCCGGGTCGGCCAGATCCACGCCGTACAGGCCAATCTGCGCTATCCCGACTCGGTCGCATCAGCGCTGCGTGACAGCCATGTCGCGATCAACCTGGTCGGCGTCCTGACCGAGAGCGGCGCGCAGACCTTCGAGGCCGTGCAGGCCGAGGGTGCCGCCACCGTCGCCAAGGCGGCGGCCGCCGCTGGCGCCCGCATGGTGCACGTCTCAGCGATCGGCGCCGACGCGGAGTCGGCCTCGAGCTATGCCCGCGCCAAGGCGGCCGGCGAGACCGCCGTGCTGGCCGCGGTGCCCGAGGCCGTGATCATGCGCCCCTCGGTCGTGTTCGGCCCCGAGGACCAGTTCACCAACCGCTTTGCGGCGCTCGCGCGGGTCTCGCCGTTCCTGCCGCTGATCGGCGGCGGCGAGACGAAGATGCAGCCGGTCTATGTCGGCGACGTCGCCACCGCGGTGGCCGATGCGGTCGACGGCAAGGCGCAGCCGGGCGCGACCTACGAGCTCGGCGGGCCGGAGGTGCTGAGCTTCCGGGAGATCCTGAAAATCATCCTCGACATCACCGACCGCGACCGCGCGCTGCTGCCGCTGCCGTTCGGGCTCGCCAAGCTGCAGGCCGCAATCCTGCAGTTCGCGCCGGGGCCGCTGAAGCTGACGCCCGACCAGGTCGAGCTCTTGCGCTACGACAACGTGGTGTCGGAAGCCGCGAAGGCGGCCGGGCTGACCTTGCAGGGCCTCGGCATCACGCCGGACTCGCTCGAGGCGGTCGCCCCGCAATATCTCTGGCGCTTCCGTCCGTCCGGGCAGTTCCAGCGCAAGAACGCGTGAGGGGCCACCGGCCTCTCCACGTCATTGCGAGGAGCGAAGCGACGAAGCAATCCAGAGTCTCGCCCACCAAACTGGATTGCTTCGCTTACGCTCGCAATGACGGTGGATGGAGCTGGGGCTCAGCTCACTTCCCCAGCGCCAGCGCGATCAGGCCGAGGGTGCCGACGATCACGCGCCACCAGGCGAACAGCACGAAGCCGTGGCGGGTGACGTAGCCGAGGAAGGCCTTCACCACGATCATGGCGGTGATGAAGGAGACGACGAAGCCGATCGCGATGAGGCCGAGGTGATCGGACGTCATCTCGGCGCGGCTCTTGTAGAAGTCGTAGACGAAGGCGCCGACCATGGTCGGGATCGCCAGGAAGAAGGAGAACTCCGCGGCCGAGCGCTTGTCGCCGCCGAGCAGCATCGCCGCCACGATGGTGGCGCCGGAGCGCGACACGCCTGGGATCATGGCCAAGCACTGCGCGACGCCGATCCACAGATACATCATGAGCGGATAGCGCGTGGCGTCGTGCTCCCGCGGCTTGAGATCGATCTGATCGACCCACAGCAGGATGGCGCCGCCGACGATCAGCGAGAAGCACACGACCCAGGGATCGAACAGGAGCGCCTTGATGTACTTGCCGGCGATGAGGCCGATGATGACGGCGGGCAGGAAGGCGATCAGCACGCCGATGATGAATCGGCGGTCGTCAGCGTTCGACATCGCGCCGATGGCGACGCGCGACAGCTTGAAGAAGTACAGCGCGACGATGGCGAGGATGGCGCCGAGCTGGATCAGGATCGCAAAACTCTTCCAGAACCCCTCGTCGCCGAGCCCGAAGAAGCGTTCCGCCAGCAACAGATGGCCGGTCGAGGATACGGGAAGAAACTCAGTGACGCCCTCGATTATGCCGAGAAGCACCGCCCGCAGCGTATCTGACATCATTGATCGGATCCTGGATTGCCGGCAAAACGCGGCCCTTCTCGCCTATTCGGCTCCCGCCCGCAATTGCAAAAAGCGCTCGAACCGGCCACATCCGATGAATGAACCGGCGTGTGATCGGCCATGCGAATCAGAACGAGGCAATGCCGGACAGCGGATCGGGCGCGCTGATCGCTGTTCCCGAAAGCGCCGTTTCCCGCATGACCGCCCGTCGCCCTACTGCTTACACTTTCGCCGACCATGCGCTAATGGTCCGATTCGCGAGCGCACCCGCGCGCCGGTATCGGGACGAGGCGTCGGTGCGAACCGATGGTTGATTGTTCGTTAAGCGCCGTAGCCGCGGAATCGTCGAAAGGCTCCATGTACACGCTCTACCACCATCCCTTCTGCCCGCATTCACGCTTCGTCCGGCTGGTGCTCGGCGAATACGGGCTCGATCTGCGCCTGGTGGAGGAACGCGCCTGGGAGCGCCGCGAGGCGTTTCTCGTGCTCAATCCCGCGGCCACCACGCCGGTGCTGTCGGTCGAAGGCCTGCCGCCGGTGCCCGGTGTCGGCGTGATCGCCGAATTCATCGACGAGACCTGCGGGCCCGAGATGGGCGATCGCCGGCTGATGCCGGCGTCGGCGGCCGAGCGCGTCGAGGTGCGCCGGCTGATGGACTGGTTCAACACCAAGTTCTTCGAGGAGGCCTCGAACCTGCTGGTCACCGAGCGCATCTATAAGCGCTTCATGAGCGAGGAGGATGGCGGCGGGCCGCCGTCGACCGACGTGATTCGCGCCGCCAAGACCAATGTGCGCTATCATCTCGCCTATATCGGCTGGCTGGCGCAGCGGCGCAATTTCCTGGCCGGCGACCGGCTGACCTATGCCGACCTGGCCGCCGCCGCGCATCTGTCGGCGATCGACTATCTGGGCGACGTGCCATGGATCGAGGACGACGCAGCGAAGGCGTGGTACGCGCGGGTGAAGTCGCGGCCGTCGTTCCGGCCGCTGCTCTCCGACTGGCTGGCGGGCGTGCCGGCGTCGCGGACCTATGTGGACCTGGACTTCTGAGCGCCGATAGGCCCACGCCGGAGACGTTGAAGGCGGCGCTGGCCGCCGAGGCGCAACGGCTGGGCTTCGATGCCATCGGCATCACCGCCCCGGTCGTGAGCGCCGAGCGGGCCGCCGCGTTCGAACGCTTCCTCGCCGCCGGCCAGCACGGCGACATGGACTGGCTGGCGCGCGAGCCGTCCCGCCGCACCGATCCCACCACGCTGTGGCGCGAGGTCCGCAGCATCATCATGCTAGGCGTCAATTACGGCCCCGACGAGGATCCGCGCGCGGTCCTATCCCAGCGCAGCAATGCTGCGATTTCGGTCTATGCCCGCGGCGACGACTATCACGACGTCATCAAGAAGAACCTCAAGACGCTCGCCCGCTGGCTGGTCGCACAGGCCGGTTGTGATGTGAAGGTGTTCGTCGACACCGCGGCCGTCATGGAGAAGCCGCTGGCCGAAGCGGCAGGGCTCGGCTGGCAGGGCAAGCACACCAATCTGGTGTCGCGCGGTTTCGGCTCCTGGCTGTTCCTCGGCGCCATCTACACCACGCTGGACCTGCCCGCCGATGCGCCGGAGCGCGATCATTGCGGCTCGTGCCGAGCCTGCCTCGACAGCTGTCCGACCGCGGCGTTCCCGGCCCCCTACAGCCTCGATGCGCGGCGCTGCATCTCGTATCTCACCATCGAGAACAAGGGGCCGATCCCGCGCGAGTTCCGCAAGGCCATGGGCAACCGCATCTACGGCTGCGATGACTGCCTCGCCGCCTGCCCGTGGAACAAGTTCGCGCAAGCGGGGCGCGAGGCGAAGCTGGCGGCCCGCGAATCGCTGCGGTCCCCCGATCTCGCCGAGCTGGCGGCGCTCGACGACGCCGCGTTTCGTGCACTGTTCACGAAATCGCCGATCAAGCGCGTCGGCCGCGACCGCTTCCTGCGCAACGTGATGATCGCGATCGGCAACTCCGGCGATGCGGCGCTGACGCCGGCCGCCGAACGGCTTGCCGCCGATCCGAGTCCGCTGGTGCGCGGTGCCGCCGCCTGGGCGCTTGCGCGGCTGCTCGACGAGGCCGCCTTCGCGCGACGTGCGGAGGCGGCGCTGACGTCAGAGACCGACGAGAGCGTCCGCGCGGAATGGCAAGCCCGATGCTGAAGCGGGCCGCCTCAGCCCATCTCGCCGACGGCGGCCAGCATGCGCGCGATGTCCTGCGGACGCGACAGCCGGTGGTCGCCGTCCTGGATCATGGTCAGCACCACGTCTTCGGCCGGCAGGCGGTGGGTCAGTGCGAACGCGTGCTGCCAGGGGACGTCCGGGTCCTGCGCGCCCTGCAGGATGCGCACCGGGCAGCCGACCTTGATGGCACCGCCGAGCAGGAGATGATTGCGCCCGTCCTCGATCAGCGCCCTGGTGATGGGATAGGGCTCGCCATACTCCGACGGACGCATCCAGACGCCCTTGGACTCGATCTCGGTCCGGACCGCCGGCGGGAAGCCCTTCCACATCAGCTCCTCGGTGAAATCGGGCGCCGGGGCGATCAGGATCAGGCCAGCCAGCGTCGCCTCCGCCGGGTCCTTGAGCAGCTCGCGCGCCAGCAGCAGCGCCATCCAGCCGCCCATCGAGGAACCGATCACGACCTGCGGTCCGCGGCAGAATTGCCGGAACACTGCGACGCTCTCCTCGAGCCAGCGGCTGATGGTGCCGTCGACGAAGCGGCCGCCGGATTCACCGTGACCGGAATAGTCGAAGCGGACGCAGGCGCGGCCGCGCTCGGCGGCCCAGGCGTCGAGCGCCAGCGCCTTGGTGCCTTTCATGTCGGAATTGAAGCCACCGAGCCAGAACAGCCCAGGCGGGCGGCCTGGCCGCGCCCGCACCGCGATCCGGCGCGACGATTCGCCCGCGCCGACGGTGACGAAGACGGGCGTATCGGCATTTTCTGCAGCATGGTTCATGGATCGTTACTCGATTTCGGGGGCTGTGTGGGCGAACCAGCCGGTCGCGTCAATCCGCTCGACCGGGCGCTGCCGCTTGCGAAAGGGCCCCGCGCACTCTATGTCCGCGAGCGGAGCCACGAGGCCTCGAAAGTGCGGTTTTGATCGCCATTCTTGGCCATGTGGTCCCTTTGGGGGAATGCACGGCCGCGCCGAAGCCCTGCGCGTGCGACGCAAGAGCCATGACGGCCGGATGTTAATTCGACGCACGGGACGCCAGCTGTCTTGCCCGCGAGGGCATCTTCCTTCAAAATAGTCGCCTTCTTCCACAACCTTGGAGAACTACCCATTCGCCGCCCCAATCGAGCCCCGCCCGCTGCCGTCAAAGACGGGCCGCGCACAAATGATGAGATTCGCAATGCGCAGATCCAGCTGATCGATTCAGAAGGTACCAACCGCGGCACTGTCGAGACCGTGGTTGCGATCAAGATGGCCGCTGATGCCGGCATGGATCTGGTCGAGATTTCGCCGAACAACAATCCTCCCGTCTGTAAGATCATGGACTACGGGAAGTACAAGTATTCGGCGCAGAAGAAGGCCGCCGAGGCCCGCAAGAAGCAGAAGGTCGTCGAGATCAAGGAGATCAAGCTCCGCCCGATGATCGATGATCACGACTACGACGTGAAGATGCGGGCGATGCAGCGCTTCTTCGAAGAGGGCGACAAGGTCAAGATCACACTGCGCTATCGCGGCCGCGAAATGGCGCACCAGGAGATCGGCACCAAGCTGCTCGACAAGGTCAAGTCCGACGTCGCGGCTTTCGCCAAGGTCGAGCAGGACGCGCGGTTCGAGGGACGCCAGGTGGTCATGGTTCTGGCCCCGCGCTAGTCGCCAGCCACCGACGCACCAAACCGAGCCCGCCACACGTCTGGCGGGCTTTTCTCTTGAAGCCCCCGTCAGAACCGCTCTTTGCGGGCGCGGATCAGGACCTGCCACCGCCCGCTGCAGCTGCCGGAGGAGCCTTTGCGGCTCCACCGAGCGGAGCCGGCCGGTGCCGGTGGCCGAGGGCCGCCCTGGGATACCTGTACCCGCGGCTCGCATGTCGGCTGACCATGTCGGCTGACCATGGCTCGGACGAGCCGATTCGGCGGTTCAGCGTTGCCAAGAGCCACCGTCTCTGGCATAAGCGCGGCCTTCGTCGCCCGGCTGATCAAGGGCTGCCGTGGCGATGTCCCTGTGCGGGTGGATCCTTGTTTGGACCCAATACCTGAGCACAACCAACGCTCTAACGAGCATTTTCGCCTGATGGCGCCGCTTTTGCGGGCGGCTTGCCGTTGGCATGAAGGAGAGCCAAATGCCCAAGCTGAAGACCAAATCCGGCGCCAAAAAGCGCTTCAAGGTGACTGCCACCGGCAAAGTGATGCACGCCCAGCGCGGCAAGCGCCACGGCATGATCAAGCGGACGAAGAAGCAGATCCGGCAGCTGCGCGGCACCCGCGTGCTGTTCAAGACCGACGGCGACAACGTCAAGAAGTACTTCTTGCCGAACGCCTGACCGGCCTCTCGCTTCCGAAACCCTGGCCGCCTCCAAGCCGCGGCTGATCGTCATCTCTGAATCCAAGGATACCCGGCATGTCTCGCGTCAAACGCGGTGTGACCGCCCACGCCAAGCACAAGAAAGTCTTCAAGGCCGCCAAGGGCTATTACGGCCGCCGCAAGAACACGATCCGCACCGCCAAGCAGGCCGTCGAGAAGGCCGGCCAGTATGCGTTCCGCGATCGCAAGCGCAAGAAGCGCACCTTCCGCGCGCTCTGGATCCAGCGCCTGAACGCCGCCGTGCGTCCGTTCGAGCTCACCTACAGCCGATTTATCGACGGCCTGTCCAAGTCCGGCATCACCGTCGACCGCAAGGTGCTGTCGGATCTCGCGATCAACGAGCCCGCCGCGTTCCAGGCGATCGTTGAGAAGGCCAAGGCGGCGCTCGCCGCCTGATCGCCTCCGCATCGTGAGGACTTGCAAAGCGGCCGACGCTCTCGGCCGCTTTTTGCTGTCCGACGACCTCGATCCTTTCGCTTGACCCCTGTCGCCCGCGCGGCGACAACCCAGCCGCCTTTGTCCCGCGGAGATTTTGACCGTGTCCGACCTCGCCTCGCTCGAGACCTCGATCCTCGACCAGATCGCCACCGCCGGCGATGAAGCCGCGCTGGAAGCCGTGCGCGTCGCAGCCCTCGGCAAGAAGGGCTCGATCTCGGCGCTGCTGGCCACGCTCGGCAAGATGTCTCCCGACGAGCGCAAGACGCAAGGCGCGGCAATCAACCTTGCCAAGGACAAGGTCACGCAGGCGCTCGCCGCACGGCGCGAGGTGCTCAGGGCCGCTGCGCTGGACGCGCGGCTCGCGGCCGAGACCATCGACGTCACCCTGCCGCTGCAGGATTCGCCGGCCGAGACCGGCCGCATCCATCCGCTCAGCCAGGTGTTGGACGAATTGACCACGATCTTCGCCGACATGGGCTTCTCGATTGCGGAAGGCCCCGATGTCGAGACCGACGACTACAACTTCACCAAGCTGAACTTCCCGGAAGGCCATCCGGCGCGGGAGATGCACGACACGTTCTTCTTCAATCCGAAGCCGGACGGCTCGCGCATGCTGCTGCGGACCCACACCTCGCCGGTGCAGGTGCGGACCATGCTGAGCCAGAAGCCGCCGATCCGCGTGATCTGCCCGGGCCGCACCTACCGCATCGATTCGGACGCGACCCACACGCCGCAATTCCACCAGGTCGAAGGCCTCGTCATCGACAAGGGCTCACATCTCGGCCACCTCAAATGGATCCTGCATGAGTTCTGCAAGGCGTTCTTCGAGGTCGACCACATCAACATGAAATTCCGGCCGTCGTTCTTCCCGTTCACCGAGCCGTCGCTCGAGGTCGATATCCAGTGCCGCCGCGACAAGGGCGAGATCCGCTTCGGCGAGGGCGAGGACTGGCTGGAGATTCTCGGCTGCGGCATGGTGCATCCGAACGTGCTGCGCGCCTGCGGCATCGATCCCGACGAGTACCAGGGTTTTGCCTGGGGCATGGGCATCGACCGCATTGCGATGCTGAAATACGGCATGAGCGACCTGCGCCAATTGTTCGAAGGCGACGTCCGCTGGCTGTCCCACTACGGCTTCAAGCCGCTCGAGGTGCCGACGCTTGCCGGGGGATTGAGCGCGTGAGCGTTGCCGGCCTCGCTGTCTCCGCTCGGGCGGTAGGACTCCCTCTCCCGCTTGCGGGGGAGAGCTGGATCCCCCGCGCGCGCGCTTCGACAACCACCGGTTTCTCCGTTCCCTCCCCCCTTGTGGGGGAGGGTCAGGGAGGGGGGTAGCCCCGGATGCCGCACGCAGTTGTCAGCGAGCGCCATCGCCGCCGGGCGAAGCAACTTCGCCAGGCGATGACGCGCGCCGAGACACTGCTCTGGCGCTACATCAAGGCGAACCGGATCGATGGCGCCAGCTTTCGCCGCCAAGTCCCGTTTCGTAACTACATTGCTGACTTCGTCTGCTTCTCGGCAAAGCTTGTCATCGAACTCGACGGGGAATCGCATGATTTCGCCGAACGGCAGGCAAGAGACGCCCAACGCGACGCATTCTTCGCAGCCGAAGGCTTTGAAGTCCACCGCTTCACCAACGAGCAGGTGACTTCGAACTTGGAAGGCGTCGTTGAAGCCATCCGTCAGGCTCTCGCCGTCCGCGCCCGTGGCTTACCCCCCTCCCCAACCCTCCCCCACAAGGGGGGAGGGAGCGGAGAGAGCTGTGCAAGCGGCCAAGACGGCACATACGAAGCCAACACACACGATACAAACACCAGCAAGATCCGAGGCATGCAGCCATGAAATTCACGCTGTCCTGGCTGAAGGACCATCTCGACACCGATGAGTCGGTGGAGACGCTCGCCGACAAGCTCACCATGATCGGCCTCGAGGTCGAGCATCTCGAGGACAAGGCGAAGCTGCTCGCGCCTTACAGAATCGCGCGCGTCGTTTCCGCCGAGCAGCATCCGAACGCCGACCGCTTACGCGTCTGCATGGTCGACACCGGTGACGGTGGCGCGCCGGTGCAGGTGGTGTGCGGCGCGCCGAACGCGCGCGCGGGCCTGGTGTCGGTGTTCTCGCCGCCCGGCACCTACATCCCCGGCAAGAACATCACGCTCTCGGTCGGCACGATCCGCGGCGTCGAGAGTCGCGGCATGCTGTGCTCGGCCGCCGAGCTGCAGATTTCCGACGACCACGACGGCATCATGGAGCTGCCGGCGGATGCGCCGATCGGCAAGCCCTATGCCGAATGGGCCGGGCTCGGCGATCCCCTGTTCGAGATCAACCTGACGCCGAACCGCCAGGACTGCACCGGCGTGCACGGCATCGCCCGCGACCTCGCCGCCGCCGACATGGGCAAGCTGAAGGACCCCGGCATCAAGCCGGCGAAGGGCGAGCTCCCCTGCCCGGTGAAGGTCACGGTCGAGGACGAGAAGCTTTGTCCGGGCTTCGCGCTGCGACTGGTGCGCGGCGTCAAGAACGGCCCGTCGCCGAAGTGGCTGCAACAGCGCCTCACATCGATCGGCCTGCGCCCGATCAACGCGCTGGTCGACATCACCAACTACATGACCTTCGACCGCGCGCGTCCGCTGCACGTGTTCGACGCCAAGAAGGTGAAGGGCAATCTGGTCGTCCGCCGCGCGCGTGACGGCGAGACCCTGCTCGCGCTCGACGGCCGGACCTACACGCTCGACCATTCGATGTGCGTCATCGCCGACGATTCCGGCGTCGAATCGCTCGCCGGCATCATGGGCGGCGAAACCTCCGGCTGCGACGAAGGCACCACCGACGTGCTGATCGAATCGGCGCTGTGGAACGAGATCAACATCGCCCAGACCGGCCGCAAGCTCGGCATCAATTCCGACGCGCGCTACCGCTTCGAGCGCGGCGTCGATCCGGCCTTCATGGTGCCGGGCCTGGAGATGGCGACCAGGCTCGTGCTCGAGCTTTGCGGCGGCACTCCGTCGGAGACCGTCGTCGTCGGCAATCCGTTTGGTGATGACCGTATCATCGATTTCCCACTGACCGAGGTGAAGCGGCTGGCGGGCATCGAGGTGCCGCTGACCGAGATGCGGCGGATCCTGACGCATCTCGGCTTCGTGGTCGCCGGCAACGGCCCGGTCGTGAAGGTCGCGGTGCCCTCCTGGCGCAGCGACGTGCATGGCAAGGCCGACATCGTCGAGGAGGTCGTGCGCATCGTTGGCGTCGACAAGGTGCCGATGACGCCGTTCGAGCGCGGCGATGCCCCTCGAAAGCCGGTGCTGACGCCGATCCAGCTGCGCACCCGGCGCGCCAAGCGCGCGCTGGCGGCGCGCGGCATGGTCGAGGCCGTGACCTGGTCGTTCATCTCCAAGCCGGCGGCCGAGCTGTTCGGCGGCGGCAAGGCCGAGCTCGCGCTTGCGAACCCGATTGCCGCCGATCTCTCCGACATGCGGCCGAGCCTGCTGCCGGGATTGATCGCAACCGTGCAGGCCAACGCCGATCGTGGCTTCGGCGATGCCGCGATCTTCGAGGTCGGGCAGATCTTCAAGGGCGATGGCCCCGCGGACCAGCTCATGGCGGCGAGCGGCATCCGCCGTGGCGTCGCGTCGGCGAAGGGTCTCGGCCGACATTGGACGGGATCGCAGGCGGCGAGCGCTTACGACGCGAAGGCCGACGCGCTCGCCGTGCTCGCGGCCGCTGGCGCGCCGATGGCGTCGCTGCAGATCGTCGCCGGCGGCCCCGCCTGGATGCATCCGGGACGCTCCGGCACGATCCAGATGGGACCGCAGAACGTGCTCGGCCATTTCGGCGAGCTGCATCCGCGCACGCTCGAGGCGCTGAAAGCCGACGGGCCGCTCGTCGCCTTCGAGGTGATCCTGGATCGCATTCCGGCCGCCAAGGCGAAGCCGACGCGCGCCAAGGCGGTGCTGGAGCTGTCCGCATTCCAGCCGGTGTCGCGCGACTTCGCCTTCATCGTCGATCGCAAGGTCAAGGCCGGCGATATCGTGCGCGCCGCGCAGGGCGTCGACAAGAAGCTGATCACCGATGTCGCCGTGTTCGACGTCTACGAGGGCAAGGGCATCGAGGACGGCAAGAAGTCGGTAGCGATCGCCGTCACCCTGCAGCCGCGCGAGAGGACGATGACGGACGAGGAGATCGACGCCGTCGCGGCAAAGATCACGGCCGACGTTGGCAAGAAGACCGGCGGCACGTTGCGCGGATGAGCCTGTCCGGGCTCATCCCTGCCGATCTCAGCCTGTTCGCGGCGGTCGCGCTGGCGATCGTCGCTTTCATCGCCGCAACCGCGCGCGGCTTCTCCGGCTTCGGCGCGGCGCTGATCTTCATGCCGCTCGCGAGCAGCTTTGCGACGCCCCGTCTGGTCGCGCCGCTGCTGCTGGTGATCGACTTCGTATCGATGGCCCCAATGGTGGCGCCGGCCTGGCGCGAGGCCGACCGCAAGGCCACCGCCGTGATCGTCGCGGGTGCGTTGGTCGGCGTGCCCGTGGGAACCTATTTCCTCAGCCGGCTGGACCCTGTCACCGTACGCTGGATCATCACCGGTTTCGTGATCGCGCTGCTTGCGCTGCTGCTGTCCGGCTGGCGCTATCGCGGCAGGGAGTACACCGCGCTGTCGGTCGCTGTCGGCTATATCTCCGGATTCTGCAGCGGACTGGCGCAGACCGGGGGCCCGCCGATCGTCGGCTACTGGCTGGGACGCCCGATCCCGCCAAAGATCGCGCGAGCGAATATCGTGCTGTTCTTCGGCGCATCGGACTTCTTCGCGATGGTGAGCTACGCAATGAGCGGGCTGATCACCTGGGATTCGCTGAAGCTTTCGCTGCTGATCGGTCCGGTCTACGCGCTTGGTGTCGCGTTCGGCGCGTCGCTGTTCGGCCGTGCCAGCGAGCAGGTGTTTCGCGCCATCTGCTATGCGCTGATCGCAATCGCCGTGATCGCCGGCCTGCCGGCCCTCGACGGCGTGCTCGGGCGGGGTTAGCCTTCCTGCAACGAAGCCAACAGGGAGGCCACCGTGATCCATCGGCGAACAATGCTCAAGCTCGCGCTGGGAACGGCCGGCGCCATCGCGGCGCCCGCGGCGTTCGCGCAAGGCGCAAAGACCGGCACGCGGATCGTCTTCCTCGGCACCAAGGGCGGCCCACGCGTCGGCGTGGGCGCTTCGAATCCGGCCAATCTCGTCGTCGTCAACGGCACGCCGTTCGTGATCGATTGCGGCATGGGCGTCAGCCGTCAGCTCGTCAATGCGGGCGTTCCGATCCCGTCGGTCAAGTACATCCTGATCAGCCACCACCATTCCGATCACAATCTCGAATACGGCAACCTGTTCTACAACGCCTGGGCCGCGGGATTGTCGACGCCGATCCAGTCGTTCGGACCAAAGGGCCTGGAGGCGATGACCAGGAGCTTCTGGGAAACTAACAAGTTCGACGTCGACACCCGCATCGCGGACGAAGGCCGGCCAGATCCGCGGCCACTCCTGGTCTCGAAGGATATCGACGCGGACGGCGTCGTGCTGAGGACGGCGGACGTGACGGTAACCGCGTTCCGCACGCCACATCCGCCGATCACCGACAACTTCGCGTACAAGTTCGAGACGCCCGACGGCACGATCGTGTTCTCGAGCGACACGGCCTATAACCCGAAGCTTGCAGAGTTTGCCAAGGGCGCCGATGTGCTCGTGCATGAATGCCTCTATGTGCCCGCGGTCGATCGGCTGGTCGCCAAGACGAAGAACGGCTCGACGCTGAAGAAGCACCTGCTCGACAGTCACACGACCACGGAAGACGTCGGACGCATCGCCGCGGCTGCAGGCGTGAAAGTGCTGGCGCTCAGCCACTTCGTACCCGGTGATGATCCCGAAGTGACGGACGAGGACTGGACGCGGGACGTGAAGAAGAACTACACGGGCCGCATCGTGGTCGCGAAAGACCTGATGGAATTGAAGCTGCCTGTGTAGCCAAGGCTGGGCGTGCTTCAATCGGCAGCTCGCCTGCTTCAGCCGTAGGGTGGGCAAAGGCGTAGCCGTGCCATTTCAACGCTTGAGATCGCAGCTGCGCCGTGCCCACCATCTTGCTGATGAGTTTGCGGATCGACGGTCAATCCTCCGGCGAGGCCGAGCGCACCTTGCCGCGACGGCGCGGTCGCTGCCGCTCACTGCTCGGCTCCGGCTCGGCGTCCTTGATCGCGCCGATCCGGCGCAGCGCGGCTTCGGCGGCGCGCTCGCCGGAGTCCCAGGCGCCGTCGACCGTGCCCCACAGCGTTTCGTGCGTGGCCTCGCCGGCCAGGAACAGCGGGCCCAACGGTTCGCCGAGAATTTTGCGGGCGCCCTGGCTGCCGGGCGTGGCCGCCGACATCGCACCGAGCACACCCGGCACCTGGTTCCAGCGCGTGGCTGCGGACGACTTCACCGCTGCGGCGGCTTCACTTCCAAACAGCTTGCCGATCCACTCCCGGGCGAAGTCGGCCATCACCGCCTCGCCCTGCACTGCTAGTTCGCGGCCGAAGGCGCCGGCAACATCGACGGTACAAAGCGACGATCCACCGATATTGGCAAGCAGCAGACCCGTGCGGTTGGAATTGCTCTGCTCGATGATGACCTCGTCCCGAGACAGGCCGAGCGGATTGCCCGCCAGCATCAGCGCAATGTGATCGTAGCTGCCGAGGCTGAGCTTGGCGGCGGCGTCGAGTTGCCGCTTCGGCAGCTCGGGCGCGAACTTGATGGCGCCTGATGTCAGCACGTTGGTCGACACCGTGAGGATGACGGCGCGCGTCGCGATTCGCCCCGCCGGCGTTTCCACCGCGACGTCGCGGTTGGTCCACACGACGCGCGTTGCCGGAGTCGACAGCGATGACGGCAACGATTCGCCGAGCTTGGCGAGGAACGTGCCCAGCCCCTGCCGGCAGGCCAGCGGAGCGCTGCGACCCTGCGCGCGCGCCTTGTCCATCGCGGAGAGATCGGCGAGATCCTTTCCGGTCGCGCTGGCGCCGAGCACGAACGCGGTGGTGCTGGTCCAGTCGCCCAGATCTTTCGGCAGCGCCGCGGCGCAGGAGGTATCGAGCTTGCCGCGCGCCGCCTCGTCGATGGCGCGATTGGCGCGCACCAGCCCGGCCAGGAACTGCTCGGTCTCGCCAGGCCGCGCATTGCGCCGGCCGACCCGGATCTTCTGCCCGACGGGAGCCGCGACGAGATCGAGTCCGACGCCGCGCGCGAGCCTTCCGATGGGATTGCTGTCGGCGCTGTGCAGCCAGCGGGCGCCGCGATCGAACGGCACGCCGAAAGTGGCGACATCCGTGCTGCAGCGGCCGCCGATCTGCGGCGCGGCCTCCAGCACCACGACCTTGCGGTTGGCGGCCACGATCCGGCGGGCCGCGGCGATTCCCGCCGCACCCGCCCCGATCACGACAATGTCAGCCTCGCGTGGAACAGCCGCCTGCGCGGCGCGGCCTGAGATGGGCAGCGCGGCCAGCGCCGCGGAAGCGGAGAGGAAGCCGCGGCGCGTGAAGTTCATGACATGGTTTCCGAAAGCTTTGAACGAAACGAATACCGACCGAATTTGCCGTATCTGCTGCGCTGCGGCAACCGGGATGGTAAACGCGATACCGTGCGGACTGCTTCGACTATGAACCAAATTGCAACCGCAATCGACCATCATGGAAGAAGGGAAAAAGCCGGCGACCGGCCAAGGTCGCCTGGGGAGCGTTATGGGTATCGTGCTCGACCAGATCGGCAAGCTGATTGCCGCCTATCTCCAGAAGGAGATCCCCGGCTATGAGCCGTTCACGCCGAGCGATCCGGACTACCTGCGCAAGGACGTCCAGCCCGGCGACGTGCTGTTGGTCGAGGGCAACAGCCGCATCTCCGGCATCATCAAATATCTCACGCAATCGACCTGGTCGCACGCCGCGCTCTATGTCGGCCCCATCGATGGCGCCGTCGAGCCCGACGGGGAGCCGCATGTGCTGGTCGAAGCCTATGTCGGCGACGGCGTAATCTCGGCGCCGCTGTCGAAATACTTCGCCTATCATACCCGCGTGTGCCGTCCGGTCGGCCTGACCTATGAGGACCGGCACACGGTGTGCCGCTACGCCATCAATCGCATCGGCTTCGGCTACGACACCAAGAACATCATCGACCTGATGCGCTATCTGATCCCGATGCCGGTTCCGCAACGCTGGCGGCGGCGCATGATCGCGCTGGGTTCGGGCGATCCGACCAAGATGATCTGCTCGGCGCTGATCGCGCAGGCGTTCGATGCGGTCCGCTATCCGATCCTGCCGAAGATCACGCGGGCCCCCTCACGGCGCGCCAAGCGCGAGATCCTGCACATCCGCGATTCGTCGCTCTACATGCCGCGCGACTTCGACATCTCGCCCTATTTCGAGATCATCAAGCCGACCATCGTCAATGGATTTGACTACACGACGCTGCACTGGGCCGACAAGCAGAAGCCGCTCGCGGAGGTAGCGGGCGAGTTCGCCGTGTTTCCAGGCTCCGTCACAGCGCCGCCGCTCGTTCCTGAGGCGGCTGACGAAGAGGCGGCGCAGCCGGTTTCGGCTGAGGAAGTGATGATCGAGGAAGTCAGCGAACGGCTCGTCGTCAACGAGCATTACCTCGTCGCCGAGCCGGTGCGGCAGGTCGCGCCGCGCGCGGCTGCCCGACGGCGCAAGGTCGCGGTTTGATCGTCATCCATTCTGCTCAGCGATCCGACCGGCCGATCACGTCCATCAGCTCCGCGATCTTCTGCCGCTGATCGGCCTTGTCGCCGGAGGCGATCGCGTGCTCGACGCAATGCGCGACATGGTCGCGCAGGATCTCCTCCTCGACCCGGCGCAGCGCCGCCCGCACAGCGGAGATCTGGGTCACGATGTCGATGCAGTAGCGGTTGTCCTCGACCATCTTCGACAGGCCCCTGACCTGCCCTTCGATCCGGCTCAAACGTTTCTGACAGGATGTCTTGATGTCCTCGCGCATGGGGCCTATATACCCCTACAGGGTATAGGTTTCAAGAGGCCGGGCGATGTCGGAAACCAAACACGGGCATGGTGGCGCGGCCGCCGGCGAGGGCGGATGCGGCTGTGGATCGCACGCGCGCGCGGTGGAAACCGGACACAACCATGCATCCGCTGACAGCTGTTGCAGCGATCGTGCCGGCGCGGCGCCTGACAGCGATTCGGGGGCCTGCTGCGGCGGCTCGGACCACGCTGCGCCTGAACCAGCGAAGGTGACGGATCCGGTCTGCGGCATGTCGGTCGATCCGGCGACCTCGACGCATCACTTCGAGCATCAGGGTCACACCTTCCATTTCTGCTCAGCCGGGTGTCGCACCAAGTTCGCCGCCGATCCCGCCAAGTATCTCGCAGCCGCACCTGCAGCCGCGCAGTCGTGCTGTGGCGGTCATGAGCACCATGCGCATCAGCATGACCAGGCAAAAGTCATCGACCCCGTCTGCGGCATGAGCGTCGATCCCGCGACCTCGAAGCATCGCTTCGAGCACGAGGGTCACACCTTCCATTTCTGCTCGGCCGGCTGCCGCACCAAGTTCGCGGCTGATCCCGACAAATATCGCGGCGAACGCGAGTCGCCGCCCGCGATGCCGGCAGGCACGATCTACACCTGCCCGATGCATCCCGAGATCCGGCAGGTGGGCCCGGGCACCTGCCGGATCTGCGGCATGGCGCTGGAGCCCGACGTCATCAGCCTCGACGACGCGCCCAATCCCGAGCTCGCCGACATGACACGGCGATTCTGGATCGGCACCTTGCTCGCCGCTCCCGTCGTCGTGCTCGAGATGGGCGGCCACCTCGTCGGCGGCCATGGCTTTGTCGATCCGATGTTGTCGAACTGGATCCAGCTCGCGCTGGCGACACCAGTCGTGCTGTGGGCCGGCTGGCCGTTCTTCGTCCGCGGCTGGCAATCGGTCCAGACCCGCAATCTCAACATGTTCACCTTGATCGCGATGGGCACGGGCGTCGCCTATGTCTACAGCGTGATCGCGACCCTGGCGCCGCAGGCGTTTCCGCCGGCGTTCCGCGGCCACGGCGGCGCGGTCGCGGTGTATTTCGAGGCCGCCGCCGTGATCACCGTTCTCGTCCTGCTCGGCCAGGTGCTGGAGCTGCGCGCACGCGACGCGACGTCGGGCGCGATCAAGGCGCTGCTGCAGCTGGCGCCGAAGACAGCGCGGCGGCTCGATGCCGACGGCAACGACCACGAGGTGGAGATCGCCGAGCTCGCGGTCGGCGATCGCCTGCGCGTGCGTCCCGGCGAGAAGGTGCCGGTCGACGGCATCATTCTCGAAGGCCGCTCCTCGCTCGACGAATCGCTGGTGACGGGCGAGTCGATGCCCGTGACCAAGGCCGAAAGCGAGCGCGTCATCGCCGGCACCTTGAACCAGACCGGCAGCTTCGTGATGCGTGCCGACAAGGTCGGCCGCGAGACCCTGCTGTCGCAGATCGTGCAGATGGTCGCCGACGCGCAGCGCTCGCGCGCGCCGATCCAGCGCCTCGCCGACCAGGTCGCGGGCTGGTTCGTGCCGATGGTGATCGCAGCAGCCATTGCTGCCTTCGTCGCGTGGTACGCGTTCGGTCCCGAGCCGCGCTTCGCCTTCGGCCTCGTTGCCGCCGTGAGCGTGCTGATCATCGCCTGTCCCTGCGCACTCGGTCTCGCAACGCCGATGTCGATCATGGTCGGCGTCGGTCGCGGCGCCCAGGCGGGCGTGCTGATCAAGAGCGCCGAGGCGCTGGAGCGGATGGAGAAGGTCGATACGCTGGTCGTCGACAAGACCGGCACCTTGACCGAGGGCAAGCCGAAGGTGACGGCGATCGTCACCGCCGATGGCTTCGATGAGACCGAGGCGCTGCGGCTCGCGGCAAGCGTAGAGCGCGCCAGCGAACATCCCCTCGCCGCGGCCGTCGTCCGTCATGCCACCGAGCGCAACATCAAGCTCGCCGACGTGAAGGGCTTCGACGCGCCGACCGGCAAGGGCGCCCGCGGCGAGGTCGAAGGCAGGGCCATCGTGCTCGGCACCGCCACCTACCTGGCCTCGCTCGGCATCATCACCGATACGCTGGGCGTCGAGAGCAAGCGGCTGCGCAGCGAAGGCGCCACCGTGATCACGATGGCCGTCGACGGCAAGCCGGCTGCGCTGTTTGCGATCGCCGATCCGGTCAAGGCCTCGACGCCGGAGGCGCTGAAGGCCCTCGCGGCCGACGGCATCAAGGTGATCATGCTGACCGGCGACAACCGCACCACGGCCACCGCGGTCGCGCGCAAGATCGGCATCACCGAGGTCGAGGCCGAGGTGCTGCCCGAGCAGAAGAGCGCGGTGGTCGCGCGTCTGCGCGCCAGCGGCAAGATCGTCGCGATGGCCGGCGACGGCGTCAACGACGCGCCGGCGCTCGCCGCGGCCGACGTCGGCATCGCGATGGGCACCGGCACCGACGTCGCCATGGAGAGCGCCGGCATTACGCTTCTCCAGGGCGACCTCGGCGGTATCGCGCGGGCGCGAAAGCTGTCGGCGGCGACGATGCGCAACATCCGCCAGAACCTGTTCTTCGCGTTCATCTACAACGCCGCCGGCATCCCGATCGCGGCCGGCATTCTCTACCCCGTGTTCGGCATCCTGCTGTCGCCGATCATCGCCGCCGCCGCGATGTCGCTGTCGTCGGTCAGCGTGGTGGGCAATGCGTTGCGGCTGCGGGCGACCGAACTTTGATACAATGCCGGCGGACTTGCCGAAGCCCGCCGGCATGTCTACCTCTGCCGCGGGCTTTGCAGCGAGGGACCCCGCCATGATCGACGCCGCCATCAAGGCGATTTCGCAGATTTTGTCGCCGCCGATGCGCTCGATCCTGTGGCGCGCGATCGGGCTGGCGCTGGTGCTGGTCACGGTGCTCGCGATCGGACTGCAGCGGCTCTTGACCTGGCTCGCGACTGCCGGCGAGGGCTGGGCCGAGGCCATGCTCGGACCGAACTCGCACGGCACGCTCGAGGTGCTCACCTGGATCATCTCGATCGCCGCCGGCTTCGGCGTCGTGTTCGGCGGCATCATGCTGATGCCAGCGATCACCTCGGTGATCGCGAGCCTGTTCGTCGACGACGTCGCGGACCTCGTCGAGCGCGAGCATTATCCGGCCGAGCGCCCCGGCGTCGCCCTGCCCTTCGGCGTCGCCATCATCGAGGGCCTCAAGGCCGCCGGTCTCACCATCCTGGTCTATCTGGTCGCCCTGCCCTTCGTGTTCCTGGCCGGGGCCGGCTTCGTGATCTTCTTCCTCGCCACCGCGTGGCTGCTCGGCCGCGAATATTTCGAGCTGGCCGCGATGCGCTTCCGGCCGCCGGCGGAGGCCAAGGCGATGCGGCGCGACAATGCGGTGACCGTGTTCACCGCGGGGCTGATCATCGCGGCCTTCGTCACCATCCCGATCGTGAACCTGGCGACGCCGCTGTTCGGCATGGCCTTCATGGTCCACCTGCACAAGCGCCTATCCGGACCGCGGCCCGAACTGATCGAGCCGTCGCCGGAGCGCCGGCTGCGCAGCCTCTAGCGCCATCATCCGCGGCGACAGGCTCGCCGCCTTGCTGCGGGCGAAGGGGATCAGCAGGAAGCCGAGCAGCGCGACGCCGGCGAGCAGCGACCAGGCCTCGTTGACGCACAGCGCCAGCGAGGCCTTCTCCACCAGCGGCCGGACATAGGCGATCGCCTGCTCCTCCGAGACGCCGCGCGGCCGGTTGCGCAGCAGCTCCGGCGCGAGCCCGATCGCCCTGGCCGCCGCGGTATCGCCGGCCAGCAGGCGGTCGCGAAACGCCTGGGCATGCATGGCGACGCGGCCATAGATGATAGTGTCGATCAGCGCGATGCCGATGGCGCCGCCGAGATTGCGCATCAGGTTGAACAGCCCGCTGGCATCGGCGACCTCAGCCTGCGGCAGGTCGCCGAGCGCAATCCGCGTCGGCGGCAGCAGGCAGAACATGATGCCGACGCCGCGCACCACCTGCGGCCAGAACATTTCCTGATAGTCCGCAGCCGGCGGCTGGAACGCGCTCGCGGCCAGACCGAAGCCGAACAGCACGAAACCGAACGCCGTCAGGAGACGCGCGTCGACCTTGCCGTCCAGCGCCGTCACCAGCGGAGCGGCAATCAGTTGCGCTACGCCGGTGACCAGCATGATCTTGCCGATCTCGAACGCGTCGTGGCCGCGCACGAAGGCGAGGAACACCGGCATCAGATACACCGAGCCGAACAGCCCGATGCCCAGACAGAAGCTCGACAGGCAGCCGAGCGTGAACGACCGCCGCTGAAAGCTGCCGAGCCGCAGGATCGGATGCGGCGAGGCCAGCAGGCGCTGGATCAGCAAAGTGAGGCATGACGCGCTCAGCACCAGGAACGCAATGCAGTTCGATGACAGCCAGCCGCCCTTCGGGGCCTCCTTCAGCCCGAGCTCGAGGCTGGCCAGGGACACCGCGAGCAGCAACAGCGCAAACAGGTCGAGCTTGTCGAGCTCCGCGAGATCCATGCGCTGCTTCGGCAGCAGGCTTGGCGTCATCAACGCGGCGATGATGCCGGGCACGATGTTGATCAGGAACAGCCAGGGCCACGACCAGGTGTTGGTGATGAAGCCGCCGACGACCGGGCCGATGGTCGGTGCGAGCACCGCGACCACGCCGCCGATCGTCGTCGCGACCGCGTGCAGGCGCGGTGGAAACAGCAGGAACACGGCGGAGAACACGACGGGGATCAGGAGACCCCCGAAGAAGCCCTGCAGCACGCGAAACGCCAGCAGCGTGTGAAAATCGCCGCTGAACGCGCAGCCGAGCGAGGCGGCGGTGAAGATGCCGACGGCGCCGACGAACAGCCAGCGCAACGTGAACACCCGCGTGAGCAGCCCGGTGAGCGGAATGGCGATGATCTCGGCGATCAGATACGCCGTCTGGATCCAGCTCATCGCGTCCGGCGTGATGCCGAGCGCCTCCTGGATGGTCGGCAGCGACGTCGCCACCACCTGAATGTCCAGGATCGCCATGAACATGCCGACGCACATCAGGACAAAGCCGAGCCAGGTGGCGAGGCTTGGTCTGTCCTGCGGCGCGGCCGATGCGCTCATGCGGTCTGGCCGCCACCGACGCCGGTGAGTGCTTCCGATTCGGCACGGATGCGGATGAACAGCACCGCCGCATTCAGGCCTGAGAAGATCAGCGCGATCAGCGGCAGATGCAGCGCCAGCGGCAGCAGCGCGATCTCGGCTGCGACCACCAGATAGTTCGGATGCGAGATGTAACGATAGGGACCATCGGTCACCAGCGGCGCACCGGGCAGGATGATGATGCGCGTCGTCCAGCGCGGACCGAGCGTCGCCAGCACCCACCAGCGCAGACCCTGCAGCAGCACGAAGCCCGACAGCAGCCACGGGTCGACATCCTGGTCGGCACCGAGCAGCCACAGCGACACCAGCCAGGCCGCATGCATCGAGATCATCAGCGGATAATGATCCGCCCCGACCTCGACCGCGCCCATGGCGCGCAGGCGCTTGGTGTTGTGGCGGGCGAGCACGAGCTCGCCGAGCCGTTGCATGGTGACGAGGGCGAGGACGAAGGCGGCGAAGGTCATGCGGCGTGCCTCAATGAAACGCAGCTTGCGGTGAAACCAGGTCCGAGCGCAGTCAGCACCGAGCGCGGCGGCAAGCCCCGGGCGCGGGCGCGCTCCAGCACGAACAGCACCGTCGGCGCGGACATGTTGCCGTAGTCGGCGATGATCTCGCGCTCATGATCCAGCGTGCCCTGGCCGAGCGACAGCGCGCGCTCCAGCGCCGTGATCACCTTGGCGCCGCCGGGATGGCAGACGAAGCGGTCGACGTCGGACGGCGCGAGCTTCATCCGGTCCAGGATCTCGTTGACGGCCGGGCCCATGTTCTCGGTGACGAAGTCCGGAATGGTACGCTGGAAGATGACGCCGAAGCCTTCGGGATCGACGCTCCAGCCCATGATATCCAGCGTATCCGGCCACAGCTTCTCGCCGGTCGCCTCGACGCGGATAGCGCCGCCATCGCCGGCGCGCAGGATCGCCGCTGCGGCGCCATCGCCGAACAGGCTCAGCGCGACGATGTTGGCTTTCGTCAACTCATCATGGCGCACCGCGAGCGTGCACAATTCGAAGGTCACCAATAGCACATTGGTGCCGGGCCGGGCCTGCGCCAGCCGCGCGGCGATCGACAGGCCCGAGACGCCGCCGGCGCAGCCAAGCCCGAACACCGGCACGCGCGACACGTCCACGCGGAAACCCAGGCGCCCGGCGACGCGCGCTTCCAGCGTCGGCGTCGCGATGCCCGTCGAGCTCACGGTGACGATGGTGTCGATGTCGCCGGCTGCGAGATCGGCCTGCGCGAGCGCCTTGTTGGTCGCATCGATGAACAGCGCCTCGGCGCCTTCGAGATACGCTTCGGTCCGCTCCGGCCAGCCGCGGCGCTCCATGTACCATTCGATCGGCTTGACGCCGTAGCGCTGGCGGATGCCGGTGTTGGCGAACAGGCTCGCCATCGTGTCGAACTGCGGAAAGCGCGGCGACAGCACCACGCGGGCGGCCTCCATCACCTCGTTCTGGCGGAACTGATGCGGTGGCACCGAGGTCGCGAGCGACACGAGTGCGGCGGTATGGTCCATGCGGCTGATCCTTCAACGTCCCGGCGCAGAAAGGTCCGAGAACGCGGGAATCGTCACGCGCCACTCACATCGCCCCGGATTATGGGTGTCATCTTATGTCCAATGCGGGCGGCGATGTGGCTCGGCCATGGTGAGACGGCGTCGCGCCGTGACACAATAGTGACTGTCAAACGCGTTCTCAGGCGAAACCGTTCGTCACGCACAACGTATCAGGCGGTCTTCTCGGGCCAGCGGCAGAGGTCCTTGATCAGGCACAGCTCGCAGCGCGGCTTGCGCGCCAGGCACGTGTAGCGGCCGTGCAGGATCAGCCAGTGATGCGCGTGCAGCATGAACTCGGCCGGGATCACCTTCTCCAGCCCGAGCTCGACCTCCAGCGGCGTCTTGCCGGGGGCCAAGCCGGTGCGGTTGCCGACGCGGAATACATGGGTGTCGACCGCCATCGTGTGTTCGCCGAACGCCATGTTGAGCACGACGTTCGCGGTCTTGCGGCCGGCGCCCGGCAGCGATTCCAATTCGGCGCGCGTGCGCGGCACCTCGCCGCCGAATTCGCTGATCAGCTTCTGCGACAGCGCGATCACGTTCCTGGCCTTGGTGCGGTAGAGGCCGACGGTCTTGATGGTGTCGCGGAGCTTGTCCTCGCCGAGCGCGATCATCTTCTGCGGCGTGTCGGCGACGGCGAACAGCGGCCGCGTCGCCTTGTTGACGCCGGCGTCGGTCGCCTGCGCCGACAGCACCACGGCGACCAGCAGGGTGTAGGGGTTGAGGTGCTCGAGCTCGCCCTTCGGCTCCGGATTGGCCTGTGCGAAGCGGCTGAAGGCCTCGCGGATCTCGGCCGGGGTCCACGGCCTGGCCGCGCTCAACGCTTTCTTGACCGGCCGGGCAGGGCTCTTCGGCTTGGCCGTCGGGGCCTTCTTGGCGGACCGTTTCGAGGCGGCCTTAGGGGCTGACTTGGGAGCGGCCTTGGGAGCGGCCTTCTTCAAGGGGCTGCGAACCGGCGCCGGCTTGGCGCGTTGGGGGCGGGTGATTTTGGCCATGATCCGGGTATACTGAGGCCCCATGACGCCAGGCAACGCTTTTGCGTATCAGGAGACCGGCACCGACGCCGCTGATCCCGAGCTGTTCGCGGCCCGGCTGACGCCGCATCGCTCGCTCAGCCACACCGGCTTTCTGGTGCTGATGGTCGTGGTCTGCGCCATCAGCTTCATCGGCGGCCTCGCCTCGCTGCTGATGGGCGCCTGGCCCGTGCTCGGCTTCTTCGGCCTGGATGCGCTGGCGATCTACTGGGCCTTCAAGGTCAACTTCCGCCGCGCCAACGCCTATGAGGACGTCTCGATCACCCTGACCGAGCTGCGCCTGCGCCGCGTCAGCCACAAGGGCCACGTCATGGAATGGCGCTTCAACCCGCTCTGGGTGCGGCTCGACCAGGTCAGCCACGAGGAGTTCGGCATCGAAAACCTCTACCTCGTCGCCCGCGGCCAGCGCGTCGCGATCGCGAGCTTCCTGGGGCCGGAGGAAAAGGCCAGCTTCGCCAAGGCGCTGACGGCGGGGTTGCAGGCCGCGAAACGCGGGCCGGTGTATAATCCGCTGTAGGGCGTTATCTCGGCCAGCACTCCCCTGGGGAACGAGGAGCAACCCCGCGGCCGTCCTTGGGTCTCGCACCATGAGGCCACAGCACGGGCCTCGCCCTTCGAGACGCCCGCCTTCGGCGGGCTCCTCAGGGTGAGGAGAGACAGGGCACGAGGATCGTCATGACCGAAGGCGCGTATCTCTACATCGTGCTCTGCGCCGACGGACGCCTGTACGTCGGAACCACGAGGACATCGCTGGAGCTGAGGGTCGCCCAGCATGATGACGGGACCTTCGGCGGGTACACGTTGACCCGGCGTCCCGTCAAACTGCTCTACTCGCAGTGGTTCGAGCGGATCACGGATGCCATCGAAAGCGAACGCCGCCTGAAGAAATGGAGTCGCGCCAAGAAAGAGGCCTTGATCCGCGGCGATCTCGATGCGCTGCAGGCTCTCTCAGCGCGCAGAACGGCTTTCGGGGGGAAGACCTTCGCCCGCAAAGAGACCCCAAGGCGATAAGATGAAGCAGTGGTCCATTCCCTCGCCATGAACACGCTGTCGGCGTGCTCGTGGTTTTGCGTGCAGCGGCCGTTTGCGGCGCTTGACCCTCATGGTGAGGAGCGCCGCCCAAGCGGCGCGTCTCGAACCATGAGGCCCGAAACGATCAGCCCAGCCGATCACATTCGCCATAGCCCCCCGATCAGAAATCGGGTGGAGTACCCGCCCCGGCCGCCCTACATCCAAGCCCATGATGACCCTCGCCATTCACGATTCCGCCCTGGCCAAGCCGGGCCCGCAACAGACGGCGGCGCTGCGCGACTACGACGCGGTGCGCCGCGCCATCGCCTTCATCTCGGAACACTGGCGCCGGCAGCCGACCATCGAGGACATGGCCGACGCCGCCAGCCTGACGCCCGACGAGCTGCACCATCTGTTCCGCCGCTGGGCCGGGCTGACGCCGAAGGCGTTCATGCAGGCGCTGACGCTCGACCACGCCAAGGGCCTGCTCAAGGGCTCGGCCAGCGTGCTCGACGCCGCGCTCGACTCGGGCCTCTCAGGCCCCGGCCGCCTGCACGACCTGTTCGTCACCCACGAAGCGATGTCGCCCGGCGAATGGAAGACCGGCGGCGCCGGCACCACGCTTCGTTACGGCTTCCACCCCTGCCCGTTCGGCATCGCGCTGGTGATGGCCACCCCGCGCGGCCTCGCCGGCCTCGCCTTCGCCGATCCCGGCGAGGAGGCCTCCGCGCTCGCCGACATGAAGAGCCGCTGGCCGCGCGCTGCTTACGTCGAGGACGTCCCCGGCACCGCCGGCCTCGCCCAGCGCATCTTCGACAAGACCCTGTGGCGCCCCGACCAGCCGCTCCGCGTCGTCCTGATCGGCACCGATTTCGAGGTCCGCGTCTGGGAGACCCTGCTCAAAATCCCCATGGGCCGCGCCGTCTGCTACTCCGACATCGCGACGCGACTGGAGTCCCCGAAGGCCTCGCGCGCCGTGGGCGCCGCGGTCGGCAAGAACCCGATCTCGTTCGTCGTGCCGTGCCATCGCGCGCTCGGCAAGAGCGGAGCGCTGACGGGCTATCACTGGGGGCTGACACGCAAGCAGGCGATGCTCGGGTGGGAGGCTGGGCAGGTGGGGATAGGGTAGTTCGGCGAGAGAGCCGACCTGCCGTTGCACGGACCCACCGCTACCGGGCCGATTTCAATTCCCGATCAACGAGCGTTGTCACCATATTTTTTCCGCAGAATCGGTGGGCAAGAGGGTTCGCGTGAGTCAAAACGACTCAGGCGACGCCGGAAATGACGCATCATAGTGCGTGGGCGATGCGCGTTGCTCGCTGCTTGAACGTAGCGCTGAATGATGCCTCAGAAATTAGAGAGGGCCACGGGGGGAAAGCTCGCATCCGACGCCGCGAGGTGACCCATCAGATTTTGGACCCTTGCACAATTCTTGCCCGGGTCCATTACCGCGCGACATCAAGCGGCACAGAACACTCTTGCAGCAAGTGGCCTAGAGAACAAGCTGCGCAAGATAAGGCCGCAAATGCTCGCTAACAGATGCAAACTGATTGTCGTCAAGTAGCTGGCGTTTCTGGACCCCCACGCCGACGATATCCGCGTGATCGGCCGTGATGCCAACCGCATCTTCTACGCCGAGTATCAATTGCGCGTTCTCAGGGCGCTTCTTGACAAGGAAGGAGATAATCGCGGGCAAATGCTGTCCATCTTGTCCTTGCTGATTCGGGGCATCGATCACGATCGGACAAAATGTCGACGATCCAAATTCCTTTGTTGTGTGTAAGAAGGCGTAGAAATAGGCGGTGAGACCGCGCGGCCCTTCGCTGCCACGAGCTAAATGCGCATTCGCGATTGAACCTGACTTCGAGCTCTCCACCCTCACATCGAGGCTCATCGAAAAGCCTGTGAGACGGCTGAAGAAGAAATCAGTAATTGCGGCAGACCTCTTACGGTCGAGTGATTTCCGCATCGCAAGCTTTAGCTCCTCGATGCGGGCGCTAATCGTACCCACCTTGCTTTCAATTTCGGCCACGCGCTCTCGCAGCACACGGCTTGCCGCATTGCGGCCCTCCGCAGCCATCACCTCTTCCAGAGTGACATCATTCTTGCGGGTTGAGAGAATCGCCCTAACACGAGAAAGCGCCGTCTCGACAGCGCCCAGCTCCCTTTGAGCGGCGTCGATCTGCTTCTGAAGCCCGTCTTTTTGTTCTTTCGCTTGGTGGAGGATGCCGATCAGAGCTTCAGTGTCTGCCGCAATGCCGAATCGTTCAGCAATATCGTTTGTGTAGTGTTCTCCGCAGGTGGGGCATTCAACGTCTGCTGGGTGCCCGATCGCGCTCTTGAATACCTCATCAAGTTCCGCCAGGGCCGCTTTTGCGATGTCTATCTGTGTCGTCCACAACGCGCGAGTATCAATCAATTCTGATAGTTTTGCCCGATGGGAATTCTGTCGGTCGAGAAGTTCCGAGCACTCAGCCAAGAGGCTGTTCGTTTCGGCCTCAAAATCCTTCAGGTCGAAATAGATGCCCGTTTCGGGTTGCACGGAGCGAATTTGTTCTAGTGCATCTCGGAACCCTTGAAGCTGTGCTTGCACTCCTCGAAGTTCGACGGCTAGTCGATCCCTCTCAGCCCTCGCAACGTAATAGGCGTTGGGTTTAAGGCCGGAGTGATACTCGGCGAGACTTGCAGCTGAATTCGGAAGATACATCCCATGAAACGGCTTCCATGGTTCGGACCAGCTCTTATCTTGATCAATACAAAAAGGTGCGAAGGCGTAAGCCGGAGGTGGGATAAGGACCTGCTCGCGCTTGTCGGTCATTAGGAGTCGAAAATCGAGAAGGTCGGCCATGAAAGGCGATAGCTCCCGGGTCACCGAGGTCGTCTGGAGTATCTTCTGACCGGTAGCGTCGAACACCAAGTATGTGCCCGCGATCTTCATGGCGGTATATGCCTCGCCAGCCACTTCGAAATCGACCGCAGAAACAGCATGCGCCTTACGCCAACTTTCGTCGATCCGATGCGGGTCGGCCCCAAAAGTATCATAGAGGCTCTTTATCAGGGCGGATTTTCCGAAGCCGTTTCCCGCTGCCAGCACTGTTGCGCCCGGACTGAACTCCATCGTGAAGGCTCGTCGCTCTTCTTGCGATAGAAGAAAGACTCTCTTGAACCTCATCGTGCGCACGTCGCCTGCCCCCGCCAATATTCAATAGCAATCGTCGAAGTCCCTGCCCGCGCCGTTTATTTTCCATTCATGGCCTCAAACAATTCGACGAATATGGCGGCATCAATTTCGATTGCGTCATAGCTAGACAGCTCGGACATCTGTAACTGAGCTTTGACCATCTCGACGACCGGCAGCAGCTTGTCACATTCCATCAGGGCAGTTTCGATTTTGGCGAGAGGTTTGTTCACTATTTCGGAGAGCGTCACCGATCTGGCACTGCGATTTGTACAGCCGCGGAGATGGGTGATTGTCTGCGTCTTCAGCCTAACTCGAAATGCGATCGAGCAGCCAGCATCCTTGAGTTCATCTTCAATGATGGACCAGCTATCGAGAATGCCCCGTCTATTCTCAGCAGCAGAAATAACGTCTGCCAGATTTTTTCGAGACAGCGATTTCCGTGCATATATGCCGTCAATGCTACTGTATTCCGTCGCGTCATTTGTTCGCGCTGTAACTTCCTCAACGAGTGTGCGATATAAAGCACTAATAGCCAGCCCGTCTGTGTTTTCGAGCATCTCGACCAACTTGCCCTTTACCATCGTGTCATAACCCGTCACGGGCACGTCAGTGCGCTCGTAGTGCAGCACGATGCTCTCGCTAGGTGACCGGGGTGGTGCAAAATCGAGATCGAGCGCCTTGGCAATCACTTCGCTGTCCTTTGGTCCAAGGTTCGCATGCGCAATGCTCCGATGGTCGCTGCCAGTTTTGGTGCCGTCCGCCAGCGTGAAGCTGAAAGATGCGTTCGTTAGCAACGTGCATCGCGTAACGGCCGATCCAAAAATGGCGGTGTGATGATACATCTTGCCAACCGGGGTGCAGGGGCTCTCGCCTTCCTTCTTGGCGAGTTTGGCGGCGGTCCATGGCCCTGACTGATTGCCCTTGATCTGGAAAAACGCGATCTTATCGGGATCATCGGGGCCTGTGATAACTGCGAGGTCGTCGAAATGATCGAAGACAGCGCGATAATCGGAGCCCGCTACATGCCAATCTAGAACTTTGGCTAAACAAACGTGCACCTGAAACGCATATCTTGCGCCTGTCCGGGGGCCAGACTTCTCGCGCGGCTTCGCTGTAACAAGCGCTGTCGCTAACGTCATACATCCCCCACCGCCCAAGGTTTTGCCCCCCGGCTGATGCTACTTTGCAGCTCGAGCCGC
Source organism: Bradyrhizobium sp. SZCCHNR1098 (assembly GCF_032489375.1). NCBI lineage: Bacteria > Pseudomonadati > Pseudomonadota > Alphaproteobacteria > Hyphomicrobiales > Nitrobacteraceae > Bradyrhizobium > Bradyrhizobium sp. SZCCHNR1098. Next base: position 438,327 of record NZ_JAUEXY010000001.1, read on the forward strand.
GCCAAGGGCTTTTAGCCCACGGAGGGTCCGCGAGAATTGACCTTTTTAGGCTTAGAGGCGCTGGCGTTGTAGCTGGCCAGGGGCATCCGACGCGGCCCGAGAACGTCGGACTTAAGCGTTCGCGATTGCCTACGAATCGAGACATCGGACGCGCCGGTCACGACTTCTGTTAAAAATAAACATCTTGCGCTTTTACCGAATTCATGATTATCTCCCCGCATCCCGCCTCGACGAGAGGGGCGTTGCGCGCGATCGTCACGACACGCGAGGCGGGGAGCGATGGCCGCGGTCTGCCGCAGCGTGTCTTCGGGCGCGCCGACGAACGGCTGGCTGCGGACGTGAAGTCGCAGGGTCCTGACACCCCGATGCTGGTGTCACGTTCGCGATGGCGCAAACGCGCCGCGCGGACAATGGTGGCCAACAAGCCCGGCGCACCAGGGAGACTGCGTATAAGCGTTAAGACCGTCGCGCGGGGAATGCCGGTTGTTCCGGCTGAACCTGTGGTGACTGCCGCCTGCTTTTTTTCTGCAGGCGGGCCATGGGTGCGGCCAGCATCCGGCATTCCCCGCGCCCTCTCGGATTTCGGAGGGACATGGTTGCAGCAGGACTCGGGCGAGATGCGCCGCGAGATCGTGGAGCCGTGGGCGGGGCTGTTTGAGATGTGAATCGGGGAGAAAGATCGGCGTGCCGGTGATCGCACTGGCCGATTCCCTCCGCATCGTCGCGGGCCTCATGGTTCGAGACGCGTCGCAAGGGCGACGCTCCTCACCATGAGGGGCGGCTTCGCATTCGGAGCTGCGAATTGACGATGAGCAGCGTGCTCATGGAAGGGTCGAACTCCGGAGCAACTTACGCCCCTCACCCTGAGGAGCCCGCCGCAGGCGGGCGTCTCGAAGGGCGAGGCCCGGACCTTGGCCTCATGGTTCTCAAGGCGATGCGGGAGCATCGGAGACGGAACGCTTTGGGCGCGCGATCAGCCCGCCAGATCCAGCTTCGACTCCACCGTGGAGTCCGCATTCAGCCGGTAGATGATCGGCACGCCGGTCGCCAACTCGCGCTTCAGGATGCCCTCCGGCGTCAGCTTTTCCAGCACCATGATCAAGGCGCGGAGCGAGTTGCCGTGGGCGGCGACCAATGTGCGCTGGCCGCGCAGGACGCCGGGGAGAATCTCCTGGACGTAGTAGGGCAGCGCGCGGGCCAGCGTATCCTTGAGGCTCTCGCCGCCGGGCGGCGGGACGTCGTAGGAGCGGCGCCAGACGTGGACCTGCTCCTCGCCCCATTTGGCGCGGGCGTCGTCCTTGTTGAGGCCGGAAAGATCGCCATAGTCGCGCTCGTTGAGCGCGAGGTTCTTGCTGGTCGGCAGGCCGGTCTGGCCGAGCTCGGTCAGGATCAGGTCGAGCGTGTGCTGGGCGCGCGTCAGCACCGAGGTGAAGGCGACGTCGAAGACCAGCCCCTGCGCCTTCAACTTGCGGCCGGCCTCCCTGGCCTCGGCCACGCCCTGCTCGGTCAGGTCCGGATCCTTCCAGCCGGTGAACAGGTTCTTCAGATTCCACTCGCTCTGGCCGTGGCGCACCAGCACCAGGAGACGTTCGCTCATCAGTTCGCTTCCATCGACGTTGAACTAGAAAAGGTCCTTGAGGCCGAGCACGTCGTCCATCGTGTAGTAGCCCGGCGGCTTGCCATGCGCCCACAGCGCCGCCTTCAGCGCGCCATGGGCGAAGATCATGCGGTCCTCGGCCTGGTGCGACAGCACCAGCCGCTCCGAGGGACCGGCGAAGATGACGCTGTGATCGCCCGCCGCCGTGCCGCCGCGCAGCGAGGCGAAGCCGATGTCGCCGCTGCGGCGCTCGCCGGTGATGCCGTCGCGGCCGCGGGCGGAATGCTCGTCGAGCGCGATACCGCGGCCCTCGGCGGCGGCGCGGCCGAGCATCAGCGCGGTGCCGGAGGGCGCGTCGACCTTGTGCTTGTGATGCATCTCGAGGATCTCGATGTCGAAGCCGGCGTCGAGAGACTTCGCCACCTGCTTCACCAGCGCCGCCAGCAGGTTGACGCCGAGGCTCATATTGCCGGACTGCACGACGACGGCGCGCTTGGTGACGCTCTTGATGACGGCGTCGTCCGACGACGACAGGCCGGTCGTGCCGACGACGTGGACGATGCCGCGCTCGGCGGCGATCGCGACGTTGGCGATGGTCGCGGCCGGGACGGTGAAGTCGAGGATGCCGTCGGCCTCCGCCGACATGGTCCAGAGATCGCCCGACAGTGTGATGCCGTTGGCGGGCAGGCCGGCGAGAACGCCGGCGTCCTTGCCGATCAGCTCCGAGCCCGGAGCTTCGAGCGCGCCCGCCAGCACGGCGCCGTCGGTCTCGGCGATCGCACGCACCAGGGCGCGGCCCATGCGGCCACCGGCTCCGGCAACGATCAAGCGCATCTTGGACATGTCAACTCCTCTGCCCCTTCAAGGGCTATAGCCGGGGCTGATAGCGGCGGCAACCGAGCGAGGCCAAGTCGCGGGTGGCCGGGGCGGGCGGCGATCAGGGCTGCGGTCCGTCATAGCCCTCGATGATCACCAGGTCGCCTTGCGAATGCGGCGCACGCATCGCCACCAGCCGCTGGTATTCGGCAGAATTGTAACACGCCAGCGCGGTGGCGTAGTCCTTGAACTCGATCACGACGTTGCGCGAGCGAGAGGTGCCTTCCTTGGTCTCGTACTGGCCGCCACGGACCAGGAATTTGGCGCCGTACTGGTGGAACACGGCGCCGTTCTGCGCGACGTAGTCCTTGTAGCCGTCCATGTTGTGCACGTCGATCCGCGCGATCCAATAGGCCTTGGGCATCCCTGTCGTCTCCTTGCTCTCGGTCGCCTTGCTCAGGTTCGGTTGGTCTTGCCGACCAGCGCGACGGCGCTGGCGATGTCGGCGACGATGCTCTCGGCGGCCGCCGCCGGATCGGCGGCGCCGGTGACGGGACGGCCGACGACGAGGCGGTCGGCGCCGCCGGCGATCGCCAGCGCCGGGGTCATGATGCGCTTCTGGTCGCCAACGTCTGATCCCGCCGGGCGGATCCCGGGGGTGACGAGCTGCATGTCAGGGCCGACCAGCGGGCGCACCAGCTCGGTCTCCTCGGGCGACAGGATCAGGCCGTGGATGCCGATCTCCTTGGCCTGCCTGGCGCGGTGCGCCACGAGTTCCTTGACGCCCATGGCGTAGCCGGCGGCGGCGAGGTCGGCATCGTCGTAGGAGGTCATGACGGTGACGGCGAGCAGCTCAAGGCTGGAGCCGGCGGCGCCGGCGAGCGCGGCCTTCATGCTCTGGGAGAAGCCGTGCACGGTCAGGAAGCGGGCGCCGAGCCTGGCGATCTGGCGGGTGGCGCGCTCGACGGTGGTCGGGATGTCGTGCAGCTTGAGGTCCATGAACACGTGCTTGCCCTCGGCCGCGAGCCGTTCGGCGAGACCGAGGCCGCCGGCATAGGTCAGCTCCATGCCGATCTTGTAGAATGTCACGGCGTCGCCGAGCCTGATGATCATGGCTTCGGCATCCGCCACGCTCGGCAAATCGAGCGCCACGATCAGGCGGTCGCGGGGAGCAATCTCGGTCGGCATGTCACCTCACATCGTATGTTGCGCGACAACGATCAGCTCCCGCACCAGGGCGTCGAGCGCCGTGATGTCGGCGGGCAGTTTGAGCCGGTCCATGTCGTTGTAGGCCTTGTCGGCGAAGGCCAGCGCAAGCTGGCTCGGGATCACCGTCGCGTTGCAGGCAGTCAGCATCAGCCGCAACGCCGAGAGTGCACGCACGCCGCCGAAGCGATTCTCGGAGGCGGCGGCGATCGCAAACGGCCGGCTGCGGAACACCGCGCCGCGGCTGCCCGGCGGCTCGTCGACGCGCGAGATCCAGGTGATGGCGTTGCTCAGCAGCGGCGGCACCGAGGCGTTGTATTCCGGCGTCACCAGCAGCACGGCATGATGAACGCCGATCATGCGCGTCAGATTCACGGCGTGAAATGGAATGCCCGATTGCGCCTCGAGGTCGGCGTCGTAGATCGGCAGCGGGAAGTCGGCGAGCGAGATGCGGGTGATTTCGGCGCCGGCCTGCACGAACTGATAGGCGGCTGCCGCGGCGAGCTTCGCGTTGTGCGAGCCGACCCGCGTCGAACCGGGGATGATGAGGATCTTCAGCGCGGACATCGTGAGGTCGGTCAACGACCCGCCACGAAGGATCGCGGCCGCCGGTCAGGGCTTGCGATACACCCAGACGCGCGCCGGCGGAAGGTTCATCCAGATGCGCTCGGATGCCTGCGTGGTGACGCCGGGCAGCGACTTCGGAATCGGCGGCACGACGGAATAGGTGAACTGCACGAACGGCGCATTCGGCGACATCGCCGCGAACGCATCGCGGATCAGCTTCATGCGGGTCAGCATCGGCTTGGTCACGAGCGGCAGGCCGGAGACGACGGCGGAGGCCGGGGCGCCCAGCACGTTCCAGAGCGTGTCGCGAAGGCGATAGGCGTCGCCCTGGACCACCTTGGCCTGCGGGTAGCGATCGCGCAGCAGGGCGCAGAAACTCGGATTGTACTCGACCAGCACCAGCCGCTTCTGATCGATCCCATGTTCGACCAGCGCATTGGTGATCGCGCCGGTGCCCGGTCCGAGCTCGATGACGGGGCCTGTCCCGTGCGGATCGACGTACTGCGCCATCGTGCGGGCCAGCAGCCGACTCGACGGCATGACGGCGCCCATGTGCAGCGGCTTTTCGATCCATGAGCGGAGGAAGCGCACTTCGTCGTCCAGACGGAGAGGCTTTTTCGACGCACGCACGGACGTTTGCAAGGGCATCTCAGTACCAGACGGGACCGTCTTCACGGCGATGTCAGAAAAGAGTCACAAAGACGTATAGGGCGCAGGCGGGGCGGTCAAGCCGAACCGTAACGTACGATTAAGGCTGGCGGGTCCGCGCTCTTACAGTTGCATTCGATAATTTTTTGCATGTGCAAAGCAGCAAATTGGCTCGACACATGAATCCCGAAGTCATTCGGCGAAACCACCCGGCCGTGCTTGCTTGAACTCACGGCTCAGCTCGCCGCCTTGCCGAAGAAATCCTTGACCTTGGTGAAGAAGCCGGCCGCCTCGGGCTGGGTCGCTCCCGAGGACAGCTTCTCGAACTCGGCCAGCAGCTCCTGCTGCTTCTTGGTCAGGTTCTGCGGCGTCTCGACCACGATCTGGACATACATGTCGCCGGTCTGGCGCGAGCGCAGCACCGGCATGCCCTTGGCCGCGATCCGAAACCGGCGCCCGGACTGCGCGCCGGCGGGAATCTTCACCTTGGTCTTGCCCTTGTCGATCGTCGGCACCTCGAACTCGCCGCCAAGCGCCGCCGTCACCATTGAGATCGGCACCCGACAATGCAGGTCGGCGCCGTCGCGCTGGAAGAACTCGTGCTGGGTCAGCGACAGGAAAATGTAGAGATCGCCGGGCGGTCCGCCGCGCAACCCCGCCTCGCCCTCGCCGGCAAGACGAATGCGGGTGCCGTCCTCAACGCCCTGGGGAATGTTGACGGACAGCGTGCGGTCACGGGTGACGCGGCCGGAGCCGGAGCAGGACGGACAGGGGTCCTCGATCATCTGGCCACGGCCGTGACAGCCGGGGCAGGTCCGCTCCAGGGTGAAGAAGCCCTGCGCCTGCCGCACGCGGCCGGCGCCGCCGCACATCGAGCAGGTCTTCGGCTTGGTGCCGGCCTTGGCGCCGGTGCCGGAGCAGGATTCGCAGGTCACCGAGACCGGAATCTCGATCTGCGCCGTCTTGCCCTGGAACGCCTCTTCCAAGGTGATTTCCATGTTGTAGCGCAGATCGGCGCCGCGCTCGCGCCCGGTGCCGCCGCGTCGCTGCCCGGCCATGCCGAACAGGTCCTCGAAGATGTCAGAGAACGAGGAGGCAAAGCCGGCGCCGAAGCCGTGCGCGCCGCCCATGCCGCCCTGCTCGAAGGCGGCGTGGCCATAGCGGTCGTAGGCGGCGCGCTTGTCGGCGTCGCGCAGCACCTCGTAGGCCTCGTTGATTTCCTTGAATTTCACCTCGCTGGAGGCATCGCCCGGATTCTTGTCCGGATGCCACTTCATGGCCAGCTTGCGGAAGGCGGCCTTGAGCTTGGTCTCGTCGGCGTCGCGCTCGACTTCCAGGGTCTCGTAGTAGCAGCGCTTGGTGGACATCAATCAAACCCGCCCGAACTTCGCCCAATAGGAACGGCTGGCGCGATCGCCGCGCGCGTTCCGGTCAATGAAAATGACCCCCATCCAACGAGCCGCAAAGTGCGCTCTTTGGCATGGGGGTCATGGTCACTACCTCTGCCTCAGTTAAGCAGATTTCTTCTTGTCGTCGTCGACCTCGGTGAACTCCGCGTCGACCACGTCATCCTTGGCGGCGTCGCGGGCCGCATCGGTCTCGGCCTGCTGCTTGTACATGGCCTCGCCGAGCTTCATCGACGCCTGGGCCAGCGTGTTGGTCTTGGCCTTGATCGCCTCGGCATCGTCGCCCTTCAGCGCTTCCTTGAGATCGCTGACGGCATCCTCGATGGCGCGGCGCTCGGTGTCGGCGACCTTCGAGCCATGCTCGGCCAGCGCCTTCTCGGTGGAGTGCACCAGCGCGTCCGCATGGTTCTTGGCGTCGACCGCCTCGCGGCGCTTCTTGTCCGCCGCGGCATTGGCCTCGGCGTCCTTGACCATCTTGTCGATGTCGGCTTCCGACAGACCACCCGAGGCCTGGATGCGGATCTGCTGCTCCTTGCCGGTGGCCTTGTCCTTGGCCGAGACGTTGACGATGCCGTTCGCGTCGATGTCGAACGTCACCTCGATCTGCGGCATGCCGCGCGGGGCCGGCGGAATGCCCATCAGGTCGAACTGACCGAGCATCTTGTTGTCGGCCGCCATCTCGCGCTCACCCTGGAAGACCCGGATGGTGACCGCGTTCTGATTGTCCTCGGCGGTCGAGAACACCTGGCTCTTCTTGGTCGGGATCGTGGTGTTGCGGTCGATGATGCGGGTGAACACGCCGCCCAAGGTTTCGATGCCGAGGGACAGCGGCGTCACGTCGAGCAGCAGCACGTCCTTGACGTCGCCCTGCAGCACGCCGGCCTGAATCGCCGCACCGATCGCCACCACCTCGTCGGGGTTGACGCCCTTGTGCGGCTCCTTGCCGAAGAACTGCTTCACCATCTCCTGGATCTTCGGCATGCGGGTCATGCCGCCGACCAGCACCACTTCGCCGATCTCGCCGGCGGTCAGGCCGGCATCCTTCAGCGCCTTGCGGCACGGCTCGATGGTCTTCTCGACGAGGTCGGCCACCAGCGCCTCGAACTTGGCGCGGGTCAGCTTCATCGTCAGATGCTTCGGACCGGACTGGTCTGCGGTGATGAAGGGCAGGTTGATCTCGGTCTGCGTGGTCGACGACAGCTCGATCTTGGCCTTCTCGGCAGCTTCCTTGAGGCGCTGCAGGGCCAGCTTGTCGTTGCGCAGGTTGATGCCCTGCTCCTTCTGGAATTCGTCAGCGAGGTAGCTGACCAGACGCATGTCGAAGTCTTCACCGCCGAGGAAGGTGTCGCCGTTGGTCGACTTCACCTCGAACACGCCATCGCCGATCTCCAGGATCGAGACGTCGAAGGTGCCGCCGCCGAGGTCGTACACGGCGATGGTGCCGGCCTTCGTCTTGTCGAGGCCGTAGGCGAGCGCAGCCGCGGTCGGCTCGTTGATGATGCGCAGAACCTCGAGGCCCGCGATCTTGCCCGCGTCCTTGGTGGCCTGGCGCTGGGCGTCGTTGAAGTAGGCGGGGACGGTGATGACGGCCTGATCGACCTTCTGGCCGAGATGGGCTTCCGCGGTCTCCTTCATCTTCTGCAGGATGAAGGCGGAGACCTGCGAGGGCGAATAGGTCTTGCCGTCGGCCTCGACCCAGGCGTCGCCGTTGCCGGCTTTGACGATCTTGTAGGGGACGAGCTTCTTGTCCTTCTCGACCATCGGGTCGTCGTAGCGGCGGCCGATCAGTCGCTTGACCGCGAAGAAGGTGCGCTCGGGGTTGGTCACGGCCTGGCGCTTGGCCGGCTGGCCGACCAGGCGTTCGCCATCGTCACTGAACGCGACGATCGACGGCGTCGTGCGCATGCCCTCGGCGTTCTCGATGACTTTCGACGATTTGCCGTCCATGACGGCCACGCACGAATTCGTGGTGCCGAGATCGATCCCGATGACCTTTCCCATGGTCTCATATTCCTTCTTTTTGCGGCAGGTTGGGTGGGGCCCTGACGGCGCCCCCATCCAAAACCCCCTCAGATCAAATGCTCGCGATATTGCGACGATGAGCGTCATATAGGAGGGGGGGACTGGCCCGCAAGGACCGGACCAGGGGTTCGACCCAACGAAAATCACGGCCGTCGCCGAACGACCTCATGGAGACATCAGAGCGGCCCATCGGAATTGGCGGCGACGCGAAACGGCGGCTCGGACCGAAGGCGACTGCGCGAATCCACCTGCCGGCACGTCGAATGGCCCCGTGCGAAATAGGAGGGTGCGGTCGCGGACAAGTGCGACAAATCCGGTACCGCTGATCTGCCCCAATGACCGAAATGCGTTGTTAACCCACGGGCCCTAGCCTGCCGCACTCCTGGGACGGGAATGAGGCATGGTCATCGACTCCGATTGGGGCTTTCCGCAGCGCGCGCGCGAAGCCGGCCAAGCCACGTTCCCGGGACTGCTGATCTGTGCCATCGTGGTTGCAGCGGCGTGGCTGCGGTACGTCCTTCCCCTCAATGTCGATGTCAGCTGGTGGCTCCTCGTCAGCGAGCGCATGCTCGATGGACAGCGGCTCTACGTCGACATCCTCGAGACGAACCCGCCGATGGCTGGGTCGGTCTATCTGCTGGCCGTCGCGCTGGCGCGTGCGATCCATCTCAGGCCCGAGCTGGCGACGAATATCCTGATCTTCGTGCTGACCGCGGCATCCCTGACGCTGGTATGGCTGCTGCTGCGGACATCGGCCCTGCGCCATCGCCTCGCCGACGGCAGGCTGGCGGCGTGGACGACCGCCCTGCTTCTGATCGCGCCGATGTATGATTTCGGCCAACGGGAACATCTGGCCCTGATCACGATATTGCCGGCGATCGCGGTGTACATCCTGCACGCCAGGCGCGAGCGGGTGGCCCCGGCGGCCATGCTCATCGCCGGTCTCAGCGCCGGTCTCACGATGAGCTTCAAGCCTTATTTCGCCTTCAGCGTCGGCTTCTGCATACTCGCCGCCGCGGCTCAGGCGCGCGACTGGCGCGTGCTGTTCGCGCTGGAGAACTGGATCGCCGCGGCCCTGGTGCTGATCAACGCGGCGTGCATCTACCTGTTCTTTCCCGAATATTTCACGGTCATCTATCCGCTGGTCCGCGACGTCTATCTGCTTCTGAAGGCGCCCGTGCCGACCATCCTCGTGACCCTGCCGATGGGCCTGTGGCTGGCTGCAGCAGTCATCGTCCTCATTCTTCAGCGCACGCAGCACGAGCGCGACGCCGCATCGTTCACCACATTGGCCGCATCACTCGGGTTCCTGGTGTCATTCGTCGCGCAGCAAAAGGGCTGGGGCTACCATGCCTATCCGATGGTGGCGCTGGCGCTGCTTGCCGCCGGCCTTGCCGTGTCGGCGATCGACGCCAGCCGCGACGCGCGACGCTGGCCGCGTGTCGCCACCGCTCTCGCCGGCGCCGTGCTCTTCGTGCAGACCTGCTTCTGGTTCAATGGTAGTGTCGACGTCCAGCAGATCGAAGCCCAGGTGGCCCGGCTCGGGCCGCGCCCGAGCATGCTGGTGCTCAGCGCGGCGGCGGTCATCGGGCACCCCATGGTGCGGACCCTTGATGGCACCTGGATCTCGCGCCAGGAGGCGTTCTGGGTCCGGGAAATCGTTCGCCGGTCGCAACAAGACGGAACCATCGATTCACAAACTGCGCAGAGGCTCGCGCCCTATGTGGAACGTGAACGCGCCGGGATCATCGCCGACTTCCGGAGGCAACCGCCCGACGTCGTCCTGATCGACAATCAGAACAGCGACTGGGGCGACTGGGCGCGTTCCGACCCCGAGATCAGGGCTCTGCTCGCGCCCTATGTGCTGGTGCAGACCGTCGATGGCGTCGAAATCCTGAAGCGCGGCTAGCACGGCACCGTCATCAGCCCGCCTTTCGAGGCGAAATGACCTGGGAAATGCGACCCGCAGGGCGCGCTGATCGCCGCAGGCGATCAAAACCGCGCGCCCGGCCTGTTGCGGGGGGCGCAAAGCCGCTAAAAGCGTGCCGCCGAAGACCACGCTGGCGAGGACCCCCGACCGCCTCGGCGCGAGGCCTCGGTCAACGAGGCAATGTTTGATGATGATCGTTCGATTCTTCGCCGCGGCTACCCTGCTGATGTCGCTGCTGCACTCCGCCATGGCCGCCGAAGCCATATTTCCGCCCGGCGTCCGCATCGGGCTCGCGCCGCTGGTGGGGCTCGCCAAGGCCAAGACGTTTTCCGGCTTCGAAACCGAGGACCAGAGCGTCAAGGTGCTGCTGACCGAACTGCCGGCGGCCGCCTATGGCGAGGTGAAGAATGCGTTTACCGCCAATCCCGCCGGGACCGGCAACGTCAAGCCGGAGAGCATCGAGACCGCCGCCGGCACCGCCTACTACACGGTTGAGAACGGTCGGGATGGCGCCACGCCGGTGCGGCGCTACTCGATGATCCTGCCCGGCAACGGCTTCTCCGGCTACGTGGCCGTGCAGATCCCGGAGACCGCGAGCCGGATCTACACCGACGATGCCGTGCGTCAGATGTTCGCCTCCGCCGTCGTCCGCAAGGACGTTCCCGTCGACGAGCAGCTCGCGATGATGCCGTTCAAGGTGACCGAGCTCTCCGGGTTCAAGACCATCCGCACGCTCGGGCCGGGTGCCTTGATCCTGGCCGACGGCGAAGAGGACAAGGGCTTCGAAGCCGCGCCCTTCGTGGTGATCGGGCTCGTGGCCGGGGTGGCCCCGGAGGCGGGCGACCGCGCGCGTGTCGCCCAGCAGGCGGCCACCACCATTCCGGGCGTCCGCGAAGCGCGCATCACGATGTCCGAGCCGATCCGCATCGACGGCCAGCCGGCCTACGAGACCCGGCTCGAAGCCACCAGCGGCAAGGACAATACGCCGGTGACCGTGGTGCAATGGCTGCGCTTCGGCGGGCCGAATACGCTGCGGATCATCGGCAGCGCGCCGCGCGATCAGTGGTCGGTAGCCTTCCCGCGCTTCCGCGCCGTCCGCGACGGCATCCAGCCGAGAGGCTGAGCCCAACTCGGTATCCAGACGCCGCGGTCTCATCGGCCGCGGTCCACTTGCCGCGACACGAACTACAAACTCGCGCCGACAAACAAGAAGCCACGGGCATCACCGCCCGTGGCTTCTTCGTTGGACTGACAGGACGGCAGGAGAAGACCTGCCTATGCTCGCCGTCACGCGGCGCTGTTCGACTGATCGTTGCTCGGCGCGGGCGCCGCCTTCGCGCCACCCTTGGACACGCCGACCAGCGCGGGACGCAGGATGCGCTCGCCGATCATGAAGCCGGCCTGCACGACCTGCACCACGGTGCCCGACGGCACCGACGAATCCGGGACCTCGTACATCGCCTGCTGGAAGTTGGGGTCGAACTTCTGTCCCGTCGGATCGAACTTCTTGACGCCGTTCTTCTCCAGCGTGTTGAGCAGCGAGCGCTCGGTGAGCTCGACGCCCTCGATCAACGATTTGAGGCCCGCATCGGCATTGGCGCGTGTCTCGGCCGGCACGGCATCGAGCGCGCGCTGCAGATTGTCGGCGATGTCGAGCACGTCGCGCGCGAAGCCGGTGATGCCGTACATGCGTGCATCGGCGACTTCACGGGCCGTCCGCTTGCGCAGGTTCTCCATCTCCGCCAGCGTGCGCAGCATCTTGTCGCGCGCGTCGGCCGCCTCCTTGGCAAGGGCCTCGGCCGAGCCGGTCTCAGGATCGTCGGGCATGATGTAGGGCTTGGAGACGACGGGGTCGCTGGCCTGCGCCGGGTTTTCCGGATCATTCTTATGCAGGTCGGGATCGGTCATGGACAGACTCGCAAGTTCGGCTGACGGGTTTTGGGGGTATGGGGCGGGATATCGTGCTTTGGGCGTCGAAAATCAAGCGCAGCCTGACCATCGCGCCCGGAGGCGCTGTCCGCGGGTTAACCATGCCACGCGTCAGCCACCCAGCAGCCGGCTGACCAGACGCGCGGCATAATCGACCGTCGGGATCACCCGGGCATAGTTGAGCCGGGTCGGACCGATGACACCGAGCACGCCGACGATGCGACCCGTGGCGTCGGAATAGGGCGACACGATCGTCGACGAGCCCGACAGCGAGAACAGCTTGTTCTCCGAGCCGATGAAGATGCGGACACCTTCCGCGCTCTCTGCCCGTCCGAGCAGATCGACGACGCCGCGCTTGGTCTCGAGATCGTCGAACAGCCGCCGCACGCGCTCGAGATCTTCGAGCGCATGCAGGTCCTCGAGCAGGTTGGCGTGGCCGCGCACGATGAGCTGCCGCTCGTCGCTGTCCCCTCCGGACCAGCTCGCGACACCGGCGGCGATCACCTTCTGCGTCAGCAGGTCGAGCTCGGCGCGATCATGCGCCAGCGCCGTCTCGAGCTCGAGCCGTGCTTCCGCCAGCGTCCGGCCTCTGATGCGGGCATTGAGGAAATTCGACGCCTCAGTCAGCGCCGAGGATGGCACGCCCGGCGGCAGAACCAGAACCCGGTTCTCGACCTGCCCGTCCTCGCCCACCAGCACGACCAGCGCACGCTCGGGCTCGAGCCTGACGAACTCGATGTGCTTCAGCCGGGTGTTGGATTTGGCGGTCAGAACCACGGCAGCGGCACGGGTCAGACCCGACAGCCGGGTCAGCGCCTCGTCCAGGGCGGCCTCGACCGATTGCGCCCGCCCGACCGCGGCGAGCTGGCTCTGGATCGATTGCTGCTCAGCCTCGGTCATGTCGCCGACCTGCATCAGGGCATCGACGAAGAAACGCAGGCCGGCCTCGGTCGGCAGCCGGCCGGCCGAGGTGTGCGGCGCGTAGATCAGGCCGAGCTGCTCGAGATCGGCCATGACGTTGCGCACCGAGGCCGGCGACAGCGGAACCGCGATCAGCCGCGAAATGTTGCGCGAGCCGACCGGCTCGCCGGTCGCCAGATAGCTTTCGACGATCTGCCGGAAGATCTCGCGCGAGCGCTCGTTGAGCTGCGCCAGACCGGCCGGCGGTGTCATCAGGTTGATCGGATCGTGGTGGGCCACCAGATGCTCTCCTCGCAACTGCCTATAATGTGTCCATGCGGCGGCTCGGTGGCAAGCCGGTCGTCGCGCGCTCTCGGGCGCGACGAGGCCATGATAAACCCTTGATAAGCCCTTGCCGCTGCCGGTCGCGGCTCCTACAAGGCCGGTCAAAGTCGGTCTTTCGCGCGCTTTCACGGAGAGAATCATGCGGCCGAGCCGCCGTGCACCGGATGAACTGCGGGCCGTGAGCCTGGAACGCGGCGTCGTCAAATACGCCGAGGGCTCCTGCCTGGTGAAGTTCGGCGACACCCATGTGCTGGTCACCGCCACGCTGGAAGACCGGCTGCCGCCCTGGCTCAAGGGCCAGGGGCGCGGCTGGATCACGGCCGAATACGGCATGCTGCCGCGCGCCACGCTGGAACGGACCCGGCGCGAGGCCTCCGCCGGCAAGCAGACCGGTCGCACCGTCGAGATCCAGCGTCTGATCGGCCGCTCGCTGCGCACCGCGATCGACCTGGAAGCGCTCGGCGAGCGCCAGATCACGGTCGATTGCGACGTGCTGCAGGCCGACGGCGGCACGCGCACGGCGTCGATCACCGGCGCCTGGGTGGCGCTGGCCGACTGCATCAAGTGGATGAAGTCGCGCAACATGATCAAGACCGAGGTGCTGCGCACCAACGTCGCCGCGATCTCGTGCGGCATCTACAACGGCACACCGGTGCTGGATCTCGACTACGCCGAGGATTCCGAGGCGGAGACCGACGCCAATTTCGTCATGACCGGCGACGGCCGCATCATCGAGGTGCAGGGCACGGCGGAGAAGACGCCGTTCACCGAGGCCGAGCTCCTGGCGCTGATGGCACTGGCCCGCAAGGGCGTGGCGCGACTGGTCGACCTGCAGAAGATGGCGGTCGCGTGAGTAGCGGTCATCGCAAGCTCACGGGGCGCCTCGTCATCGCGACCCACAATCCCGGCAAGCTTGCCGAGATGCGCGAGCTGCTCGCCCCCCATGGCGTCGAGGCGGTGTCGGCCGGCGATCTCGGCCTGGACGAGCCGGACGAGACCGGCGAGACCTTCCAGGCCAACGCCCGCATCAAGGCGGTCGCCGCGGCCAAGGCCGCGCAGCTTCCTGCCTTTGCCGACGATTCCGGCATCGTGGTTCATGCGCTCGATGGGGCGCCCGGGATCTATTCGGCGCGCTGGGCCGGACCGGACAAGGATTTCACCGGCGCGATGACGCGCATCGAGCGCCTACTGCAGGAGCGGGGCGCGAGGAGTGCCGACAAGCGCACCGCCCATTTCGTCTCGGCGCTGTGCGTGGCGTGGCCGGACGGTCATGTCGAGGAGGTCAAGGCGCGGGTCGACGGCACCCTGGTCTGGCCGCCGCGCGGCACGGCGGGCTTCGGCTACGACCCGATGTTCCTGCCCGAGGGCCACGACCGGACCTTCGGCGAGATGACCAGCATCGAGAAGCATGGCCTGCCGCCGCTCGGGCTCGGCCTGTCGCACCGGGCGCGCGCCTTCGTGAAGCTCGCGGAGATCTGCCTTGACCAACGCTGACAGCGAAGCGTTCGGCGTCTATGTGCACTGGCCGTTCTGCCTGTCGAAATGTCCGTATTGCGACTTCAACAGCCATGTCCGGCATGCCGCCATCGATCAGGACCGCTTCGCCCGCGCCTTTGCGCAGGAGATCGCGACCACGGCCGCCCGCATCGGGCCGCGCACCGTCACGTCGATTTTTCTCGGCGGCGGCACACCGTCGCTGATGCAGCCGCAGACGGTCGGCGCCATTCTCGACGCGATCGGCCGCCACTGGCACGTCGCTGGCGATGTCGAGGTGTCGCTCGAAGCCAATCCGACCAGCGTCGAGGCGACACGCTTTGCCGGCTATCGCGCCGCCGGCGTCAACCGGGTCTCGCTCGGCGTCCAGGCGATGGACGATGCGTCGCTCAAGATGCTGGGACGCCTGCACACCGCCGAGGAGGCGATGAAGGCGGTGGCGATCGCGCGCAATGCGTTCGAGCGTTATTCGTTCGATCTGATCTACGCCCGGCCCGACCAGACGCCGGCGATGTGGACCGAGGAGCTGACGCGCGCGATCGGTGAGGCGGCTGAGCACCTGTCGCTGTATCAACTGACGATCGAGGAAGGCACGCCGTTCTTCGGCCTGCACGCCGCAGGCAAGCTGAAGACGCCGGATGAAGGCCTGGCCCGGACCTTATACGACGTCACGCAGGAGATCTGTGGCCGTCACGGACTGCCGGCCTATGAGATCTCCAATCATGCCCGCCCGGGCGCGGAGTGCCGGCACAATCTGATCTATTGGCGCGGCCACGAATATGCCGGCATCGGCCCCGGCGCCCATGGTCGTCTCGACATCGGCGGCATCAGGCATGCGACCGCGACCGACAAGCGGCCGGAGGCCTGGCTGATGCGGGTGGAGTCCAACGGTCATGGTGTGATGACCGACGACGAGCTCAACCGCGAGGAGCGCGCCGACGAATTCCTGCTGATGGGGCTGCGTTTGGCCGAAGGCATCGACCCCAGGCGGTATGCCGCGATCTCCGGCCGTGCGCTCGATCCGCGCCGCATCGCGCTGCTGCGCGAGGAGGGCGCCATCGCGGTCGATCCGGATGGACGGCTGCGCGTGACTCAGGATGGCTTTCCGGTGCTCGACGCGGTCGTCGCCGATCTCGCCGCCTGAAGGATGCTGCGACTCACGTCGCGCTGAAGCTCTTCGGCGCGCCGGCGACCGTCTGTCCGCCACCCGAACCGACGCGCATCACGGCAAGCCCGCGCTCATTGGTGCCGTCGCTGCGGAACCGGAACAGCCCATCGATGCCGGCAAAGCCCGATGCATTGGTCAGGACATCGGGCGCGAAGCGCTGGTTGCCCTGGGTGCGCGCCAACGCGGCCACGAGCGCCACCGCATCGTAGGCGAGGGTTGCCGTGCGCACGGGATCGCCGCCGAACCGCGTCCGGTAGCGACCGGCGAAGGCGCGGAAGCCGGAGGGATCCGGCGCAGCATAGAGGCCACCCTGCAAGCTGGCGCTGGCATAGACGCGCGGATTGTCCCACAGCCCCGTGCCGAGCAACTGAATGTTGCGCAGATTGGCGCCGGCAGCGGTCAGCGCATCGGCCGTCGCCGCGACCGATTCGCCGTCGTCGGCCAGCAGCAGCGCATCGGCACCGCCGAGCGCCTGCGCCACCGTGCGCGCAGGCCCGGCGCGGTCGCTGGAATATTTCTCGAACGCAACGATGCGTCCGCCGCGGCGGCTGACCGCGGTCTTGAACGCACCCTCGACGACGGTTCCATAGGCATTGTCGGGCAGCAGCGCCGCGAACGAGCGTTTGCCGACGCTGGCGGAATATTCGACGATGCGGCTGGCGTCGGACTCCGGCAGGAAGCTGAGCAGATAGACGCCGCGCCCAGCCACGCTCGAATCGGTCGAGAAGGCGATGACCGAGATGTTGCGCGCGCGCGCCACCTGGGCGGTCGCCGGTACCGAGCCCGCGAACAGCGGGCCGAGAATGATCTCGGCGCCTTCATCGCAGGCCTGTTGCGCACCCTGCTGCGCCCCTTGCGGGCTGCCGGCGTCGTCCTTGATCAGGAGCTGGATGTTGGGGTTCTGAAACTCGGCGAGCGCCATCTCGGCCGCGTTCTTCATCGATTGCGCAGCCACGCCGGCATTGCCCGACGCCGACAGCGGCAGAATCAGCCCGACCTTGACCTGGCCGTTACCGGCAACCGCCGGCTGCTGCGGCGGTCCCGCCGGCGCCGTCGGCTGCTCGAACGGATTGAAGCCCTGCTGGACGTTGGAGCACGCCGACAGCAGCGGCGCGCCGACGATCAGGCCCAGCGCCGTTCGCCGGGCGACCCCATGGGGTCCCGGACCGAGAGAGTTGGGATGACGCGGGCCCACCATGGCATCTCTTCGTTCGGCCAAGACCGGCCAGAAGTTCCCCAAACGCACGTCCGCCAAGCCGTGCTGATTCACTCATATTGTCGACGAATAGTTAAGCAAAACAAAAGGCTGTCACCGCCATAGAGCCGATCAATTCGACGTTTTGCACGGCCTATCCCCTGCTCGTACACATCCCCATTGACGTGCAGTTTCGGACTTGAAGGTTCGATGAACGGCCACGCGCCCAATGCCGATCGGAACTTCAAAATTGCTGCGCGGCTGTTCCCCTGTGGCAATCCCGCGGCATGCCCTTTAAATTACCCCGATGGGCGCGAAGGCAATCCCCAAGACGTCGCTAGACGACGGCAAATCTTCCACCACGTCGACCTACCTGGTGGCGGGTCAAATCGTCGTGGCGCCCAAGGCACGGCCTGGATTGCATCTGGTGGCAACGCCGATCGGCAATCTCGGCGACATCACGCTGCGTGCACTGGAAACCCTCGCCGGCGCCGACATCATCTTCTGCGAGGACACGCGAATCACGCGGCGCCTGACCGAGCGCTACGGCCTGGGCGCGGAACTCGCAGCCTATCATGAGCACAATGCCGAAGCGGTCAGGCCGCGGATCCTGCAACGTCTGGCCCAAGGCGCAGCCATCGCGCTGGTGTCGGACGCCGGCACGCCGCTGATCTCCGACCCCGGCTACAAGCTGGTGCGCGAGGCCTGTGAGGCCGGACACGCCGTCACCGCACTGCCGGGACCTTCCGCCGTGCTCGCGGCGCTGAGCGTGGCGGCGTTGCCGACCGACCGCTTCTTCTTCGAGGGATTCCTGCCGGCCAAGCAGCAGGCGCGGCGCACGCGGCTGTCCGAGCTCGCGCGGATCGAGGCGACGCTGGTTCTGTTCGAGGCGGGCAGCCGGGTGCAGGAGACGCTGGCCGATCTCGCCGATGCCATGGCTGGGCGTCAGGCCGCGATCTGCCGCGAGCTCACCAAGCTGCACGAAGAGGTGCTGCGCGGAGCAATCGGCGATCTCGCTGCACGGGCCGGCGATCTCGAAACGCGCGGCGAATTCGTGCTGGTGATCGGTCCACCGCCGCGCGATGCCGAGGTGCTGACCCAGGACGCGCTGGACGCCGTGCTCAGGGATCTGTTGCAGCGATCGAGCGTCAAGGACGCCGTGATGCATGCCGTCGAGCTGTCGCGCCGGCCGCGACGCGAGGTGTATGCGCGCGCGCTCGAGCTCTCGAAGGGCGCGCGGTCGGGGGAGGCCGATGGCGAAGACTGAGCGTGCCTCCCCAGACAAGCCGGCGAAGACGGCGGCACCCGAGCGCGTCGCCGCCTTCCGCACCGGATTGTCGGCGGAAGCCCGTGCCGCAGCGCTGCTGATCGCCAAGGGCTACCGCATCCTCGCCAGACGCTTCCGCACGCCCCATGGCGAGATCGACATCATAGTGCGCAAGCGCAGCCTGGTCGCCTTCGTCGAGGTCAAGGCGCGCGCCTCGCTCGACGATGCGGCCTATGCCGTGACGCCTCGCCAGCAGCAGCGCATCATCGATGCCGCCCAGGCCTGGCTGATGGCTCATCCGGACCATGCCGAATTCGAGCTGCGCTTCGATGCGATTCTGGTTGCGCCGCGCAGCCTGCCGCGCCATCTGATGGCGGCCTTCGACGCCAGCACCTGACATGAACTGACTGCAGAGAGCAGGGACCTGCCCATGAAACTGAATGTCGCCGTCCAGATGGATCCGATCGCGCGCATCAACATCCGCGGCGACTCGACCTTTGCGATGCTGCTCGAAGCACAGCGGCGCGGACATGGCCTGTGCTACTACACGCCGGACAAGCTGTCGCTGCGCGGCGAGGAGCTGTACGCGCCGGTGCAGGCGCTGACCGTGCGCGACCAGGTCGGCGACCACTTCACGCTCGGCGAGCCCAAGCCGACGGCGCTGACCTCGTTCGACGTCGTGCTGCTGCGCCAGGATCCGCCGTTCGATCTCGCCTACATCACCTCGACGCATTTCCTCGAGCGCATCCATCCGAAGACGCTCGTGATCAACGATCCCGCCAGCGTGCGCAACGCGCCGGAAAAGCTGTTCGTGATGAACTTCCCGCAATTGATGCCGCCGACCTTGATCTCGCGCGATCTCGACGAGATCAACGCCTTCCGCGATCAGCACGGCGCTGTCGTGATGAAGCCGCTGCATGGCCATGGCGGCGCGGCAGTGTTCCGCGTCATGCCGCAGGACATGAATTTCGGCTCGCTGTTCGACATGTTCTCGGTGACGTTCAAGGAGCCCTGGGTGATTCAGCGCTTCCTCCCCGAGGTGAAGCATGGCGACAAGCGCATCATCCTGGTCGACGGCGAGTTCGCCGGCGCCGTCAACCGCGTGCCGGCGGCGGACGATCTGCGCTCCAACATGGTGCGCGGCGGCGCTGCGCAGGCCACCGATCTCAGCGCCCGTGAGCGCGAGATCTGCGACACGCTGGGTCCTGAATTGCGCGCGCGCGGCCTGCTGCTGGTCGGCATCGACGTCATCGATGGCAACCTCACCGAGATCAACGTGACGTCGCCGACCGGCATCCGCGCGATCTCGCGGCTCGGGGGCCCCGACATCGCCGCCCGCGTATGGGACGTCATCGAGAGCAAACGGCGCTGATCAGGCACCGTCCCACATGGCTGGGGATAAGGCCAGCCAACGCGGTCATTCCGATGCGTCAGAAGCGGAGTGGAATCGCCGACATCGACGCATTTCATGATATGACGCGGGTCTCATGCGTCTCGTCCTGACCACCTGGAACATCAATTCGGTGCGCCTGCGCATCGACCTCGTCGCCAAGCTCATCAAGCAGGTCAGGCCCGATGTGCTGTGTCTGCAGGAGACCAAGTGCATCGACGACGCTTTCCCGTTGAAGCGTTTCAAGCGGCTCGGCTATGAGCATGTCGCGCTGAATGGGCAGAAGGGCTATCACGGCGTCGCCGTGATCTCGAAATGGCCGTTCGAGGAGACCAACGTCCGCACCTTCTGCGACAAGGTGGATTCGCGCCACATCACGGTGGCGTTCGGCGAGAAGGCGCAGCTCGCGCAGCCGCTGGTGCTGCACAATTTCTACGTGCCCGCAGGCGGCGACATTCCCGACCCCGCGCTCAACCCGAAATTCGAGCACAAGCTGCAATTCCTCGACGAGATGAAGGCGTGCGAGCCGCTGCATCCGCGCGGCGACGACCGGCACATCCTGGTCGGCGATCTCAACGTCGCGCCGCATGAATACGATGTCTGGTCGCACAAGCAGCTCCTGAAGGTGGTGTCGCACACGCCGATCGAATGCGAGAAGCTGTTGGCGGCGCAGACCCATGGCGAATGGGTCGACGTCGCCCGCGAGCGCATCCCGATGTCGGAGAAGGTCTACACTTGGTGGAGCTACCGTGCCGCCGACTGGACCGTCGGTGATCGCGGCCGAAGGCTCGACCACATCTGGGTGTCACGTGCACTGAAGGACCGGGTCAGCGACTTCAGGATCCTGCGCGACGCCCGCAGCTGGGAGCGGCCGTCGGATCATGTGCCGGTCACGGTGACGCTGGACGTGTCGTAGCGAAAGCGAAGCTGACCCGCCCGGTCACGAAGATCACGACGTCAGCTTGGTCCCGGCCGCCATGATGTCATTGGCGATTCGGCTGGCGCGGTGGGCGAACTCGTCGCGCAGCCGGCGCGCAGCCATGGCGTCGCTCTCGAGCACACGCTGAAACAGGCTGCGCGAAATCCGCACCACGGTCGAATATTCCAGGGCCGTCGCGGTCGCCGGGCGCCGCATCTCGACCAGCAGCGCCAGCTCGCCGATCAGCATGGTCGGCGTGGCGACGATCTCGGCACCGACCTCGTCGCTGATGCGCAATGACCCGCGCTGGACGACATAGCCGCAATCGGCGGTGTCACCCTCGCGGAACAGGGTCTCGCCGCTCTGGATGTTACGCTGCTCGGAGCCGATGGCGATCATGCGAAGTGAGTCGCTTCCCAGCAGGCGCAATGTTGGGACGCGCTCCAGCAGCGCAATATCGTCTTCGATCGACATCAAGGGCCCGGGGAAGGCGGAATGGAACCAATATCATAAATGGCGAAACCGCCATCCCCGAACCTATCACGGTACCAACTTGTAGCCACCGGCCTCCGTCACCAGAATCTCTGGATTCGCGGCATCTTTCTCGATCTTCTGCCGCAGACGGTAAATGTGCGTTTCCAGCGTGTGGGTGGTGACGCCGGAATTGTAGCCCCAGACCTCCTGGAGCAGGGTCTCGCGTGACACCGGCTGCTGGCCGGCGCGGTACAGGAAGCGCAGGATCGCCGTTTCCTTCTCCGTCAGGCGGACCTTGCGGGCGTTGGCGCCCGTCAGCATCTTCGAGCCCGGCCGGAAGCTGTAGGGGCCGACCGAGAACACCGCGTCCTCGCTGGCCTCGTGCTGGCGAAGCTGGGCGCGGATGCGGGCCAGCAGCACGGCGAAGCGGAAGGGCTTGGCGACATAGTCGTTGGCGCCGGATTCGAGCCCGAGAATCGTATCGGAATCGGTATCGTGCCCGGTCAGCATGATGATCGGCGCCTTGAAGCCGCCCTTGCGCAGGGACCGCACCACTTCGCGGCCATCGGTGTCGGGCAGGCCAACGTCCATCAGAACCAGGTCGGGTGAATTGGCCTTTGCGGCGGTGGCGCCTTTGGCACCGGTATCGACGGCCTGGGCTTCGAACTCGTCATGCAGCGAGAGCTGCTCCATCAGGGCATCGCGCAGATCGGTGTCGTCATCCACGATCAGGATCTTGCGGGCATTGGCCATTGTACAATCCTCTAGGTGGCGCCGGCGGGATCGGATGGGTGGCGCCGTCAAACGGTGGGCAAACAGGCTCATCAGCCCTGTTCCGTCTTGAAGTAGGGGGCTGTTACCGATTCACAAGCGCCCGGACTCTACTTCAGAATTGAGCAGGGATTGAGATGATTGTCCTGTTCGACCCTCGCGGCGGACCATTTGCCGACATTAAGGCAATTACCGGGCAATCCATGGCAATGAAAAGGCACGTTGTTTCATGTCGTTATCGAAGGTAAAGCTTGGCATGCCAGCATCGCGGATCTCGATTCGCACCAAAGCCGGGTCGCGGCAGCGCGGCTGGCTCCATGTCTGGGGCCAGGTCATCCCGGTGGCGCTCGGCCGCGGCGGCATCCTGGCCAACAAGCGCGAAGGCGATGGGGGTACGCCACGAGGCGTGTTCCGGCCGCGGCGGCTGTGGTGGCGGGCCGACCGTCACCCGCGCCCGCACACGGTCCTGCCGGTTCGGCCGATCGGTCCGGAGGATGCCTGGTGCGAGGACCCGGCCGACCGGCATTACAATCAGGCGATCCGGCTGCGCGGCGACCGGCCCGGAGACCGGCTGGCGCGCCAGGACCATCTGTACGATTTCATCATCGAGATCGACCACAACACGCGGCCGCGGATCGCGGGCCGCGGCAGTGCCGTATTCCTGCATCTGGCGCGGCCGAACTTCGGCCCGACCGCAGGCTGCGTGGCCATGACCCGCCCAGCGATGCTGCGTCTGTTGCAAAGGATCGGCCCGCGGACCAGGATCGTCATCCAATAACAAGAGAAGGGGAGGACGGCATGCGCGCACCGGATCAGCCAGCCAGCGCCGCGGGCCTTCTGCGTCAGCATTGGAACGAAGGCCGGAAGCTGGCAGCGCTGCCGCCGGAGCTGCGTCCAAGGGACCGCGCCGAGGGCTATGCCATCCAGGCCGAGCTCGAGCGCCACTCGCCCAAGCCACTATTTGGCTGGAAAATTGCGGCGACCAGCGAGGCCGGCCAGCGCCATATCAATGTCGCCGGTCCGATGGCCGGGCGGATCCTGGCCGAGACGGTGTTGCCGGCGGGTGGCACCGCAGCGATGGCCGGTAACGCGATGCGGGTCGCGGAGCCGGAGTTCGCGTTCCGCCTGGGAGCGGACCTGCTGCCGCGGCCGACACCCTATGATGTCGCAGAGGTGCTGGCCGCGGTCGACACGCTGCATCCCGCGATCGAGATCCCGGATTCGCGGTTCGCCGACTTCGTCAGCGCCGGCGAGGCGCAACTGATCGCCGACAATGCCTGCGCGCATCTGTTCGTGCTGGGCGAGGCCACCACCGCCGACTGGCGCAGCCGCGACCTGATCGCGGAGCGGCCGCGCATCGCGCTGCGTGGCGAGACCTTCATCGGCCACGGCCGCAACGTGCTTGGTGATCCGCTGATAGCGCTGGCCTGGCTGGTCAACGAGCTCAGCGCGCTTGGCGTGCCCGCGCGGGCAGGGCAGGTGGTCACGACCGGCACCTGTCATGCGCCGCTGCCGATCGGCAGCGGGGACCACATGGAGGCCGATTTCGGCGATCTGGGGCAGGTATCGGTGCGGTTCGAGTAGGGGCCGGCCGTGATTGCGCCCCCCTTCAGCGATGCCCGAAGATCGCCGAGCCAACACGGACATGCGTGGCGCCGAACTGGATGGCGGTGGCGAAGTCGGCGCTCATGCCCATCGACAGATGCGCAAGGCCATTGCGGGCGGCGATCTTGGCGGTCAGCGCGAAATGCGGACCGGGCGCATCCTCTACCGGCGGAATGCACATCAGCCCTGAAATCGCGAGCCCGTAGTCCTTGCGGCAGGCGGCGATGAAGGCGTCGGCGTCGCCGGGTGCGATTCCCGCCTTCTGCGGTTCCTCGCCGGTATTGATCTGGACGAATAGCTGCGGATGCCGGCCCTGGGCGGAAATCTCCTTGGCGAGCGCCGCGCACAGGCTTGGCCGGTCCACCGAGTGGATGGCCTCGAACAGCGCCACCGCCTCCTTGGCCTTGTTGGATTGTAGCGGCCCGATCAGGTGCAGTGCGAGTCCCGGATGCGCGGCCATCAGTGGCGGCCACTTGGCTTTGGCTTCCTGAACGCGATTTTCACCGAACACGCGCTGTCCGGCCGCGATCACCGGCTCGATTGCCTCGGCATCGAAGGTCTTCGACACGGCGATCAGCGTGACCGAGGCGCGATCGCGCTCGGCATCGCGGCAGGCGCGCAGAATCTCCTGCTCGACGGCGGCGAGCGCAGACGGCGAGGACGGGGATGAGGCGTTCAATTCAGGCACGATGGCGTCCGTCGGTCGGTAGATTTGCGGGTTTGGCTGCAATTTTACAGAGTTCGAGAAAGGGTTCTTGAGCCCTTCTCCTTACCCTGCACGGTCGGGGTAGGGGAAAGAAATGCCAAGCATCCGCTTCAATCGCAATAGAGTGAAGCTGAACCGGCTGATGGGGATCCGCGCCCGGCTGGCGCTGCTCGCCCTGATCCTGGTGGCGCCGCTGATGCTGGAACGCGCGCGCTCCCTGGAAAGCGCCAGGACGAGGCAGATCGCGCTCGCATCGGAGGAATTCTTCGGCCTCGCCCGGCAAAGCGCCGACATGCAGCGCGAGGTCATCATGTCGGTGGAGACGGTGCTGAAGTCGACCGCCTATGTCCGGGCGTCGAGCACCGGCGTGAGCCGCAGTTGCGACATGATGCGCGCCAGCCTGCCGGCGACCCTGCCCTGGATCCGCACCCTGATGATCGCCGGCCGCGACGGCCGCATCCAGTGCTCGACCAACAACCAATATGTCGGGCTCGATTTCAGCGACCGGCCGTATTTCCGTGGCGCCCAGGAATCACGCGATTTCGTGTTCAGCGACTACCTGCTGTCGAAACCGTCGCACGTGCCGATCGTCATGGCCGCCTATCCGGTCGGCGCCATCACCGGCGAGCCGGACGCGGTGATGCTGGCGAGCGTGAACCTGGAATGGATGTCCAAGATCATGAACAATCTTGGCGGCCGCCCCGGCATCACGGCGGTGCTGGTCGACAGCGAAGGAACCGTGCTGGCAGCGCCCGTCGACCGCACCGAGCTGATCGGCCGGCCGCTCGACAGCGTGCCGTTGTTGTCGGCCGTTGCCGAGACCGCGCTGAGTTCGGGGAAGCCGACCGAGACGATGGGCTTCACGGCGGCGGATGGATCCAAGCGCGCGATCACCTTCACCCGGATCGCCGACACCGGATCGCGGCTGATCGTCAGCATCGATGAGACCCGCGTCACCGCCGCCATCGACCGCGAGATCCGCAACGCCTATCTGCAGGCCGGCCTCGTGTGCCTGATCGTGCTGCTCGGCGCGCTGATCGCCGCCGAGAAGCTGATCGTGAAGCCCGTCAGCATGCTCGCCGCGACCGCCAAGCGCTTCGGCCATGGCCACTGGTCGGCGCGCGTCACCACCAAGCATCTGCCGTCGGAGTTCGTGCCGCTGGCAAAGTCCTTCAATGCGATGGCCGCCAAGCTTGGCCAGCGCGAGCGCGAGCTGGTCGCCGCGAATGACCGGCTGACGGTGATGGCGTCGATCGACATGCTCTCAGGCCTCGCCAACCGCCGCGGCTTCCAGAACCGCATCGACGTCGAATGGAGCCGCGCGCAGCAGGCCGGCACCGAGCTGTCGCTGCTGATGATCGATGTCGACCACTTCAAGCTCTACAACGACACCTATGGTCACCCCGAGGGTGACGCCTGCCTGTCACGTCTCGGCGAGACGCTGTCGCAGATCGCCGGCGCGATGACGGCGTTCGCCGGCCGCTATGGCGGTGAGGAGTTCTGCCTGTTGTTGCCGGGCATGGGTGCCAGAGAGGCGCTCGCGATCGGCGAGCAGGTGCGCGCCGCGGTGCTGGAGCTCGAGCTGCCGCATGCGACCTCGGCGCATCAATGCGTCACCGTGAGCGTCGGCGTCGCCTCGACGCGGCCGAACGAATCGCTGATGCCCTCCGACCTGATCGAAGCCGCCGACGCCGCGCTCTATGCGGCCAAGCATCGCGGCCGCAACACGGTGGTTGCACATGGCTTCGCGGATTTCGCTGACGACAGGAGCGGCGTGGTGCGCGCCGGATAGGGCGCTGCGGCCGCGGCCCGCAATCAGCCGACCGCGAGCTTGCGGTCGAGCTCGAGCTCGGTGACGACGCGGTTGCGACCGAGCTTCTTGGCGAGATACAGCGCACGGTCGCAACGGTCGATGAGATCAGCCATCGATTCGCCGAACTGGAACTGGCCGACGCCGATCGACACCGTGATCTGCGGCAACACCTCGCCGGTCGAGCGACGCGTGAACTGACAGTCGGCGATGGTGCGTCGGATCCGCTCCGCGATGACAGTGCAACCTTCGAGGTCGGTCTGCGGCAGCACCGCGATCAGTTCCTCGCCGCCATAGCGCGCCGGAAGATCGTTGTCGCGGACGCGCTCGCGCAAGGCTTTGGCGACAAGGCGAAGCACCTGATCGCCGACGCCATGGCCGTAATTGTCGTTGAACTTCTTGAAGTGGTCGACGTCGATCAGGAGAATGCTGAGCGGCTCGTCGCGCTCCATCGCCTCGATCTGCGCGTGGCGGAAGAACTCTTCGAGCGCGCGGCGGTTCGGCAATCCGGTCAGCGTGTCGGTGCGCGCGCGCTGCTCGGACTTGTTGAGCGAGTCCCTGATGGTGTCGAGCTCGCGTGACTTTTCGGCAAAGCTCACTTCGAGTTTCGCAGCACGCGCGGTCGCCTGGGCGAGCTCGCTGACCAGGTTCTCGATCAGGATCTTCGGATCGACGCCCTGCTCGCTGCGTTCGGCAACGCCATCGATCGCCGCCATGTGCGTGCGGTTGTCGGCGATCGCGGCGGTCAGATAACTTTTGGCGGAGTCCATCACGCCATGCAACTGCTGCGAGACTTTGTGGACGACGGCCGCTTCCGTACCCTGCTGGCCGATGTACGTGTCGAACAGCGCCTGGTTGGTGGTCTTGTCGAACTTGCGCTTGTTGCTGACCAGGATGTCGACGGCGCGCTTGAGGTCCGACGCCGAGCCCAGGGAGTACTTGAACCACAGATGGAAGTTGTTAGGCGTCGGTGGCACGCGCTGTTGAGCCATGGATTTCATGGCCTTTTCCGCGACCGTCGTCGCGTACTCGAAGTCAAGCTCGTCGAACGTAGCGCCGGACACGATGTGGAGTGACCCCAGATGCGGGCGGATGCCTGGATGTATGCACTCAGTCTCCCATTCAAGTCTTAACCGTGCCTCAATCGGACCTTCGACACTGCCGGCAGAGCCCGCAAAAAAACTCACGATTACCGTCGCTTAGCAGATGCCCAAAATGGTATCATCATCTGTCGCCCCATTGACCGGGCTGCCGCTTTTGTGGCCTAGTCCGCCGTCTTCAAACGACGCGAATCCTCGAAAATTATAAGCGATTCCATGACATCCGAACGCTACAACGCCCGTGAAGCCGAGCCGCGCTGGCAGCGCCAGTGGGACGAGAAGGCGATCTTCGCCACGAAGAACGACGATCCGCGTCCGAAATACTACGTGCTCGAGATGTTTCCCTATCCGTCGGGACGCATCCATATCGGCCACGTCCGTAATTATACGCTCGGCGACGTGCTGGCCCGCTTCATGCGCGCCAAGGGTTTCAACGTCCTGCACCCGATGGGCTGGGATGCGTTCGGCCTGCCGGCGGAGAACGCCGCGATCGAGCGCAAGGTGGCGCCGAAGGCGTGGACCTACGACAACATCGCCGCGATGAAGAAGCAGCTGCGCTCGATCGGGCTGTCGCTCGACTGGGCGCGCGAGTTCGCGACCTGCGATCCGTCCTACTACAAGCACCAGCAGAAGATGTTCCTCGACTTCATGCAGGCGGGGCTGGTCGAGCGCGAGAAGCGCAAGGTGAACTGGGATCCGGTCGACATGACCGTGCTCGCCAACGAGCAGGTCATCGACGGTCGCGGCTGGCGCTCCGGTGCGGTGGTCGAACAGCGTGAGATGAACCAGTGGGTGTTCAAGATCACGAAGTACTCGCAGGAGCTGCTGGACGCGCTCGATGGTCTCGACCGCTGGCCCGACAAGGTGCGGCTGATGCAGCGCAACTGGATCGGCCGTTCGGAAGGCCTGCTGATCCGTTTTGCGCTGGATCCGGCGACGACGCCTGCGGGCGAGACCGAATTGAAGATCTTCACGACCCGGCCGGACACGCTGTTCGGCGCCAAGTTCATGGCGATCTCGGCCGACCATCCGCTGGCCCAGGCCGCGGCGGCGAAGAACCCGGAGCTCGCCGCGTTCATCGCCGAGATCAAGCGGATCGGCACCGCGCAGGAGGCGATCGACACCGCGGAGAAGCAGGGCTTCGACACCGGCATCCGCGCCGTGCACCCGTTCGATCCGAGCTGGACCTTGCCGGTCTATGTCGCCAATTTCGTGCTGATGGAGTACGGCACCGGCGCCATCTTCGGCTGCCCGGCGCATGACCAGCGCGACCTCGACTTCGTCAACAAATACGGCCTCGGCAATGTCCCGGTGGTCTGCCCCGAGGGCCAGGACCCAGCGAGCTTCGTCATCACCGACACCGCGTTCGACGGCGACGGCCGCCTGATCAATTCGCGCTTCCTCGACGGCATGACGATCGCGCAGGCCAAGGACGAGGTCGCCAGGCGGCTCGAGAGCGAGCCGCGCGGCGGCGCGCCGGTCGGCGAGCGCCAGGTCAATTTCCGCCTGCGCGACTGGGGCATCTCGCGCCAGCGCTATTGGGGCTGCCCGATCCCGGTGATCCACTGCCCCAAATGCGATGTGGTGCCGGTGCCGGCGCAGGACCTGCCCGTCGTGCTGCCGGACGACGTCACCTTCGACAAGCCCGGCAATGCGCTCGACCACCACCCGAGCTGGAGGAACGTCACCTGCCCGAACTGCGGAGCCAAGGCGACCCGCGAAACCGACACCATGGACACCTTCGTCGATTCGTCCTGGTACTTCGCGCGCTTCACCGATCCGTGGAACGAGGCCTCGCCGACGACGCCTGCCGTCGCCAACCGGATGATGCCGGTCGACCAGTATATCGGCGGCGTCGAGCACGCGATCCTGCATCTGCTCTACAGCCGGTTCTTCACGCGCGCGATGAAGGCCACCGGCCACGTCGCCATGGACGAGCCGTTCGCCGGCATGTTCACGCAGGGCATGGTGGTCCACGAGACCTACCAGAAGGCCGATGGCACCTACGTCAATCCGGCCGAGGTCAAGATCGAGGTCGGCGGCAACGGCCGCCGCGCGGTGCTGGCCGCCACCGGCGAGGACATCACGATCGGCCCGATCGAGAAGATGTCGAAATCGAAGAAGAACACCGTCGACCCCGACGACATCATCGAGAGCTACGGCGCCGACGTCGCGCGCTGGTTCATGCTGTCGGACTCGCCGCCGGACCGCGACGTGATCTGGAGCGACGAGCGGGTGCAGGGCGCGGCGCGCTTCGTCCAGCGGCTGTGGCGGCTGGTCAACGAATCGGTCGCAGCAAGCCAGGAGGCCCCCTCCTCCCGTCCCTCCGACTTCGGCGCAGACGCGCTGGCGCTGCGCAAGGCCGCGCATGGCGCTCTCGACAAGGTGACCGGCGGCATCGAGCGGCTGCATTTCAACGTCTGCCTGGCGCACATCCGCGAATTCGCCAACGCGCTGGCCGAGGTGCTGGGCCGGCCGACGACGCCGGCGCCGGACCTGGCCTGGGCGATTCGCGAGGCCGCTGGCATCCTGGTGCAGCTGATCTCGCCGATGATGCCGCATCTGGCCGAGGAATGCTGGCAGGTGCTGGGCCAGACTGGCCTGATCTCGGAGGCCTCCTGGCCGCAAATCGAACGCGATTTGCTGGTTGAGGACAGCATGACCCTGGTCGTCCAGGTCAACGGCAAGAAGCGCGGAGAAGTCACAGTCGCCAGCAACGCGCAGAATCCGGAAATTGAGTCTGCCGTTTTGGCCCTCGATGCAGTAAAACTAGCGCTGGACGGCAAGGCCGTTCGCAAGGTGATCATTGTTCCCAAGAGGATCGTGAATGTCGTCGGCTAGGTTTCGGATCGCTGCACGCCTCGTTGCCGTGGCCGCCTTGGCCGGGCTGACGGCCGGCTGCTTCCAGCCGATGTACGCGGAGCACGCCGACGGCACCCCTGCCCTGCGCGACAAGCTGATGGGCATCGAGCTGCCGCCGGTCGACAAGCCGAACGCCTCCCCCGAGGCGCGCATTGGCGTCGGTATCCGCAACGCGCTCGCATTCAAGCTCTACGGCACCGCGACCGGCACGGCCCCGACCCACAAGCTGGTGCTGCGGTTGCAGACCAGCCGGTCCTCGCTGATCGTCTCGCAGACGACCGGCCTGCCGACCACCGAGAATGTCGGCGTCGACGTACAGTACAATCTGGTCGAGCTGGCGACCAACAAGTCGGTCATGACCGGTACGACCTTCGCGCGTACCTCCTACGACATCCCCGGCTCATACCAGCGCTTCGCCCGCCAGCGCGCCTTCCGTGATGCCGAGGATCGCGCCTCCGAGGAAGTCGCCGAGAAGATCAAGACGCGGCTCGCGGCCTATTTCACCGCCGGCACCTGACGCACGGCTGACATCGCCGTGGTCGCGCTGCGCGGACGAGACATCGATGCCTTCCTGGCCAAACCGGACGCCGCCCGGCCGCTGATCCTGTTGTACGGCCCGGATACGGGCCTGGTCCGCGAGCGCGCCGAGGCCCTTATCGCGTCGGCCGTCGACAACCCCGATGATCCCTTCTCCGTGGTCAGGCTCGACGGTGACGAGCTCTCCGCGGAACCGTCGCGCCTCGTCGACGAAGCCATGACGGTGCCGCTGTTCGGCGGCCGGCGGGCCATCCGGGTGCGCGCCGGCTCGCGCAATTTCGCCAGCGGCGTCGAGACGCTCTGCGAGATGAATGTACGGGACTGCCGCATCGTCATCGAGGCCGGCGACATCCGCCCCGATTCGCCACTGCGCAAGATTTGCGAGAAGGCCAAAACGGCGGTCGCGATCGGCTGCTACCCGGACACCGAGCGCGATCTCGCCAAGCTGATCGACGACGAATTGCGCATCGCGGCCCTGCGCATCGCGCCCGACGCTCGCGCCTCGCTGATGGCCCTGCTGGGCGGCGACCGCCAGGCCTCGCGCAACGAGCTGCGCAAGCTGACCTTGTTCGCCCATGGCGAGGGCGAGGTGACGCTCGACCATGTGATGGCGGTGGTCGCCGATGCCTCGGAGATGAAGCTCGACCCGATCGTCGACGGCGCCTTCGGCGGCAAGCCCGAAATGGTCGAGACCGAGTTCGGCAAGGCCATGATCGCCGGCACCTATCCCGGTGTCATCATCTCCGCTGCGCAGCGACATGCGGCATGGCTGCACAAATCGGCCCTTGCCGTCGCATCCGGCACGCCCGTGTCGGCCATTCTCGAAGGCGGTTTTCCGCGGCTGCATTTCTCACGAAAGCCGAGCGCCGAGACGGCGCTGCGCAATTTCTCTCCGGCGCGGCTGCTGCCGATCATCGATCAGCTCGCCACCGCCGCCCTCGACATGCGCAAGCAGCCGGGCCTCGCCGCAGCCATCGCGCAGCGAACGCTGCTGTCGATCGCGGTGAACGCGCGGCGCAAGGGATGAGTGGGCCTGCGGCCTTGCTCCAATCTCCGACGTCATTCCGGGGCGACGCGCGCCAGCGCGGCGAGCCCGGAATCCATCGGGCCAAGCGATCTGCCGAGAGATGGATTCCGGGTTCGTGCTGCGCACTCCCCGGAATGACGGAGAAGAGTTTCGAGATCACCAGAGGCAACCGTGACCAGGACGCACTGGTCGTACCCGTCGCCTAATGAGTAACTCGTCGTGCCCGGGCTTGACCCGGGCAGCCATCCTCTTGGAGCGAGTACCATCGAAAGATGGATGACCGGGTCAAGCCCGGCCATGACGATGTGGTGAGGACGTCACAACAAAGCTGACGGGAGTTCGTCGGAAGTATCTCGACAACGGGACCGCAATTACGACCTAACAGCCTAACCCTGCTCCAGCCGCCGCATCACCTCGTCGAGCTGCTCGAGGCTGCGGTAGGTGATCTGCACCGTGCCGCCGGGGTCGCGGTGGCTGATCGACACCGAAAGGCCGAGCGCATCGCCGACGCGCTTCTCCAGCGCGATGGTGTCGGCGTCCTTCTTCTCCGCCGGCGCACTGCCCCCAGAGCTGCGTGGCTTCTGCGGCTTGCGTTCCGGCACGCCCTCCTCGTGCGCGAGCGCCTCGGTCTGGCGGACGTTCAATCCTTCCGCGATGATCTTCTTCGCCGCCGACATCGGATCCGGCAGGTTGATCAGCGCACGCGCATGACCGGCCGAGATCTGTCCGGTCGCGATGAAGCCCTGCACCTCGGCCGGCAGTTTGGTCAGCCGCATCATGTTGGCGACGTGGCTGCGGCTCTTGCCGACGATCTTGGCGATGTCTTCCTGGTTGCGTTTGAACTCGTTGGCGAGCGCGTGATAGCCCTGCGCCTCCTCCATCGGATTGAGATCCTCGCGCTGCACGTTCTCGATGATCGCGAGCTCCAGGGCATCGCTGTCGCTGACATCGACCGGAACGATCGGCACCTCGTGCAGGCCGGCGGCCTGCGAGGCGCGCCAGCGCCGCTCGCCGGCGATGATCTCGTAGCGGTCGTGCTGGCCCTTCACCGGACGCACCACGATCGGCTGGATCACGCCGTGCTGCTTGATCGAGGCCGAGAGCTCGGCGAGCTCGCCGTCGGAAAACGTCTTGCGCGGATTGCGCGGATTCGGCTTGAGGAATTCGATCGGCACCTTGCGCTGATTGCGCGGCCGCTCCGGCGGCGCGCCGGCCTCGCGGCCGACGTCACCGATCAGACTTGCGAGACCCCGGCCCAATCGCGATCGCGACTCGTCGGCCATCGCCTTCTCCTTTGGATTCACGTCACGCTCCGCTTGCGTCTGCTGCCGATCGGTCCCGTCGGCACAATGAACGAGGGAACGGATTCATTTCGGAATCCGCTGCCGTCCTCGAATGAGATCCGGGCGACGAGGTCCCCCGGAGCAGAGGCAAAGTCAGTTCGTGCGCAGGTCACGCTCGCGCTGAATGACTTCGGTCGCGAGCTTGAGATAGGCCTCGCTGCCGACGCACTTCAAGTCGTAGACCAGCACCGGCTTGCCGTAGGACGGCGCTTCCGAGATGCGCACGTTGCGCGGGATCATCGTGTTGTAGACCTTCGATCCCATGAACTGGCGGACGTCGGCGACGACCTGGTTCGACAGGTTGTTGCGCGAGTCGAACATCGTCAGCACGATGCCGTGGATCGAGAGGTTCGGGTTCAGGGTCGAGCGCACCTGCTCCACGGTCTGCAGCAGCTGCGACAGACCTTCGAGCGCGAAGAACTCGCACTGCAGCGGCACCAGGATCGCGTCGGACGCGGCCATTGCATTGACCGTCAGCAGGTTCAGCGACGGCGGACAATCGACCAGCACGTAGGTGTAGTCGTTCTCCGGCGAGACGTTGTTGTTGAGGCCGGCGATCGCATCGCGCAGACGGAAGGCGCGGTTGGCGGTGGAGCCGAGCTCGAGCTCGAGACCCGACAAGTCCATCGTCGAGGAGGCGATGTGCAGCCGCGGCACGGCCGTCGCAACGATGGCGTCGCGCAGCGAGGCCTCGCCGATCAGCACGTCATAGGTCGAGCAGTTGCGGCTGCCGCGGTCGATGCCGAGCCCGGTCGAGGCGTTGCCCTGCGGATCGAGGTCGACGATCAGCACCCGCTCGCCGATCGCTGCCAGCGCCGTACCGAGGTTGATCGCGGTCGTGGTCTTGCCGACCCCGCCCTTCTGATTGGCGAGCGCCAGGATGCGCGGATGCCCCTCCGGGTGCGGGGCTCTATCTTCTTGATAAATCTGATCAATTACGGCCATGCGCGATCGCCATTGGTTGTCGTCTTGACGGAATTCAGCTCTGTCGCTCGATGCAATCGATTGCGACGATCCAGCCCTGCCCGCCCGTCCGGCTGGAGTGAAGTTTCGACTCAATTTTCCAATACTTAGTAGATTCGGTCAATTCCGCTTCTACATCTTGACCCTTGAGAAACAGCGCTTTCGCGCCTTTTTTCACCAAGGGCTCCGCAAAGCCGATGAGCTGATGTAGCGGAGCCAGCGCGCGTGCGGTCACGCAATCGACTCGCCCGCTCCACTTCTCCACGATATCCCCGATCTCTGACAAATGCACGATCCCCGGAGCGCCGGTGACGCGAATTGCTTCGCGCAGGAACGCTGCCTTCTTGGCGTTGCGCTCGACCAAGTGAATCTGTGCACCCGGCCGATCGGCCAAAGCGCAAGCAAGCACGACGCCGGGAAAGCCGCCGCCGCTGCCCAGATCAATCCAGATCCTGGCGTCGGGCGCGAGATCGAGAAGCTGCAACGAATCGGCGATGTGGCGCGTCCAGAGATGGGGCAAGGTCGACGGCGCGACCAGATTGGTCTTCGCCTGCCATTCCAGCAGCAATGCGACATAGCGATCGAGGCGTTGCTCCGTTTCACGTGAAACGGGAGTCAGCGCGAGCGCTGCCGCCTTGTCCGATTCGATCATCTTGGATGCCACCGCTGGCGATGCCTGTTTCACGTGAAACGCCTCAGCCGGTGGCCTTGCTGCGACGTGCTTCTCGACGGAGATAGGCCGCAAGGATCCCGAGCGCCGCCGGAGTCATCCCATCGATCCGGCCCGCCTGTCCGATCGTCCACGGCTTGGCTGCCGTCAGCTTCGCCCGCGCCTCATTCGAAAGACCCGGGACGAGCGCATAATCGACCCCACCGAGCACCAAGCCCTCATCGCGCCGGAAGGCATCCACGTCCTCGCTCTGGCGGCGGACATAGACATCATATTTGGCATCGATCTCCAGATGGACGGCGATGGCGGGATCGATCGCACCGAGCTCCGGCCAGATCGCTCCCACCTCGGAGAAGCCGATCTCCGGATGGGCCATCAGATCGAAGGCCGAGCGGCGCTGGCCATCCTTGTTGAGCGTGAGGCCATGCTTCGCCGCCTCGTTGGGCGTGATCGTCAGCGACCTCGCCATCGAACGGGCAGCCTCCAACGCATCCATCTTGGTTCGATGGAAACGCGCGCGATCATTGCCGACACAGCCGAGCGCGATGCCCTTGTCGGTCAGTCGCTGGTCCGCATTGTCCGCCCGGAGGGTTAGCCGATACTCCGCGCGCGAGGTGAACATCCGATACGGCTCGGTGATCCCTCGCGTGACGAGATCATCGATCATCACGCCGAGATAGCCGTCGGCACGATCGAACACGATCGACTCGCCGCCGCCCGCCGCGAGCGCCGCATTGAGCCCGGCTACCAGACCCTGGGCGGCAGCCTCTTCGTAGCCGGTCGTGCCGTTGATCTGACCCGCCAGGAACAGGCCCCTCATCCGCTTGGTCTGGAGCGTTGGCTCCAGCTCGCGTGGATCGACGTGGTCGTACTCGATCGCATAGCCCGGTCGGATCATCCGGACGCGCTCGAGGCCCGGGATGGTCGGCAGCAGCGCGAGCTGGACCTCCTCGGGCAACGAGGTCGAGATACCGTTCGGGTAGACGGTGGTGTCGTCGAGCCCTTCCGGCTCCAGGAAAATCTGGTGACCGTCGCGATCACCGAAGCGGACGATCTTGTCCTCAACCGACGGACAGTAGCGCGGCCCGGTCGACTTGATCTGGCCGGAGTACATCGGCGAGCGATGGACGTTGGCGCGGATCACCTCATGGGTCGCGGTCGTCGTTCGGGTAATCCCACACTGGATCTGCGGGGTGGTGATCCTGTCGGTCAGGACGGAGAACGGCTCCGGCGGATCGTCGCCGGGCTGCATCTCGACCGCTGTCCAGTCGATCGTCGATCCATCCAGACGCGGCGGCGTGCCGGTCTTGAGCCGCCCGAGCCGAAATCCGATGGCTTCGAGAGACCGGGACAGCCCCAGCGCCGGCGCTTCGCCGACCCGGCCGGCCGGCCAGGTCCTCTCACCCAGGTGGATCAGACCACGCAGAAACGTGCCGGTCGTGATAACGACGGCGCCAGAGATGAAGGTCCGGCCGTCAGTCAGCCGCAACCCCGCCACCCGCCCGCCGGTAGCGATAAGTTCGTCCGCCTCGCCTTCAATGACGGCGAGATTCGCGGTCTCCCGGATCGCCGACTGCATCGCGGCAGCGTAGAGCTTGCGGTCGGCTTGGGCGCGTGGACCTCGAACGGCCGGCCCCTTCCGGCGATTCAGAACCCGAAACTGGATACCGCCAACATCGGCGACGCGACCCATCAGCCCGTCGAGAGCATCAACCTCGCGAACCAGATGTCCCTTCCCCAGCCCACCTATGGCCGGATTGCAGGACATGGCGCCGATGGTCGCGAACTGATGCGTGATCAGGGCGGTTCGGGCACCCATGCGCGCCGCGCCCGCCGCAGCTTCACAGCCAGCGTGGCCGCCACCGATGACGATGACGTCGTAGGATGTCAGATGCTCGCTCATGTGGCTTATCTAGCGCGTGCGGACAACGCTCGGAAGACGTTTCACGTGAAACATTCGCCACCGTCGGGCAGGGAGGGAGATGTTTCACGTGAAACAGCATCGGTGCCATCTGGGACTTGTTTCACGTGAAACGTCCAACGAGGGCTCTACCCTGTTTCACGTGAAACGATTGACGATCAGTTAACCAAGCAACATTTCATTAAGCATATCTGCGTGCGCCGAGGCTCTTGACGCTACTACTTTCCGATACAGAACTCGCGGAAGATCACGTCCAGCACATCCTCGACATCGACCCGCCCCAACAGACGCCCAAGCGCCAGTGCGGCGATCCGCAGCTCCTCCGCGGCAAGCTCCTCACCGAGATCAACAGCCGTAACGCTCCGACGAAGCGCCGCCACGGTCTCATTGAGCAGGGCTCGTTGCCGCTCCCGGGTGATCAGGCCATTCTCGGTCGATCCGAAGAAATCACGGGCGAAGGCTATCAGAGCCTCCAGCAGGCCGGCCACCCCTGCTCCGGTTCTGGCCGAGATCGCAAAGACGGGAGCATCACCCTGCACCGTCGCCGTGGCTGTCTCCTGCGGTCTCGGCAGATCGATCTTGTTCCGGACCAGCCAGACAGGCACCTCGCTTCGACGCTCTGCCTCCGGCTGATTATCCTCGGACAGCCACAGCACGAGATCGGCCTGCGCAGCCCGATCCCGGGCCCGGCGCACACCCTCCTGCTCCACGGGGTCGTCCGTCTCCCGGATCCCCGCGGTATCGATCACCGTGACGGGATAGCCTTGGAGATCGAGCTGGATCTCGATGACGTCGCGCGTGGTGCCGGCATGAGGCGAGACGATCGCCACCTCACGTCGGGCCAGCTGGTTCATCAAGGTCGACTTGCCCGCGTTTGGAGGTCCGGCGATGACGACCGTCAGGCCATCGCGCAGCCGCTCGGCCCGGCCCTGCGCCGAGAACACGGCCTCGATCTCCGCCAGGAGCTGTTCAATCCGCGATAGCGCCGGCGCCATCAGCTCGGTCGGCACGTCGCCTTCATCGGCAAAATCGATCCCGGCTTCGATCAGCGCCGTAGCTTCGATGATCTGCTCACGCCAGCCCCGCGCCTTGTCACCCAGCAGGCCCTTGAGCTGGCGCAACGCCTGGCGCCGCTGCCGATCCGTGTCGGCATGAATGAGATCGTCGAGGCCTTCGGCTTCGGTCAGATCGATCTTGCCATTCTCGAACGCCCGCCGCGTGAACTCGCCCGGCTCGGCAGGGCGCATCTGCGGCATCGCCGACAGGACCGAGAACACCGCCGCGATGACGGCGCGGCTGCCATGGACATGCAGCTCGGCAACATCTTCGCCGGTGGCACTGGCCGGGCCGGGAAACCACAGCACGACGGCATCGTCGATTGGTTCGCCATTGCCATCCCGCAGCAAGGCGCGCGTCGCCATCCTCGGCAGCGGCAGTTTCCCCGCAAGCATCTGAAGGGCGATACCGGCGTGAGACCCGGAGAGTCTGACGATCGCAATCGCACTCGGCAGGCGTCCGGAGGACAGCGCGAAGATGGTCTGGTCGTGAGGATGCATGATCCTCAGTTGGGCTCACCGGCAGCGAAAGACAATCGGTTTGCAGCGGCA
Source organism: Bradyrhizobium sp. SZCCHNR1098 (assembly GCF_032489375.1). Taxonomy (NCBI): domain Bacteria; kingdom Pseudomonadati; phylum Pseudomonadota; class Alphaproteobacteria; order Hyphomicrobiales; family Nitrobacteraceae; genus Bradyrhizobium; species Bradyrhizobium sp. SZCCHNR1098. The sequence continues at coordinate 476,522 of NZ_JAUEXY010000001.1, forward strand.
TGCTTTACGCCGACGAACCATGGCGGGCGGATAAGCATCGAGGACTTCTCGCCGGGCGCAGCGACAAACAAGTCAAACAAAAAGGGCGCTCCAAAGAGCGCCCTTTCCAAATCGAGACCGTGGCGCGATCAGGTGTTCATGGATTCGAAGAACTCGGCATTGCTCTTGGTGCTGCGGAGCTTGTCGAGCAGGAAGTCGATCGCGTCCATCGTGCCCATCGGATTGAGGATGCGGCGGAGCACGTACATCTTCTTGAGGTTCTGCGGCTCGGTGATGAGCTCTTCCTTGCGGGTGCCGGAGCGGGCGATGTCGATCGCCGGGAAGGTCCGCTTGTCCGCGACCTTGCGGTCAAGGATGAGCTCGGAGTTGCCGGTGCCCTTGAACTCTTCGAAGATGACCTCGTCCATGCGGCTGCCGGTATCGACCAGAGCGGTCGCGATGATGGTCAGCGAGCCGCCTTCCTCGATGTTGCGGGCGGCGCCGAAGAAGCGCTTCGGCCGCTGCAACGCGTTGGCGTCCACACCGCCGGTCAGCACTTTACCGGATGACGGCACGACGGTGTTGTAGGCGCGGCCGAGACGGGTGATCGAGTCCAGCAGAATGACGACGTCGCGGCCGTGCTCGACCAGGCGCTTGGCCTTCTCGATCACCATCTCCGCGACCTGGACGTGACGCGCCGCCGGCTCGTCGAAGGTCGAGGACACGACCTCGCCCTTCACCGAGCGCTGCATGTCCGTGACTTCTTCCGGACGCTCGTCGATCAGCAGCACGATCAGGTAGCACTCGGGATGATTGGCCGTGATCGAGTGCGCGATGTTTTGCATCAGCACCGTCTTGCCGGTGCGCGGCGGCGCGACGATCAGCGCGCGCTGGCCCTTGCCGATTGGCGCGACGATGTCGATCACGCGTGGCGACAGATCCTTGCGGGTCGGATCCTCGAGCTCGAGCCGGAAGCGCTCGTCCGGAAACAGCGGCGTGAGATTGTCGAAATTGACCTTGTGCTTGGACTTCTCGGGATCCTCGAAGTTCAGCGTGTTGACCTTGAGCAGCGCGAAATAACGCTCGCCCTCTTTCGGGCTGCGGATGTGGCCTTCGATGGTGTCACCGGTGCGCAGCCCGAAGCGGCGGATCTGCGAGGGCGAGACGTAGATGTCATCGGGACCCGGCAGGTAGTTGGCATCGGGCGAGCGGAGGAAGCCGAAGCCATCGGAGAGCACCTCGACGACGCCCTCGCCGATGATGTCGATTTCCTGGATCGCAAGCTGTTTGAGGATGGCGAACATCAGCTCCTGCTTGCGCATCGTGCTGGCGTTCTCGACCCCGTTTTCCTCCGCGAAGGAGACGAGCTCGGCCGGCGTCTTTGACTTGAGGTCCTGTAGTTTGATTTCCCGCATTGGGGTGGTCCTGTGGAAGCGACTTGGGAGGGATGCGAGGTGGCTGTGGGAAGGCGGACGAAAATGAGGTCCGCAGGTCTGAGCAAGGTTGGCGCCGATGAGGCACCAGACCTGATGCGGCGGCCGGTCAAGCCGGAACGCAACCACATCCGCCTGCGTGGGGTGGGATATCTACAATATAGAAAATCGCGCCGGCGTCTGCAAGGCGTCTGCAGCGCAGCGGTATTCCGAGGGAAACGGTCAGAACGGCTTGACGATCACGAGAATCACGATGCCTATCATCAGTACCGTTGGTACCTCGTTGATGTAACGGTAGAATTTCTGGCTGCGGGTGTTCTTGTCGGCGCCGAATTCCCTGACCCAGCGGGTGAACAGTCCGTGGACTCCGGACATGATCAGCACCAGCAGAAACTTGGCATGAAACCAACCGCTGGTATACCAGTGGCCGGCCCAGACCAGATAGAGCCCGGCAAGCCACGTCACGGTCATCGCCGGATTGATGATCGCCTTGAGCAGGCGCCGCTCCATGACCTTGAACGTCTCGGACTGCTTCGAGCCGATCTCGGTGTCGCAATGATAGACGAACAGCCGCGGCAGATACAGCATGCCGGCCATCCACGCGATGACGGCGATGACGTGCAGGGCCTTGATCCACTCATACATCGGAGACGCGTGATCCTCTCGGCTGGTGATCAGCTTGCGTGCCGAGACATATCCGCTCGCTCAGTCCCCTCCAAACCAAATAATTTTAGAATCTTAAGGTTTGAGTCTAGGTAGCGGTGGATTGGACTCATGCAATGTCATCCGCAGTGTGCCCGCAGCTTGTTCACATCCCTCAACATGTGAGCTGCACACGCCGGATCGCCGCAGAGTTCAATGTGATTCAAACGCTTGCCGAAATCCTTCGACAGCTTATCCAGAGACAAACCGACCTCGTCCCGATATCATCGCGCTGCTGTCTGGCGCTGTCCCGGACGGCGACCATGTGCAGAACTATCGGGGTTATACAAAGGGAGCGGTCCGAGGCTGCTTTTTGGTCCCATCCTTCACAGGGATTCACAGATCGTTAAGGATTTGATGCCCACCACCGGCAATTACTTTCACCTGCATCTGGTTTCCGATTCGACGGGCGAAACCTTGATCACGGTCGCGCGAGCGGTCGCCGCGCAGTACACCAACGTGACCCCCGTCGAGCACGTGTACCCGCTGGTTCGCAGCCAGAAGCAGCTCGACCGTGTGCTCGACGAGATCGAGGAAGCCCCCGGCATCGTGCTGTTCACCCTGCTCGAGAAGGACCTGGTCAGCCGGCTCGAAGGCAAGTGCCAGCAGATCAACATCCCGAGCCTGTCGATCATCGGTCCGGTGATGCAGCTGTTTGAGGCCTATCTCGGCGCATCGACCGCCGGCCGCGTCGGTGCGCAGCATGTGCTCAATGCCGAATATTTCGCCCGCATCGATGCGCTGAACTACACGATGCTCCACGATGACGGGCAGATGGTCGACGGCCTCGAAGACGCCGAAGTGGTGCTGGTGGGCGTCAGCCGGACGTCGAAGACTCCGACCTCGATCTATCTCGCCAACCGCGGCGTGCGCACCGCCAACGTGCCGCTGGTCCCGGGCATTCCGATCCCGCATCAGCTCGAGACATTGAAGAAGCCGCTGGTCGTCAGCCTGCATGCGACCCCGGAGCGGCTGATCCAGGTGCGGCAGAATCGCCTGCTCAGCATGGGTGCGGAATCCGGCAATGAGAACTATGTCGACAAGCAGTCGGTGACGGACGAGGTCGCCTATGCACGCAAGCTGAGTGCGAAGTTCAACTGGGTCATGCTCGACGTGACGCGGCGCTCGATCGAGGAGACGGCCGCCGCGATCCTGAAACTCTATACCGACCGGCAGCGGCAGCGGCTTCCGGACTAGTGAGCGGATCAATGTCCATCTGGTGCAGTGACGAGCCTCTCATTCTGGCATCGCAAAGCCGCGCGCGGCGGATGCTGCTCGCGAACGCAGGCCTCGCGTGCGAGGCCCTTCCGGCCGATATCGACGAACGCGCGGTGCAGGCCGAAGCCGGCCTGGTGGCGCCCTACGAGATCGCGTTACACCTTGCCAACGCAAAGGCCGCTGCGGTCTCGGCAAGCAGGCCCAATTCATATGTGGTGGGCGCGGATCAGACGCTCGCATTGGGTGAGCGCATGTTCAACAAGCCAGCCGGCCGCCAGCATGCCATGCAGCAACTGTTGGCGCTGGGCGGGCGCACCCATGCGCTGCACTCGGCCATTGCCGTGGTCCGCAACGGTGAGGTGCTGTTCTCGCACGTCGCAATTGCCTGGATGACGATGCGCGCCCTCACCGAAACCGAGATCGCGGCCTATCTCGATGTCGCCGGCGAAGCCGTCACATCCAGCGTCGGCGCCTATCAGCTGGAAGGGCTCGGTGTGCACCTGTTCGACCGGATCGACGGCGATCACTTCACCATACTCGGCCTGCCGCTGTTGCCGCTGCTCGCCTATTTTCGCGAAGCGAAGCTGCTCAGGATCTGATGCCGACCGCAGCCATGCGTAAGGGGGAGTGACCGCGGATGAGAGTGCTGGGTCTGACCGGCTCGATGGGCATGGGCAAGTCGACGACCGCAAAGCTGTTCGCGGAAGCCGGCGTGCCGGTCTACGACGCCGACGCGACCGTTCATAAGGTCTATGAAGGCGAAGCCGCGCCGGCGATCGAAGCCGAATTTCCTGGGACGACGGTGGACGGCAAGGTGGATAGGGCCAGGCTCTCGGCCAAGGTCGTCGGCGATCCCGCCGCGATCCGCAGGCTCGAAGCGATCGTGCATCCGATGCTGCGCTCCTATCATCAGAAGTTTCTCGACGACGCCGAGCAGTCCGGCGTGCCCGTTGCCGTCGTCGATGTCCCCTTGCTGTTCGAGACCGGCGGCGACAAGCGCGTCGATGCCGTGGTGGTGGTGTCGACCGCGCCCGAGATCCAGCGTCAGCGCATTCTGGCGCGCGGCACGATGACGGAAGAAGCGCTCGATGCGCTGCTCGCACGGCAGATGCCGGATGCCGAGAAGCGCAAGCGCGCCGATTTCGTCGTGGATACCTCGCACGGGCTCGATCCGGTGCGGGCACGCATCCGCGACATCCTGGCGGAGGTCGTTAGAATGCCGCAGCGCCGGGGCTGATTCGCGAACGCCGGCGGCGCGGAATTCGACGGATCTGATCAGATGCGTGAGATCGTTCTCGACACCGAAACCACCGGCCTCGACGCTCTGCGCGGCGACCGCCTGGTCGAGATCGGCTGTGTCGAGATCATCAACCGCATGCCCACCGGCCAAGTCTACCACCGCTACATCAACCCCGAACGCGACATGCCGGCGGAGGCGTTCGCGGTTCACGGACTGTCGAGCGAGTTCCTGGCGGACAAGCCGCTGTTTCACGAGATCGTGGAGGAGTTCCTGGAATTCATCGGCGATGCCCCGCTGGTGATCCACAACGCCTCGTTCGACATCGGCTTCATCAATGCCGAGCTCGACCGGGTCAAGCGCGCGGCCATTCCCAGGGATCGTCTGGTCGATACGCTGCTGCTCGCACGTCGCAAGCATCCTGGCGTGTCGAACCGCCTCGACGACCTCTGCTCACGCTATGCGATCGACAACTCACGCCGCACCAAGCACGGCGCGTTGCTCGACGCCGAACTGCTGGCGGAGGTCTATGTCGATCTGGTCGGGGCGCGGCAGTCGCAGCTGATCCTGACCCAGGACAGCCAGGAGATCCGCATCGGGGGGGCCGGCGATACGGCGCGCCGTCAGCGCGAGCAGCCGCTTCTGCCACGTGTCACGGATGCGGAGCGAGAGGCGCATCGCGCCTTCATCGCCACCCTCGGCGACAAGCCGATCTGGATGGAGTTTCTCGCCGGCACGTGATCCGCCGGATCGGCAGCGGATCACGCCCTGCAAACATCAATCGTAAAGCTGAACCAGATCAGCTCGACAGCACTTGGCCGCCCTGGGCCGCTGCCTGGCGCTCCATGTTCTGGCGGTACAGGCCAACGAAATCGACCGGGTCCAGCATCAGCGGCGGGAAGCCGCCGTCGCGCACCGAGTTGGCGACGATCTCGCGGGCGAACGGGAACAAGAGGCGCGGGCATTCGATCAGCAGCATCGGCGACAGGTTCTCGCGCGGAATGTTGACCAGCCGGAACACGCCGCCATAGACCAGCTCGAAGCTGAACATCACCTGGCTGCCGCTCTCGGCCTTGCCCTCGATCGTCAGCGTCACCTCGTATTCCGTGTCATTCAGCGCGTTGGCGCCGACATTGATCTGGATATTGATCTGCGGCGGCTGGCCCTGCGGTGCCAGGGACTGCGGAGCGTTCGGATTCTCGAACGAGAGATCCTTGATGTATTGGGCCAGCACGTTCAGTTGAGGAGGAGCAGCCGCCTCGGGAGTGGCGCCGTTACCGTTGGTCATCGCAGTGTTCTCCAGGCAAAAAGGGCGGGTCGTTGCGGCGCGTGGCTACCATAGGGCCGGCTTGTTCCACAAGGACGAGCCACGGACGCCGCAAAAGGCCGAGGCAAAGGATTGATCCGGCCGGCATGCCTCTATTTGTCGCATCGGCCCCCGGGCGGAACCAGCGACCGGCCTACCCCGTTCCAATCAGGGGTCGATCGGATTTCCCCTTGAGAAGGAAAAGGGTTAGGATCGCTACGCCACAATGTGCCATTGGCCGGGCCCAATTCGATGACTACATCCGGGTCGACCGAGGGATTCACGGGTCTTTACCTGGATCCTGTAGAACGGGTGTCCGGTGGCCGGGCTCCGCGTTCGGCTCGACAGGTCAGAAAGCGAACACGACGTGGACATTTATACCATCATCTTCCTGGCGTTGGCGGTCTTCATCTTCGTGCGCCTGCGCGCCGTGCTCGGGCAGCGCACCGGAAGCGAGCGGACGCCGTTCGATCACGCCGCCAGAAACGCGGTCCAGGGTGCGCCGGACAACCACGTTATGCCGGTTCCCAACAAGCCCGTCGACCCCTCGGCTTCGGTCCCCGGCGGCGAGATGCCGGCGGCGGGCGATCGCTGGCGCGGCTTGGCCGAGCCGGGCACGCCGCTCGCGCGCGGCCTCGACGCGATCGTCGCCGATGACTCATCGTTTGACCCGCGCCATTTCCTGACCGGTGCGCGCAGCGCCTACGAGATGATCGTGCTGGCGTTTGCCAATGGCGATCGCCGCGCGTTGCGCGACCTGCTGTCGTCCGAGGTCTATGAGAGCTTCGACGCCGTCATCAAGGAGCGCGAGAAGCAGGAGCAGAAGACCGAAACCCGCTTCGTCTCCATCGATACCGCCGAGCTGGTCGGTGCCGAGCTGCGCGACCGCACCGCGCAGGTCACGGTCCGCTTCGTCTCGCAGATGATCTCGGTGACACGCGACAAGATGGGCAACATCGTCGACGGCAATCCGGACAAGGTGGCCGACATCACCGACATCTGGACTTTCGCCCGCGACACCGGCTCGCGCGATCCGAACTGGAAGCTGGTCGGCACTGGCAGCCATTGATGGAATAGGTTGCCGCCGCCGGCGTTACGTTGGAGGGCACCGCTCTCGGTGTCGGCCGGCTGCGTCAGGAGAACGACGAGGCGCATTCTTGAATTGTGACGTCGATTTTTTAGAATCCCGTTTTTTCCGAACTTCGCGTTGAGTGGTACTTTGATGGTGCAAGCATGGTTCGCGAAATTTGGAAGCGGGGTTTCACCGCTCATCGCGTGAAGTACTGGACATCGGCGCTCGCCTTGAGCGTCGTTGCCGTGGCGCTCGCCCCTTACGCGGCCGAGGCGGTGCGCTCGCGCCACCGGACCCCGGCGGCATCGGTGCGCCACCTGCCCTACCCCCAGCTCGACTGGCCGCTCGAAATCAACAACAGCCAGTACCTGCCATTGGCCTGGAACGACGTGCCCGGCTGGAACGACGATGATCAGCTCGCGGCGTACCGGACGTTCCGCGCCAGTTGCAGGCCGATCGCCGCCAAGACGGATGTCACGCCGGACGCCAAGGCGCTAGGCGATTCCCTGCGTGATCCTTGCCGCGATGCGCGGTCCGCCGATCTTGCCGACAATGCTGCAGCGAGGGCGTTCTTCGAACGGCACTTCGAGCCGCTGAAGATCTCCAAGCTCGGCGATGCCGACGGCTTCGTCACCGGCTACTACGAACCCGTGATCGACGGCTCGCGGACCCAGAACGAGGTCTACAACGTTCCGGTCTATCGCCGCCCCTCCAATCTGTTCGTTCGCGGCTTCAAGCAGGACGCGACGAGTCTGCCCAACAAGGGTCCCGTCTACCGGAAGATCGGACGGCGCAAGCTGGTCCCCTATTACTACCGCGCGGAGATCGAGGACGGCGCCATCGAGGGCCGCGGCCTGGAGATCGCGTGGCTGAGGAACCAGACGGACCTGCTGTTTGCCCAGATCCAGGGATCCGCGCGCATCAGTCTCGACGACGGCTCGACCGTCCGCATCAACTACGATGCCTATAATGGCCATCCCTATACGCCGGTCGGCCGTGTCCTGATCGAGCGCGGCATCATTCCGCGCGAGCAGATGTCGATGCAGCGCATCCGCGACTGGATGGAGCAGAACCCGGAAGGTGCCAACGAACTGCGACGGACCAACCGCTCCTACATCTTCTTCCGCGAGGTGCAGCTGTCGGAGAAGGACGAGGCCGTCGGCGCCCAGGGCATCCCGCTGACTCCGGGCCGCTCGATTGCGGTCGACAAGTCGCTGCACGTCTATGGCACGCCGTTCTTCATCACCGGCGAGTTGCCGATCGAATCCGAGAAGTCGAAGACGGCTTTCCACCGGCTGATGATTGCCCAGGATACGGGCTCGGCGATCGTCGGACCTGCGCGCGCCGATCTCTACTTCGGCGCGGGACCGGACGCCGGCAAGGTCTCCGGCCGCCTCAAGCACAGCATCCAGTTCGTGATGCTGGTGCCGAAGAGCCTCGATCCGGTCGCGCGTGGCCGCAAGATGCCGCTGCCGGATGCGCGTCCGTCGGAGAAGATCGCCAAGCTGTTTCCGCAAGCGCTGCCGAAGCAGGCAGCGAAGGAGCCTGCCAAAGATCAAGCGAAGGAGCAGGACCAGGCCAAGACGGCGGCGGCGCCCTCCGCGGCCAAGGATTCAAAGGCCGCTGCTCCCGTCGCAGCTAGCTCCGTGATCGCCGTCGCAAAATCCGCGACCACGGTGGCGCAGAACGTGGTGGCCCCACAGCCAGTGCCCCTGCCGGAGGCCCGACCGCGACTCGAAAGTGATCGCAATATCCGCCGATTGCGCTATGGCAGACGCCACCGCAACCGCCGATGACAAGCCGTTTCCATGTCGCATGATCCCGAGCCGCCGCGCGGCCGTCGCAAGCGCGGCCTTTCCGAGGACGAGCGCACGCTGTGGGAAACGGTCGCGCGACAAGTCAGGCCGCTGCGCAAGACACAGCGTCCGGTGCGGCTGCATCCGCCGATGACGACGTCCGAACCGCAGCCAGACAAACCCGCGATGACGCAGCGGCCGGTCGCGCCGGTTGCCGCTTCGAAACCTGTCCGGCCAGCGATACCGCCGCTGGTTTCGCTCGGCCGGAAGGAGCGTTCGAAACTGTCGCGCGGCCGCAATGAGATCGATGCGCGGCTCGATCTGCACGGCATGACCCAGAGCCGGGCGCACCAAGCGCTGCATCATTTCCTGCATCGCGCGCAGCATGATGGGCTGACCTTCGTGCTCGTCATCACCGGCAAGGGCACCATCGGCGCGGACCCTGAACGCGGCGTGCTCCGGCGCCAGGTGCCACATTGGCTGAGCCTGCCGGAATTCCGCTCGCTGATCGTCGGCTTCGAGGAGGCCCATGTCGGACATGGCGGCGCCGGCGCGCTCTACGTCCGTATCAGGCGCCCAAGAGGCTGAGGCTCAGAACGGCCGGATGATGCCGACGCGCGGCACGGCGGTGACGATCCAGCCCAGGATCGTGGTCCTGCGATCGTCGGGATCAATCGGTGCAATCGGCTTGGTCGCGGGAAGCGTCTTCACCGCGTGCAGCATCATCACCATGCAAACGACCCAGCTCGAGATCCAGCGCGAATAGTCGAACACCATCGCGAACATCACGACGTAGGCGAGGCTGATGAAGATCAGCGCGGCGATGACGATCTGGCGATGGCGCCGCTCTTCCAATGCGCCGACAAGATCTCTGTAGTAGCTCCATAGCGGTGCATGCAGCCAGAGCAGCAGCGCATATACGGGCACGCCGAGCAGATTGGACGGCATGCGCGCCCAGGTGTCCTGCACTTCCTTGGACAGCGGCTGGTACCAGACATAGGCGAACTGAAGCAGCTCGGTGCGCGATGGATCGGCCATTCGTGTCTGCAAATAACTTACGAAATCGGCTTCGGGCAGCGGCATGGTTCCGAGGAATTGCGCGGCTAGGAACAGGATGCCGAGGCCGAGCAGCGCGCTTGCGCCCACGGCAAGGTCGAGCCGGGCGATGGGGCGGGCCAGATAGCAGCGCAGCACGACGATGGCGACGATGGTGGGCACATACATCAGCAGATGGATGTGATGGATCAGCACCAGCACCGCCGAGATGAGCGTGGCGAGCAGGACGTAGCCGAGTGAGCTCGCCGGGACCAGCAACAGGATGATGACGCCGAGACAGCCATAGATGTCGAAATGACCGAGCGTGAACAGGAAGTTCTTGAAGACGAACGGCGACCCCGCCGTGAAGACGAACAGCGGCAGCTGCGCGCGATCAAAACCAAAGGTGCGTTGGAACAGCTTCAGGTACAGAGCGAGCGTGATCAGCCAGACGCTGCCGCCGATTGCGAACACCAGCCACACCGGCACCTTCGCCGTGAACAGTCCGACGATGGCGCCGACCAGCGTGCGCTTGATGAAGCCGTGGTGATAGTCGACCAGCAGGTGGATGTAGGGGATGTAGGGCGGCAGCGTGAGCTTGTGCAGGAAGACGCCGAGCATCACGGCGGCGTTGACGGCGAGCATCGCCTGCCAGTGTTTGTTGTAGGCGCCGGTCATGAGGCGTCCGCGATGTTCAGGAGGTCCGTGTCACATCCAGCATTGTCGTCCCGGCCTTGAGCCGGGACCCATAACCACCGCTGTCCGCGGTGAGGCAAGGCTGGAGCCGTCATCTTGAGTCACGATCAGCTTTGGTGGTTATGGGTCCCCGCGTTCGCGGGGACGACAGCGGAGTGCGACGTTACGCCGGCGCGAAGGCTGTCGCGACAAAGCGCAGCCTCTACAAAATGAACCGGCTGAGATCAGTGTTCTTGGCGAGATCGCCAATGTGCTGCTGCACGAAGGCGGCGTCGACCCGCATGGTCTCGCCGCTGCGGTCGGAGGCCGTGAAGGAGATGTCGTCGAGGACGCGCTCCATCACGGTCTGCAGCCGACGCGCGCCGATGTTCTCGACCGTGGAGTTGACCGCGACCGCGATGTCGGCGAGCGCGTCGATCGCATCGTCGGTGATGTCGAGCGTCACGCCCTCGGTCTTCATCAGCGCGACATATTGCTTGATCAGCGACGCCTCCGGCTCGGTCAGGATGCGGCGCATGTCGTCGCGCGTCAGCGCCTGCAGCTCGACGCGGATCGGCAGCCGGCCCTGCAACTCCGGCAAGAGGTCCGATGGCTTGGCGATGTGGAACGCGCCCGACGCGATGAACAGGATGTGATCGGTCTTCACAGCGCCATGCTTGGTCGAGACCGTGGTGCCCTCGATCAGCGGCAGCAGGTCGCGCTGCACGCCCTCGCGGGAGACGTCGCCGCCTGCGCGGTTCTCGCGCACACAGATCTTGTCGATCTCGTCGAGGAACACGATGCCGTTGTTCTCGACCACGCTGATCGCCTCCTGCACCAGCTGGTCGCTGTCGAGCAGCTTGTCGGACTCTTCCGCGATCAGGATGTCGTGCGAGGCTTCGACCGTGACGCGCCGCGTCTTGGTGCGGCCGCCGAGTTTGCCGAAGATGTCGCCGATGGAGATCGCGCCCATCTGCGCCCCCGGCATGCCCGGGATCTCGAACATCGGAAGGCCACCGCCGGACGACTGCGTCTCGATCTCGATCTCCTTGTCGTTCAGCTCGCCGGCGCGCAGCTTGCGGCGGAACGAGTCGCGGGTGGCGGCGCTGGAGCTGGCGCCGACCAGCGCATCGAGCACGCGCTCCTCGGCGGCAAGCTGGGCCCGGGCGGCGACGTCCTTGCGCTTGCGCTCGCGCACCTGGACGATCGCGACCTCGACGAGATCGCGGATGATCTGCTCGACGTCACGGCCGACATAGCCGACCTCGGTGAACTTGGTCGCCTCGACCTTCAGGAACGGCGCGCCCGCGAGCTTGGCCAGCCGCCGCGCGATCTCGGTCTTGCCGACGCCGGTCGGCCCGATCATCAGGATGTTCTTCGGCAGCACCTCCTCGCGCAGGCCTGCATCGAGCTGCAACCGGCGCCAGCGGTTGCGCAACGCAATGGACACCGCCCGCTTGGCGTCGGCCTGGCCGACGATGTAGCGGTCGAGTTCGGAGACGATTTCGCGGGGTGAAAAGTCTGTCATGAGGCTCTAGCTAGGGTCGGACGGGGATGAGGGCAAGCCGGATTTCCGCCGTCACAGGAGCGGAGGTCCGGCCTGCCACTGCCGGATCGCCTCGGTTGGATAGATCAGCATCAAGATGTTCAGGGTCAGGTTGTCACGGATGTGCAGGCCCACCCCGATCTCGAGCGCGACTGCAATCACGACGGTCAGCCAGAACGGCAGCACCCGCGCCAGCAGGAAGCCGGTCATCATCGCCAGCGTATCGCCGACGGAGTTCACGATGCTGTCGCCGAAATAGTCCAGCGAGATCGTGGCGGCACGATAGCGCTCGATGATGAAGCTGGAGTTCTCGACCAGCTCCCAGGCGCCCTCGATCAGCATCGCCAGGATCAGCCGCCCCTGCCAGGGCAGCCGCGGCACCACCAGCATGGTCAGCGCATAGAACAAGAAGCCGTGAATGATGTGGGAGAACGTGTACCAGTCGGTGAGATGCTGGGAGTTCTCCGAGCTCTGCACCACGCCATGCCACAGCTTGACGGTGCCGCAGGCGCAGATCGGCAGCCGGCCCATCGCGAACAACAGTGCGGCCTGCAGCGCCAGCAGACCGAGCACCGGGATGAGCCAGGGTCCGGACGACCGCCGGGACGGGGCGCCGATCTCGTCCGCGGTCATGGTCTACTCGGCCGACAATGCTTCGATGGTGATGTTGCGGTTGGTGTAGACGCAGATGTCGGCGGCGATGTCGAGCGAGCGGCGGACGATGCTCTCGGCGTCCTTGTCGGTGTCGATCAGCGCACGCGCCGCCGCAAGCGCATAGTTGCCGCCGGAGCCGATCGCCATCACGCCGGACTCCGGTTCCAGGACGTCGCCCGTCCCGGTCAGCACCAGCGAGACCTCCTTGTCGGCCACGATCATCATGGCTTCGAGCCGCCGCAGATAGCGGTCGGTGCGCCAGTCCTTGGCGAGTTCGACCGCCGCCCGGGTCAGCTGCCCCGGATATTGCTCGAGCTTGCTCTCCAGCCGCTCGAACAGGGTGAAGGCGTCGGCGGTGGCCCCGGCGAAGCCGCCGATGACGTCGCCCTTGCCGAGCTTGCGCACCTTCTTGGCATTGGACTTGATCACGGTCTGGCCGATCGAGACCTGGCCGTCGCCACCGATCACCACCCTGCCCCCCTTGCGGACGGTCAGAATCGTGGTGCCGTGCCAGACGGTGGGCTCGTTCGAGGATGCGTGCATGGGGGATCCCTGGTTGATGCCCTGATTTAGGCGCTCAGGCGTCGGGATACAATTACCGGGTCCCTGCCCTGCCCGACCCGGTCTTGAAATCCGCTCACCATGGCCCGAGATCAGGCGTACGGGGCGCTATCCCGCAGTAGCTAAGCCGACATCCGCCTGATAAAAGGGCCGCGTTTTCAAGGGAAAGCTGACCCCATGCGTAGCGCGACCATCAAGCGCAAGACCAAAGAGACCGACATCGAGGTGTCCGTGAACCTCGACGGCACCGGCGTCGTGAACATCGCGACCGGTATCGGCTTCTTCGATCACATGCTGGATCTGCTTGCCCGGCATTCCCGCATCGACATGACCGTCAAGGCGGTCGGCGACCTGCATATCGACTTTCACCACACCACCGAGGATGTCGGCATCGCGCTCGGCCAAGCGGTGCGGCAGGCGCTCGGCGACATGGCCGGCATCACCCGCTATGCCTCGGTCCACATGCCGATGGACGAGACCTTGACGCGCGTCGTGATCGACGTGTCGGGCCGGCCGATGCTGGTGTTCCGCACGACCTTCGCGCGCGACAAGATCGGCGAGTTCGACACAGAGCTGGTGCGCGAGTGGTTCAATGCGTTTGCCATGAACGCCGGCATCACCTTGCACGTCGAGACGCTGTACGGCGAGAACGCCCATCATATCGCCGAATCCTGCTTCAAGGGTCTGGCGCGGGCGCTGCGGACAGCGCTTTCGATCGATCCGCGCAATCAGGGCGAAGTGCCATCCACCAAGGGTCAGCTCGGCGGCTGACCTCCCCGTCCAAGGGATTATCGACATGCCCGTCTATACGGTTCACGCTCCCCTGGCCGCCGGGGTCGATCTGCGTTCGACCGATCGCTTCGTCTTCATCCGCGACGGCTTCCATTTCTGGGCCGCGGTGCTCGGCGCCGTCTGGCTGGCCTGGCATCGCCTCTGGCTTGCGATGCTCGTCTGGGCCGTGCTGATGATCGCGCTCGACGTGATCCTGGTGCGCGTCGGCGTCAACGGCGGTGCGATTGCCGGCATCGATCTGTTGTTCGCGATCCTGCTCGGGCTCGAAGCCTCCAGCCTGAAGCGCTGGAGCTACTCGCGCGGCAGTTGGCGCCAGCTCGACGTCGTCGTCGCCGATGATCTCGATGCCGCCGAGCGCCGCTTCTTCGAGCGCTGGGCCGCCCGGCGCAGCACGCTCGGCTACGACAATCATACCGTCGATCGCGGCGCGGCGCCGCCGACGCGCGACAACGGCAATGGCCTGCACCCGCCGCCGCTGCCGCACGCCAGCATCATTGGCTTGTTTCCCGAACCCGGAGGTGGACGATGAGTGTTGCAATCATCGATTACGGCTCCGGCAATCTGCATTCCGCCGCCAAGGCGTTCGAGCGCGCCGCGCGCGGCATGGCGGATCCGCAGAAGGTCGTCGTCACGCGTGATCCCGACACCGTGTATCGCGCCGACCGCATCGTGCTGCCCGGCGTCGGCGCCTTCGCCGACTGCCGCCGCGGCCTCGACTCCGTCAACGGCATGCTGGAGGCGATGACCGAAGCCGTCCGCCACAAGGCGCGGCCGTTCTTCGGCATCTGCGTCGGCATGCAATTGATGGCAACGCGCGGCAAGGAGCATGTCACCACCGACGGCTTCGACTGGATCGCCGGCGACGTCGAGAAGATCGCCCCTCGTGACGAGAGCCTGAAGATCCCGCACATGGGCTGGAACACGCTCGACCTGGTGCAGGAGCATCCGGTCCTGGAGCGGCTGCCGCTCGGGCCGAAGGGCTTGCACGCCTATTTCGTGCACTCCTATCACTTGAATGCGGTCAACGAGAACGACGTGCTGGCGCGCGCCGATTACGGCGGTCCGATCACGGCGATCGTCGGCAAGGACACCGCGATCGGCACCCAATTCCATCCCGAGAAGAGCCAGCGTTTCGGTCTCGCCCTCATTTCCAACTTCCTGAAATGGAAGCCGTGAGCGCTGTCGTCCTGTTCGCCGCAAGAGGCGGGCAGGGCGCGCTCTTGAAAGACAACTGATATGATCCTGTTTCCCGCCATCGATCTGAAGAACGGCCAGTGCGTGCGCCTGGAGCAGGGCGACATGGCGCGCGCCACCGTGTTCAACCTCGATCCCGCCGCGCAGGCCAAGAGCTTCGCCGACCAGGGCTTTGAATATCTCCACGTCGTCGACCTCGACGGTGCCTTCGCCGGCAAGCCTGTCAATGCGCAGGCCGTCGAGAAGATGCTGGAGGTCGTCAAGATGCCGGTGCAGCTCGGCGGCGGCATCCGCGATCTCAGGACGGTCGAGGCCTGGCTCGGCAAGGGCATCGCCCGCATCATCATCGGCACCGCCGCGGTGCGCGATCCCGAGCTGGTGAAGACCGCAGCCAAAGCCTTTCCCGGCCGCGTCGCCGTCGGCCTCGATGCCCGCGACGGCAAGGTCGCGGTCGAAGGCTGGGCGGAGACGTCCGAGGTCACCGCGCTCGACATCGCCAAACGCTTCGAGGACGCCGGCGTCGCCGCGATCATCTTCACCGACATCGCGCGCGACGGCCTGCTCAAGGGCCTCAACCTCGACGCCACGATCGCGCTCGGCGACGCCATCTCGATTCCCGTGATCGCCTCCGGCGGCCTTGCCTCTATCGAGGACGTCAGGGCGATGCTGACACCGCGTGCGAAAAAGCTCGAAGGCGCCATCGCCGGCCGCGCGCTCTATGACGGTCGGCTCGACCCGGCAGAGGCGCTGGCGCTGATCCGCGCGGCGCGCGCGTAGGAGAGAACAGGATGTTCAAAGTCCGTGTCATTCCCTGCCTCGACGTCAAGGACGGGCGGGTCGTCAAGGGTGTCAACTTCGTCAATCTGCGCGACGCCGGCGATCCGGTCGAGGCCGCGATCGCCTACGACGCCGCCGGCGCCGACGAGCTCTGCTTCCTCGACATCACCGCCACCCACGAGAACCGCGGCATCATGCTGGACGTCGTCCGGCGCACGGCGGAGGCCTGCTTCATGCCGGTCACGGTCGGCGGCGGCGTGCGCACCATCGACGACATCAAGACCTTGCTGCGGTCCGGCGCCGACAAGGTCTCGATCAATTCGGCCGCGGTGAGCAGGCGGGAATTCGTCAAGGAGGCGGCCGAGAAGTTCGGCGAGCAGTGCATCGTGGTCGCGATCGACGCCAAGTCCGTGTCGCGGCCTGGCGGCGGCAGCCGCTGGGAGATCTTCACCCATGGCGGACGCAAATCGACCGGCATCGACGCGCTGGAATACGCCCAGGAGGTGGTCGCGCTCGGTGCCGGCGAGATCCTGCTGACGTCGATGGACCGCGACGGAACGCGCCAGGGCTTTGACCTGCCGCTGACCCGGGCGGTCGCCGACAGCGTCCCGGTGCCGGTGATCGCATCTGGCGGCGTCGGCAATCTCGACCATCTGGTCGACGGCATCCGCGAGGGCCGCGCGACTGCGGTTCTGGCCGCCTCGATCTTCCATTTCGGGGAATTTACCATCCGGCAGGCCAAGGAGCACATGGCGCGCCAGGGCCTGCCGATGCGGCTCGATCCCTGACGACATTGCGCCGCAAAAATGTTAGATGAACGCTGGTCCGGCCGCCGTGGTTCGGGCAGGCGTTCCGAGTACCGGCTGATGTCCCGTTTCACGCTTCACGATCTCGCTGCCATCATCGACGCGCGCGCCGCGGCGGGCGGCGAGGCGTCGTATACGCGCAAGCTGCTCGACAAGGGCCCGGCGCAATGCGCCAAGAAGATGGGCGAGGAGGCGGTCGAGACGGTCATCGCCGCTGTTGGCACCGACCGCGAGCATCTGATCTCCGAAAGCGCCGATCTGCTGTTTCATCTGTTGGTGTTGTTGAAGTCGCGCGACGTCCGGCTCGAGGAGGTCGAGGCGGCGCTCGGCAAGCGCACCGGTCAGTCGGGGCTGGAAGAAAAGGCGTCGCGCAAGACGGAGTAGGGCGCGTCGGCCGGGGAAACGAAGGGCAGCGTCATGGATATGCGCACCACCGAACAACAATATAATCCGTACCGCGTCTTCACCCGCGAGCAATGGGCCGAGCTGCGCAACGACACGCCGATGACCTTGGAGCCCGGCGAGTTCTCCAAGCTGCGTTCGATGCACGATCGCCTCGATCTCAAGGAGGTCGAGGACATCTATCTGCCGTTGTCGCGACTGCTGTCGATGTATGTCGACGCGGCGCAGCGGCTGTACTACGCGCAGCGCCAGTTCCTCGGCATCCGCGACCGCAAGATGCCCTACATCATCGGCGTTGCCGGCTCGGTGTCGGTCGGCAAGTCCACCACCGCGCGCGTGCTGCAGGCCCTGCTGGCGCGCTGGTCGCCGCGGCCGAAGGTCGATCTCATCACCACCGACGGTTTCCTCTATCCGAACGCGGTCCTGGAGCGGCAGGGCCTGATGCAGAAGAAGGGCTTTCCGGAAAGCTACGACCTGCCGCGGCTGCTCGGCTTCCTCTCCGACATCAAGGCCGGCCGGCATCAGGTGCGCGCGCCGGTCTACTCGCATCTTACCTACGACATCGTCCCCCATCAGTGGGTCGAGATCGACCAGCCGGACATCCTCATCGTCGAAGGCGTCAACGTGCTGCAGACCGGGCCGCTGCCGCGCGACGGCAAGGCCGTGCCGGTCGTCTCCGACTTCTTCGACTTCTCGGTTTATATCGATGCCGACGAGGCGATCCTGCGCAAATGGTACGTCAAGCGCTTCCTGTCGCTGCGCGACACTGCGTTCCATGATCCCCGGTCCTACTTTAACCGCTACGCGCTGCTGTCGGACGAGGAGGCCATCGCCACTGCGATCGCCATCTGGGAGCGCACCAACCTGGCCAATCTCGAGGACAACATCCTGCCGACAAGGCCGCGCGCGACGCTGATCCTGAAGAAGGGCGCGGACCACGAGGTCGAGACGGTGGCGCTCAGGCGGTTGTGAGCGTGGCCCGCGAGCGTAGCGCTGAACTGATCCGCTCCAACTAATTACTTACGCCGCCACCTGTCGCGCCGCCGCCAGATTCGCCAGCGCCTCGTCCAGCTTGTCGCGATCGATCGGCTTGACCAGGAAGCCATCCATGCCGGCCTCGAAGCAGGCGTAGCGGTCCTCGACCAGGGCATTGGCCGTGAGCGCCAGGATCGGCGTGCGCCGGCCCGGCTCGCTGGCCTCGATGGCGCGGATGCGCTTGGCGGCGGCAATGCCGTCGAGCTTAGGCATCTGCACATCCATCAGGATCAGATCATAGGGCGCGCCGGCCGAGCGCGCCGCGAGCCAGGAGTCCAGCGCGGCTTCGCCATGCACGGCGATGTCGGCGTGGTGGCCGAGCTTGGTCAGCAGCGAGCGCATCAGCAGCGCATTGATGTCGTTGTCCTCGGCGACGAGGATGGACCGGCTCCCGCCGGCCTGAACCGCAATCGGCGGCGCGATCGTCGGGATTGGATCGTCAGCGAGTGCCGGGACCGTTCCATCGGTGTCGAAGCTCACGCGCGCGGCGAGCGAGGCGGCCCGCAGCGGCTTGACCAGATAGCCGTTGAACGGCGCCGCTGGGGTCAGCTCGTGGCGGCTCGCCGGCGTGACCAGCACGATCAGCCGTGTCGTGTGATGTTGCGCGGCCCCGCCCAGACGGAGCGACGCGTCGCTGCCGATGGCGTCGTCGACCAGCACGGCGTGCCAGGCGCGTTCGGGCAGCAAGGCTTCCGCCACCTCGGCCTCGGCGACCAGGCACGTCTGCGCGCCCCAGTTCTGCAGGCGCCGTTCGATCAGCTCGGCCTGCAGCCCGGCCGGCGCGACCAGCATGACCGACTGTCCCGCGAGGTCGGGGCCGCGGAAGCTGTTCTGCTCGCCGCGCTCCAGCGCCGGCGGCAGCGGCACCGACACCTCGAAGGTCGAGCCGGCGCCGAGCTGGCTCTGCAGCGCGATGCGGCCGCCCATGCGTTTGACGATCCGGTCGGAGATCGCCAGGCCAAGTCCGGTGCCGCCGAAGCTGCGCGCGACGCTGTCATCGGCCTGCTCGAATTCGCGGAAGATGCGCTCCTGGGCGTCGGCTGCGATGCCGATGCCGGTATCGCGCACCTGGAAGCTGATCTCGTTCGGCCAGATCCCGGGCTCGGCGATCAGCGCGACGCCGCCCGAAGCCGTGAACTTGATGGCGTTGCCGGCGAGGTTGAGCAGCACCTGGCGCAGCCGCGCGGCGTCGCCGGTCACCCAGGTCGGCAGCCGCTCGTCGAGATAGGCCGCGATCTCCAATTGCTTGGCCTGCGCCCGCGGCGCCAGCAGCTCGGTGATCTCCTCGATCAGCGTCGCCAGCGAGAATGGCTGCGCCTCGAGTGCGAGCTTGCCGGCCTCGATCTTGGAATAGTCGAGCAGCTCGTCGATCAGCGACATCAAGGCTTCACCCGAGGTGCGAACCGCCTTGGCGTAGGTGGTCTGCTCCGGCGTCAGCTGCGTCTCGAGCAACAGGCCGCTCATGCCGAGGATGCCGTTCAGCGGTGTGCGGATCTCGTGGCTCGCCATCGCCAGGAAACGCGACTTGGCGCGGTTCGCGGCATTGGCCTGGTCGCGCGCCTCCGCCAGCGCGCGCTCGGTCTCGGTGCGGTCGGTGACGTCGCGGCCGACACATTGCAGCACGGCGGGCTGGCCGGCGTCGGAACGCACCAGTGCCTCGCGCCACGCGATCCAGCGCGGCCCGACCGCGCTCTCGATGCGCTGGTCGTGGACGCGCGTGCCGTTCGGCTCCAGCGCGCTGTCGCCCTGCTCGATCAGCTCGAAGGTGAACGCGCTGCCGAGCAGCTTGTCGCGATCGAGGCCGGCCATCCGGCAATAGGCGTCGTTGACGAAGATGATGCTGCCGTCGCGCGCGCGCATGACGATGAGGTCGCCCTGCTGCTCGAACAGATTGCGGGCGCGCTGCTCGGCTTCCTGCAGCTCCCAGTTCCGGTCGGCCAGCACCTCGTTGTGGAGCGCAATCTTGTGCATCTTCCTGGCGACGAAGCGCAGCCGCATGCTGAGCGTGGCCAGGCCGACGCAGGCGAGCGCGAACAGGAAGCTGGCTCCGATCGCGAACGTGTGTGGGTTATAGCCGGAGTTGTCGGAGATGCTGGCCTTGATGAAGCCGTACGCGCCGCCGAAGCCAGCGGAGAAGATCATCAGCGAGCGCAGGATCGCGAAGATGGTGCGGTGACGGCGCATGAACCGGCGCAGGCGTAGCCTGACGTGAAAAATCGGTCCCATCTCGATCACCCCCGACGATTTCGATCCCAATGTCATGGCCGGCCCGCACCATGCGGCGTCGGTATTGCTGAGACTTTGAAAGGTCGTGCACGCGCGATTCTGCCGTGCAGAGATGGTGAACCGGGCGTTAGCCCGGCTCACAGAACCGGATCGGTCGGTGATGAGGCGTGGTTGCGCGCGCGGGATCATCGGTGAAGTCGACATGGAGATCGGCGTGAAAGGGCGCGGAGCCGAGCGAGACGCTGTCGGCACCGACGGCAATGCAGGGCTGCGGGGAGGGCGCCAATTCGAGTCTGGCGATGACCGCCGCCGCGATCAGCGGCACGGCCAAAACGAGGACCTTGAAACGCAACATGATACGCACCGACGCGGAAGGCCTGATGACGGAACGCGGGCCCTATGGTTGTCGGAGCGTAAAGAGAAGTCGTTACCAGAGTGTTGAGGGGGAGGGGCGCCTTTACGCCGCATGGCGATTGTCCTCCGCCAGCGCGCGATACGACAGCGCCTCGGCCAGATGCAGCCGGCCGATGGTCTCGGCATGGTCGAGATCGGCGAGCGTCCGCGCCACGCGCAGCACGCGGTGATAGCCGCGGGCTGACAGCCGCATCGTCTCGGCGGCCTCGCGCAGCAGCTTCTGGCCGGGCGCATCGAGCCTGGCGATCTCGTCGAGCACGGCGGCCGGCGCCTCGGCGTTGGTCCGGATGTGCGGCAGGCCGGCTTTGGCATAGCGGGCGCGCTGCAGGTCGCGCGCGGCCGCGACGCGGGCCGCGACCTCCTTTGAGCCTTCCTTGGACGGCGGCAGGATGAGGTCCGCGGCGGTGACGGCGGGCACCTCGATGCGCAGATCGATGCGGTCCATCAGCGGGCCCGAGATGCGCATCTGGTAGTCCGCCGTGCAGCGGTCGATGCGGCCGCGTTTGCAGGCGTAGCCGGGCTCGAAGGCATTGCCGCAGCGGCACGGATTCATCGCCGCCACCAGCATGAAGCGGGCGGGGTAGGTGACGCGGTGGTTGGCGCGCGAGATCGAGACCTCGCCATTCTCCAGCGGCTGGCGCAGCGAATCCAGCACGCGCGGATCGAACTCCGGCAGCTCGTCGAGGAACAGCACGCCCTGATGCGCCAGCGAGATCTCGCCGGGGCGGGCGCGCAGGCCGCCGCCGGTTAGCGCCGCCATGCTGGCGGAATGATGCGGGCTGCGGAACGGCCGGCGCGACGTCAGCGCCCCACCCTCGATCTCGCCGGCGACCGAGGCGATCATCGAGACTTCCAAGAGCTCTGCCGGCGACAGCGGCGGCAGGATCGAGGGCAGCCGCGCCGCCAGCATCGACTTGCCGGCGCCGGGCGAGCCGATCATCAGCAGATGATGCCCGCCGGCGGCGGCGATCTCGAGCGCGCGCTTGCCGCTCTCCTGGCCCTTGATGTCGCGCAGGTCGAGCAGGCTGGCGGGCGCCTCCTGAATCCTGGGTTGCGGCCGCGACAGCACCTGCGTGCCCTTGAAATGATTGGCGATCTGGATCAGCGACGTCGCCGCGATGATCTGCAAATCGGGGCTCGCCCATGCCGCCTCGGCGCCGCAGGCGGCCGGGCAGATCAATCCTTCCTCGCGCGCATTGGCGCCGATGGCCGCGGGCAGCACGCCGGCGACTGGCGCGATCGAGCCGTCGAGGCCGAGCTCGCCCAGCACGGTGAAGCCGCCGAGGGCATCCGGCGGAATGGCGCCGATCGCGGCCATCAGCCCCAGCGCGATCGGCAGGTCGTAATGGCTGCCTTCCTTGGGCACGTCTGCCGGCGCGAGGTTCACGGTGATGCGCCGCGCCGGCAGCGCCAGGCCCGAGGCGATCAGCGCCGAGCGCACCCGCTCGCGCGCTTCCGACACCGCCTTGTCCGGCAGGCCGACGATCGCGAAGGCCGGCAGACCGGGCGCGACTTGGACCTGCACGTCGACCGCGCGGGCCTCGATCCCCTCGAAGGCGACGGTGGAAACGCGCTGGACCATGATGCCCCTCCCAGCGACCAAGCTAGCGGAAGCAGGGATTGTTCGCAAGAACGATACAGGAACATCGTCGTTGCCGCGCTCTGCCGCAATCCATTAACGACAGCCGCGCGGGTTGCAGCTCCGTCCGCCGGGCTTAACGCCCCTTTAGTCCGGCCTTCGCATTCTTCCTCAATTGATGATCGACCCGCGCCTCCGTCACGGCCAAGAGGCGCCCAACGAGGGACGTGCGATGCCTCCAGCGCCTGCGGCAGCTCCGACCGCCAAGACGCCCGCCGGTGATGCGCGGACGGTGTCCGAGCTCGCCACCGACATGCTGCGCCGGACCACCAGCCTGTTCCTGGCCGGTCCGCGGCCCGCATCGGACGAGCAGCTCGATCTCTACGACCAGATGTTCGCTCGGCTGATGCCGCAGGTCGCGACCGAGCTGCTGGCCGAGCTGAGCATGGCGCTCGCCGGCGTCGAGCGTGCGCCTTACGCCACCGCGCGGCTGCTCGCCGTTCACCCCGAATTGCGCGTCGCCGGGCCGATGCTGGCCAAGGCGGCGGTGCTGACCGAGCGCGACCTCGCCGAGTTCATCCGCACCGGCAGCCCGGCGCATCTCGTCGCGCTCGCCAGCCGACGCGGCATCGGCGACAATCTCACGACGCAGCTGATCGCGCGCGGCTTTCCGGCGGTGCGCATGGCGCTGGCACAGAACCTCTCCGCCCGGCTGTCCGAGGATGGCTATCGCAGCCTGTTCAAGATCGCCGAGCGCGACGAGGATCTCGCCGAAAAGCTCGCGCTGCGCACAGATCTGCCGGCCAAGCTGTCGCGGGCCTTCGTCGCCGCGGCGAGCGAGGGCGCCCGCGCCCGCTTCATCAAGGCCGCACCGCCGGCGACCCGCGCCACCCTGCAGGCGACGCCGACCCGCTCGCCCGGCGCGGCAATGCGCGCGATCTGGGATTATCAGCAGGTCAAGGCCGAGGTTGCCGCCCTCAGCCGCACCGGCAAGCTCGGCGACTCCGCCGTCAACCGCTTCTGCGCCACCGGCGATTTCCCTGCCGTGATCGCAGCGCTGGCGCTGCTCTGCGTCGTCACCATCGAGACGATCGAAGCGCTGCTGGAGGAGGATCGTCTCACGGATCTGCTGCTGGCCTGCAAGGCGGCGCGGCTGAGCTGGGCGACGACGTCGATGATCCTGCGCGGCCGGCCCGGCTGCGACGCGCTTCCGGCCGATGACCTCGAGGAGGCGCGCAAGCGCTTCGAGAAGCTTGCACTGTCCGAAGCGCAATGGAAGGTGCGCGGGCTCGAATCGCGCTGAGCGAGCGCGAGAGGCGGCGTCAGCCCGGCGGCGTGCTCGGATAGGCCGTGAAGTCGATCTTGAACATCGCCGGATCGAGCTTCTTGGTCGTATCGAGATTGTAGACGGCGATGGTGGTGTCGTAGCCCTGCGGATCGGTCACGGTCCACTGCTTGAGCTGGCCGTCCTTGACGCCGAGCATCAGCATCAGCCGGCTGGTGCCGATCAGAGCCTGCTTCTCCTCGATCGTGATCGTGACGTAGAGGTCGTCGGCCGCAACCGCGATCACGTTGGTGTCCTTGAGCAGGTCGATGCGGTCCGACAGCAGATAGCGCAGCGGCGTCTGCGACAGCGGATAGACGTCCTGGGTCGCGAGCTTGCGGTCGCGCACCACCAGCGAGGAGCCGTCGGCGATGATGTCGATCGGCGTCGGCGGCTCGTATTCGAAGCGGACCTTGCCCGGCTTCTGGATGTAGAAATCGCCCTTGGTCTTGCTGCCGTCCGGGCCGACCTGGACGAAGTTCCCGACCAGCGTCTGCAGCGACGACAGATAGGCGCTGACCTTGGCCGCCTGCGCCTTCTGGTTGGCGTCGAACGAGGTGAAGATGCTGGCCGGCACGTTGCGCCGGGGATCGGGAATGATCGGATTGGGCGGGGCGGTCTGGGTGGTCGAAGGGCTCTGGCCCGAGCGCTGCTGGTCGGAGGCGCTGAGCTGGGAGCCGCTCTTCGGGCCTGATTTCGGAGCCGGCGTGCCCTGCGCGGCGGCGTGACCGGACGCACCGGCGACAGAGCATGTCGTCACGGCGCAGGCGACCAGCCAGGCGCAGATCCGGCGCCCGCGCGAAGCTGCGTGATACGAAAACGTGCTGTTCAACAAGGAGCTTTTCAAAACGACGTCCTGAGTTTTACGCGTTCTATCCCGGATCGGGCGGGCAGCGTGATCGTAATCGCGTGAAGATCGGGCACCGAAGCGGCGTTTCTGCGGCCATCGGGGCCGTCAGAATCCGCCTTCCTCCTCGGGCACCAGGATCTCGCGCTTGCCGGCGTGGTTGGCCTGGCCGACGATGCCTTCCTGTTCCATCCGCTCCATCAGCGAAGCGGCCTTGTTATAGCCGATCTGCAGCCGGCGTTGAATGTAGCTGGTCGAGGCCTTGCGGTCGCGCTTGACCACGGCGACCGCCTGGGAGAACAGGTCGTCGCCGCCGCCACCGCCGCCCATGCCGGTGGCATCGAACACGGCGCCATCCTCCTCGCTCGGCTCCTCGGCGGTGACCGCCTCGAGATATTCCGGCGAGCCCTGTGCCTTCAGGTGCTTGACGACCTTCTCGACCTCCTCGTCGGAGCAGAACGGGCCGTGCACGCGGCTGATGCGGCCGCCGCCGGCCATGTAGAGCATGTCGCCCTGGCCGAGCAGCTGCTCGGCGCCCATCTCGCCGAGGATGGTGCGGCTGTCGATCTTGGACGTGACCTGGAAGGAGATGCGGGTCGGGAAGTTCGCCTTGATGGTGCCGGTGATGACGTCGACCGACGGGCGCTGCGTCGCCAGGATGACGTGCAGGCCGGCGGCGCGCGCCATCTGGGCGAGGCGCTGCACCGTGCCCTCGATGTCCTTGCCGGCGACCATCATCAGGTCGGCCATCTCGTCGACGATGATGACGATGTAGGGCAGGGGATCGAGGTCGAGCTTCTCCTCCTCGTAGATCGCCTTGCCGGTCTCCTTGTCGAAGCCGGTATGGACGGTGCGGGTCAGCTCCTCGCCCTTGGCGCGCGCTTCGCCGAGACGGGCATTGTAGCCGTCGATGTTGCGCACGCCGAGCTTGGCCATCTTCTTGTAGCGCTCCTCCATCTCGCGCACGGCCCATTTCAACGCGACGACGGCCTTCTTCGGATCGGTGACGACAGGCGTGAGGAGATGCGGAATGCCGTCATAGACCGACAGTTCGAGCATCTTCGGGTCGACCATGATCAGCCGGCACTGGTCCGGCCGGAGCCGGTAGACCAGGCTCAGGATCATGGTGTTGATGGCGACGGATTTGCCCGAGCCGGTGGTGCCGGCGATCAGCATGTGCGGGGTGCGGGCGAGATCGATGATGATGGATTCGCCGCCGATATTCTTGCCGAGGCACAGCGGCAGCTTGGCGACGCTCTCGGTGGCCTCCTTGGCGACGAGCAACTCGCGCAAATACACCTTCTCGCGGTGCGCGTTCGGCAGCTCGATGCCGATGGCATTGCGGCCGGGCACGACGGCGACGCGCGCAGACAGCGCGCTCATCGAGCGGGCGATGTCGTCGGCGAGGCCGATGACGCGCGACGATTTGATGCCCGGTGCCGGCTCCAGCTCGTACAGCGTGACGACCGGACCGGGATGCGCCTTGACGATCTCGCCGCGCACGCCGAAGTCCTGCAGCACGCCTTCCAGCGCGCGCGAATTGGCCTCCAGCTCGCTCTTCGACAGCGGCTGGCGGTCGGAGGATTTCGGCGCCGCCAGCATCGAGACCGAGGGCAGGTCGTATTTGTCGTTGGACTTGCGCGCCGGCGTCTTGGCCGCGGGCTTCTTGCGGGCGCGGGGAGCGGGCTCCTCTTCCTCCTCGTCGTCCTCGCCTTCGTCGGCCTCGTCCTCGTCGCCGCCGTGCTCGTCCATCTCGGGCGCGAGCGTCGGCTTGCCCTGGCCGCGGCCCAGGCTCGGCTCCTGCCGGCTTGCGGCGGCGGCGCGCGGCTGCGGGCCTGATGACACCAGTGCGCGGTAGGCCGTGCTCAGGAACCAGACGACCTGCGCCTTGGCGCTCATGATGGCGTGGAACACCCAGCCGAGCCGGATCGCCTTGCGGTCGTCGTCGTCCTCGGGGTCGGCCAGCGGCGTGTCATCGTCCTCCTCCGCGAGCAGGCTCGGATCGGCTTCCTTCGCGCCCATGCCGCCGGCTACCAGCAGGCAGCCGATCATCGCAACCAGAAGAAGGGCGCCGAGCACCAGCCGATAGATCATACCGGGCGGACCGAACACCACGGCCGGTGCGCGCAGCAGGGCGTCGCCGACCACGCCGCCGAGACCGGTCGGCAGCGGCCAAGCGTGCGAGCGCGGCCAGCAACTGGCAAGTCCGGCGGCGATGACGGCGCCGAGCACCCAGGCGCCGAAGCGCAGCGCCTCGCGATCGAACGGCCGGTGCGTCATCATGCGCCAGCCGCGGATCGCGATCGGCAGGATGACCATGATGGCGCCGAGGCCGAAGATCTGCATCAGGAGATCGGCGCCGATCGCGCCGGGATAGCCGACGATGTTGCGGATCGCGCGCGAGGTGGCGTGGCTCAGGCTCGGGTCCTGCACCGACCAGGTCATCAGCGCCGCCGCGGCGATGCCGGACAGGCCGATCAGCGCGAGGCCCGCGAGCTCGCGCAGCCGCCGCACCAGCGCGTCGCGCAGCGACGTCGGCAGGTGGTTGACCAGGGGAATGACTCGTTCGATCGCCGGCATCTGCATCAGCCCCGCGATTATCCCAGGACCTCGACCAGCCGGTGCAACGCCTCACCGGTGGAGTCGGCATCGGCCACCAGCGCCAGCCGGATATAGCCGGCGCCTGGATTGAAGCCGTCGGCTTGCGGCCGCGCCAGGTAGCTGCCGGGCACAACCCGCACGCCGGCGTCGCGATACAGCCGCAGCGTCACCTCCTCGTCGCCGCCGCGGTTCGCCACATCGAGCCAGACGCAGAAGCCGCCATCGGGCCGCCTGTAGCCATAACGGTTGCCGATGATCTGGTCGGCGAGGTCGAACTTGGCGCGGTACAGCCGCCGGTTGTCCTCGACATGTGCCTCGTCGCCATAGGCGGCCACCGCGACGTGCTGCAGCGGCACCGGCACCTGCGGCGCCGCGACGTTGCGCAGCTCGTGGAAGGCGGCGAGGAATTTGCGGTCGCCGGCGGCGAAGCCGATGCGCATGCCCGGCACGTTGGAGCGCTTCGACAGCGATTGGAACGCGACGACGTTGGCGTAGTCGGGGCCGGCATGCTCGAGCATGCTGCCGGGCGCCTGTCGCGTGTAGATCTCCGAATAGCACTCGTCGCTGAAGATCAGAAAGCCCCAGCGGTCGGCGAGCCGGACCAGCTTGCGCATGTAGTCCGGGCTGGCTACCGAGCCCTGCGGATTGGCGGGCGTGGCGAGATAGAACGCGACAGTGCGCGCCAAGGTCGCCTCGTCGATCGCATCGAGGTCGGGCAGGAAGCCGTTGTCGCGCGTGGTCGGCAGATAGATGGAGTCGCAGCCGGCGGTACGGGCGCCGACGCCATACACCGGATAGAACGGGTTCGGCATCAGGATCGCCGATCGTCCGCGGCGCGGGCCGACATGGCGGAGCGCGGCATGGGCGGCGAAGAACAGGCCCTCGCGGCTGCCGTTCAGGACGAGAACCTCGTGCTCGGGATCGATCGCGCGCGGCAGCGCGAATCGCCGCGCCAGCCAGCCGGCGGCCGCCTTGCGGAACGGCTCGATGCCCTTGGCGGCCGGGTAGCGGCCGAACTCGGCGATGTGCTGGGCCAATACAGGCCCGACGAAGTCCGGCACCGGATGCTGCGGCTCGCCAACGGCGAGCGTGATCATCGGCTTGCCCGGCTTGTAGGGGGCGAGCAGCTCGTTCAGCCGCGCAAACGGCGAGCGTTCGCTCTCCGAATGGCTGGCGCCAGCGGGCGCGGGGGATGAAGCGGTCATTGCCATACGTAAAACGCGCGCCAAACCAGTGGAAGCCGCCGATCGCCCATGAACCGGTGTGCCTTTGTGGTCACCATAGGTGGGGCGAGGTTAAGACGCGATTAACCATCGGCGCTGCTGCCCGTTTTGATCGGTTTTTCCGGCCCGATCCAGAGGCAATTTCGCAACAGCGGCGGACATTGTGGTGATTCGGGTGGGGCGGCGGGAACCGTAGGAGGGCAAGGGGACCGCCGAAGGCGGCGGCTTGCACACCGCCGAGCAGCGCATTCGCGGTCAGACCGTGGGCACGGCGCTGCCGCGACCTCGGATGGAGCCGCGGCACTACCACGCCGCTGCCCATCCTACGGGCCATCGGCTCGCGCGCGAGGGAAAAAGGGGCGGCCCGGTGCGCCGGAATATCAATGGGAATCTACGCGCACCGGGCCTTGGCCGAACTACTTGGGGGCTTAGTTCGGATGACGATCAATTAGCACCCTCGTTTTTCCCTCGTATTGCCAACTTCCGAAGATTTGTAGAATTTGATTTCGGAAGCCACCGAATGCGGCGCGGCCGGGCCGATTGCTTAACGGAGATGTCCGTCTCAGCCGTGGCTTTCTGGTCGCAGCGCGGGCGACGCACTTATTAGCTGCTCATGCCCTCTGCCGCTCGGTTGGCCCGAGAATCTTGTCTGACCGGAAACACTCAGTCACATCCAGCATCATCAGACATTTCACGAAACGAGATCGGCGCATCGCGACCATCTTTGACGGGCATCAGCGATTCCGGTGGCGTGCCGACGAACGTCTGCGCGCCGAGGACTCTGACTTTCGAAAGAGCGTCGATGATGCGTCTGAGACTGCCGGGCGTGCTTGCCCTGATGCTGCTGGCCATGCCCGTTTCCTCGCTGCCCCGCATGGCCGCGGCGGCACCCGCCGTCGCCAGCGCGATCACCGTCGAGGGTAACAGGCGCGTCGAATCCGACACCATCCGCTCCTATTTCAAGCCGGGTCCCACCGGCACGCTCGATGCCGGCCAGGTCGACGGCGGCCTCAAGGCCCTGGTCCAGACCGGCCTGTTCGCCGACGTGAAGATCGACCGGCAGGGCGGCCGGCTGATCGTGCGCGTGGTCGAGAATCCCGTGATCGGCCGCGTCGCCTTCGAGGGCAACAAGAAGGTCAAGGACGAGCAGCTCACGGCGGAAGTGCAATCGAAGCCGCGCGGGACGCTGTCCCGTCCGATGGTGCAGTCGGACGCGCAGCGCATCGCCGAGATCTACCGCCGCTCCGGCCGCTACGACGTCCGCGTCACGCCCGAGATCATCGAGCAGCCCAACAACCGCGTCGACCTCGTCTTCACCATCGAAGAGGGCGTCAAGACCGGTGTGAAATCGATCAGCTTCGTCGGCAACAACGCCTATTCCGCCGCGCGTCTGCGCGACGTCATCAAGACGCACGCAACGAACTGGCTCAGCTTCCTCGGCAACAACGACGTCTACGACCCCGATCGCGTCGAGGCCGATCGCGACCTGATCCGCCGCTTCTATCTGAAGAACGGCTATGCGGACATTCAGGTCGTCGCGGCGCTCAGCGAATATGACCCGGACCAGAAGGGCTTCCTGGTCACGTTCCAGATCGAGGAGGGCCAGCAATACCGCGTCAGCTCGGTGCAGTTCCAGTCGAGCGTCGCGGCGCTCGACGCCAACACGCTGCGCGGCTACTCGCGCGTCAATGTCGGCGCGCTCTACAACGTCGAGCAGCTCGAGAAATCGGTCGAGGAGATGCAGATCGAGGCCTCGCGTCGCGGCTTTGCCTTCGCCGTCGTGCGTCCGCGCGGCGACCGCAATCTGGAAGCGCATACGGTCGCGATCGTGTTCCAGGTCGACGAGGGCCCGCGCACCTATATCGAGCGCATCACCATCCGCGGCAACACCCGCACCCGCGACTACGTGATCCGGCGCGAGTTCGATCTCTCCGAGGGCGACGCCTACAACCGCGCGCTGGTCGACCGCGCCGAGCGCCGGCTGAAGAATCTGGACTTCTTCAAGGAGGTGAAGATCACCGCGGAGCCGGGGTCGTCGAGCGACCGCGTCATCCTCGTGGTCAATCTGGAGGAGAAGTCGACCGGCGACCTCTCCGTTTCCGGCGGCTATTCGACCACCGATGGCGCGCTGGGTGAGGTCTCGGTTTCGGAGCGCAACTTCCTCGGCCGCGGTCTGTACGCCAAGGCGTCCGTGAGCTACGGCCAATACAGCAGAGGCGTCTCGCTGTCCTTCGTCGAGCCCTATCTGCTCGACAACCGGATCGCGCTCGGCCTGGATGTCTACTACAAGCAGCAGCTGGCGAACAGCTATACGAGCTATGGCGTGACGACGATCGGCTTCAGCCCGCGGCTCGGCTTCCAGTTGCGCGAAGACCTCTCGCTCCAGCTGCGATACTCGCTCTATCGCCAGGAGATATCGCTGCCGTCCTACTATAAGAACTGCAACAACAATACCGCCAACAGCCTGCTCGCCTTCAACCCGACCCCGGCGTACATCAAGAGTGTGCTCGGCGGCGTCGATCCGACCAATTCGACCAGCTCGGGCTATTATGGCTGGGGCTGCTACGGCGATGGCGAGTCGAGCCTGCCGGTCCGCAAGGAGCTGAGCGACGGCGCCGCGCTGACCTCTGCGCTCGGCTACACGCTCAGCTACAACACGCTCGACAACAACAAGAACCCGACGGATGGTCTGCTGATCGACTGGAAGCAGGATTTCGCCGGCGTCGGCGGTAACGTCAGCTACCTCAAGTCGGCGGTCGATGCGAAATATTACTCGCCGCTGGTGGCCGACATCGTCGGCATCATCCATCTGCAGGGCGGCATGCTGAACAAGATCGGCGACAAGGATCTGCGGATGCTCGACCACTTCCAGATGGGACCGAGCCTGGTGCGCGGCTTCGCCTCGAACGGAATCGGGGCGCGCGACATCACCTATGCGAGCCTCGGCGCGACCGGCGACGCGCTTGGGGGCACCAAATATTGGGGCGCCTCGGCGGAGCTGCAGATGCCGTTCTGGTTCCTGCCGAAGGAAGTGGGCTTGAAGGGCGCCGTCTATGCCGATGCCGGTTCGCTGTGGGGCTATCAGGGCCCGACCTCCTGGGCGGCGACCGGCGAGGTCAACACCGCGACCTGCAAATGCGGCCTGCTGTACGATGACAGCAAGGTGGTGCGCTCCTCCGTCGGAGTCGGCCTGATCTGGGCCTCGCCCTTCGGCCCGCTCCGCTTCGACTACGCGGTGCCGCTGTCCAAGGGCAAATACGACACCGTCCAGGAGTTCAGGTTCGGCGGCGGCACGTCGTTCTGAGCGCGGATGAAGCAGGCTTGATTGATCTGCGAGCGTTGGAATCTCGCCTTGACGCCAGCGGCGGTGCGCTCCCCTCCCCCTTGCGGGGAGGGGTCGGGGGTGGGGGGCCACGAATCATGCTCGACATGAGAGTCAAAGCCCATGCCCTGATATCGGCGATAGCGCCGCTTGCTGTTCGCCCGGCATTCAAGCCACTGAAGTCAGCGCTCGCGGACCCCCACCCCCAACCCCTCCCCGCAAGGGGGAGGGGAGCCGACCGTCTGCGCGGCGCACAGTGCGGTCCACATGATCTCTGATCTGCTTGATCTCTCATGAGAGAGATCGCATCAGAGATGATCGCGTCGATCGAATGATGTTGTTCGCATCCCTCCCATGCGCAAATTGCCCGTCGAGCCAGTTTGTCGCACGCTGCCGACGTTGCATCGTCGGGCAAATCACCTGCACATTTCCGCACGTCCCTGCTGCCGCATGAGGGGCGTTTCGCGACCGTCACGAACCGTTGGCAGTGGGATGCGATGGGCGTGTGTTGCTGCAGCGTGGTCGCCACGCGGACGAACAGCGACACGCGCACGGTCAAGTCGCGCGGTCCTGATATCCCGATGCTGATATCAAGCGGGTGCTGATGCTAGCGTGTCGCGCTCGTGATGGTGGCCAGACAGCCCGGCGCACCAGGGAGAACGCGAAGCAGCCGTTAAAACCGTTGCGCGGGGAAGGCCGGGTGTTCTCGGCCAGACCTGTGGTACCTGCCGCCTGCATTTTCTTTCGCAGGCGGGCCACGGGCGCGGCCAGCGCCCGGCCTTCCCCGCGCCCTCATGATTCGAGGGCGGTGAGTTTCAGCACAGCTCGGGCGCATCGTGTCGTGAGAACGAGATCGTTCGCCTTCGATCTGCGTCTCGGAGGCAACGACGGGTGCGCCAACCACAGCTGTCGTCCCGGGCAAGCGCGAAGCGCGCCGACCCGGGATCCATAACCACAGGGTTCAGTTGTCTTGCGCGGGACTCGCAGCCTGCCTCTTACAAACATCGTGCGGCATGGGTCCCGTTCGCAGGGACGACGCCGGTTATTTGGCGCGCGCTCGGCCCTCACGATCCAAATAATAAAGAGAGGGACATTGCCGGGTATTTGCCCGAACCGAAGTTGCGGACCTGGTCGCGTACGACCAAGTCCTGGGCAGTAGTTGTAGGCGCGCTCGCCGTGCTTGATATCCGGCGCTCCTCAATCCCTGTTGCCCGGCGTCTGAATGAACCCGCGATTCCATGTCGGGCTGATCAGGATCTCGTTGACGCAGACGCGCGGCGGCATGTTGGCCACGAACGCGATGGTGCGGCCGAGGTCTTCCGGCTGCAGCATCCGCGCCTGCTCCTCGGCGCTCGGCGCCACCGGGCGCTGCTCCAGGATCGGCGTGGCGACCTCGCCGGGCATCAGGCAGCAGGCGCGCAGGCCGTTCACGCATTCCTCCATGTTGAACGAGTGCGTCAGCGCCAGCACCGCGTGCTTGGTCGAGGTGTAGGCCGGTCCCGGCATCTTCGAGACATGGCGGCCGGCCCAGGACGAGACGTTGATGATGGTGCCGTCCTGCTGCGCCCGCATCGCCGGCAGCACCGCCTTCATGCAGTAGAGCACACCGTTGAGGTTGATCTCGACCAGCTGGTTCCAGCCCTCGATCGTCATGTCGTCCCAGCGCCGCTTCGGCACGTTGACGCCGGCGGAGTTGACCAGCAGATCAATGCGGCCGTGCCGCGCCAGGATGGCATCGGCCGCGGCCTGCACGTCGGCGGCCTTGGCGACGTCGAGCGGCACGGCCTCGGCCGTGCCGCCCGCCGCGGCAATCTGGGCCACCACGGCCTGGAGCGCGGCCGTGCGCCGGCCCGAGGCGATCACCGTCCAGCCCTCGGCCGCGAGCGCCAGTGCGCCGGCCTCGCCGATTCCGGTGCCGCCGCCGGTGATCCACGCGATCCGTTTTCCCTTGACCATATCCCAGCGTCTCCCGGTTGCCTTCGAAAGGGCGTTTTTGCTAGAGCAGCCTCGATCAGAGATGGCGACCGTGGTGACTGCGATGTCACCGGTCTTGTTCGCTGTCCCGGCCCTTTTCGTCTTCGTCGAGCATGATGTTCCGCCGGCTGGCACTGCCGGCCTGCCGATGCTCCCAGGGGAATGTTGCATGAACCAAGCCGCCAACGCCAATCTGTTCTCCCGCCTGTTCGATGGCCTCGACGATCCCAGCCGCCTGGCGATCGAGACCCATGACGGCCAGCGCATCACCTATGGCGATTTGATCGCGCGGGCAGGCCAGATGGCGAACGTGCTGGTGGCCCGTGGTGTGAAGCCGGGTGATCGCGTCGCGGCGCAGACCGAGAAGTCGGTGTCCGGCCTTGTGCTCTATCTCGCCACGGTCCGTGCAGGCGGCGTCTATCTGCCGCTCAACACCGCCTATACGCTCAACGAGCTCGACTATTTCATCGGCGACGCCGAGCCGACCGTCGTGGTGTGCGATCCCGCGAAGGCCGAAGGCATCGGCGCGCTGGCGGCCAAGGTCGGCGCCAAGGTGGAAACGCTCGATGCGTCAGGCACGGGCTCGCTGACGGAAGCCGCCGACAAGACCGGCTCCGCCTTCACCACCGTGCCGCGCAGCGCCGACGATCTCGCCGCCATTCTCTATACGTCGGGCACCACCGGCCGCTCCAAGGGCGCGATGCTGTCTCACGACAATCTCGCCTCGAACTCGCTGACCCTGATCGACACCTGGCGCTTTACCAAGGACGACGTGCTGATCCACGCGCTGCCGATCTATCACACCCATGGTCTGTTCGTGGCCAGCAACGTCACGCTGTTCGCGCGGGCGTCGATGATCTTCCTGCCCAAGCTCGATCCGGACCTGATCATCAACCTGATGGCGCGCGCCACCGTGCTGATGGGTGTGCCGACCTTCTACACGCGGCTGCTGCAGAACCCGCGGCTGTCGAAGGAGACGACGAGCCACATGCGGCTCTTCATCTCCGGCTCGGCGCCGCTGCTCGCCGACACCCATCGCGAGTGGTTCGCGCGCACCGGCCATGCCGTGCTCGAGCGCTACGGCATGACCGAGACCAACATGAATACGTCGAACCCGTATGACGGCGAGCGCGTGCCCGGCGCGGTCGGCTTCCCGCTGCCCGGCGTGTCGGTGCGCGTCACCGATCCGGAAACGGCCAAGGAGCTCGCGCGCGACGAGATCGGGATGATCGAGGTCAAGGGCCCGAACGTGTTCAAGGGCTATTGGCGGATGCCGGAGAAGACCAAGTCGGAATTCCGCGACGATGGTTTCTTCATCACCGGCGATCTCGGCAAGATCGACAAACAGGGCTACGTCCACATCGTCGGCCGCGGCAAGGACCTCGTGATCTCCGGCGGCTTCAACGTCTACCCGAAGGAGATCGAGAGCGAGATCGACGCCATGCCGGGCGTGGTCGAGTCCGCCGTCATCGGTGTGCCGCATCCTGATTTCGGCGAAGGTGTCACCGCGGTCGTGGTGCGCCATCCGGGGGCTGATGTCAGCGAGGCCGGCGTGCTCAAGGGCCTCGACGGCCGATTGGCAAAATTCAAGATGCCCAAGCGCGTGTTCGTGGTCGACGAGCTGCCGCGCAATGCGATGAGCAAGGTGCAGAAGAACGTGCTGCGTGATCAGTACAAGGACATCTATACGAAGTGACGGCGGCCTAGCGCCGTCGTCCGATCGCGAGGCCGGCGAGCGCGGCCAGCGGCGGCGCGGCGCAGATCAGCACGAATTCGAGCACGGCGAGCGAGGCGATCTCGTGCTGGATGGCGAATGCGAGACAGGCGGCGAACAGGCCGGAGGCGGTGAAGCCGAGCACGCAGGTCAACGGCTCCTCGGCGGGCTCGTGCGACGACACCTTGCGCGCCGGCAGGGCCGCCGGGCGTTCGGTGGTTGTCGGTCGGACCGTCGGCAGCGGCATCGAGGCTCCCTGCACCGCGTCTGTTGCACGTCGTTTGAGACTAAGCCGCTTCGCCGGGCGGCGACATGCGGCAAAATCGACCGGCGGAGGGGCCGTTTGCGCGGCGAGGAACCTGGGAGATCGAGGGAGATTTGCTGCAGCGCAGGCGGTCGCCGACGCAGGTTGTTGCTCCGCGTATCGCTCCGGGCAGGTTTGCAGAATCGTCAGATGGCACTGGCTCTTGTCGCGAAACCCGCTTCCTCAAGACCGAGGTTAAGCGGTGAATCAATGCTCGACAGTCGGCGCTATTCAACAGTCTCGCCGCGTTGGTAACGGCCTTGGTGAGGAGATAAGAATGAACGATGGTTCGTCATATCCGGTCAGGATGGGTTTCTGGTATACCACGGCGGCCATTGGCCCTTTTTCCACCGGTCGCCTAATACTGAATCGTCGTTCGGTTTTGGGCGATTTGTTCGTTGCAACGCCTGTTCCTTCTCCGTAAATAAAGCCCGCCTTGCCGATCCACATGGCCGCAAGTCCCTTCCGTTCACGGCCCACAAGAAATCATCAAAGCAACCAATGACAGCCAGGATCGAACGACCGCTTTCGCCGCATCTGCAAACCTACCGCTGGACGCTGACGATGATCCTCTCGATCGTCCATCGCGCCACCGGGGTTGCACTATATTTCGGGACGCTGCTGCTGGCCTGGTGGTTGATCGCCGCCGCGTCTGGTCCCAGCGCCTACTCCTACGTCCAGGGGTTCATGGGCAGCTTCCTCGGTCGCCTGATCGTGTTCGGCTACACCTGGGCGCTGCTGCACCATCTCTTGTCCGGCATCCGCCACTTCGTCTGGGACCTCGGCTACGGCTTCAAGCCCAATGAGCGCGAGACGCTCACCTGGGGCGCCCTGATCGGGGGCATCACGTTGACTGTCCTGGTCTGGATCGTGGCTTACGCAGTGGGAGGCGGCCGATGAGCAACGCACGCGCGAAGTCGATGCGCACCCCGCTCGGCCGCGTCCGCAACCTCGGCGCGGCCCATTCGGGCACCGGTGATTTCTGGCGCCAGCGCATCACCGCGGTCGCGATGACCCTGTTGATCGTGCCGGTCGTGATCGTGGTGATCATGCTGCTCGGCCGCAACCAGGCCGGCGCGGCGCAGATCCTGGGCTCGATTCCGATTGCCGTGATTATGCTGCTGTTCGTGATCGCGAGCTGCTGGCACATGAAGATCGGTATGCAGGTCGTGATCGAGGACTACGTGCACAGCGAGCCGCTCAAGCTCGTCGCGATCATGGCCAACAACTTCTTCGCGGTGACCGTGGCGCTCGCCTCGATCTACGCCCTCATCAAACTTTCCACTGGAGTCTAGGCCATGGCCGGCGGAGCAAATGGCAGCGCGAACGGCGCGCCCGCGACGAACGGAAAAGCATATCCGATCGAGGACCACACCTATGACGTCGTCGTGGTCGGCGCCGGCGGCGCCGGCCTGCGCGCGGTCGTCGGCTGCAGCGAGGCGGGCTTGCGCACCGCCTGCATCACCAAGGTGTTCCCGACCCGCTCGCATACGGTGGCGGCGCAGGGCGGCATCTCGGCCTCGCTCGGCAACATGCATCAGGACGACTGGCGCTGGCACATGTACGACACCGTCAAGGGGTCGGACTGGCTCGGCGACCAGGACGCGATCGAGTACATGGTGCGCAACGCGCCCGAGGCGGTCTACGAGCTCGAGCATTGGGGCGTGCCGTTCTCGCGCACCGAGGACGGCAAGATCTACCAGCGGCCGTTCGGCGGCATGACCCTGGACTACGGCAAGGGCCAGGCGCAGCGCACCTGCGCCGCCGCCGACCGCACCGGCCACGCCATGCTGCACACCATGTATGGCCAGTCGCTGCGGCACGCCGCGGAGTTCTTCATCGAGTTCTTCGCCATCGACCTGATCATGGACGACCAGGGCGTCTGCCGTGGCGTCATCGCGCTCAAGCTCGATGACGGTACGTTGCACCGCTTCCGCGCCCAGACCACGATCCTGGCGACCGGCGGCTACGGCCGTGCCTACGCCTCCTGCACCTCGGCGCACACCTGCACCGGTGATGGCGGCGGCATGGCGCTGCGCGCCGGCCTGCCGCTGCAGGACATGGAGTTCGTGCAGTTCCACCCGACCGGCATCTATGGCTCGGGCTGTCTTGTCACCGAAGGTGCGCGCGGCGAAGGCGGCTATCTCGTCAACGCCGAGGGCGAGCGCTTCATGGAGCGCTACGCGCCGTCCGCAAAGGACCTCGCCTCGCGCGACGTCGTTTCCCGCGCGATGACCGTCGAGATCCGCGAAGGCCGCGGCGTCGGCCGGAAGAAGGACCACATCTTCCTGCATCTCGACCATCTCGATCCGAAGGTGCTGCAGGAGCGCCTGCCCGGCATCTCCGAATCCGCCAAGATCTTCGCCAACGTCGACGTCACGCGCGAGCCGATCCCGATCGTGCCGACCGCGCACTACAACATGGGCGGCATCCCGACCAACTATCGCGCCGAGGTGCTGACCAAGAAGGACGGCGACGACAATGCGATCGTGCCCGGCCTGATGGCGGTGGGCGAGGCGGCCTGCGTCTCCGTGCACGGCGCCAACCGGCTCGGCTCGAACTCGCTGATCGACCTCGTGGTGTTCGGCCGCGCGGCGGCGCTGCGGCTGGCCGAGAAGCTGACGCCGAACGGCAAGCAGCCGGACCTGCCCAAGGACTCCGCCGATAAGGCGCTGAGCCGGCTCGATCATTATCGCCACGCCTCCGGCGGCACGCCGACCGCGAAGCTTCGCGAGAGCATGCAGAACGTGATGCAGACCAACTGTGCCGTGTTCCGCACCGGCGAGGTGCTGCAGGAAGGCCACAACCTGATCCACAAGGTGTATGGCGGCATCGGTGACATCGCAGTGTCCGATCGCTCGCTGGTGTGGAATTCCGACCTGATCGAGACGCTGGAGTTCGACAATCTGATCGCGCAGGCGGTCGTGACGATGGACTCGGCGGCGAACCGGACCGAGAGCCGCGGCGCCCATGCACGCGAGGACTTCCCGGATCGCGACGACACGAACTGGATGAAGCACACGCTGGCGTGGATCGACAGCAAGGATGGCAAGACCACGATCGATTACCGTCCGGTGCACAACTACACCATGACCAACGACGTGCAGTACATTCCGCCGAAGGCGCGCGTGTACTGATCGCGTGTGACCTGAGCCCGTCCGTCAAACCCAAGAAGGCCTTCCGAAATGGCTGAGTTCGCACTTCCGAAGAATTCTCAGATCACCGGCGGCAAGACCTGGCCCAAGCCGGCCGGCGCCGCCGAGGTTCGCGAGTTCAAGGTCTATCGCTGGAATCCGGACGACGGCAAGAATCCGAGCGTCGATACCTATTACGTCGACGTCAAAGATTGCGGCCCGATGGTGCTGGACGGCCTGATCTGGATCAAGAACCACATCGATCCGTCGCTGACCTTCCGCCGCTCCTGCCGTGAGGGCGTGTGCGGCTCCTGCGCGATGAACATCGACGGCCAGAACACCCTGGCCTGCACCAAGTCGATGCACGACGTGAAGGACGGCGCGGTCAAGATCAACCCGCTGCCGCACCAGCCTGTCGTGAAGGACCTGGTGCCGGACCTCACCAATTTCTACGCGCAATACGCCTCGATCGAGCCCTGGCTGAAGACGACCTCGCCGACGCCGCAGAAGGAATGGCGGCAGAGCCACGAGGATCGCGAGAAGCTCGACGGCCTCTACGAGTGCATCCTGTGCGCCTGTTGCTCGACCTCGTGCCCGAGCTACTGGTGGAACAGCGAGCGCTATCTCGGTCCGGCCGCGCTGCTGCAGGCCAACCGCTGGGTCAAGGACAGCCGCGACGAGGCGACCGGCGAGCGGCTCGACAACCTCGAGGATCCGTTCCGGCTGTATCGCTGCCACACCATCATGAACTGCGCCAAGGCCTGCCCGAAGGGGCTCAACCCGGCCGAGGCGATCGCGGAGCTGAAGCTCAAGCTGGTCGAGCGGCAGATCTAGCCGGGCCGAGCACTTTCGATCTGACCTTCCGCGCCCGAAACTGGTGCAAGTTCCGGGCGCGGCTAGTTTGTAGCTGCCGTCGATTGCGTTAAGCTCGTGGCCCTTTGAAGCCGGAGCGACCGTGCAGACCGCACAACGCAAATCGCTGACGATGCTGCGCTGGATGATGATCGCGTCCCTCGCGCTTCCCGTCGCGCTGTTCGTGATCGCGGCCTACGTATCCCACGGCACGACATATGAGGAGGCCGATCGCGAGATCCGGCGCTCGCTCGAAATCGTCCACGAGCACGCGCTGAAGGTGTTCGAGACCATCGAACGCAGCCTCTCGGAGATCGACGAGGTCGTCCGCGAGCTGTCGGATGCCGACATCAAGGCGCGCGAGCAGGTGCTGCATGCCCGGTTGCGGCAATTATCGGATGCGCTGCCGCAGATGAAGTCCGCCTGGGTGTTCGACGCCAATGGCCGGCCGCTGGTCAACAGCATGATCTATCCGGCGCCGGACATGACGTTCCTCGACCGCGACTACTTCAGTGCCCACGTCAAGGACAGCATCGGCACCTTCATCGGCGCGCAGTTGACGCCGCGGCCGCCCTATCAGGGCGCGCCGTTCTTCAGCATCAGCCGCCGCCGCCAGAGCGACGACGGCAGCTTCACCGGCATCATCCAGGCTTCGGTGCTTCCGGATTATTTCGAGCATTTCTATGCCCGGATCGGCCGGGCGCCCGGCAGCTACTTCGCGCTGCGCCGCTTCGATGGCCTCATTCTGGCGCGCTTCCCGGCCGGCGGGAGAAGCGCGGCCGCGGGCCCCAGCGACGTCCCCGCCGGGGCCGCAGATACGGAGCAGCTCGTGACCGAGATCTCGCCGGTCGATGGCGTTGAGCGTCTCGTCGGCTATCAGCGGCTCGGTGGCTATCCAGTCTACGTCTCGGCAGGGCTGGCGACGTCGACCATCCGCAACCGCTGGCTCGGCACGATCGGCCGGCACCTCATCTTCGGCATCCCGGCAACCGCGCTGCTCATCGTCTTCCTGGCCCTTGCCCGGCGGCGGACCGAGCGCCTGCATGTCGAGGCCGCCCGCCGCCTCGAAGCCGAGGATGCGCTCAAGCACGGTCAGCGCATGGAGGCGCTGGGACAACTGACCGGCGGCGTCGCGCATGACTTCAACAATCTGCTGACCGTGATCCGGGCCTCGGCCGATCTGTTGCGCCGGCCGAATCTGGCTGATGAGCGGCGGCAGCGCTATATCGACGCGATCTCGGATACGGTGGCGCGCGCATCGAAGCTTACGTCGCAGCTCCTCGCGTTCGCCCGGCGCCAGACGCTGAAGCCGGAGGTCTTCGACATCGGCCGCAGCGTCGTCGCCCTGCGCGACATGACCAAGACCCTGGTCGGGTCGCGCGTCGAGGTCGTGGTCTCCGTTCCCGACGAGCCGTGCTACGTCAATTCCGACGCCGGCCAGTTCGAGACGGCACTGATCAACCTGGCCGTCAATGCCCGCGATGCGATGGCCGGCCAGGGACGTCTCAGCATCACCGTCGCCCCAGCAGCGGCGCTGCCGACGCCGTCGGCGCCGCACGACCGTCCGCCGCTGGGCTATGTCGCCATCACCGTCCAGGACACCGGCGTCGGCATCCCGTCGGAGCATTTCGGACGCATCTTCGAGCCATTCTTTACGACCAAGACCATCGGCCAGGGCACCGGCCTCGGTCTCTCGCAAGTGTTTGGCTTCGCCAAGCAGTCCGGCGGCGAAATCGGGGTCACGAGCGAAAAGGGGCGCGGCGCGACGTTCACGCTCTATCTGCCGCGCGTCGCTCCAGCCCAGGTGCAGCGTGGCGAGGACGGCAGCCATGCGGAGCCGATCGGCGGTCGAGGCATGTCGGTGCTGGTGGTCGAGGACAACATCGACGTCGGCAGATCGGCGACCGAAGCGCTGGCCGAGCTCGGCTATCGCACCACGCTGGTCGACAACGCCAGAGACGCGCTGGAGGAGCTGATCGGCGGCACCAGCCGGTTCGACGTCGTCTTCACCGATGTCGTGATGCCCGGAATGACCGGGCTGGAGCTTGCCGAGGAAATCAGGCGGCTCGAGCTCAACGTGCCGGTCGTGCTGGCGAGCGGTTACAGCCATGTGCTGGTGCAGCAGGGCACGCACGGCTTCGAGCTGCTGCGCAAGCCCTATTCGATCGAGGAATTGTCGCGTGTGCTGCACAAGGTCGTTCCCGTGCCGCTGTATCGCGCCCCACCGATGGCGCCGAACACGCAGGTGCCCTGAAAGCGGCGCGAATTGCGCGGGAACCCGGGTGGGAACCTTCTGGTTGCGTTGCTGTTATCGCGGAATGGGACAGGTTCAGGACATCGCGCGGCCGGGGGCACAGGCGTCGGAGAAGGCGCCGATCATCGAGATCGCCGCTGAGAATGGTACCCAGGTCGAGCCGCCGCCGCCCGAACTGGTGGAGCCCGATCCGGAGCTGTCGCCCGAAGAGGCCGAGCAACTGCGCAAGCGCTATCTGCTGACCCGGTTCTGGATCAGCGCCCGCGGCTATTGGGGCAAGAGCGGCGACCGTCTGGCGTGGGCGTTCACGCTCGGGCTGCTGTTCCTGATCGTTGCGGCTGTCGGATTTCAGTACGGCATCAACGTCTGGAATCGGTCGATCTTCGATGCGATCGAGAAGCGCGATTCGGCGACCGTCTTTCATCTCACCGCGATCTTCTTCCCGCTTGCGATCGGCAGCGTCATTCTCGGCGTCGCCCAGGTCTATGCGCGCATGGCGATCCAGCGGCGCTGGCGCGCCTGGCTGACCAACAGCGTCGTCACCCGCTGGCTGGCCAGCGGGCGCTACTATCAGCTCAATCTCGTCAGCGGCGACCACAAGAATCCGGAATACCGGATCGCCGAGGATCTGCGCATCGCGACCGATTCGCCGGTCGACTTCATCGCCGGCGTGACCTCGGCGCTGCTTTCGGCTGCGACCTTCATCGTCGTGCTCTGGACCATCGGCGGCGCGCTGACGCTGCATCTCGGCGCCACCGAGCTCACCATTCCCGGCTTTCTGGTCATCGCCGCGATCGCCTACGCCGCCATCGCCTCGGGCTCGATCATGACGATCGGCCGCCGCTTCGTGCAGGTCTCCGAGGACAAGAACCAGGCCGAGGCCGATTTCCGCTACACCCTGACCCGCGTCCGCGAAAACGGCGAGAGCATCGCCCTGCTCGGCGGCGAGACCGAAGAGCGCGCCGGCATCGACCGGACGTTCGGCAACGTGCTGCAGCAATGGGCGCGGCTCGCCGGCCAGCACATGCGCACCACCCTGGTGTCGCAGGGCTCCAGCCTCATCGCTCCTGTCGTGCCGCTGCTGCTGTGCGCGCCGAAATTTCTCGACGGCAGCATGACGCTCGGGCAGGTGATGCAGGCGGCGAGCGCGTTCACGATCGTGCAGACCGCGTTCGGCTGGCTGGTCGACAACTATCCGCGGCTCGCGGATTGGAATGCCTGCGCCCGCCGCATCGCCTCGCTGATGATGTCGCTCGATGCGCTGGAACGTGCCGAGAGAGGCGACGGCGTCGGCCGCATCAAGCGCGGCGAGACCACCGGCGACGCGATGCTCAGTCTGAATGATCTGCAGGTGACGCTCGACGACGGTACCGCCGTGGTCGGCGAGACCGAGGTCGTGGTCGATCCCGG
Organism: Bradyrhizobium sp. SZCCHNR1098; assembly: GCF_032489375.1. NCBI lineage: Bacteria > Pseudomonadati > Pseudomonadota > Alphaproteobacteria > Hyphomicrobiales > Nitrobacteraceae > Bradyrhizobium > Bradyrhizobium sp. SZCCHNR1098. Next base: position 519,920 of record NZ_JAUEXY010000001.1, read on the forward strand.
CGAGCGCCTGCTCGTCGCGGGCGAATCCGGCACCGGCAAGCGCACGCTCGTGCGCGCCATCGCCGGGCTGTGGCCGTGGGGCGGCGGCAGCATCAACCTCCACCCCGACCGCAAGCTGTTCATGCTGCCGCAGCGGCCCTACGTGCCATCGGGCACCCTGCGCCGGGCCGTCGCCTATCCCGGGGCTGCCGAGGATTGGAGCGTGGCGCAGGTCGGCGAAGCCCTGCACAAGGTCGGTCTCGACCATCTCAGGGACAAGATCGAGGAGGACGCGCCCTGGGATCAGACGCTCTCCGGCGGCGAGAAGCAGCGTCTCGCCTTCGCGCGCCTGCTGCTGCACAGCCCCGACATCGTCGTGCTCGATGAAGCCACCTCCGCGCTCGATGAGAAGAGCCAGGACCGGATGATGGAGATCGTGACGTGCGAGCTGCCGCAGGCCACCATCGTCAGCGTGGCGCATCGTGCCGAGCTGGAGGCCTTCCACAGCCGCAAGATCGTGCTCGAGCGGCGCAAGGGCGGCGCCAAGCTCGTCAGCGACATTGATCTCATTCCGCGCAAGGGACGGCGTCGCCTGATCGGCCGTTTCCTGCGTCAGCGCAAGGCGGCCTGAGCGGCTCGGGTGTTGCCTCAGCGCGGTCCTGGTGACGACACAATGCGGCCACGCCGCCTGCATTGGAGATCGCGGCGAAACCGGCTATCACACGTCGCCCTCAGCCCAGGACGCGACCTTGACGCCCGACAACGATCCTTCTCCGCCCTCCTTTGGTGCCTTCGCTCCGAATGCCGCCCAGGCACTGGTGATCCGGCTGGCGCACGGCTCCGGCCTGAAGCGCGGCGCGTTCCGGCCGATGTTGACGCGCGTCGTCAACGTGCTGGGGGCAGGTCCTCTGGATGTCGGCTATCAGGGCGCCAATTTCCGCTTCTATCATCAGGTCAGTGCGACCGAACGTGGTGCGCTGTTCAATCCCGACTACAATCGTGAGGAGCTGGATTTCCTGCGCAGCCACGTTCCGCCGGGCGGCGTGGTGGTGGATGTCGGCGCCAATGTCGGAACGTTTGCCTTGCCGCTCGCGCGTCACGTCGGGCCGAGCGGTCTCGTGATCGCAGTGGAGCCGCATCCGGTCACACATGCGCGGCTGAGCTTCAATCGCGATGCGTCCGCGCTGTCCCAGGTCAGGCTCGTCGCGGCGGCGGCAGGCGAGAGCGACGGCGAGGTGATGATCGAGACTGATGGCGACAATCTCGGCGCCAGCCACATCGTGACCGGAGAGGCGGGTGCTGAGGCATTCAAGGTCCCGTCGTTGCGGCTGCAGACCATCCTCGAACAGGCCGGAGCGACCACGGTCGATGCGCTGAAGATCGACGTGGAAGGCTTCGAGGACCGTGTGCTGACCTGCTTCTTCCGTGACGCGCCTGCCGCGTTGTGGCCGCGGGCCGTCGTCATCGAACACCTGTCGCGCGAGGAATGGCAGAACGATTGTCTCGCCGACATGCTCGGTCGCGGCTACCGCGAATGCGGCCGCACGCGCAGCAACACGCTGTTGCTGCGCGGCTGAATCGGCATTCTGTCGCCGTCCCCAATACGTCCGGAACATCGGCGCCCCACGCGGCGTTGTCGTCCCTGACATTGAGGGAGCCGGCCATGAGCAACGACAACGCGCGCGACCAGGGTCGCGTTTGGGACCTGATGAAGAAGATCGGCTTCGCGATGCTGGTCACCCGCGACGGTGACAGGCTGCGGGCACGGCCGATGAGCGCCTATCTCGCGCGCGACGAGAACATGATCTACTTTCTCACTGACGCGCGGCATCACAAGGACGAGGAGATCGCGCGATCGCCCCAGGTCAACCTGTCGTTCGCAGACGCCGGCAGCCAGAAATACGTGTCGCTGACGGGCACCGCGGCCATTTCCAACGATCGCGGCAAGATCCGAGAGCTGTTCTCGACGCCGGCCAAGGCCTGGTGGGACAGCGCCGAGGATCCGAACATCCGCCTTTTGAAGATCACGCCCGACGACGCCGAGTTCTGGGACTCGCCCGGCACCATCGTGCGCTACGTCAAGATGGCGGCGGCCGCCGTCAGCGGCACGCGTCCCGACCTCGGCGACCATCGAAAGGTTGCGATGTGATGCCGATCGAACCGCCAGAGATTCCGCCGGCGACGCCGGGCCGCCCGGTCGAACCGCCGCCGGAGGATCCGGTTGGCAATCCGCAGCCCGACATTCCGCCGCCGGTGTACGAACCCGATGCGCCGGCGCCCCCGCGCGAGCTGCCCGGGCAGACGCCAGACGAAATCCCCGGCCGAGGGCCGCTCGGCCCGACCACGCCCAATCCGGCCACGGATTGACCGCGATTGAGTGGTCATGATGATCGCCTGCGAAGGGGCTGGCCGTGCGCCGGTCCCGCATTTCGGCGATTGGGCCAAGCCCTTGAAAATCAAGACTGAATGAAACCTGAATGGCGGCCCTGCGGGGGTGGTTTCGCGTCGAAATAAATCCGCCTGCGGATTTGAACTGCGCCACAATCCGGCCTAACGCATACTCGTTGATCTCTCCGTGCTTGAAAAAGATCGTTCCGGGAAAACAAGACACATGAGCAAACTTCGCGTCCTGCTGCTGGCGACGACTGCGCTGTCGGCGATGCAACTAATGAGCTCCGGCTCCCGCGCGCAGAGCGCGCCGATGATCATGGCGCAGGGTCCAGGCGGCCCCGGCGGCGAGGTCGGCCCGGACGGTCGGCCCAAGCAACCGCCGCATGGTCAACCGCCAGGCCCGCCGCAGCGGCCGGGTGGCCCGCCGCCGGCCGCTGCACCGCCCCACCAGGCACCGCCTGCAGCTCCGCAGCCGCCGGCGGCGGCTCCGCCTCGTCCTGCTCCCCCGCCGCCTCCCCCGGCAGCGGCGCCGCGGCCCGCGCCTCCGCCACCTCCCCCGCCGCCCCCGCGTGCGGAGCCACCGCGCCCCGCACCGCCGCCGCCGCGCGCAGAGCCGCCTGCGGCTCCTCCGCCGCGTCCGACACCGCCGCCGCCCCCGGCCGCTGCGCCTCCGGCGCATCCGCCGGCTCCGCCGCCCGTGGTGCGCGAGCCTCCGCGTCCGGCGGCTCCGCCTGCTCCGCCGCCGCCCGCTGCGGCACCATCACGGCCGACGCCGCCTTCGCCGCCCGTGGTTGCTCCGCCTCCGCCTCCAGCTCCGCCTCCAAGTGCGGCGCCGACTCAGCGGCCTGGAACGCCGCCGCCCCCGGCTGGCGCGACGCCGCCCCATTCGCCGCCGGCCGCAAGCCCCTCGCCGCAGCCTTCCGCCGTGCCGAGTCCCCCTCCGGGTGGACCGACGCCAGGAGGCCGGCCGGGCGCTGGTGGCCCGCCGCCTGGCTCCCCGCAAGGCGGGCCCCCGCCGCGGGGTGCTCCCACCGCGCCGGCCGGGACGGTCGCGCCTGCTCCGGGAACCCCGCCGGCGCCACCCGCGCCTGCGGCCACCCAGACGCCGTCGCAGCAAGGCACGCCGTCCGGCAGCCCGCCGCCCGGCGGACGTCCGGGAACGCCTCCAGGCGCTCCGGGTGCGCCGCCTCCAGCGGCAGGTCCCGGTGCTGCTGGACCGGGGCCGGGACCCGCCGGCGCGCCGCAGGCCGGTCCGGGCGCTGTGCCGCCGGCCGGACCCCCGGCCATGTCCAATCGGCCGCCGCCGCAGGTCACTGCGCCCATCCCGGCGCCGCCACCGCCGACGGCACAGCAGCTCACGCCGATCGCGCCGGGCGCGCCGATGGCTGGGCCGCAGCGGCTGGACGATTTCCGCGGCCAGCGCCGCGAGGTCCAGGAGGGCGGTCGCACACTGATCTACGAGCCGGGACGCGTCATCGTGCGCGATCCGAGCGGCCAGTCCTTCGTGCGTCACGACGAGCTCGAGCGCTTCCGCTACGGCGCGCGTGACATCCGCGTGCAGCGGGAGGATCGCGGCGAGATGCGCACGGTGGTGATCCGCCCCGACGGCAGCCAGATCATCACGGTCACGGCGGCCGACGGCCGGCTGCTGCGCCGCATCCGCCGCGATATCGGCGGCCGCGAGATCATCATCATCGACAACGCCTACCGCGATCCCGCCGCGGTCGGCGGCTTCTATGTCGACCTGCCGCCGCCAGAGATCCGCATCCCCTACAACCGCTACATCGTCGACGCCGAGGAGGCGCCGCCGGATGTCATCTACGACACGCTGATCGCGCCACCGGTGGAGCGCGTCCAGCGCCGCTACTCGCTGGACGAGGTCCGCTACTCCCCGTCGGTGCGCCAGCTGATGCCGTCGATCGATCTCAACACGATCACCTTCGAAACCGGATCGTGGGAGATCGGTCCCGACCAGGTGGCGAAGCTGCAGGTCATCGCCGACGGCCTCAACCAGGCGATCCAGCGCAACCCGCGCGAGGTCTTCCTGATCGAAGGCCACACCGACGCGGTCGGCAACGAGACCGACAATTTGTCGCTCTCCGATCGCCGAGCCGAATCGGTCGCCACGCTGATGACGCAGCAGTTTGGCGTCCCCGCGGAGAATCTGACCTCGCAGGGCTATGGCGAGCAGTATCTGAAGGAGCAGACGCAGGGGCCGAGCCGCATCAACCGGCGCGTCACGGTCCGCCGCATCACGCCGCTGCTCAATGGCGGCCAGGCCGCGCTGCCGCCGCCGCCTCCGGGCGTGGCACCGCCGCGCTGAGGTTGCGTCAGATCTAAAAATGAAAATGGCCGGGAGCGATCCCGGCCATTTTTGTAAGTGGCAATCCGTTTCGTCCTGTTCGGTGTCGTCCCCGCGAACGCGGGGACCCATACTCACGGGATCCAGTTTTGCGACGGCTGGAGCCGCAGCCGGCTCTCACCATGTCAGTCGGTGGATATGGGTCCCTGCGTTCGCAGGGACGACAGCGGTGGAGACGGGGAGGATTGCGCTCGACAGCTCCAACTCAGCTCTTGTCGTGGCCGAGCTGGAAGATCTCCGCGCCTTCCGATCCCGACAGCAGGCCCGTATCCGAATAGAGCTTCAGCTTGGTGCGGGTGTCGGTGATGTCGAGATTGCGCATCGTCAGCTGGCCGATGCGGTCGGCAGGCGTGAAGGCGGCGTCCTCGACCTTCTCCATGCTCAGCCGCTCCGGCTGGTAGGTCAGGTTTGGGCTCTCGGTGTTGAGGATCGAGTAGTCGTTGCCGCGGCGCAGCTCCAGGGTCACCTCACCGGTGACGGCGCGCGCCACCCAGCGCTGCGCGGTCTCGCGCAGCATCAGGGCCTGCGAATCGAACCAGCGGCCCTGATAGAGCAGGCGACCGAGGCGCGTGCCGCTGATGCGGTACTGCTCGATCGTATCCTCGTTGTGGATGCCGGTGACGAGCCGCTCATAGGCGATGTGCAGCAGCGCCATGCCCGGCGCCTCGTAGATGCCGCGGCTCTTGGCCTCGATGATGCGGTTCTCGATCTGGTCGCTCATGCCGAGACCATGACGGCCGCCGATCGCGTTGGCCTCCAGGAACAGCGCCACGGGATCGCTGAAGGTCTGCCCGTTCAACGCGACCGGCTGACCCTCCTCGAAGCGGACCACGACCGTCTCCGGCTTCACGGCGCAATCCTCGCGCCAGAACGGCACGCCCATGATCGGATTGACGATGCGGATGCCGTTGCTGAGGCTCTCGAGATCCTTGGCCTCGTGGGTGGCGCCGAGCAGATTGCTGTCCGTCGAATACGCCTTCTCGGCGCTCATCTTGTAATTGAAGCCGTTGGCGGTCAGGAACGCCGACATCTCGGCGCGGCCCCCGAGCTCGTCGATGAACTGCTGGTCGAGCCAGGGCTTGTAGATCTTGAGATTGGGATTGGTGAGCAGGCCGTAGCGGTAGAACCGCTCGATATCGTTGCCCTTGTAGGTCGAGCCGTCGCCCCAGATGTTGACGCCGTCCTCCTTCATCGCGGCGACCAGCATGGTGCCGGTGACGGCGCGGCCGAGCGGCGTGGTGTTGAAATAGGTGATGCCGCCGGTCGAGATGTGGAAGGCGCCCGACTGAATCGCGGCGATGCCCTCATGCACCAGCTGAGTGCGGCAATCCACGAGGCGCGCCTTCTCCCCGCCGAAGCTCAGCGCCTTGCGCGGGATCTCGTCGTAGTCGGACTCGTCGGGCTGCCCGAGATTTGCCGTGTAGGCAAAGCAACGCGCGCCCTTCTGCTTCATCCAGAGCAGCGCGGCGCTGGTGTCGAGGCCGCCGGAAAAGGCGATGCCGACTTTCTCGCCCTTGGGCAGGCTTTTCAGGATCGTGGTCATGGGAGAGTCCAACCAGTGTTTAGGGCTGTGCCGTTCAGAAATTCGGGCGCGAATAACAGATTTTGCGTTGCTGGGCACGCCTTTAATGGCGACTGAGGGTGACCGGCCCGCGCTCAGGCCGCGGGGCTGGTATCCGCGGTACGGCGGCCGAACAGCCGGCGCATCAGGCGGAAGCCCGGCCAGGCGAAGCGGGTCAGGGCGGCGTCGATGCCGGCGTCGGTGAGGCGGGTGGACGGCCAGCGGTAGATGTAGCCGTGCAGCAGCCAGATCACGATGAAGGTGACGAGGCCGGCGGCGGCGATGTCGGTGAGGAAGTGGCCGCCGAAGGCCATCCGCAACACCGAGGTGGCGAGGCCGAACAGGACAGCGGCGCCGTAGGCGACGGGCCGGATCGCCGGCGGCGTCAGCGCGGCCGGCGCCAGGGTCCAGAATGCGGTGGCACCCTCACCGGAGAAGAACGAGCAGTTGCGGCCGCAGCCGCCGCGCGGATCCCACCACGGCACGAACTGCATGTCGCCGCCGAACTCGGCCACGACGACCGGGCGCGGCCGGCCCCAATAGGATTTGAAGGTGAAATTGGTGAGCACGCCGGCCGAGAGCGACAAGGTCAGCAGCAGGAACGCCATGGTGCGGCCCTTCACCAGCAGGGGCCGGTCGGGACGGATGAGCTTCACCACCAGCGCAACGATGGACGGCAGCGCGATGCCCCAGGCGAGCCACATCGCGGCATCGCGCGCGAACGCGGCATAGCCGTCGAGCTTCAAGGGGAAGCTGCGCGTGCGCGGATCGTAGAACAGCGCGGCCAGCTTGAGATCGAGCTCGGGATAGACGCCGAACAGCACGCCGATGACGAGCGCGAGCGACAATGCGATGAAGAGGCCGGTCCGGTTCATGACGCGCGGTTTAGCGAAAGCAGGTGGCGATGGAAAGGCCGGCGGCTCAATGTGGCGATCCCGACGGCAACGGTGGCGGTGGCGGCAGACGCGGCGGCGGCTCGCGCCAGCGGCCGGCGTTGCGCCCGGCAATCAGCCAATAGACCAGTCCGCCGACGATGCCGGCGCCGGTCAGGATCTCGAGATGGCGGCGCACGATGCCTTCGAAGCGGAAGGTCTCGGGATCGAACGGGACGAGACCGAGATAGCAGGCTGCGCCGACCACCCCGCCGCCGATCGCATAAGCAACCACGCTGCGGATCGAGAACGCCTCGGTGATCAGTGAGATCAGCAGCGCCGGGATCAGCGCGAAGCCCGACACGAAGATGAAGCCGAAGCCGATGATGACCTCGAACGCGCCCTGATCGATCGGGCCGTTGCCGAGATCGGCGAACTCCGGAAACAGGATCGCGGTCACGACGATCAGCCCCGCGAGGAAGCACGCGCCGAGAAAGGCGAAAGCGATCACGAAGAGACGGCCAATCAGCGCCATGGCTTTAGACCCGTGTTACCCAAGCGAGGCCCCGCTTTCTTCGCTCGTCATGGCCCGGCTTGAGCCGGCCATCTATCATTCAGTCGATGAATTGATGGGTGCCCGGGTCAAGCCCGGGCATGACGATCTTGTTCGGAGATGCAGGCGCGATCAATCATCAATCCGTCATCGCCATCGCGCGCAGTGCCTGACGCTCCCGCGCGGACAGCTTCTCCGTCTCCGACTTCAACTGGCCGCAGGCGGCGAGGATGTCGCGGCCGCGCGGCGTGCGCACCGGCGAGGAGTAGCCGGCGTTGAAGACGTATTCGGAGAACTTCTCGATCTGCTCCCAGTCCGAGCACTCATAGGCCGAGCCGGGCCAGGGATTGAACGGGATCAAATTGATCTTGGCCGGGATGCCCTTGAGCAGCTTGACCAGCAGCCTGGCGTCATCGAGCGAATCGTTGACGCCCTTGAGCATCACATATTCGAAGGTGATGCGCCGCGCGTTGGAGGCGCCCGGGTAGTCGCGGCAGGCCTGCAGCAGCTCTTGGATCGGATATTTGCGATTCAGCGGCACCAGTTCGTTGCGCAGCTCGTCGCGCACGGCGTGCAGCGAGATCGCCAGCATCACGCCGATCTCCTCGCCGGCGCGCTTGATGTTCGGCACCACGCCCGAGGTCGACAGCGTGATCCGGCGGCGGGAGATGCCGATGCCCTCGTTGTCCGAGACGATCAGCAGCGCGTCGCGCACCGCATCGAAATTGTACAGCGGCTCGCCCATCCCCATCATGACGATGTTGGTGATCAGCCGGTTGCCGAGCGGGGTCTCGCGGTCGGCCCAGTCGTTCAACCGGTCGCGCGCCACCATGACCTGGCCCACGATCTCGCCCGCGGTGAGGTTGCGGACCAGCCGCTGCGTACCGGTATGGCAGAACGCGCAGTTCAGCGTGCAGCCGACCTGCGACGAGACGCACAAGGTGCCGCGATCGGTCTCGGGGATGTAGACGCACTCGACCTCGTGGGCCTTCTGCAGATCGTCGCCGCTCGGCAGCCGCAGCAGCCATTTGCGGGTGCCATCGTTGGAAATCTGTTCGGCCACGACCTCGGGACGGTCGACCGTGAAACGTTCGGAAAGCGCGGTGCGCGTGTCCTTCGACACGGATGTCATCTCGTCGAACGACTTGGCGCCGCGGAAATAGATCCAGTGCCATAGTTGCTGCACCCGCATCTTCTGCTGGCGCTCGGGCACGCCGATGTCGCCGAGCCTGGCCGCCAGCTCCGCACGCGACAGGCCGATCAGCGAAGGCTTCGCCGGCGGGACGTAGGTTTCGAGCGGAGTCTTTTCGAGGGGCGCGGAGGAATCGCGCAGCCCGGCAGTCGTTGCCATGTCGATGGGCCCAAAGTGCTGCCCGGCCGCGGCGGCCGAAGGCTTTCAGCGGGCATATATAACGATCCGGCCGGCAAATGCGACCCGCCCGGCGAACGGTATCGGCGGCTGCCGTCTACCGGCGGCAATCCTGCGCGATGCGGTCGAGCGCCTGGGCCAGGCCCTTCAGTGAGAACACGTCGGTGGTCTCCGTGCCCTTGACCGAGACGCCCTTGACCACCGCCTCGGGCGCCTTGCGCATGGCATCGACCATCCGCTCTTCCTCGGCGGCGTTCTTGATCCAGAGCCCGTCGCCCTGGGTATACATGGCATAGGAGGCGCCGCCGACCTCCACCGCGGCGTCGGATCCGGGCTTCAGCGCATAGCCGATCATGATCGAGACCTCGTTGAAGACCTTCTCGGAGGGCCGCGTCGACACGAAGGCATAGGCAGGATCGCGCGGACGGTTGGGCGGATTGGTCTTGGAAGATGTCGGCTTGGCCAGCGCGAAGCAAACCTTCTTGCCGCCGGGCATCGCGGTATAGGCGCCCCAGCCGCCGAACTGTCCGATCAGCGTCGGTTCCGCCCCGCCGATATTCGGGACGGCTGGCTTCGGTTCCGATTTCGGTGCCGCCTTCGATTGCGGAGCGGCGGCCCTCGGCGCAGCGCTCTGCGCCGCAGCGAGGCTCGGTGCTCCGAACAGCAGCACGCTGCCGACCAGCGTTGTCAACAATCGCCCGAACAACATGATACGTTGAGTTCCCCCGCGACTTCGTTCCACCAATATTGTGACTGGAAAATGGCCCGGAATCGCTGATCCTTGGTCGCGATGGATAGCGGCTAAACGCTTCGCTTGCAAAGGCCGCAGACCTGGATTGTCCGGCGCTCCGCGTCCTTGGGCCGGCGCCGCGCACATGCCGCGGCCTCATGATGATTGTGGCGCGGCGGCAAATCCGGCATGACGTTCCCAAAGCCGGACCTCGATCCGGCACCAACGACCAAGGAGCGCCAATGAAAGCCATTCTCTGCTCGCAATTCTGCCAGCCCGACGATCTCGTCCTCACCGAGGTGCCCGATCCGGTGGCCGGTCCCGGCGAGGCTGTGATTGCGATCAAGGCGGCGGCGCTGAACTTCTTCGACATCCTGATGATCCAGGGCAAGTACCAGATCAAGCCGCCGTTCCCGTTCTCGCCGGGTGCGGAGGTTGCGGGTATCATCGAAAGCGTTGGCGATGGCGTCACCGACCTGAAGATCGGCGACCGCGTCGTCGCCTCCTGCGGCCATAACGGCGCGCGCGAGAAGATCGCGCTGCCAGCAGCGTCGATCGTCAAGATCCCGGACAATCTCGATTTCGACCGCGCCGCCGGCATCATCATCATCTACGGCACTGCGCTGCATGCGCTGGAGGATCGCGCCAGTCCGAAGCCGGGCGAGACCTTGGCCGTGCTCGGCGCGGCCGGCGGCACCGGCCTTGCGGCGTGCGAGCTGGGCAAGCTGATGGGGTTGAAGGTCATCGCCTGTGCCTCTTCGGACGAGAAGCTCGAATTCGCCAGGCAGCACGGCGCGACGCTGACGCTGAACTACGCCAAGGAGGATCTCAAGGAGGGGCTGCGGCGGCTCACCGACGGCAAGGGCGCCGACATCATCTTCGATCCCGTCGGTGGTGCCTACGCCGAGGCGGCGCTGCGTTCCATCGCCTGGGAGGGCCGCTTCCTGGTGATCGGCTTCGCCGCCGGCGACATCCCGAAAATGCCGCTGAACCTCGCGCTGCTGAAGGGCTGTGATATCCGCGGCGTGTTCTGGGGCGCCTGGACCCGACTCAACCCCGCCAAGAACCGCGCCAATCTTGAAAAGCTCGTGCGGTGGACCGCAGAGGGCAAGCTGTCGTCGCATGTCGACCGCACCTTCCCGCTGGCGCAGACCGCCGATGCCTTGAAGGTGCTCGCCGGCCGCCAGGCGATGGGCAAGGTGATCCTGCACCCCTGAGGACGTGCGATGAAGGCGCCCGGGGTGCGTATCCCCGGGGTAGCCTCGCCCTGATCCGCGCAACCAAACCGAGCAGAGCCCTGCCTGCTCTGCGGACGGCTTGCTCGAGCCGGCCCGAGGTCGCTGTGACATCCTCGCGCTGCGAGGCGCCGCAAATTTGTTCTGCGGGCTGCCGCGCCGGCGTCACGGATTCGCAACCGGAAGCAGAAAATCCGAAAACGAGCGTTTCTTGGTTAACGCAACCGAGCCACATTGTGGCATGGTAAATTGTAGGGCTTGGCTGTTGTTATTTCGACGTTTCTGGATTTGGTGCGGTGCGATGTCGCACTCGCGTTGCCACAATCAGATCAAAATATTTCCAGAATCATGCCGGCTCTCGTCCACTTTTAGTCGGATTCAATTAGTCAATTAGTTGTCGGCAGTGGGGTGCCTCTGGCAATCGTGACGTGTCTCGAGCTTCTGACGGGCTTGGGACCAAAAGTATGTTGCGTGAAGTTGAGATGGGGATGAAGGCCATGGCTGAGCGGACGACGCGCGGGCGTTTCAACAACAGAACTCCTTCGGAGCCTGACTTCAGGCCTTTCCCCGATGAACTCCCTCAGGAGCGCCCACCGAACTATCGTTTCGGCCGGTCGACCCAGGACAACTATCCAAACGACGAATCGATGCCGATGTTCCTCTCTGAGTATGAGAGCGGCAATCAGATCGACAGCACGCATTTCGAGGACCAGTGGCCGGTGCGGACCCGCCGCGTGTCGGTCTCGTCCCGGATTCTTCTCGCCGTGGTGGCTGCGGCCGGCGTCGCGGTGCTCTTCGCGCTTGTCACCTCGGATGCGACGCGCGACCTGATCGCCAGTGCCAAGGCTTCCATCATCGGCGCCACGCCGGATCCGACGGCCCCGCCGCAGGCCACCAACACGCAGCTCACCGCGCGCGACATGCAGCTGAACGAGCCGGCGCGACTGCCGCCCGAGCCGCCGGCTGCGGCGGCGCCGGTGCAGACGGCAGCCGTGGCCCCGACGCGTGACGACATCGCCAACGCCTACCAGACAGCGCTGCAGAATCGTAGCGTGACGCAGCCCGCGCCGGTTGCAGCACCACCGAGCTTCGCCACGGCACCGTCCGCGCCGGCCCCGAGCGCGATGGAGCCATCCTCGATCAATTCGCCTGGCGCGGGATCGGCAATCGTTGCACCCGGCCTCGGCGCCGTGACCGCTGCTCCGCCGCCCGCGCAGGTCCGCCGGCTCGATCCCGACGAGCTCGCGGGCATCATGAAACGCGCCAAGAGCCTGCTGGCCGCGGGCGACATTCCGCCGGCGCGACTGCTGCTGGAGCGCGCCGCCGAGGCGCAAGAACCGGCCGCGGCGCTGATGCTTGCGCAGACCTACGATCCGCACGTGCTGGGAACGAAGGACATCCGCAACATCAATGCCGATCCGGCTGCGGCGCGCAACTGGTACCGCCGCGCCGCCCAGCTCGGCTCGACCGAAGCGCAGCGCAGGCTCGATCAGTTGCAGAACTGAACGCTCGTGACGGCAGCGATGCCGCCCCGTTTCATTTTTTTGTTTCACGCGTGATTTTCGAGTCCGTTCATGGGCGACGCCAGGCGAGACTTGGTGCTGCCCGCGTTCCGGCTCGTAAACATGTGCCAACCTTACATCGAGGGGGACAGATGCGACGTGTTGTTGGAGCGGCCGTAGCCGCAATGATGATGATAGCGTGCGGCTTTGCTGCCCACGCCGAGGAAGGCGAGTTCGACCCCGCCAAGGTGAGCGACAGCCTCAAGGCGATCTTCCAGTTCGGCTCGGTGCAGACCAAGCAGGCGCTGAACGCCAACACGGTGACGCTCATCACCGGCACCATCGGCGGCACCTATGTGCAGTTCGGCGCCGACCTGGCCTCGCTGCTCGATGACGGCAACAATCTGCGCGTCTTGCCGATCGTCGGCCGCGGCTCGGTCCAGAGCGTGGCCGACATCCTGTTCCTGCAGGGTGTCGATCTCGGCATCGTCCGAGCCGACACGCTCGACTATCTCGAGCGCAAGGGCTTCGCCAAGGACATCAAGCGGCAGTTCACCTACGTCACCAAGCTCTACAACGAGGAGATGCAGGTCATCGCGCCACGCGCGGTGCGCACGCTGCGTGACCTCGAAGGCCGCCGGGTCAGCGTCGACCTGCCGAATGGCGGCACCTTCGTCACGGCGCTGACGGTGTTCGAGCGGTTGGGCCTGCGCGCCAACTTCGCCTATATCGAGCAGCGCATCGCGATGGAGAAGCTGAAGCGCGGCGAGCTCGATGCCGTCATCGTGGTCGGCGGCAAGCCCTACAAGTCGGTCAGCACCTTCGTCAACGACGGCCGCTTCCATCTCGTCAACGTCGATTACGATCGACCGCTGCAGACCGACTACCTGCCGGCGACCCTGACCGCGAAGGACTATCCGAACCTGATCGCCGAGGGCGAGAAGGTCGACACGATCGCTGTGCCGGCCGTGCTCGCCGCCTATAATTGGGCGCCGAACACCGACCGCTATCGCAAGCTCGCGACCTTCGTCGATGCCTTCTTCACCAAATTCCCGGCATTCCAGAATCCGCCGTTCCATCCGAAGTGGAAGGAGGTCTCGCTGTCGGCACCGCTGGCCGGCTGGCAGCGGCTGCCGTCCGCGAGCAAATGGCTGGAGAGCCATGCCATGGAAGGCGCACAGCGCGACCGCTTCGATGACTTCCTGAAGCAGAGCAGCGCCGGCAGGGCGATGCCGAGCGAGGCCGACCGCGAGGCGCTGTTCAAGCAGTACCAGGCCTGGGAGGCCGAGAAGACCGGCAGCGCCCGCGCCCAGGCGCGCGGCCAGCGCTGAGCTCGTAGCGTTCAACGAGGTCCCATCAGGAGAAAAGCCCCGCGAACGCGGGGCTTTTTGCTGTCGTTTGCCGTTGTGCCCGTCCGAGGCGCTGACTGCGGGAACCCGGCTTGCCGGCCCGAGCCGCCGTCAGCCGATATTCTCGCCGTCCTTCGCGACGTCAGCGTTCTTGTCTGCCGCCAGCCGCGCGAGTACGGCGCGGGCCGCGGCATGATGGTCGGGCGTGATGTTCGAGGCGACCATGCGGATGGCGGTGGCGAGCACCGCCGCGTCGTCGGTGAAGCCGAGGATGGGCAACACGTCAGGCATGAAGTCGAACGGCACGACGAAGTAGGCGATGGCGCCGAGCAGGGCGACCTGGACGTGCCGCGGCGTCTCCTTGTCGAAGGCGCAGTAATACGCCGCAAGCAGCTCCTCGGCGAACGGCAACCGCGCGACAACCTTCTTGAACTTGATCCAGAAACGGCGGCGAAGGGTCTCGCGATCCCGGGCCAGCCGCTCCGCGGGCTCGAAGCCAACGTTGTAGTCGGTCGCATCCGACATGATGTCCGATCTCCGGTTCCAGACGGCGCTGGAGGCGCGGTCCTCGCCCTCGGATGTGGTGATGGCGACGCCGGCCGCAAGGCGCGTGCCGTCGTCGCCAAGGCCTCAGCCGCGCATCGTTGCGGCGATCGCATCCATCGCCTTGGCGAGCTCGATGTCGCGCGTGGTCACGCCGCCTGCGTCATGGGTCGTGAGGACCACCTCGACGGTGCGGTAGACGTTGCGCCACTCGGGATGATGGTCGTGCTTCTCGGCGACCAGCGCGACCCGGGTCATGAAGCCGAACGCTTCGTTGAAGTTCTTGAACGTGAAGGTGCGGGCGATGGCCTCACGGCCCTCCAGCTCGGACCAGTCGGGAAGCTCCCGCAGGGCGGTGGCGCGTGCCTCCGCCGACAATCGTTGCGGCATCTCGATCTCCTCTTGTGGTGCAATCGACCGGACACGTGGCAGCGTACGGGCGATTGCGGGGCTACCTCCGGCTGGATCGCGCCGGTGTCCGGTTGCCAAGACTAGCCGAAAACGCATCCCGATCAGAGCCTTGTCACAGGCGCCGTGCCGGAGGGGCTCGGAACTGCCCCGATCCTGCGGTAACTGGCGCGGTGGTAACCATGACGCAGATGTCACCCCGGGCGGACAAGAAATTTGCTACAGTTCAGCTCTATCGAAGGACGACGTGGCCAGACGAAGCCGCCGGTGGCGTCGCCCGGCCTGGGACCACCGGAGGACGGAATCTGGTAGATACTCAGACCACGCCAGCGCAGCGCTCACGGATGCGCCCTGCCGTGTTCATCGTCATCGCCGGGATCCTCGCGGTCGTCGGCGCTTTGACGGGTGCCTACTATTTTGCGATGCGTCCCGTGGTGCTCAAGATCGCGGTCGGTCCGCCCAACAGCGACGACCTGAAGGTCGTCCAGGCCCTGACCCAGGCCTTTTCCCAGTCGCACGCCTCCGTCAGGCTGCGGCCGGTTCCGACCGAGGGCGCCGCCGAGAGCGCGCAGGCGCTGGCCGCCGCCAAGGTCGACCTTGCGATCGTGCGGGGCGACCTGGAGGTCCCAAAGAACGCACAGGCGGTAGCGACGCTGCGCAAGAACGTCGTCGTCCTCTGGGTGCCCTCGTCCGGCAAGGGCAAGAGCCGCAAGGGTGGCGCCAAGATCACGAAGATCTCGCAGCTCGCGGGCCACAAAGTCGGCATCATCGGCCGGACGCCGGCGAACGCGAACCTGCTGAAGGTCATCCTGCGCCAATATGGCGTCGACCCCGGCAAGGTCGAGATCGTCCAATTCCCGATCACCGAGGCCGCCGAAGCAGTCCGAAGCCAGAGGGCCGATGTCTATCTGGCGGCCGGTCCCATCAACAGCAAGATCACGGCGGATGCGATCGCCGCCGCCACCAGGGAGGGCGGCCCCCCCACCTTCCTGGCCATCGATTCCGCCGGAGCCATCGCACAGAACCATCCCGAATACGAGGCCACCGAGATTCCGGCCGGCGCGTTCGGCGGGGCGCCCGATCGCCCTGAAGATGAAGTGAAGACGATCAGCTTCAATCACCACATCGTGGCACGCAAGGGCCTCGCCGAATCGACGGTCTCGACGTTCACGCATCAGCTGTTCTCGGTGCGCCAGCAGCTGATGTCGGAATTTCCGCTTGCCGCCAAGATCGAGACGCCGGACACCGACAAGGACGCCGCGATCCCCGTCCATCCCGGCGCGGCGGCCTTCGTCGATGGCGAGGAGAAGACCTTCCTCGACCGCTACAGCGACTACATCTGGTGGAGCCTGATGGCGCTTTCGGCGATGGGCTCGGCCGGCGCGTGGTTCGCCGGCTATCTCAAGCGCGACGAACGCACCATCAACACCTCGCTGCGCGATCGTCTGCTGGAGATGATCACGATCGCGCGCAAGTGCGATTCGACCGAGGAGCTCGATCAGCTCCAGGCCGAGGCCGACGAGATCCTGCGCAACACGCTGACCTGCTTCGAGGACGGCGCGATCGAGCACGCGGCGTTGACCGCCTTCAACATCGCGCTTGAGCAATTCCACAACGCGGTCGCCGATCGCAAGCTCATCCTGATGAGCATGCCCGCCAATCTGCAGCGAACCGGCGCGCAGTTGCGTGCCGCCGGCACCTGAGGTCTGCCACGCTCCCCTTGCGGCGGTGTCGCGCGCTGCCCAAGACGCCGCGTGTAATTCCAGCGTCATCAATCTTTTCTAGGTCTGCCGGGCCGTGGCTCGCGCCTGCTCCCGCGCGCGATCCGATCAGGAGATCCGCATGACGCTTCGCATTCCTCGACCGCACGCCGCCCTGTCCCGCCGCCGCTTCCTGTCGACGGCCGCCGCAGCCGGCGTCACGACGCTGGCGATGCCCTATCTGAGCCGCGCCGCCGACCGGCCGCAGATCACGCATGGCGTGCAGTCCGGCGACGTCGGCATGGATGGCGGCGTGGTCTGGGCGCGTGCCGATCGGCCGTCGCAGATGCTGGTCGAGGTGGCGACCACCGAGTCGTTCAAGGACGCGCGAGCGCTGCCACCGATCGCCGCGCTTCCGGAAAGCGACTTCACGGCCAAGATGCTGATCGACGGCCTTCCGAGCGGCCAGGACATTTTCTATCGTGTCAAGTTCCGCGACCTGTCGCATACCGCGGTCGAAAGCGAGGCCGTGGCCGGCCGCTTCCGCACCGCGCCAGGCAACAAGCGTGACGTCTCGTTCGTCTGGGGCGGCGACGTGGCGGGGCAGGGCTGGGGCATCAACCCCGACGATGGCGGCATGTTCACCTTCTCGACGATGAAGAAGCACCGCCCGGACTTCTTCCTGCATTCCGGCGACACCATCTATGCCGACGGCCCGATCAAGTCCGAGGTGAAGCTGCCGGACAGCAAGGTGTGGAAGAACCTCACCGTGGAAGAGAAGGCGAAGGTCGCCGAAACGCTCGACGAGTTCCGTGCCGCTCACAAATACAATTTCCTCGACGAGAACGTCCGCGCCTTCAATGCCGAAGTGCCGATCTTCGTGCAGTGGGACGATCATGAGGTCACCAACAACTGGTCGGCCTCCAAGGAGCTGCCGGCCAGCTACAAGGAGCGCAACATCCAGCTGCTCGCGGCCCGCGCGGCGCGCGCCTTTCACGAGATGTATCCCATGCGCGAGAGCATCATCGAGCCGGGGCGCGTCTATCGCACGATCAATTACGGCCCGCATCTCGACGTGTTCGTGCTCGACGAGCGCAGCTACCGCGGCGCCAACGGTCCCAATCTCGAGGACAAATATGGTCCGGCGTCCTACTTCATCGGGCCGGAGCAGATGCGCTGGCTGAAGCAGGCGCTGCTCAATTCGCGCGCGACCTGGAAGGTGATCGCCTCCGACATGCCGCTCAGCATCATCGTCTATGACGACGCGGCCAACAAGAAGGGCTCGGAAGCGATTGCCCAAGGGGACGGCCCGGCGCGCGGCCGCGAGCTCGAGATTGCCGAGATCCTGCGCTTCATCAAGACGGCGCCGATCCAGAACACGGTGTGGCTGACGGCGGACGTGCACTACGCGGCCGCGCACTATTATGATCCGAACAAGGCGCAGTTTCAGGACTTCGAGCCGTTCTGGGAGTTCGTCTCCGGTCCGCTGCATGCCGGCACGTTCGGTCCGAACGAGCTCGACAACACCTTCGGCCCCGAGGTGCGCTTCATCAAGGCGCCGGGCCTCGATAAGCAGAACCTGCCGCCATCGGCCGGCATGCAGTTCTTCGGCCACGTCAAGATCGAGGGCGCCACGGGCCAGATGACCGTGACCCTGCGCGATCGCGCCGACGTCGCGCTGTGGTCGACCACGCTCGATCCGAAGCTGGGCTGAGCTGTCGTTGTTCGGCGGCAGGACGATCGCGTGCGGCGACGGCAACTAATCGCGTCGCCGCAGCACCGCCTCCAGCGCGTCGGTCGGGCAAGGCTTCGGCAGCCGTGGCCGGTCGGCGAACGCGGCCGGCACGCGGTCGGCGCCATAGCCGGTGGAGAAGGCGAAGGGAATGCCGAGCGCCGTCAGCCGCTCGGCAATCGCAAAGCTCTTTTCGCGGACCAGGCCGACATCGAGCAATGCGAATTGCGGGGTGCGCTCCGCGATCATGGCGAGCGCGGTCGCGACGTCGGCTGCGATCCTGATGTCGGGAACGCCGAGGTCGGTAATCGTGTCTTCCAATCCGAGCGCAATGATGGGGTCGTCTTCGACGACCAGCACATGTTGATAAAGCTCGGGCACGCCTGATTGCGAGCTGGTCATGGGATCTGCGGGTTCCAGGATGAGGGATGGGCGCCGCAGCCGGCGTCTCCTCTTGAGTGCGCTGGCGGGTTCCTGGAACCAAGGCAGCATATCAGAGTTCCTGTGTCGGTGCACTTGTGAACACAAGGAGCACGAATCACGCACATGCGTTGCGCGCAGGGGATGACGATGCTGAGCCAGGGTGTGACCACGCTGAACCGGGAGCGGCCCCACAACAACCTGCTGCTGCGGCTGAGTGCGGCCGACTACGCGCTGATTTCGCCGTATCTGGTGGAGGACGAGGCAACGCCGAACGATCTGCTCTACAGTCCCGGGGACGACGTGCAGATCGTGCATTTTCCCTGTGGGCCGGCGCTCACGTCCTATCTCGTCCCCAATGAGGACGGCCGCGACGTCGAGACCATCCTGGTCGGCCGCGAGGGCGCCGTCGGCGGCATCGTCAGCGAGGGCTTCCTGCCGGCCTATACGCGGATCGTCGTCAAGTTCGGCGGCCCGTTTGCACGGCTGCCACTGTCCCGCCTGGCGGCCGCCAAGCTGCAATCCAAGACGCTCCGCAACGTGTTCGCGCGCTACGCCGATTGCATGCTGGCGCAGATGTTCCAGTCGACCGCCTGCAACGCGATTCATTCGATCGAGCAGCGGACGGCGAAGTGGATCGTGGCCGCGATGGACCGCACCGACGGCGAGCCGATCGTGCCGCTGACGCATGAGCAGCTGGCGACGCTGCTCGGCGTCGGCCGCAGCTATGTCAGCCGGGTCGTCCAGACCTTCCGAGCCGAGGGCATTCTCGAAACCCGCCGCGGCGCCTTCATGGTGCGCGACTTCGACGCGCTGAAGCGCCGCTCCTGCCTGTGCAACGAAGCCGTGAAGACCCATTTCGAGGAGGTCCTGCGCGGCGTCTATCCGACCGAGCAGGCTGCGACGGGCTGAGCCCGCAGGCGTTTTTTACTTTCCGCGCATAGGCGCAGCCGACGGCTGTCAGTGCTGGTCCTCGTGGGATTGCCGGTCGGAGTGGTTGGTCTCGTCTTCTACCGCGCCGCCCGGAAGCGTGCGGTCGCGGAGGCGTTAGCCAGCCGCTCGGAAACCGCTCCTCGTTCCTGAAAGCAGTCATTGTTTTTTGGCATTTTCTGCCTATATTGCGCCGCAACGCGTGAGGTCTGCCCGGTCGATTGGCCGGGCTTCCTATTTGGGGCTGCCGGCCCCTGCCGCCGAACGAGTTTCGCGAGCGCGCGTCGTAAAGCTAACAGCTTGATTCGACTATAACAAAGCGCGCGCCCCGCCGGGGACAGAGCACGGGCTCTTGAGAAAGCTTAGAAGACACCGACCATGAATCTTCGCAACATCGCCATCATCGCCCACGTCGACCACGGCAAGACCACCCTGGTTGACCGTCTCCTGCAGCAGTCGGGTACCTTCCGCGAGAACCAGAAGGTTGCCGAGCGCGCCATGGACTCGAACGACCTGGAGCGCGAGCGCGGCATCACCATCCTGGCCAAGGCCGCCTCGGTGCAGTGGAAGGACACCCGCATCAACATCGTCGACACCCCCGGCCACGCCGATTTCGGCGGCGAGGTCGAGCGCATCCTGAACATGGTGGACGGCGCCCTGGTGCTGGTCGACGCCGCCGAGGGCCCGCTGCCGCAGACCAAGTTCGTGGTCTCCAAGGCGCTCAAGGTCGGCCTCAAGCCGATCGTCGTCATCAACAAGGTCGACCGTCCCGACGCCCGTCCGACCGAGGTCATCAACGAGGTGTTCGACCTGTTCGCCGCACTCGACGCGTCCGAGGAGCAGCTCGACTTCCCGATCCTGTACGGGTCGGCCAAGCAGGGTTGGATGGCTGAGAGCCCGGAAGGTCCGAAGGACGCCGGGATGCAGCCGCTGTTCGACCTGGTGCTGCGCCATGTGCCGGCGCCGTCGGTCGAGGAGGGGCCGTTCCGCATGATCGGCACCATCTTGGAGGCCAACAACTTCCTGGGGCGCATCATCACCGGCCGCATCACCTCGGGCAGCATCAAGCCCAACCAGGCCGTGAAGGTGCTGAACGCCGAGGGCAAGGTCGTCGAGCAGGGCCGTATTTCCAAAATTCTCGCGTTCCGCGGCATCGAGCGCGTGCCGCTCGACGAGGCCGAGGCCGGTGACATCGTCGCCATCGCAGGCCTGACCAAGGGCACCGTCGCCGACACGTTCTGCGATCCCTCGGTCGAGACGCCGCTCCCGGCGCAGCCGATCGACCCGCCAACCGTGTCGATGTCCTTCATCGTCAACAACTCGCCGCTGGCGGGCACCGAAGGCGACAAGGTCACGAGCCGCATGATCCGCGACCGCCTGCTGCGCGAGGCCGAGGGCAATGTCGCGCTGCGCGTCGTCGAATCCGCCGACAAGGACGCCATGGAAGTGTCGGGCCGCGGCGAATTGCAGCTCGCGATCCTGATCGAGACCATGCGCCGCGAAGGCTTCGAGCTGTCGGTGTCGCGTCCGCGCGTGGTGCTGCAGAAGGACGAGGCCACCGGCGCGTGGCTGGAGCCGATCGAGGAGGTCGTGATCGACGTCGACGAGGAGCATTCCGGCGTCGTCGTGCAGAAGATGAGCGAGCGCAAGTCCGAGATGATCGAGATGCGCCCGTCCGGCGGCAACCGCCTGCGGCTGGTGTTCTACGCGCCGACCCGCGGCCTGATCGGCTATCAGGGCGAGCTGCTGACGGACACCCGCGGTACCGCGATCATGAACCGCCTGTTCCACGGTTATGCCCCGTTCAAGGGCGAGATCGCCGGCCGCCGCAACGGCGTCCTGATCTCCAACGACCAGGGCGAGGCGGTGGCCTACGCGATGTTCAAGCTGGAGGACCGCGGCCCGATGATGATCGAGCCGGGCTGGAAGGTCTATCGCGGCATGATCGTCGGCGAGCACACCCGCGACAACGATCTCGAGATCAACGTGCTGAAGGGCAAGCAGCTCACCAACATCCGCACCACATCGAAGGACGAGGCGGTCCGTTTGACGCCGCCGATCCGGATGACGCTGGAGAAGGCGCTGGCCTATATCGAGGACGACGAGCTGGTCGAGGTCACGCCGAAGTCGATCCGCCTGCGCAAGAAGCATCTCGATCCGAACGAGCGCAAGCGCGCCGAGAAACAGAAGGAAGCGGTGGCGTAATTTCCGCCCTCCATTCTCAAATGCGTCATGGCCGGGCTTGTCCCGGCCATCCACGTTTTGGGGCTTGCGAGGACGACGTGGATGCCCGGCACAAGGCCGGGCATGACGACGGAGTTGGATGAGCCAATGTCTTTCCCATCCTCCATCGACATCGCCATCATCGGCGCGGGTGCCGCGGGCCTCGGCGCCGCACATGCGCTGCAGGACAAGGGCGTCTCGTTCATCGTCCTGGAGGCCCGCGACCGCATCGGCGGCCGTGCTCACACCATCATGGCTTCGCCTGACGTCACCTTCGATCTCGGCTGCGGCTGGCTGCATTCGGCTGATCGCAACTCCTTCGTCGGCATCGCCGAGCAGCTTGCTTTCACTATCGACACCAGCCGGCCGCCCTGGCGCGACCAGGCCTATGACGCGGCATTTCCGCGCCACGAGCGCGAGGAGTTCTTGCGGGCGCTGGAGGCGTTCTTTACGCGCACCGCAGAGGCCGCCAAGAGTGGCCGCGATGCCCCGGCGAGCCTCTGCCTGGAGCCCGGCAATCGCTGGAACGGCATGATCGATGCGATCTGCACCTATCTCAACGGCTGCGAGCTCGACCAGATGTCGCTGCTCGATTTCGAGGCCTATGAGGACACCGAGCTGAACTGGCGCGTTCGCCACGGCTATGGCGCGCTGGTCGCCGCCTATGGCGGGGGCCTGCCGATCGCCATGAGCTGCAACGTGACCCTGATCGATCACGGCGACACGCGCATCCGCCTGACGACCTCACAGGGCACGCTGACGGCCGACAAGGTCATCGTCACCGTGCCGACCAGTCTCATCGCCGACGAAACGCTCCGCTTTTCGCCGGCCCTGCCGAGCAAGGTCGAAGCCGCCGCTGGCCTGCCGCTCGGTCTCGACAACAAGGTGACGCTGGCGCTCGACGGCTGGGAGCACCTGCCGAGGGATTCGGGCATGCGCGGCCGAAGCCACACCGCGCGGGTCGGCAGCTTCCAGCTGCGCCCGTTCGGCCAGCCCTGCATCGAAGGTTTTTATGGCGGCAGCTTCGCTCGCGAGATCGAAGTGGCGGGCGAGGGGGCCTTGGCGGCGCAGGCGATCGACGACATCGTGGCCCTGCTCGGCAACGACATCCGCAAGAGCCTCCGTCCGCTCGCCGAGTCCCGCTGGGGCGCCGACCCGTTCGCGCGCGGCGCCTATTCGCATGCACTGCCCGGACATGCCGACAAGCGCGCCGTGCTGGCCGCGCCGGTTGATGATCGGCTGTTCTTCGCCGGCGAGGCGACGCCCGTGGATTTCTTCTCGACCGCCCATGGCGCGCGCGACAGCGGCGAGCGCGCGGCGCGGGAGGCTCTGGCGTCGTTAACCAGGCGCTAGCACATCCACCGTCGTTGCGAGCACAGCGAAGCACTCCAGACTGTCACCGCGATGGGATTTCTGGATCGCTTTCGCTGCGCTCGCGATGACGTGCCCCAATCATTCCGTCTTCCCCACCATCCGCAGAAACTCCCGTGCGGCCTGCGTCTGGTGATGCTCTTTGTGGCGCAGGCTGTAGAAGTGCCGCTTGGGCAGCTCGATGTTGGCGACGGCGAGCAACCCCGCCTTGACGGCGCGCATTGCCACCAAGCGCGACAGCACCGTGACGCCGGCGCCGGCTTCGACGGCGCCGCGCACGGCCTCGTTGGACGGCAGGTCGAACACCACATCGAGCTCGGCCGGAGTGATTCCGAAGCGGCCCAGCGCTGTTTCGAGCGCGGCGCGCGTGCCGGAGCCCTGCTCGCGCAACACCCAGCGTGCCGTCCTCAGGTCGCTGGTTGTCACCGACCTGCCGCGGCACAGCGGATGATCGATCGGGCCGACCAGCACCATGTCGTCCTCCGCGACCGGCTGGGCCGTGAGCACGGGATCGTCGACATCGCCCTCGACGAAGCCGAGATCGGCAGAGCCCTCGCGGACCTGGGTCGCGACCTGCTCGGTATTGCCGATCGACAGTTGCAGCTTGATCGCCGGATGCGCGGCATTGAAGCGGTGAATGAAGGCCGGCAGCCAATAGCCCGCGATGGTCTGGCTGGCCGCCAGCGCCAGCCGCCCCCGCTTCAGGCCGGCGAGATCGTTCAGCACGGTCTCGGCGGCGGCCGCGCGCGCCAGCACCGCCTTCGCTTCGACGAGAAACGCCTTCCCGGTCGCCGTGAGCACGATGCGGCGTCCGACGCGATCGAACAGCTTGGTCTCGTAGCGGGCTTCGAGCGCGGCCACAGCCGCGGATGTCGCCGACTGGGTCAAATTGAGGTCGCGGGCCGCCTGCGTGACGTGCTCGCGGGTCGCGACCGCCACGAAGATCCTGAGCTGTTCGAGCGTCACGTGCGTCCTATGTGGTCAGCTTCACCAGGGCCAGGCTGAAGCCTGCGATGAACAGGAAGGCGAGCAGGCCCAGCGCCAGGGGCCGCAGGCCCTTGGCCTTGAGCTTGGCGAAATCCGTTTCCAGTCCCATCGCGGCCAGCGCCATCGACAGCAGGAACGTGGTCGCCGTCACGATCACGGTCTTCATCTCGGCGGGTATGCTGATCACGCTGTTGAGGCCGACCAGCGCAATGAAGCCGAATACGAACCAGGGCAGCGGCGGCTGCGCATTGCTCCGGGTCTCGCCGCCATGGCGCGCGCGCCGCGTTGCCAGCAGGCCGAGCGTGAGCACGACCGGTGCCAGCAGCATCACGCGGGCCAGCTTGGCGATGGTGCCGAACTCGCCGGCCTGCTGGCCCTGCTGAAACGCGGCCGCGACCACCTGGGCGATCTCGTGAATGGAGGCGCCGCTCCACAGGCCGAAGGCGTGCGCGTCGAGATGCAGCAGCGCCGGAAGCAGCGGATAGATGAACATTGCGATCGAGCCGAACACCGTGACGCAGGCCACCGCATAGGCGACGTCCTCGTCATGGGCGCGCGTGACCGTGTTGGTCGCGATCAAGGCCGATGCGCCGCAGATCGAGGTGCCCGCGGCGATCAGCTCCGCCAGCTTGCGATCGATGCCGAGCAGCCGTCCCATCCACACCGTGAACACGAAGGTGCCGGTGAGGCTCAGCGCGATCACGGCGAGACCACGCGCGCCGACCTCGATGATCTGGGCGGCCGTCAGTTGCAGGCCGAGCAGGATGATCGCCAGCCGCAGCACGCGGCGCATCGAAAAGGCGACGCCGGGCTTGGCTCGCGCCGGCGTGCCGATGACGTTATGCAGCACCATCCCTGCCACGATCGCCATTATCATCGGGCTGAACAGGCCGAGGCCCGGCACCAGGCGCAGCCCGAAGGCACCGGCCGCGAGCGCCGCGGACAGCACGAGCCCAGGCAGCAGCGTCGATGCCGCCGGCGTCGCCGGCGCATAGGCAGGTCGATGAGGAACGGCAACGGGCGCATCGGCGATCAAATCATGCGACGGGGCAGCCATGGAAAACTCTCCCAAACAGGGTCTGGAGAGGAGAATTTCATGCTGCGATCAATCGATCCAACAGATTATATCGTATATATCATTCGTTAAAATCGATTAATTCCTGGCTCGCTCCCTCATCTCACCGCGGATCGGATCAGGACTCCAGCACCCGCCTTCGCAGCTCGGCATCGGGCACGAAGCAGGATTCGTATTTACCGAAGATGCGGTAGCGGTTGCGCGCGACCAGGCTGTAGACCGCATCGCGCAGCGGCTTCGGGATGGCGCGCAGCGCGCGCGTCCAGCCCCAGCCCGGCAGGCTCGACAATACGGTCAGCGCAGCATCGGATTTCAGATGCGCCTTGCCGCCGTGCACTACCGCATTGGTGTCGGGCTCCTGGGGATCGATGCCGAAGGCCTGCGCCAACCGGGTGCCGTAAGGCGACTGGATCGGCGTGAAGCGGAAGCGCTTGGCGGTGTCGCGCGCGATCACGAATTGCACCCAGCGGGAGCAGAACACGCAGACGCCGTCGTAGAGGATCACGTCGTCGTCGGGCCAATGGGTCATCATCGATTGTCCATCATGAGCAGCGCGACCAGCATCAGCACGATCGCTGGTCCCGTCTTCACCAGCGCGCCGAGCGGCTCGAGCCAGAGGTCGGGCGTGAGGATCGCGCAGCCGAGCATGTAGCCGAGCGAGACGAGGATGCCGGAGGCGAGCCCGAATGCTGCGGTTCTGCGGAACGCGATCAATACGCCGACCGAGATGTCCATCATGCTGGTGATCGCCGCAAACGGGGCGGCGAACCAGTCGGGCCAGCCGCGCGTGGTCAGGATCGCCGTGGTCGCGGGGAACGAGACCAACAGTGCGATCGACCCCGACGCGACCCAGAACAACACCAAGCCGGCAATGATCAGCGGCTTGATCAGGAACAGGCGTGCGAACCATTTGTCCTGAATGGTGGCGCCATGTGCGCCGACGGCGCGGTCCAGCGTCGTGGGTGTGATGCCGGTCGCAGCGATCCACGGTGCGGGATCGCCGTGCACCCCGCGGCGAAGCTCGGCAATCGCGGTGGTGCGCATCGGCGGCATCCAGCCGAGCCGGCTGCAGAGGTCACCGGCGAAAGCGCCGAGATTGATCAGCGGCGCGGGCACGGCAACGCGTGGCCAATCCATCGTGCCGAAACTGCGCCGAAACGCACCGAGCACGTCGCCAAGCGTCATCGCCTCGGGCTGCATCAGGTCCCAGCTCACCGCGCGCGTCGCCTCGTCATCGATCGGCCGCATCGCGAGCCAGGCGATCGTCGCGGCGATGTCCGCGACCGCCACCGGCTGGAACGGTGTCGCCGCATCCTTCGCCGGCAGGTCGACCGGAAGCGCCGCGAGCGCGCGGACCATCGCGCTGCCGCCATAGGCCGACGGTGCGATCACGAAGCCCGGGCGCAGGATGGCGTAGGGAATGCCTGAGGATGCAATCAGCCGCTCCGCCTCGCGCTTGGTCGTAGCGAAGGCGGTGTGATCCTCATCGGCCGTACCGGGGATCGAGATGTGAATGAAGCGCACGCGACGGCCGCAGGCCGTGATCGCTGCGAGCACGCGCGCGACGAACTCACGATGCACGGCCGTAGTGTCGCTGCGCGGGCCATCCTGCAGCACGCCGAGGCAGTTGACGACGACATCGATCTCGTGGGCGCGGATCAGACTCGCCAGAGCCGGCGCATCGAGCGCCATGATCGGCAGCTCGATGTCGAACGGCGACACGCGTTGTGATGGCGAGAACGCGCGCGCCACACCGACCGTCGCACAGCCACGCTGGCGCAGATCGTCGGTGATGAAGCGCCCGATCAGGCCGGAAGCGCCAAGCACGAGGATGCGGGGGTTGGTCGACGTGATCATGCGCGTCTCGTCAGAACGGCTTTGCGATCATCAGCCAGAGAATGGCCATGACCGCGCCGAAACCGGGGATGCCGCACAGGAACCAGCGGCGGAAGACGATGAAGTAGCGCGGCGGCAGCTCCTCGGCGCCGACGTCCGCGAGGCGCGCCAGGTCGCGCAGCTCGATCTGCATGAAGATCACCGGCACCCAGAACAGCCCGGCGACCGCGTAGAGCGCGAGCGAGGTGAGCAGCCAGCCGTCAGTCACCGCGGTCGACGACAGCCACATCAGCGTGCCGCCCGTGACCGGCTGCAGCAACACCGCGGACAATGTGAAGAGCATGTCGGCGATCACGACCACGCCGGCGGTGCGAGCGATGAACGCGGCCTCGCCACTCAGATGCGCCATCAGCATGAAGAATGCGATCCCCGTGCCGGTGCCGAGAATGACGATGGCGCCGAGCACGTGCAGATATTTGACCAGGAAATACAGCGTCATCGTGTCCTGCTAGTTCGGCGGCATCGGATGCGTCGATCGACGTGTCGTTGTCAGCGCCCTCGACAGCAAATCCGCCGCCAGTGCCACGCCGTCGTCGTGCTCGATCATCCAATGCCCCTCCTCGCCGGAAGGTGGCAACAGGTTGAAGCCCGCCTGGCCTCCAGCCGACGTGAAGGCATCCGCAAGCCGACGCGAAAGCGGTGGTGGAAAGTAGCTGTCATTGGCCGCAACAAGCCACGTGACCGGCACGCGCGCGCCGCGTCCGAACGCGCGGGCCGTATCAAGCAGGCGCGCCTCTGCACAGACACGCCCGGGCACGTCGTCGGCATGCCCGCCACGGCCGGGCGCGAACACGACGATTGCTGAGACGATCTGCGGCGGCTGATCGGCGAGCGCCAGCGCGCCCCAGCCGCCGGCCGAATGGCCGATGATGACGGCGCCGCCCTTCGCGGCGAACGGCTGCTCGCGCATGTCCGCGAGCGCGCGCAAAATCTGCGCCGCGGTCGCGCGTCCTGCTTTCTCATAGTCCGCGTCGGCGCAGCCGCCCTGGTCTTCGACGTAGGGACCGCCCGTGCGGCCGTGCCCGAGCCGCTCCGGGACCAGCACGGCATAGCCCCGCCCCACCAGGAGACGCGCCAGCGCCGTGTAGGTGGGCTGCGGCAGCTGTGCCCGCCACAGCGGATTCTGCGTCGAGGCATGCGCGATCACGGCCAGCGGAAACGGCCCGCGGCCGGCAGGCCGATAGAGGATCGCACGCGCGGGAATTTCGGTCTTGATGGACGGTATCAGCCATTGCTGCCGGCGCGCCGGCTCGGCTTCGGGCGACGCGGGACCGAACGGCTGTGCCGTTGCGCCGGCTGCCGACAGGACGAGCAGTGCGAGCAACCATGAGACGCAGCGAAGCAGCACCATTCAGCCGAACGGGAAGATGTTGAGCTTGCGCCACACTAGCCCACGCCGCGGCCGGTCAGATGCAGTTTTTCCCGCGACGTGTGAATCGGCGGTGACAGGACACCACCGACGCCCGACAATGTTGCGAAATTGTCCCTTTTCGGCACAGCTTTCCGCCACGGTGATGCCGAAAGTCCACAGGTTAACCGATCTTTAACGTGGCACCTTGAAGGCGGACCGCCGACTTGCTTTGATCTCGTCATGAGCACAACCCTGATCGAAGTCCGTCCGGCCAAGGCTGCAGATGCGGCTGCGGTGGCGTCAGCCCATGATGAAGCCTGGCGTTCCGCCTACCAGGGGATCATCCCTGGCGCAGAGCTGGAGAAGCTGATCAACCGGCGCGGCCCCCAATGGTGGGACAGCGCGATCCGCAAAGGCAGCCGCGTCAGCGTGCTGGTGTTCAACGACAAGGTCGCAGGCTATGCGAATTACGGCCGCAATCGCGCCCGCAGCCTGCATTTTGACGGAGAAGTCTACGAGCTTTATCTGCGACCGGAATTTCAGGGGCTGGGGTTCGGTCGCCGGCTCTTTCAGTCCGCCAAGCGCGACCTCGCGCAGAGCGGCCTGAAGAGCATGGTGGTGTGGGCGTTGTCCGACAACGATCCCGCCACCGAGTTCTACCGCGCATTGGGCGGCCGCATGGTCGCGCGGTCGTCGGAGCGCTTCGGGCCGAAGTCGCTCGACAAGGTCGCCTTTGCCTGGACCAACTGAGCCTGGACCGGCTGTGCTCTGTGCGCGTTAGGCGTTAACGCGCCCTCGAATTGAACTGAAAGTGTTGGCCTGAGGTAGCTGTTGCGCAGCCGCGATTTTTTTGCGACTGCGAATGCCAGCGCTCGCCTGTCGAGCGTCCGACCCTCAACGTTCAAGTTCCCAAACGTTCAAGTTCTACGGAGCATCCATGCGCATCGACGCCATCCCGATCGGGAAAGATCCGCCGCGCGAGGTCAACGTCGTCATCGAAGTGCCGGTCGGCGGCGAGCCGATCAAGTACGAGCTCGACAAGGAAGCCGGCACGCTGTTCGTCGACCGCTTCCTCTATACGGCGATGCGCTACCCCGGCAATTACGGCTTCATCCCGCACACGCTGTCCAACGACGGCGATCCCTGCGACGTGCTGGTGGCCAACACGCGCGCGATCGTGCCCGGCGCGGTCATGAGCGTGCGCCCGGTCGGCGTGCTGCTGATGGAGGACGAGGCTGGCGGCGATGAGAAGATCATCGCGGTGCCGTCCTCGAAGCTGACCCAGCGCTACGACAAGGTCCGCACCTATTCCGACCTGCCGGACATTACGCTGCAGCAGATCCAGCACTTCTACGAGCACTACAAGGATCTCGAGCCCGGCAAGTGGGTGAAGGTGCTACGTTGGGGCAATGCCGACGACGCCCACCAGCTGATCGCCGAGGGCATCGCGCGCGCCAAGGCCGCGAAGAAGTGAAAACAATTGACGTCATTCCGGGGCAGCCGCGCAGCGGCTGAACCCGGAATGACGCAGGTGGTTACACCGCCGGCTTCGGCAGCCCGGCAATGGCGCAGGCGGCGCGCAGCGTGTTGACCAAGAGGCACGCGACCGTCATCTGGCCGACGCCGCCGGGCACCGGCGTGATCGCGCCGGCGACCTCCGCCACTTCCGCATAGGCGACATCGCCGACCAGCTTCGTCTTGCCGTCAGCCGTTGGGATACGGTTGATGCCGACGTCGATCACGGTCGCGCCCGGCTTGATCCAGTCGCGCTTCACCATCTCCGGGCGCCCCACGGCGGCGTAGACCAGATCGGCGCGCGCGGTCAGCGCCGGCAGGTCGCGCGAGCGCGAATGCGCGATCGTCACCGTGGCGTTCTCGTTCAGCAGCAGCTGCAACAGCGGACGGCCGACCAGGTTGGAGCGGCCGATCACGATCGCGTTCATGCCCTCCAGCGAGCCGTGCACGGTCTTGCTGAGGATGATGCAGCCGAGCGGCGTGCACGGCGCCAGCGCCGGCTGGCCGCCGGCGAGACGGCCGGCATTGTGCGGATGCAGACCGTCGACGTCCTTGGCCGGATCGATGGCGTTGATGACGGCCTCGGTCTCCAGCCCCTTCGGCAGCGGCAGTTGCACCAGGATGCCGTGCACGGCGGGATCGCGGTTGAGCTTGCCGATCAAGGCCAGCAGCGCGTCCTGCGAGACGTCGGCGGGCAGCTTGTGCTCGAACGAGGCCATGCCGGCAGCCTGGGTCTGGGTGTGCTTGCTGCGGACATAGACCTCGGAGGCCGGATCGTTGCCGACCAGCACCACGGCAAGGCCTGGTGTCAGGCCATGGTCGCGCTTGACCCGCTCGACCTCACGGGCGACCTGCGCGCGCAGGTCGGCTGCAATGATCTTTCCGTCGATGATGCGCGCGGTCATTTTGCTCTATCCTCGGTTCAAAGGCTGTTCATCGAGCAAGATGCTGGCCGCGTGCTCCCACGCTCCCCTGGAGGGGGAGGGTCGATCGCACGCGAAGCGGGCGAGCGGGGTGGGGTGAAAGCCACGGATGCCGGTGGAGAGATCACCCCACCCCGCCTCACGCTCGCTTCGCTCACCGTGAGGCGACCCTCCCCCTCCAGGGGAGGGTGAAGATCGCCGCTTGCGAAGCCGAAAGGCCTCGGCTCGCGCTTCTTGCGTCTATTCTCGTTGTTTCCGGGTCGGCATATGGGCTGCAATGAGGTCGCGCAAGGCCTGATCGAGCGCCGACGGATCGCCGTCGATGGCGACCTGCTTCAGCCGTGACGTCGCGCCCGAGGTGATTCGCACGGCCTTCTTGGTGACGCCGATCGCCTTGGCCAGCAGCTCGGTCACGGCGCGATTCGCCTCGCCGCCATCGGCGATCGCGCGCACCCGGACCTTCAGCACATTGCGGCCGTCGGACAGCGTCTCGACGCCATCGACGGCGTCCCGGCCGCCGCGTGGGGTCACCCGCAATGCGAGGGTGACGCCGCCCTTCGAACATCGCCAAGGGACCATCGATAGGGACCCTCGATCCGAATCAGCAGCAGACCTGAATTGACGCAAGCAGCACCCTTGAATCCCGCGCGTCTACGTCAGTGCGTGCAGGCGCTAGACAAACAGACCCTGAAGCGCCGGGATGATCACGAACCGGATGAACTGGATGAGGATGAAGAGAACGAGAAACGAAAGGTCCAACGCTCCGGCAGGAGGCACGAAGCGCCGAATCTGTCGGAGCGCGGGCTCTGTCAGAGCATCAAGCGTGTAAAGCACCTGTCGGACCAAGTCGTTCCGGACGTTGATGACGCTGAACGCGACCAGCCAGGACATGATTGCCGCAACGACCAGGATGAACACGTAGAGGCCGAGAAGCCAGTCAACGAAGTCTAAGAGGCGTATCATCCGGGGTTCCTGGAACGAGATATCACCCGGTTAGATATCTGTTCCCTCCCGCGCAAACAAGGGAAGGTGCCCGTCAAGGCTAACAGGCGATGTGACCGTTCTTGACTTGACCAGGGCACCGACTGTAAATGGCGCCCGATCTGCCGGCCGCCTGTTCCCAACATCAAAGCGGTCGTGTTACGGGGCCATAGCTCAGCTGGGAGAGCGCGTCGTTCGCAATGACGAGGTCGGCGGTTCGATCCCGCCTGGCTCCACCACGCTTCGCCTTTCAGGCTACGCGTGGCGCAGCCACGCAATGCCTGAAAGGCGAAGCGTGGTGTCCGGCGTAGCCTCCTGCCGAAGCCGGGCTGAAGTCTGAACATTCCAAGCCAATCGATTGATCAGGACGCCGATCCTACTCCGCCGCCTCGGCCATCGCCGCCACCGGCTCGCGCGCCAGCCAGCCATCCAGAAAATGTGCCAGCCAGGCTCGCTCGGCGGCATCATGCATGGCGCGACCCTCGAAATGGTGGTGGCGCAGACGGGCGCCGGGGATGTCCAGCCGGGCATGTCCGCGGGTGGTCCAGCGGCACATCATCGCATAGGTCACGTCGGGGTGGAACTGCAGCCCGGTGGCGTTCTGGTATTGATAGGCCTGCACCGGAAAGTCGCCGCCCTCGGCGAGCAGATCGGCGCCATCAGGCAGATCGAAGCCCTCGCGGTGCCAGTGATAGACGTGATCAGGCCAATGCGGGCAAAGCCTGCGCCCGGCCCGGGTCGGGCGGATCGGATAATAGCCGATCTCGGCGCGCCCCTCTGGATGCGGCGCAACCGGCGCGCCGAGCTGGATCGCCAGCATCTGCGCGCCCAGGCAGATCCCGAGAAAGGGACGCTGCTCCCGCAGCGGCACCTCGATCCAGTCGATCTCGCGGCGGACGAAGTCGTCCGGATCGTTCGCGCTCATCGGACCGCCGAAAATAACGGCACCCGCATGCCCATCGAGCGTCTCCGGCAGCGGATCACCGAACCGCGGCCGGCGGAGGTCGAGCGGATAGCCGCGGGCGCGCAGGGCGTTGCCCACGCGGCCAGGGCTCGATGTTTCCTGATGCAGGATGATGAGGACGGGCCGCTGCGGCGCAGCCGCCGGGGCCAGCTTCGAGTAGAGATGCCGAACGTCCGCCTGGGTCCCGTTCGGATGGAGCGAAGGGTCTTGCCTGAGCATCACCTGGCGATCATAGCTAAGCAAAGGTTAACGGCGCGTGAGCGAGCGCACATTGCAAAGCAAGCGCCGGGCCAGCGCGATCAGGTCCGCTTCAGCTGCAGCCGGCCGACCGCGGCGAGGATGAAGCCGCGCGGGAACCAGCGCAGCATGAACGGCACGATCTTGATGCCGAGCCCGGGCAGCACCACGCGCTTGTCGGCCATCAGGCCGCGATAGCCGGCTTCCGCCACGGCCTTGGGCGAGACGTTGAGGATCACCGAATCCACGCCCGGCTTGAAGCCGGCGCGGTCTTGGAATTCCGACGGCACCGGACCGGGACACAGCACCGTGACCCGGACGCCATGCGGCGCCAGCTCCTTGCGCAGCGCCTCGGTGAACGAGATCACATAGGCCTTCGAGGCGTAATAGACCGCCATGCCAGGCCCCGGCAGGAACCCGGCCACCGATCCCAGATTGAGGATGCCGCCCTTGTTGCGGATCAACTGGTCGGAAAAGCGCAGCGACAGCTCGGTCAGGGCGCGGACGTTCACCGAGATCATGTCGAGCTGCTCGGTGCGGTCGAGCTGCACCGCCTTGCCGAACAGGCCGAAGCCGGCGTTGTTGACGAGATATTGCAGCTCCAGGCCGGCAGCCGACAGCGCAGCCTCGATGGTCGCGCCGGCGTCGGGGGAGGTGAGGTCACAGGGGATCACCAGCGGCGCCGGGCCGCCCTTGGCGGCGATCTCCTGCGCCAGCGCCTCGAGCCGGTCTTCGCGCCGGGCCGTCAATACGAGCCGGTGCCCGTTCGCGGCAAACACGCGCGCCAATTCGCTGCCGATTCCGGCAGAGGCACCCGTTACGAGCGTGACACGTTCACCCACGATCCCTGCTCTTCGATCACAATTCGCACATCATCCAATTGCGGCGGACGAGAGCATAGTGGGACGGGAACATGCAAGACACCGCGATGCATGGCCTTGCGCTGGATTGCGGCAATAGCCTCGGATTCACATGGATTTACATGAACGGGGGTGTCCGGAACAAAATTAAAGTTTGTTCATCTCCGCATGAAGTCGGTTCCACCCGGAGCGACGCGGTTCAAGCCGGGGCGCCGGACTTGCGCGCCGCCACCCGGTGCTTGAGGTCGAGGCGGTCATGCGTGGAGATGCCGAGCAGCTCCGAGGCGCGCCAGACCACATTGTCCTCGAATTCGGTGACCTTGCCGTCGGCGTAGACCAGCTCCCACATCATCTCGACGATGCGCAGGCGGCCGGCTTCGTCGACCTCGCGCATGATGACGCTGGTGAAGCGATAGAGATCGACCGCGTCGCCCTCCGCCAGCATGCCTTGCGCGATCAGCCGGTCGGCGCTGCCGGGATCGAGCCCGAAGCGCCGCTCGATCAGGCCGTGCAGCTTGCGACGCTCGATCTGGCTCGGTTCGCCGTCCAGCGAGATGACGTGGATCAGCAGGGCCGTCGCCGCGAGCTGATAGCCATTGTCGTCGAACGCCGGGGTCTGCTGCGGCGAAACGACGTCGGCGATGAATTGGCGCAGTCCTTCGAGCATGGCGTCCTTCGCTGTCAGATCCGTAGCGGACCGCAAACCGGCCGGCGAATGCTCATTATATGCAAATGCCGCGCTGCGCCGGCAATCCGCTGCGACCTTTGGACTGCATGACATTTCGGTAAGCCTCAGGGGATTTCGTACACCATCATGCGGTCGGCGATGCCGCGCAGCGCGGCGTGCTTCTGGATGGGCGCGATCTTCGCGCTCCGCAGGATGTCGGCAACGCCGGGGCTCTCGATCACGGGCGCGGTGAGATGGATCTCCTGCGCGGTCGACAGGCTCTGCACGCGCGACGCGATGTTGACGGTCTGGCCGAAATAGTCCTGGCGGTCGTTCAACATCACCGCGAGGCACGGCCCCTCGTGGATGCCGATCTTGACCACGAGATCCTCGGTTCCGCGCTCGGCATTGAGCCGCTGCATCGCCGCGCGCATGCGCAGGCCCGCGGACAGCGCATGCTCGGGCTGGATGAAGGTCGCCATCACGGCATCGCCGATGGTCTTCACCACCGCGCCCTTCTCGGCATTGATGATCTCCAGCAGCGCGCGGAAATGCGCGCGCACCAGGTCGAAGGCCGCGAGATCGCCGACGCGCTCATACAGCGCCGTCGAGCTTTTGAGGTCGGTGAACAGGAAGGTGAGAGAGGTGATCTTCAGCCGCTGGTCGATGTTGAGATTGTCCGCCTTGAACACGTCGCGAAAGGTCTGGTTGGACAATATGCGCTTGGCGGTCAGGAAAGGCCGGCGCTTGCCGAGGAGACGGTGGAGCGCATCGCCGGCAACGAAGACGGTCGGCAGCGTCCGTACGCCGGCCTGATTGTCGAGCGCCAGTCGCAGCGGGCCTGGACGCAACGTGATCGATCCGGTCGGAGGATGCGCCCTGTTGAATAGCAGTCCGAGCTGCTGGCGCTCCCTGGTGGGCTCGCCCTGAACGTCGATGAAATGCGCAGAATGCGTCACCGGTTCGAAGATGATGATGAAATCGGATGGGAGCTGCAGTGAGAGCACGGCCTTCTCACCGGCTGGCAGCTCGAGCGCATCAAGCGTCACTTCTTCGCTGAGCGAGGCAAAAGACTCCCGGTTGAGGTCGATCCCGGAACTCCAGAAGACCTGCTTGTAATACTCCCAGAGCGGCAGCGTGTTCGGATCGTGAGCGGCGATGCTCCTGACCTTGGAGCTCACGGTGAAAGCAACTTCGACCTGCTCGTCGATGGAAGGCTCGTAGCCGCAAGCGCATAGTCCGCAATGGTAATCGTCATGGCGGAGAGATTTCAGCGTGGCGTGCGCATCCAGCACGCCGCTGCAGCCAGGACAGAGCACGTTCCAGGTCAGATCGAACAAGCCGATCCGTGCAGCATGCAGGAACCCGGAAATAACCCGTTCTTCATCGAGACCGGCGCGCGCCGAGAACTCCAGGGCATTGATACGGTTGAGTTCGTGATCTTCACCCGCCTCAATCAACCGTGTGATCGCGTCCGCAACGGCCGGATCGGCGGTCTGCTTCAGAACCGAAAGCTGGGCCTGGATGTCGCTCATGGCGTGTTAAGATGGTGCCTAGCAAACCCACAAGCAAGAGACGAAGCGATGGCCCGGCCGCCGCCGGGATCAGACGCCCGCCCTGGGCGTGAGCTTGAACAGCGGCGAGCGATCCGGCTGGGTCGTGACCACGCCGACCGGCATCACGGGTGCGGCGTCGAGCATTTCGATGTCGAAGGCCGCCACCAGCCGTGCCAGCGCCAGCACCGCCTCGGTCAGGGCGAAATGAGCCCCGATGCAGACCCGCGCGCCCGCTCCGAACGGCAGATAGGCAAAGCGCTCCGGCGGCGGCGCGCCCGGCATGAAGCGATCCGGTATGAAGGCGTTGGGCGTTTGCCACAGCCTCTCGTGCCGGTGCAGCAGCCAGGGCGAGATCAGCACGACGTCGCCGCGCTTCACCTGGAACTCGGCGATACGGTCCGGCCCGCTTGCGGCGCGCGCAATCAGGAAGGCGGGCGGATAAAGCCGCAGCGTTTCGTCGATCACCGCGCGTGTGAATGGCAACTGATCCGGATTGCTCAGATCCGTCGCGGCGCGCGCCTCCTGCGCCAGCCTGTCCTGATTGGCTGGGTCGAGCGCGATGAGATACAGCGCCCAGAACAGCGCCGTCGCGGTCGTCTCGTGCCCGGCGAGGATCATGGTCGCGACCTCGTCGGCGAGCTGCGCATCGGTGAACGCAGCGCCCGTTTCCGGATCGCGTGCCGCGCCCATCAGGTCGAACAGGTCGCGCGGCGGCGCATCCTCCAGCTTGCCGGCCGCGCGCCGCTCGGCCATCAGCATGGCGACGAAGGCGGTCCAGCGCTTGCGGAAGCGTCGGCGCGCGAAGTCGCGCGGCGTCGGCCAGGACAGCGGCAACACGATGTCGAGCAGATGCGGGCTGGCCAGCCGCGCGCCATACTCGTAGACGAAATCGCGCAGGGTGGCGCCGTGCCGGCCCATCTCGAACGAGAACATCGTGCGGCCGGCGATGTCGAGCGTCATGCGCTGCATGATCTCCCGCAGGTCGAGCGGCTGACCGCATTGCTCTCTCAGCCGGACAACGGTCTCATCGGTCACCGCGACCATGTGCGGAACGAGGCCGGAAACGGCGCGCGGCGTGAAAGCCGGCGCCAAGGTGCGGCGCTGGTGCTTCCACGCCTTGCCTTCGGCGATCAGCAGCCCCTCGCCGAGCACTGGACGCAGCACGCGGATGGCACCGACGGTGCGGACGTAGTTCTCCCAATTGTCGACCAGCACATGCTTGATGGTATCAGGCGTATTGAGAATGTAGCTGGAGCTGCCGAAGAAGCGGCCGCGGATGATGTCGTCCTCATAGGCGCGCTGGCTCCAGGTCGCGATCGCGTTGTCGCCCATCATCAGCACGCGGCGCAGCGCGCCCATGCTGTCCGGCGCCCGCGGCGGCGTTGGAGGAACCAGTGGCAGGCGTGCCTGCGGCAGGTAGTGGACTTCGGCGGTACTCATTCACTGCCTCTCGACGCTGTCGTGAGCGGGGGACGGCGGACCGGCTGCACGGCGGCATGCCGAGCGCCGGCTGCTGTAGGACGAACCGGCCGGCCGCGGAACGGCGGTTTCCTGCCAGAGGTAATTCGGTCACCTCGCTTGCAACATGCGTGGGAGAGCGCGATTCAGCGCTCTCCCACGCCGTGATGTACCATCATACTCCAGCAACTAATTAGTCAGCTCGATCATCGCAATCCTGCTCTCCGATGCTGGCCAAAGACGGGCGGCGATGCGTTCCTCGTTGAACAGTCCGATGACGCTGCGCCCGACGTCGCCCGCCGGCAGCCGCAATGTCGTCGCTGCATCGGTCGGTATTCCCTTCTGTACGTCCCCGGGTTCCTTGCCGTCGAGCAGCACGATGTCGCGCGGCAGGCCGAAATAGCCGCGCGGCCTGATCATGATGAGAATCGCTCCGGCGCCGGCATCGGCCTGGCCGAGCGGCCGCGCCGCGCGCAGATGCACGACGTCGGACGAACGCGGGAACGGCGAACGGTAGAAGTGCGTGATCGGCGCGCCCGGCGAGGTCAGCACGATCTCGAGATAGGATGTCGGATCGACCTCCGCGGGACCCCAGCGTCCGTCGGCGCCGGCCTGGCCGCGATAGACAGGCTCGCCGTTGCGTGCGCCGGTCTCGATCGAGACGCGATAGACCTCCACGCTTGCGCCCGCCACTGGGCGATTGGTCGGCGCGCCGCCCGGCGTGCCCGTCACCAGGCCGCTGATCCGCACCTGCTGCTCGGGCTGGATCGCGATCTGCGCCGGCTCACGGCCGGCGATGAATTTGTAGATCTCGCGGAACGCGCGCGGGTGGAACGCGACCTCGCGATGGTCCAGCGCGCCGAGCACGAGATTGGTCGCGCCCTTCAACGCCGGCCCTTCCGCAGTGATCCCGGTGGGCACGCCGGGCTTGCCGACCAGCCGGCCATCGGCCTGCGCATATTTGTCGAGGCCGTCGCTGCGCAGCGTGAGGAAGGCGGTGCCCTCGGCCACCTCGCTGTCACCGACATTCAGTCCGCGCAGGAACGGGCCGCGGCCGTTGAACTCGCTGCCGGGGCTGTCCTCCCAGTCGAACACGCCATGATTGGGCGTGCCGCACAGCACCGCATGGCTGACATCGGCGCCGCCGCCGTTCTTCACCACGTTGCGGATCGCATTGCCGCCGCGCGAGCTGCCGACCAGCGCGATCCGCGCTGCACCGGTGCGCTCCTTGAGCGCCTTGATCGCTTCGGCAAGTTCGCGCCGCTGGTCGTCGGTCGACGAGCGACCCGGCTGCGCCACGGCGTCGTCATTGCGCGCCAGCGGGTCGGTGAAGTTGAGCGCGGCAAGGCGCGTTCGCGGCACGCCGTTGGATTCCATCCGCCACAGCGTCGTCAGCCAGAGCGCCGCGTGGTCGCCATTGCCATGCACGAACAGGATCGGGGGAATCTCGCCTGCCGATGTGGTCGCCGCCGCCGTTTGCGCACGTGCAGGTAAGGTCAGACCGCTGGTGAGCAGGGGCAGGGTTCCCATGGTCTGCAGAATGGTGCGGCGCGTCAGCTTCATCGGCGGTCTCCCTTTTGTCTCATTCATTTTGTGTTCGTTGGCCGCGGTCCATGATGCGAGCCTGAATAGCGAGCACTGGACAGCGGCGGACATTCGCAGGCATCACATACGTCCGGGCGGAATCAAGCGATAGTTCAATGCGGACGGACGACGTGGACGGAACGGCATGAATGCGCCGCAGAAACGTGAGCTGTTTGCGGCCGAGAGCATCGCCGCGCCGCTGCGGCACGCTGTGTTCCGTCGCATCTGGCTGGCGAGCCTGCTGTCGAATCTGGGCCTGCTGATTCAGGCCGTGGGCGCCGCCTGGGCGATGACGCAGATGACGTCGTCGGCCGACAAGGTGGCGCTGGTGCAGACCGCCTTAATGCTGCCGGTCATGTTCATCTCGATGCCGGCCGGTGCCATCGCCGACATGTATGACCGGCGCATCGTCGCGCTGGTTGCGCTTGCGGTGGCCCTGGGCGGCGCCACCACCCTGACCGTGCTGGCCTGGCTCGGCCTCGTGACCCCAGAGCGGCTGCTGGCGCTGTGCTTCGTGATCGGCAGCGGCATGGCGCTGATGGGGCCGGCGTGGCAATCCTCGGTCAGCGAGCAGGTGCCGCCAGAGACGCTGCCGGCGGCAGTCGCGCTGAACGGCATCAGCTACAACATCGCCCGCAGCTTCGGCCCGGCCATCGGCGGCGTCGTGGTCGCCGCTGCCGGCGCGGTCGCAGCCTTTGCGGCGAATGCGCTGCTGTATCTGCCGCTGCTGGCCGCGCTGTTCCTGTGGCGGCGCGTGGTCGAACCGAGCCGGCTGCCGCGCGAGCCGCTCAACTGCGCCATCGTCTCTGGCGTCCGTTATATCATCCATTCGCCGTCGATCCGGATCGTGCTGATCCGCACGCTGGTCACCGGCATCATCGGCGGCTCGATCTCGGCGCTGATGCCGCTGGTCGCGCGCGACCTGCTGCATGGCGGCGCGCAGACCTATGGCATCATGCTGGGCGCCTTCGGCATGGGCGCCGTGGTCGGCGCCCTCAACATCGGGGAGATCAGGAAGCGGCTGTCCGGTGAGGCCGCGATCCGCACCTGCGCGCTGACCTTGGGCGCGGCCACTGCCGCCGTCGCACTCAGCACCGCGCCGGTGCTGACGGCGGCGGCGCTCGTCATCGCCGGCGCGGTGTGGATGCTGGCGGTGGCGCTGTTCAACATCGGCGTGCAGCTTTCGGCGCCCCGCTGGGTCGCGGGCCGCGCGCTGGCGGCATTTCAGGCGGCGATCTCCGGCGGCATCGCGATCGGCAGCTGGGGCTGGGGCCGCCTCACCGACGCCGCCGGCGTCGAGGTCGCGCTGCTGGTGTCGGGCGCGCTGATGATGGTGTCGCCGCTGCTCGGCCTGTGGCTGCGGATGCCGCCGATCGGCGCCCGCAACGAGGACGGCGAGACCTTGGCCGATCCGGAGGTGCAGCTCGAGCTGACGCCGCGCTCGGGGCCGCTGGTGGTCGAGATCGAGTACCGCGTCGCCGAGGACAATGCCCGCGCCTTCCACGACCTGATGCAGGACGTGCAGCTCAGCCGCCAGCGCAACGGCGCCTATGGCTGGTCGATCGCCCGCGACATCGCCGATCCCGAATTATGGACAGAGCGCTATCACTGCCCGACCTGGATCGACTATCTGCGTCAGCGCAACCGCTCGACCCGCGCCGAGCGCGAGCTGCACAAGCGCGCGATCGACTTCCACATCGGCACCGACCCGGTGCGCATCCGCCGCATGCTGGAACGCCCATTCGGCTCGGTCCGGGCCAAGGAGGATATCGACCGCACCGCCGAGCAGGCACCGGCCGTTGCGTCAGCGGCCCGCAGCGGGCCCTAGAACGGCGGGGGCAAGCGTAGCCTTCGCGAGCTATGTCCGCTTCAGGATCGCTGTCAGCTGCAATCAAGAAACCCGCTACTGCACCTTGATCACGACCTTGCCCTTTGCACGGCCGGTCTCGAC
The DNA here is from genome assembly GCF_032489375.1 of Bradyrhizobium sp. SZCCHNR1098. Classification (NCBI taxonomy): domain Bacteria; kingdom Pseudomonadati; phylum Pseudomonadota; class Alphaproteobacteria; order Hyphomicrobiales; family Nitrobacteraceae; genus Bradyrhizobium; species Bradyrhizobium sp. SZCCHNR1098. Next base: position 561,155 of record NZ_JAUEXY010000001.1, read on the forward strand.
ATAGGCGAGCGCCTCGGGCGTCTGGGTGAAGGGGAATATCTTGTCGACGACGGGGCGAATCGCGCCGCTATCGATCAACCCGGCGATCTGCTCGAGTTGCCGGCCATCGGCGTGCATGAACAGGAATGAATAGTCAACGCCGAGGCTCTTTGCCCTCTTGCGCACGCTGCGGCTCAACAGCCGGATAACAAGCTTCAGAACGGCGTTCAGCCCGAGAGCCGTGGCAAAGGGCGGATCGGGCGGCCCCGAAATCGAGACAAGGCGGCCGCCTTGCTTCAGGACGTTCAGCGATTTCGCAAGCGTCTTCGGATCCTGGCTGTGCAGCACGACGTCGTAGCCCGAGAGAACTTTTTCGAAGTCCTGGGTCGTGTAGTCGATCACGACATCGGCGCCGAGGCTGTTGACGAGGGCGGCGTTCTTCGCACTCGTCGTCGTCGCGACCGTCGCCCCCAGATGCTTGGCAAGCTGGATCGCGATCGTACCGACTCCGCCGGAGCCAGCCTGAATGAAGACCTTCTCGCCCGGCTTCACCTTCGCGACATCGACCAGAGCCTGCCACGCCGTCAGCGCGACCAGCGGCACGGACGACGCCTCTTCCATCGTCAGTGTGCGGGGCTTGAGTGCGACATCGTCTTGGTGGATGGCGATGAATTCCGCGAAGGTGCCAATGCGGTGATCTCTTGGCCGGGCATAGATCTCGTCGCCGACCCTGAAGCGGCTGACCCCATCGCCGACCTTGACGACGGTCCCGGCGACGTCGTGACCGAGCACAAAGGGCAGACGGTAGGGCAGGAAGATCTTGAACTCGCCGTCCCTGACCTTCGAGTCGATCAGGTTCACGGCCGAGGCATGAACGCGAATGAGGACGTCAGCGCTCTGGACCTGCGGATTGGGCCGTTCGACGAGGCGTAGCGGGCCCTTCTTCTTGTACTTCTCGACGACGTAGGCTTTCACTGGGCTCTCCGGTCTGTGTTCCTTGCCTGGCAAGGTTTGGCTTCCGCCGTGCGATCTGCACAAATTCAGGTGTGGTCGAGGCTGATGGCGCCGCGCGTGACGTCATCGGAACGCGCACGACGCGCGCATCGGGGGTTCATTCAGACTTAGGAAGCTGATGCGCGCGAAGGCCAGCCAAGGTGCGGATCGCGAGTTTTCCGCTCCGCAGGATGCCACTCGACGCCTCTTTGTCGACTGCGCGTGCCAGCTGGAGCGTCCCGATCAGGGTCGCAAAGATCGCGCATGCCACATCTTCCCTCGCTTCGACATGGGCCGGAAGTGCTTCTGCGAGCTGCAGCACAAGGGCGCGAGACTGTTGGGCATACATGCCGCGCGTCTCTTCCGGCTGCCGCGCAAGCTCCGGTAACAGTGCCGCAGAGGCGCAGCCCTGCCCCGGATGGTCCCGGTGTTCGGGGGAAAGATAGATGTCGATCAAGCGATCGAGTCCCCCTTCGTCCAGCACCTCGCGCAGCCATACGGCCTGCCTGCCGAGGGAGTCGGAGATCGTCTCGCGGACGAGATCGGCCTTCGAAGGGAAGTGGGGATAGAAGGCGCCGTTCGTCAGGCCGGCATCCTTCATGATCGTCGCCAGACCTGAGCCCGCAATTCCATCCGTGCGGAAGCGCTCGACAGCGACGTCCATGATCCTGCGGCGCGACGTGTCTTTTCGGCCCTTTTCGTATCGCATGACGCCTTCGTCCGCATCTCTATTGCATTATGATCATAATATCACTAAACGATCATAATGCAACCCGTCTCTGACGCGAAGTCCGAGATTACGTGAGGAAAACACATGGCCGCCGTAAGAACTGCAATCGTGACCGGGGCATCCTCCGGCATCGGCTACGCTGCCGCCGAAGGTCTAGCCCGCGCGGGTTTCACGGTGTTCGGAACAAGCCGGAGGATCGCCAATGACGGCCCCCAGGGCGTCACGATGCTGGCCTGCGACGTAACCGACGAGGCGTCGGTTTCTGCGCTGATCGCAGACGTCGTCTTGAGGGAGGGGAAGATCGACCTCCTCGTCAACAACGCCGGCATCGGCATGTTCGGCGGCGCAGAGGAATCCTCGATCCCGCAATCGCAGGCGCTCTTCGACGTCAATGTCTTCGGCGTGATGCGGATGACGAATGCGGTGCTGCCGGTGATGAAACGCCAGGGCGGCGGCCGCATTCTCAACATCGGCTCCATCCTCGGGGTCATCCCGGCGCCGTACTCGGCGCATTACTCGGCCGCCAAGCATGCGATCGAGGGCTATTCGGAATCGCTCGACCACGAGGTCCGGGCCTTCAATGTCCGCGTTTCCGTCATCGAACCGGCCTATGTCCGCACCGTTTTCGATCAGAACGGCATGGAGCCCGACCAGCAGAAGGCCGAATACGATCAGGCGCGCATGGCTGTCGCGGCGCTGCTGCGGGATGTCATGCCCAAGGCCGACCTGCCGGATGTCGTCGTGAAGGTGATCATCAAGGCGGCGAGCGATCAGGTCCCGCGCCGGCGCTACACCGCAGGCAATGCGGCGCGCATGGTCAGTCTGCTGCGCCGGTTCGCAACCGCCGGACTATTCGACAAGACCCTGCGCAAGCAGTTCCGCCTCGCGTAGTCAGACGCTTCCGACCGCCTTCGGGCGGGCCGCACCAGTTCGCGAAAATTGCTGTCCGTGCTGCGGGACGGACCTTACTGCCCGTGCTCGGTCAGCACCTTCTCGCAAGCCTTCGACAGCTTGGCCCGATGCTCCTTGAGACAGGCCAGCACCGCCTGATCGCCGTTGTTCATCACCGCGCGGCAATGCCGCGAGACGTCGCGCGCGCAGGCATCCTGGCCGGGCTGCTGCTGGGCTGAGGCCGCCGACGCCATCAGGACCAGAGGAATGATCGTTAGGATTTTGTTCATGACTGGCGCCTCGCTCCCGGCATTGAAAGGTTGGCGGCGCTTTTAGTGGTCACAACCGGCCGTCGCAAGCGCCGCGGTCGCAGCCGGGGCGCGCAGGGGAGCCAAGAGCGGTTCCTCAATTGGCGTCGTTGACCTCGGCGACCTTGCCGCTGCGCCGGGAGACCTCCTTGTCGAGCACTGCGCGGCAGCCGGAGCTGAGCGACGAGCGGTTCTTGATCATGCAGGCGGTGATCGCCGGGATGTTCGGGATCTCGCTGCTGCACAGGCGGAAGGCGTCGCCGGTGCACATCTGCTGCGCTTCGGCGCTGAAGGCGAAGCTCGCAGTCGAGGTGAAGGCCGAGACGGCGGCGACGCTGATGGCGGTCAGAACGGCCTTACGCAGAACATTGGTGGACGTCGTCATGGCTGGCTCCTATTGGCGCCGCATGTCTGCGGAGCCGCGTGTTTCAATGCGCCCATCATGGCCTGATCGCTCTCTAGCAACCGTGATGCGGGTCACGCCAGATCCAAACCTGGTCGGCAGTTCCGGCAGGCCGATGGCCGCGGCGACATGTCGCTCCGGTGAACTGCCGCTTCGGCGCCGGCATCATCCTGGAAATCTTGCTCGATCCTGGTCGTGTTGGCACCGCGTTAAGGAATCGTTGGCACTAATGGAAGCTAATTGAAGGAGGCGGACAGCGTTGCGTCCGCCATCGAGTGTCTCGCGCTTTCGGGAAGAGTAACCATGCGTAATGCGTTAGGCTTGCTGCTGGCCACCGTCGTCGCGGCGTTGGCGATCACCGGTGTCTGGTACTACGTATCGAAGCCCAGCGCCGCCAAGGCCGCCGCGCAGAGCGCAGCGGCGCGGCCGTCCGAGCCGGCGCCGCCCCCTCCGGCACGCGTCGCCGCCAAGGCCGGCGCCAAGGACGATGTCGAGACGACCGGCACGATTTCCACGCGCATGGCGGCAAGCGCGCCGGCGCCCGTGCAGCCCAAATCGACCTGCGCCAATCCTGACGCGCTCGGCATCTCGCGCACCGTCATGGTCGACACCACCGGCGGCCCCGGCTTCGGCCTCGACCATTTCAAGCAGTTCGACTTCCTCGCCGACCACGAGGTGGTGCTGACCTTCGACGATGGCCCGTGGCCGGTCAACACGCCGGCGGTGCTGAAGGCGCTGGCCGACGAATGCACCACCGGCATCTTCTTCACGATCGGCAAGCATGCGACCTATCATCCGGAGATCCTGCGCCAGGTGCTGGCCGCCGGGCATGTCGTCGGCGTTCATACCTGGTCGCACGCCAATCTGAACGGCAAGAAGATGACCGACGAGACGGCCAAGGAGGAGCTCGAGAAGGGCTTCAGCGCGGTCAAGTTCGCGCTCGGCACCAACCCGGCGCCGTTCTTCCGCTTCCCGCAACTGCAGCACCGGCCCTCTGCCGTGGCCTATCTCGGAAGCCGCAATGTCGCGATGTTCTCCTGCGACGTCGACAGCTTCGACTTCCGCTCCAAGGATGCCGACCAGGTCGTCAACACCGTGATGACCGGGCTCGACAAGAAGGGCAAGGGCATCATCCTGATGCACGACTTCCAGAAGAACACTGCGCTGGCGCTGCCGACCCTGCTGCGGCGGCTCAAGGCCGGCGGCTACAAGGTGGTTGCGATGAAGCCGAAGGGCACGCTCGACACGCTCCCGGAATATGACGCGATGATCGGCCAGGATCCGAAGCTGCCGACGACAATGACCAATGCGCGGCCGATCTCGAGCGTGATCCAGACCATCTCGCAGTGATGCTCCGCTGCAGGGTCTCCTCGCGCGAAAGGCCGGGCATTCGCCCGGCCTTCTTCGTTTGTCGCCTGTTGCCGGCCGCTCACCAATAGATGCCGTGGCGATGCAGCTCGCGGACGATCCGGGCTTCAGTCCAGCTCTTGCGGCGCGTCCGGTCGGAGCGCGCCGATTTCGACCGCCGCGATGATTTCTGCACCGAGCGGGTCGGCTCGGGTGCCGGCGTCGCAGCGGCGACGGCGGGCTGTGGTGGCGTGGTTGCGGCGACCGAAGCCGCGGGAGCCGCAGGCGCAACCGGTTGCGCAATCGGCTGGACCTGGACCGCGGCTGCTGGCACCGGCGCCGGCGTGACGGTGACCTCGCCGGCCTGCTGGACATAGCTCGGCCGCGGTGCCGGAGCGGCGGCATCGCTCGACGTCATCGACAGGCTGCGCGTTCCCTCGGCCTGTGCGGCCGCGGCGGACGCGAGCATCATGGCTCCGATCAGGATCATCTTGCGCATCGTGAAAGCTCCCCTCGTTGACTGAGAGGAGGTTTAGACGCCGGCGCGACCGTCCGATGTGACCGCGGTCACGCTCGGCCCTGCAAGGGTGAATGGAGCCGGGATCTCGGCACACGTCATTGCGGACCGGCGCACCATTTTTCTCGAACCCTTTTCGCCGCCGCGGCGACTTCCGTTCAGGACGCGGGAGCTCGGGACGAGCCCATCCGGACGAGCGACCGACTGCAGCATTTGCGCGGTGGCGCCCGCGGCAGTCCTGCTTACCTGACTTTTGCTACCAGATGACCGTCACGACGCGGTGCTTCATGGGGGCCAGGGCGATCTCAAGATTGAGGTATGATTGTATGTATATGTCCTGTTCGTTGGTGCTGGTTCAGAAGATTCGCCGAATCCGATAGTCAGGGCGATCGATTCGGAGGAAGGATGCGCGCATGGGCCGGGTGATCGTTGCGATGTTCATGGCGGCCGTGACGTTGCTGGCCGCCAGCGGGCAGGGCCGGGCGCAGTCCGGCGACAACAGCGTCGAGGAGATCTATATCGCGCGGAGCGTGCGCCAGGGCCGCGTCGTGCCGTCGGATTTCTGCGCGCCGACCAAGACCGGCTTCGCGCCGGCGCTGGAGGATCAGCTCTCGATCCGTTCCGTCGGGGTCCGACCGGCTGACGGCCGCATGACCGACACCGGCGACAAGAGCATCGGCGAGATGCGGGTCTGCATCGGCCAGGCGATGGATCCGACCCTGCTCGGCACCTACACCGAGGGCCAGCTCAACGGCATCGCGTTCACCGGCATCGGCGATTGCCGGCTGGTGCGCGGCAATCTGCCGGAGGACGGCCTGCTCACCCACCGCTGCTTCCTGGCGCTGTCGGGCCTGCCTGAGCCCTATGTTGGTGGCTTCCTGGTATCGAGCTCGCTGTATTCGAAGACGCCGTTCGGACCTGAGAGCTCGCCGCCGGGCTATGCCCAGGCCGGCATCCTGGTCATCCGACTCTGGAAGAAGCGGCTGCCCTGAGGCAGCCATTCCGCACGTTCGCGCGCTCAGGCCGGCGAGAAGGTCTGCACGAAGGCGCGCACCGCCGCGGACACCTTGTCCTCCGAGACGTGCCAGGCGGCGCCGTCGTCGGCGGCGAAGAAGCTGGAGGCGTTGGAGCCGGCCCAGCGGAACACCTCGAACGACGGCCAGTACCAGATGTCCTCGAGGTTCGAGTTGTTGACGACCTCGTGCGCGACCAGCCGCATCGTGCTCTTCGACAGGCAGTCGGCCTGCACCACCGATTCATATTCGAACGAGGTCAACAGCGGCACCGGCGACACGGTGACGATCACCTTGATGCCCGGCCGGATGCTGCGGATGAACTCGATCAGATAGAGCACGTTGTCGACGTTCTCCTGCACGCTGGCGGTGCGAAACTTGTACTTCTCCGCCAGTGCCCGCGAGTTCAGCGCGGTCGGCCGGGGCAGCACGAAGGCGCCGGTCTCGCGGTCGAAGAACGCCGCGGCGACGCCGAGCGTCAGGATGAAGACGTCGGCCTGCTTGATGACGGCGAGCGTATTCTCCTTGCTCGATCCCGGCGGCAGCAGCTCGACGATGCGCTCGCGGATCTCCGGATCGATCTTGGCGTCGCGCAGCCAGTCGACGAACACGCGGTTGGCGAAGGTCGTGTTGATGTACTCCGAGATCTCCATGTGGTGGCTGGCATAGCCGCTGTCGGTGAGGCTCTTGGAGAGGTTGCGCGCGAAGCACGAGCCCATGGTGAAGAAGCGCGTGCTCTTGTCGAGGAATTTCGGCGCGGCGGCGAGGTTCACCGCGATGTGGTTGGTGATCAGCGTCTGCAGGTCGCCGAGGAAGTCCTTGGTCTCCGGATAGCGTCCGACCTTGGCGCGGCCCTTGGCTTCCTTGGCCTTGCCCTTCTTGGCGTTCGACCGCGCGAGCTCCAGCGTCTCGCGGTTGATCGGGTTGTCATAGGCCGGGTTGAGCTTGATCGCCTTCTCCAGCGCGGCGACCGCTTCCTCGAATTCGTTGCCCTGGGTCAGGATCTCGCTGAGCGAGAAATAGTCGGCCGCCTGGTTGGAGGCGTGGGCGAGCTTGCGGAACAGCTCCATCGAGCGCGTGAACGGCCCGACATGGCTGCAGCGCACGGCCGCACTGCGGATCAGGTGCAGGTTGCCCTCGCTCGGCTCGTCGAAAATCTCCGGATGCTCGTCGAGGATCGCCAGCATCATGTCGCGCGCCTCGGCGCGCCTCTTGTGCGAGCCGTCGTCGATCAGCTGCGCATAGATGAAGCGCGCGTTGATGTCCTTGGGGTCGAGCTCGAGCAGCTTCTGGAACGCGAGCTGGGCGCTGACGAAGTCCTTGTCCTCGATATATTTGTAGGCGAGCGTCCGGATCTGGCCGACGATGGATTGAAACTGGGTGTGGTTGTCGAGGGCAGTCGTGCTCATGTCGCGGGTTCGCCTTTGTCTCGCGTTGCGTCTTCGGCCGTTGATCCGGCGCCGCTGCCAGCAGCCGGTGCATCGCCAGTGCCGGTCGAATCATCACGCGCACTGGCACCGCGCCCTCGCGAGAGACGTCCCACCATGACCTCTGGATACTGATCGCCACCGGCTTGGCCGCTGGCGTACGCCCGAGCGCAACCGGCACCTGCGGGATTCGAACGCGACGGACGCGTTCGTCCGCATCGCCGCCAGCCGCCAGTGCGGGCATTCATCCCGCCGCTCGCGCCGAACGATGGCGCGATTTGGGTTAAGCAATTCTTAACCGGCGGGGGCGTGGCGGCGGAGAGGAAGCGAGGAGAAGGCTGGCGCAAAAGGGGCCTCGAACCTCCAACCGCACCATTACGAAAGGCAAAGCCGTAACCGCTAGCGAGAGACCAACGTGGTGCCCACAAACTTCCGCGCGTTGCACCCGGCGCCGTCCGAGGGTGAATAGTGCGCCGGAGTAGAAGTAGGAGCGCGCTGAGGCGCCACTGTGGAATTGATGGTCATGGACTGCATCAACGCAACCGAGCGGCCACGAAAAACAAGCGCAAGTTGTTGCAAGGCTTCTAAAACTTAAGATTTTCGGCGCGGCAATATTCGCTGAAGGTCATGTGCTTCACACCTTCGATCTTGCAGATGTCCGGGATCCGACGCTTCCGCGAAGTGCCGTTGTTGACGGCGACCTCCATGCTAACCAACGGCAACTTGAGGGTCTTCGCGAGCGCGATAATCGAGATGTCGTTTAGGCCGACAGTGCCCGCTCTACCCGTGTTCTCGGCGATGAAATCGGCGTAGGCTTCTTGCATGCGCACCGTTTCCGCGGTGTAGGCATTGTAATCCCAATCGCCTTCGCCAACTTCGAGCAACAATTCTGACTCGGCATCCTTGATGCATTGACCCACGGTCCCAACGATGTGGATCATCTCATCGTAAATTTCTCTGGTGACGGCAATCTCCCCGCTGGAAATCTTTTCTTTGATTTTAGTCCACGCAGATTCGTGTATGTCCTCCGGCATCGTTTCTAGCGGATTGGATATGCCGGATGTATCGAAGCAATGCTTTTTCATGGACCGGCGAAATGGTTTCGGATGTCAAATAGGTGCTCGAAATTTTTGATTCCCATATATTCGGCAGCGCTGTGGTTGGTGATACGTCCGGAATTCCAAGCCTCAAGCACGAGCCCGGTATAAAGATTGCCTAGAGAAGAGCGGTACCGACTGCCGTAGTACTTCGGTCGTCCGAACGACTTGTAACTAGCTTCCTGTGCGTCAAAGAGCGGCTTCTTCACACTCCAATAGAAACTGGCTTTGACATAACCTAGGTGCACCAGCCGAATGAGCATTGCATGCGGGCTAACTCGGAAGTGCGACGCGATTCCGTTTATCCACTCGTCTCGCATATCTTCAAGTTGCGGCCGGTGTGGAGGTCCCAGAAGGGCGACGACCTCGCTTCTAGGCATCAGGAACGCGGCTGCGAACTGATCACACCAGCGTTCGATCGCTGCGGCGTCTTTGCTGCGTTTACCGCTGATGCCGCTTTCCTTGAGTGAGACGTGGGCTAGTTCATGCGCGAGGGTAAACGCCTGCGCCGCTGGCGATTCGTTTCCGAATACGACAATAGGAAGCGGGGTAGCAAAAATGCAAATCCCCCGAGCTTGGAAGTCGGCCAAGCCCGAGTGCTTCAGCGTGAGTATGCCGACGCCTTCCAACTTCTTTCGGAGGATTGTTGGCAGTTGCTCTTGCCTACTCGCAGGAAGCTTGGCTTGTTCCGAAAATGGAAATGATAGAATCCGCCGAACGCGTTCGGCCGCTTCTTCTGGATCACTACCAGCCCTCGAATAGAGCTCATCGGGTATCGAAGGCGGCGCATCGTCAATCTCTTCGAACAAGTCGAGCGCATTTGTCCGCTTTGCTTCGGCCCATGCCTGGATGATTCTTAGTTCACGTGTTTCTTTTGGGTTTGGCGCGTCGCGATGAAGACGAAAGTCGGTGACGAGTTGCGGTTCTTGAATTGGCGGGGGAGTGGCTAGGAAGAATTCCAGAAATTGCCGATCGTAGAAGTCTGCGAGCGCGCGGGCTTGTCGGACGGTAGGTCCGCCCGGCGTTGACTCCCACTCGGCTATATCTTCCGCCGTCTTGCCGACGCGACGCGCGGCCTCTTCGAGCGTGCGTCCCCGCCACTCGCGTGCCCATTTGAGCATTTGCGGGTTGAGCGCAGGCTTCTGTTTTTTAGCGGCAACGGCCATTGTTCGAATCTAGGGGTTACGGCAGCTTCGGACGAGGGTATGATATCGGTTGTCCGATAAAAGTCTCTCAAAGCACGCAGAGCGAATTTGCCGCGCGCCTCGGCTTGTCGGCTGACGACATTCGGCCAGCTGAGCTGCGCACGCGCGCCGTGCAGGCCTTTGCGGCGATCCATAGCGTGAACATCGTGTGGCTACTGGAGGGAACAGGCCAGCCGCAAGGACAAGCGCGAGCTGGCCCTGGTCGTTGTGATGCGCCAAGTCCATCGCGCCGAGCTCGTCGCGGCCCTCGGTCGACCTTGCGCCTATTGCGGGGAGCCCATGGGCGCACCGACCCGTGACCATATCCGGCTGCGGTCTCAGGGTCGCACTTTGGAGCCGGCAAACAAGGTTCTGGTTTGCGACGGCTGTAATCAGAACAAAGGAAGCCGACCACTCGCGTCATGGCTCTACCGGCCGCAAAAAACCGAAGATCCGAGAGCCGCGCTCGTAGTGGGCATGCCGAGTTGAATTGGCGGCGTCATGGAAGCGCGAGGCGCGTCAGCAATGGTGACCAGTATCTAATGGCAACGGATGCGGCACCACAGCATCCGGGTGTCGCGGACGTGGAAGGGCTACTACCAGAGAATGCAAAATAAATTTGTGATCTAGATGTAGATTGGCTCCTATCAGGAGCAAAGATTGTGCCAACCACAAGATATTGTGTTTTTACGGACCAAAAACCGGCGAGAAGCCGCGAATCCTGGGGAGCAGGGATTGCGAGGAATCGAAGAATCCGGCATATAGCAAAACACCCCGCTACGAACGGGGTGTTTCACTACGGGGACGTGGTGGAATTGGTAGACACAGCGGTCTTTAAAACCGAGGCTTCGCAGGCATTACGGGTTCGAATCCCGTCGTCCCTACCGATATTCCTTAAGAAGGGCCCATTGTGGCCCTTCTTTTTTATCCAAGCAAAATCTGACACCAAAGTCGATTCGCTTTTCGCATAGAAATGTACAACAATGGAATTCCATTGCAATTACATTGTTAGACCATCGCAACAATGGCTGGGGAAACAGAGCAATTTTCAATCACGCTTCCATCAGAGGCCATCGAAATGATTGAGAAGGGGCTTATCCCATTCGGCCTGTACGGCAAGAAGCGCAGCACCGTGGCTGCCGCACTTATCCTGGACATGCTAAAACGACCGGAAATCCGCGCGATAGTTCAAGACCATATGAAGTAACCGCTAGGGCGCGACCTCCCAGAGCAGGTACTGCCCGGCCCGAATTGCATCGATTTCTGACGCTATCAGGAGCCACAACCCGCCACGATCATGTTGTTGCCGGTCCTGGTCGACGAGCGCCGCGCGGCCAAGAACGAGTTACGGTGACGCTGCACCTTTCTCATCGTCCTGCTCGGGATCCAGTTTCGCCTCGTCCTCAAGTTTGATGGCGGTCAACACGGAGCTATCGACGGTGTGTCGCGGCAACGGAGCCGCGCAGGGCGCGATTCCGAATACCAGAAATTTCGTTGACAGGGTGCCCAAATCAGTGGTTTGATCCCGCCTATCCCGCCCGCACTGAGAGGGGCGCATCGCGATCGTCACGGGACGTTGCGGCGGGGAGCGGTGGCCGCGGGGCGACGCAGCATCTCGATGGAGGTGCGGACGAACGTCGCCGCGCGGACGGTCAAGCCGTGTGGTCCCGACACCCCGACGCTGGTGTCTTGGTCGACGACGATGTCGATGACGGGGGCAAGCAAGCCCGGTCCCCTGGGAGAGCACGGAGCAGCCGTTCAAACCATTGCGCAGGGAAGGCCGGGTTGTTTCCGGCTGAGCCTGTGGTTCCTGCCCCGTGCATTTTCTTCGCACGGGGGCCGCGGGTGCCAGTCGGCACTCGGCCTTCCCTGCGCCCTCTCATTCAAGAGGACGCCAGATTGCAGCAGAGCTCGGGCCGAACCGGCCGCGAGGCTGCGGTGGCATGGCGCGAGCAAGGCTACGACGAGCGGCAGGCTGTTTGACAGGGTTGATCGGATCAGAACGCGGGGCTTAGCCGGAGCAGCGGGGGGCTCAAACGCCCGGCTTCGCCAAGCGGCTTCGCCAGGCACGCCTCGCCCTTCGGGCACCTGCGCGGCTGCGCCACGCGTAGCCCGAAGGGCGAAGCGTGGTGCCGCAAGAGGGACTCGAACCCCCGACCCCGTCATTACGAATGACGTGCTCTACCAGCTGAGCTATTGCGGCGAACCATAGCGGCGAGCGCCCGGCACGGGGACGGACGACGCGATCGCGCTCCTGATATCGGGCGAACGGCCCGTTGGCAAGGACAACGCGCGCCGCCGCGGCGCGGAAACGAACCGGTGTGACCCGGAACGGCGGGGCTGGTTGCCCTCAGCCGCCGAACCGTGACCAGAACCCGCGCCAGCCGCCGGCCTGGGCCTTGGGTGCGATCTGCTCGGCGAACTCGTCGCGGGGCTGGTCGTCGTCGTCGACGCCGGGATCGTCCGGCGGTCGCATGATCGGGACGATCGCCTGGATCGGCGTCTCCGCCGGTCGGGCGAGATCGTTGCGGGTGCGGAACAGCGGCGTCGGCGCGGTCGCCGCGGTCTCGGCCGGCTTGGCGGCCACGGCATCCGGCCCGGCCTCGGTCTCCGGCTCCGATTCGGCCTCGGCGGGGCCCGCGGCCTGCAACGGCGGCGCCGGCTCGGCGGCGATGGCCGTGGCCTCGATCAGCCTGCCGTCCTCAGCCTTGTCCACAGGGATATCCACGAGCTTGTCGACAGGCTTGTCCACTGCCTCGACCGGCTTTTCGGCCTGCTCGGGCTCGGCGGCCGCCGGCCGCGGCGGCTCGTTGTCCTGCACGGCCGGCGTGATCACCACGGGCTCGGGTGCGGCCTCGCGCGGCGGCGCGACCGCGGCTTCGGTCACGGCGGGCCGGGCCGGCGGCGCCAGCACGGCTTCGGCGAAGGCCGAGCTTTCGATCACGCTGCTGCGCTCCGAGGGCAGGCTCGCCACCGGCGTCTGCCATTGGAAGGCGTCGAGCCGGCCGGTGACCGGCGAGATCGGCTGCCAGCGATCGCTGACATAACCGTCCGCGGTCCAGGCCGGGTCGTGGCGGGCGCGCACCGCGCGCAGCGCCCATTCCCGCGCCTTGCCGGCGTCGCCATGCTCGGTGCGCTCCAGCTCGGCGATCAGCATCGCCACGCGCTGGGTCGGGTCCTCCGTGAACGGCGCCAGCGCCTCGCGGGCGCGGCCGAATTCGGCGGCGTCGATCGCCGCGCGCGCCACCGCCAGCGCGCCCTCGACATGGCCGGGCGTCCGCGCGGCCAGGTTCTCCACCCGCGCCAGCCGCTGCCGGGCCGAATCGCCGAGCCGCACATGGGCGTAGGCGTCGGCGAGATCCGGATGCGGGCACGCGGCCCAGGCGGCCTCGATGATCTTCATCGCGCGCCGCACCTGGTGCGCCTCGCTCTCGAACTTCGCCGCCAGCACCGCGGCCGGCACCAGGGTTGGCGCCAGCTTCACCGCGTCCATCGCGCTGGTGCGCGACAGGTCGCGGTCGCCGGTCTCCAGCGCCAGCGCGCGCGCCGTCAGCAGCACGCCGCGCTGACGGCGGTAGGTCGGCTTGTCGATCATGCCGGCGGTGTAGTTGCCGTCGAGGATCGAAAGCGCACCGTCCCAGTCGGCCTCGGCGCAGCGGAAGCCGAGCACCGCATGCGAGGCCCAGGTGGCGTTGGGCGCCAGCCTGAGCGCTTCGTCGGCGATCATCACCGCAGCATAGGCGTCGTCGGCGCGCTGCGCCTCGATGAACAGGCCGCGCAGGCCGAGCAGGCGCGTGTCCTGGCGCTCGGCCATGGCGCGGAAGGCCCGCCGGGCGCCGTCGCGGTCGCCTTCGAGCTGCGCCGCCTGGGCGTGCAGGAGCAGCGTCAGCGGATCGTCGCCGGCCAGCCGCCTGGCGGTGTCGGCGTGCTGCCGCGCCGCAGTCGAATCGCCGTGGCCAATCGCCAGCAGGCCGTGGGTGATGGCGTGGCGGCCGCGCTGATGCCGGCGGGCGCGGTGCGCCTTGCGGATACGGCCGGGTGCCCGCAGCAGCGCGCTGATCAGGTTCCACAGCGCGACGCAGGCGGCGATGGTGAGGCCGAGCGCGAGCACGAACACCGGCAAGGTCATGGCGATCCGCCACGGGCCCCAATTCAAGACGACGTCGCCCGTCTGCTCGGCGACCCAGGCCGAGCCCGCAGCGGCGAGCCCGACCAGGATGAGGAAAATGACGATCCGGAACATGGGCGTCCTATTGCGCGGGTTTGGCGAGCGCGGTCATCGCGTCGTCGGCGAATTTGCGGGCGGCCGACAGCGCGGCGTCGCGGGCATCGGCGCGTGCGAGCCAGTCATTGGCGGGGGCGCGATCACCAGGCGAGAGACCCTTCAGCTCGCGGCGGGCCTCGGCGAAATCGTTGCGCAGCGCCGCCGCGGTGATCCGTGCCACGACCGCGCCGCGATCGGTGCCGGCGCCGTCGGTGCGCTCGACCTTGACCAGGCTCGAGGCGCCGGCCGAGAGCTTGCTGAGGATCGAGGTCCCGGTGGTGCTCTCGGGCGCCGGCGGCGAGAGCTTCGGCACGATGGTGAGCAGCTCGCGGCTCAGTGCCGCGGGGCTCGGCACGCCGGTCGTGGCGAACGCCTCCAGCGGCTTCAGCGCGGCCGCGTCGGGCGCCAGCGATTTGGCGGTGGTCAGCGCCGCTCCATAGGGATCGCCGTGACGCACGGCGACGTCGAGCAGGGTCGCGGCGACCACGCGGCGCAACGGCGCGTCGTCGGCCGGCTTGGCCGCCTCTGCCGCCTCGGAGATCCTGGCGCGCTCCTGCGCCAGCGCCGCGCTCTGGTTCTTGCTCGCCCGCTCCAGCGCGTCGATGCGTGCGGTCAGGCCGGAGAGATCGACCGGCTCGGGTGCGGGCGCCGGCGCGGAGCCGTCGCGCGGCTGCGCCCGGACGTCGTTGAGGGCGGCCACGGTCTTGTCGGCCTGCGCGCGCAGGCCGGCGACGTCGTTGCGAAGCGCCGCCATCGCCTTGTCGGCGGCATCGAGCCGGCCGGTCACGGCGCCATCCGGCTTGCCGATGCGCTGCTCCAGCCCGGCGACGCGGGAGGTGAGCTCGTCGACCGCCGTGGCCTGCGGCGAGATCGCCGAGGGCGGTGCGACCTGCGGCCAGCCCAGCATCCAGCCGACGCCGATGACCAGCGCGGCCGCGGCCGCGCCGGAGAACGGCGCGATGATCCAGGGCGAGATCGGGCGGGGTGGCGGCGTCATGCCCGGCGGCTCGGCCGCAGCAATGGTCTCCTCGGCCCTGTCATCGGCGGCAGCAGCCGCTTCGGCGTCCGGCGCCATATGCGGGTGCGATTCGGCGGCGGTCTCCGACGAGCCTTCGGCCATCGCTGCCGCCGGAGCGGACCATGGCGAGGCGGTCGGCCGCTCGGCCGCGCTCTCGCTGGCCGACGGGCGCTCTTCGCGTGAGGTCGGTTCCAGATCGATGGTCGGCGGTGGCCGTTTCGGCCGCCCGGTGTCGGAGGCCGGTGCAGCGGTGTCGGGTTCATCGACCATGGTGGAAGTTCCCTGGCTGAGGCAAGATTGAGCAGGCCCTCTTACGCCATTCACGACCGTAGCGCACGGGTCAGGCCCTCCAGCATGTCGTTTTCATCCGGATGCGCCGCGATTGTGACCTGGGTGGCGCCGGCCTCGCGCAGCACCTCGGCGACATTGGCCGACAGGCAGCCATGGGGCACCGCCAGCGCCGAGATTTCGACGCCATCGGCCCGGATGGCGGCCACGAATGCCGCGGCACTCCGCCGCGAATAATGCAGCACCGCCTCGATCCGGTTGGCTGCGAAGGCCGCGCAGACGTCACGCGGCAGCGCCGCGACCGGCGCCATCCGGTAGACGGTCTGGGTGATCACATCGAAGCCGCGCTCGGCGAGCTCGGAAGCGAGGTCGCGCGAGATGTCGGCGCCGGCGAGATAGAGCAGGGTGGCCTTGGCGTCGACGACGCCGCTGCCGGCGATCAGGTCGCGCAACGCGGTCGCATCGGCCGCGGCCGAGATCACCTGCATGAAGCCGGCCTCGCGTGCGGCTGCGGCGGTCCGGTCGCCGACCGCGAACAGCGGCAGGCGAAGCAATGCGGACCCTCTGAGCTGCGGCGCCGCCGCGCGCAGCGCGTTCGATGACGTCACGATGACGCCGGCGGCGTCGCGGCCCGCGTCCGGCGGCAGCGCGACCGGCTCGAAGCGCAGCATCGGCGCCAGCAGCACCTCGAAGCCGCGCGCTCGCAGGGCGCTCGCGGTGCGTTCATTGTCCGGGGCGGGACGGGTCACCAGCACGGCCATGTGCTATGCTCCCGTCGAACACGGATCGGCCGGGCTGCAACGGACGGACGATTGCACCTGGCGACCTCGTGGTGTTAGGCGGTTCTGCGCACTCATAATGACCAAAAGGGTTGAGATTGGGTAACGAATCGCAAACGCTCGTGCTGGGCATCGAAACCACCTGCGACGAGACCGCCGCGGCCGTGGTGGCGCGTGATTCGGACGGCAAGGGGCAGATCCTCTCCAACGTGGTGCGCTCGCAGACCGACGAGCACGCCATCTATGGCGGTGTGGTTCCAGAGATCGCGGCGCGCGCCCATGTCGACATGCTCGACCATCTCATCGACGCGGCGATGCGCGAAGCCGCCATCGACTATGCCGAGCTCGGCGGCGTCGCGGCGGCCGCCGGCCCCGGCCTGATCGGCGGCGTCATCGTCGGCCTCACCACCGCCAAGGCGATCGCGATGGTGCACGACACGCCGCTGATCGCGGTCAACCATCTCGAGGCGCATGCGCTGACGCCGCGCCTCACCGATGCAATCGACTTCCCCTATTGCCTGTTCCTGGCCTCCGGCGGTCACACTCAGATCGTCGCCGTCGCCGGCGTCGGCGACTACGTCCGGCTCGGCACCACCGTCGACGACGCGATGGGCGAGGCGTTCGACAAGGTCGCGAAGATGCTGGGCCTGCCCTATCCGGGCGGACCGCAGGTCGAGCAGGCCGCGCGCAACGGCGATGGTCAGCGCTTTGCCTTCCCGCGTCCGATGCTGGGCCGCAGCGATGCCAATTTCTCGCTGTCCGGGCTGAAGACGGCCGTGCGCAACGAGATCGGCCGGCTCGACCAGGTGAGCGAGCAGGACATCGCCGACCTCTGCGCCAGCTTCCAGGCGGCGGTGCTGGACTCGACGGCCGACCGCCTGCGCGTCGGCCTCGACCTGTTCAAGCAGCGTTTTGGCGCGCCGACCGCGCTGGTGGCCGCCGGCGGCGTTGCGGCCAACCAGGCCATTCGCGGCGCGCTCGACGACGTCGCGCAGCAGGCCGGCACGCGGCTGATCATGCCGCCGCCCGCGCTCTGCACCGACAATGGCGCCATGATCGCCTGGGCCGGACTGGAGCGCCTCGCGCTCGGCCTCGTCGATGGCATGGACGCCGCCCCGCGGGCGCGCTGGCTGCTGGATGCGAATGCCAGCGTGCCCGGCAAGTTCGCGAATACGCGCGCGGGGTTTTGAGGTGGCTGAGTTGCGTTTGCAAGTCAGCGCGAGCCGTCAGGCTACGCGTGCATCCGTGCGCGTTGAGGAAGGCTGCTGCTCCGAACGCGGTGCGCTCCCCTCCCCCTTGCGGGGAGGGGTCGGGGGTGGGGGTAGCTCCACAAAGATTCTCGCTCGTGGCACCCCCCTCCCCAATCCTCCCCCGCAAGGGGGGAGGGAGCGCAGCCGAATCCACGGCGAATGACCCGCTTCCAAACGATCTCCGTCATCGGCGCCGGTGCGTGGGGCACGGCGCTCGCCGCCGTCGCCGCGCGTGCCGGGCGTGACGTCACGCTCTATGCCCGCGATGCCGACCACGCCGCGCGCATCGGCGCTGCCCGTGAGAACCCGCGCCTGCCCGGCATTCCCCTCGCGTCGCGCATCGCCGTGACCGCCGATCTTGCCGAGCCCGCCCGCGCCGACGCCGTTCTCATCGTCGTCCCCGCCCAGCATCTGCGCGGCGCCGTCATGCATCTCGCACCGCTGCTCCGTCCGGGCACGCCGCTGGTCGCCTGCGCCAAGGGCATCGAGCACGGCACCCATAAATTCATGACCGAGGTGATCGCGGAGGCCGCGCCGAACGCAGTCCCGGCGATCCTGTCCGGTCCGAGCTTCGCGGACGACGTCGCGCGCGGGCTCCCGACCGCGGTGACGCTCGCCGCGCCCGACGAGGCGCTCGCGGCTGATCTCGTCCATGCGCTGGGCTCGCCGACCTTCCGGCCCTATCACTCCACCGACGTGCGTGGCGTCGAAATCGGCGGCGCCGCCAAGAATGTGCTGGCGATCGCCGCCGGCATCGTTTCCGGCCGCAAGCTCGGCGCCTCGGCGCTGGCGGCGCTGACCACGCGCGGCTTCGCCGAGCTGGTGCGGCTCGGCCGCGCCTATGGCGCCCGCAGCGAAACGCTCACCGGCCTGTCCGGCCTCGGTGACCTCATCCTGACCTGCGCCGGTCCGCAGTCGCGCAACTTCGCCGCCGGCCTCGCGCTCGGCCGCGGCGAGCCGCTGCCCGCAGGAAAGCTCGCCGAGGGACAATACACCGCGCCCGTGCTGGTCGAACTCGCCACCTCGCGCGGCGTCGAGATGCCGGTGGCGCAGGCGGTGGCCGCCATTCTCGCCGGCACCGTGACGATCGATGCCGCGATCGAGGCGCTGATGATGCGCCCGTTCAAGGCGGAGGAGTGAGCGGTCCGGCTGCGCACCACATTCACCCCTCACCCTGAGGAGCCCGCCGCAGGCGGGCGTCTCGAAGGGGGAGGCCCTGATCCGGCCTCATGGTTCTCGGGGCGATGCGAGAGCATCGCCTGAACGCGCCTGCGGCGCTCCTCACCATGAGGGTTGGGCGCAGAGACCGGCGCCGCGTCATCGCTGGGCAAAAGCGCAGCGCCCCGGCTCTAAGGTGTTGACCCGGCCGTTGTCGTCTTCTTTGATCCGGCCGCCGAGCGAGGCCGTATTCCGCTCGAGACTGGCGCGACGTGATCTGAGGATCTTGCACATATGAACTACTGGCTGGTGAAATCCGAACCCTCGGTATGGTCGTGGGACCAGCAGGTGGCGAAGGGGGCCAAGGGCGAAGCCTGGACCGGCGTGCGCAACTACACGGCGCGGCAGAACCTGGTGGCGATGAAGAAGGGCGACCTCGCCTTCTACTACCATTCCAACGAGGGCAAGGAGATCGTCGGCATCGCCGAGATCATCAAGGAAGCCTATCCCGACCCGACCGACAAGACGGGCAAGTTCGTCTGCGTCGACATCAAGGCGCACAAGCCCTTCAAGACCCCGGTGACGCTCGCCGCGATTAAAACTGACAAGAAGCTGTCGGAGATGGCGCTGGTGAAGCAGTCGCGGCTCTCGGTGCAGCCGGTGACGGCGGAGGAGTGGAAGCACATATGCAAGCTGGGCGGCGTGTAGGGCGCAAGGGCTTGTGAGACACGCAAGGCGTTAGCGCCATTCGTGGTAGCTCCGGACCTGCGGCTGCCATGGGCAGGCTGCGTCCTTTCAGGCGCCGCGCTATGATGCTACGTTCAGTTGTAGCAGGGAGCACCTGCTTCCTGCTCCATACCGAACAGGAGACCGACATGTCTGACAGCGTCTACAAAGTCATCGAGCTGATCGGTACCAGCAGCGAATCTTGGGAAAGGGCAGCTACCAACGCCGTCGAGCAGGCGGCGAAGACACTCCGAGACCTGCGTGTCGCAGAAGTGGTCCAGCTCGATATGCAGCTCGACGCGAAGGGGAAGGTGGAAGCCTATCGAGCCAAGCTCAACGTGTCGTTCAAGTTCGAAGGCGCATGAGCTGACCATCGACTTGCGTTGTCGTTCGCCGGACTATCGGCCGCGGCAAGGTTTGAGCCTGCAATCCGGTGTCGTGCCCGCCATCGGGGGCATGACCGTGGACGTCTCGGTTCGGCTTCCCGGGGATGGCGAGGCGGGACGGACCACAAGCCTGTCATACGGAAATTGCCCGTCGCGCCGGTTATGTCGCAGGGCGCGCCGCTGCACGACGATCGGGAGTTCGGATCAGAGATCGAGACCTTTCTTCCTCAGTTCATCGACCATCTGCTTCCTGATCTCTTCGCCGAGAGCTTGACCAAATTTCTGCCCGGCAATGCTCGACTCCTGGGTGACGGACGGCAGCTTCTGCAGGACTCTTTGACCTGTCGGGGTCCTGTAGAACTCAGCCATGGTCCTGAGGTCGTCCGCCGAGAAGTTCCTGGCATAGATGACCGCGATCGCATCCGAGAATTCGGAAACCCTGCCCTGAAAGGCCTGGGTGAACTTCGGGATCAACGCATCATATTGCAGAGCGACCTCGGCGCGCCCCTGGACGATCGTCGGTCTCAGGTTCTTCAGAACGATCGGCAACAGGGCTGTCGCCTGGTCATTCATATGCATCACGGAGACCAGCTCTTTCGCGGCCGCCAGGGACTCCTGTGATGTCGCTTGGGCTCTTGCCGATGGCGGCGTTGCGGCGGTGAGCCAAATGGCGGAGGCGACGACTACGTACCGACAGCGATGCTTCATCCTGATCCCCCATGTGCCGGCTGCAGCGGCGATCGCTGTTACGGCCGGGCTCCAATTCTTAAAATCAGCCGGAGCCAGCGAACAGTATTGCTAAGCTGTGTTTTCTGCCGCTGCAACCGGATTGGCATCCCCCGCGCTATTGTGCGGATCAAAGCCTGCTCTGTTGCCCGTCGGGCAGTTTCCGCATTCCCGACATGCGCCAATTGCCCGTCGAGTTAGTTTGCCGCAGCCGCGCCGGCTTGTGTCGTCGGGCAAATCACCTTCACATTTCCGCGCATCCTGTTGCCGCATGAGGGGCGTTTCGCGACCGTCACGGACCGTTGGCAGTGGGAGGCGATGGGCGTGTGTTGCCGCAGCGTAGTTCAGTCTGCGCGGACGAACGGCGATGCACGCACGGTCAAGTCGCGCGGTCCTGATATCCCGATGCTGATATCAAGCGGGTGCTGATGCTAACGTGTCGCGCTCGTGATGGTGGCCAACAAGCCCGGCGCGCCAAGGAGAACGCGAAGCAGCCGTTAAAACCGTTGCGCAGGGAGGGCCGGGTGTGTTCGGCCAGACCTGTGGTACCTGCCGCCAGCATTTTCTTTCGCTGGCGGGCCACGGGCGCGGCCAGCGCCCGGCCTTCCCTGCGCCCTCTGTTTTCCGAGGGCGGTGAGTTTCAGCAAAGCTCGGGCGCATCGTGTCGCGAGAACGAGATCGTTCGCCTTCGAGCTGCTTCTCGGAGGCAACGTCGGGCGCGCCAACCACAGCTGTCGTCCCGGGCAAGCGCGAAGCGCGCCGACCCGGGATCCATAACCACAGGGTTCAGTTGTCTTGCACGGGACCAGCAGCCTGCCTCTTACAAACATCGCGCGGTATGGGTCCCTGCGTTCGCAGGGACGACACCG
Source organism: Bradyrhizobium sp. SZCCHNR1098 (assembly GCF_032489375.1). NCBI lineage: Bacteria > Pseudomonadati > Pseudomonadota > Alphaproteobacteria > Hyphomicrobiales > Nitrobacteraceae > Bradyrhizobium > Bradyrhizobium sp. SZCCHNR1098. The sequence goes on from NZ_JAUEXY010000001.1 coordinate 582,508, forward strand.
GTTATTTGGCGCGCGCTCGGCCCTCACGATCCAAACAAAAAGAAAGGGGCCCCAGCTTGCGCTGGAGCCCCTCAACGGTCAGGGCATTGCCGGGTATTTGCCCGAACCGAAGTTGCGGACCTGGTCGCGTACGACCAAGTCCCGGGAGAACTCAGTAGTTGTAGGCGCGCTCGCCGTGGTCGGTGATGTCGAGACCCTCGCGCTCCTGCTCCACGGTCGGGCGCAGGCCGATGACCACGTCGACGACCTTGTAGAGGATCGCCGAGCCGACACCCGACCACACCAGCGTGGCGACGACAGCCTTGAGCTGCGCCAGCATCTGCGTGGCGAAGTCGTAGGTGCCAGCGTTGTTGCCGGTGATGTTGGTGTAGTCGGTGATGCCGACGCCACCCAGAGCCGGGTTGACCAGGATGCCGGTGGCCAGGGCGCCGATGATGCCGCCGATGCAGTGCACGCCGAACACGTCGAGCGCGTCGTCATAGCCGAGCGCGTTCTTCACGGTGGAGACGAAGAACAGGCAGACCGGGGAGACGATCAGGCCGAGCACCAGAGCGCCGATCGGACCGGCATAACCGGAGGCCGGGGTGACGGCGACGAGACCGGCAACCGCGCCCGAGCAGATGCCGAGCAGCGAGGGCTTGCCCTTGACCGCCCATTCGCACAGCAGCCAGGACAGCGCCGCACCGGCGGTGGCGACCATGGTGTTGACGAAGGCCAGCGCGGTGACGCCGTTCGACTCCAGGTTGGAGCCGGCATTGAAGCCGAACCAGCCGACCCACAGCAGCGCGGCGCCGATCATGGTCATGGTCAGCGAGTGCGGAGCCATCAGCTCCTTGCCGTAGCCGGTGCGCTTGCCGATCAGGACCGCGCCCACCAGGCCGGCGATGCCGGCATTGATGTGGACGACGGTGCCGCCTGCGAAGTCGAGAGCGCCAGCGCCGGCGAGCCAGCCGACAGCGCCGGTGACTTCGTCGAGCTTGGCCTGGGCAGCGGTCTTGGCGGCAGCGTCGCCAGCGGCGGCGAGAGCCTTGGCAGCAGCAGCGATGTCATCGGGAGCTGCGATGTACCAGACCCAGTGCGCGATCGGGAAGTAGATGAAGGTCACCCAGAGCAGGATGAACAGCATCACCGCCGAGAACTTGATGCGTTCGGCGAAGGCGCCGACGATCAGGGCCGGGGTGATCATCGCGAAGGTCATCTGGAACACGAAGTACGCCAGTTCCGGGATGACCACGCCGTTCGAGAAGGTCGGAACGGTCGAGTTGGCATCGACGCCCTTCAGGAAGGCCTTGCCGAAGCCGCCGACCCACGAGGTCATGCTGCCGCCGTCGGTGAAGGCCATCGAGTAGCCGTAGAGGGTCCAGACCACGCCGACCATGGCGACGATCGCGAACACCTGGGTCAGGACGGAGGCCATGTTCTTGGTGCGGACGAGGCCGCCATAGAACAGCGCGAGGCCCGGGATGGACATCATCAGGACGAGGGCGCTGGAGATCAGCATCCAGGCGACGTCGCCCTTGTTGGGAACGGGGGCGGCTGCGGCAGCGGCGGCCGGCGCGTCTTCAGCGAACGCCACATCGGCGAGGCCTGCGACGCAGAGCCCTGCGACTGCGAGCGTAACCCATCCCGCGCTGGTTGGACGTTTGAACGTCATTTTCTTCTACTCCGTAAGTGTTCTGGTTTGAGCGCGAAATCAGAGAGCCGCAGCGTCCGCTTCGCCGGTGCGGATGCGCACGGCGTGGTCGAGGCTGATGACGAAGATCTTGCCGTCGCCGATCTGGCCGGTCTTGGCGGCCGTGCTGATGGCGTCGATGGTCTTGTCGACCTGGTCCGAGGGGATCGCGACCTCGATCTTGATCTTGGGCAGGAAGCTCACCGCATATTCGGCGCCGCGGTAGATCTCCGTGTGGCCTTTCTGGCGGCCGTATCCCTTCACTTCGGTGACCGTGAGACCATGAACGCCGATGGCGGTCAGGGCGTCCCGGACTTCTTCGAGCTTGAATGGCTTAATGATCGCCATAACAATTTTCATGGGTCCTATCCCCGCTTGGGCCCGGCACGGACGTTACCGAGCGCTTCCTGTCGACTGAGGTTCACCACGCGGAGAAAGCTTCACGACGCGGGCACAGCCGGGAGCGATAGAATCAAATGCCGTGCCAGACGGCTGGTCAGGGCTAACGAGCGGTGAATCCTGACCTTTTCACCCCTCACCGGGGGCATCAAAGGCTGCGCTATTCCGTCGCGCTCAAGGAATGGGCATGCATGCGCAAAAGTTACGCATGTCAGGCTCAAGACACAATGCTGCTCACCGCGCGGGCAGAATCCCGCGACGCCGAACAGGTCAATTGGCGCCAATTGCTGCAGCTATTGCAGCGCCTCGCCATGCTGGGAGATGTCGAGTCCTTCCAGCTCGTGCTCGCGCGACACCCGCAGCGGCACGAAGGCGCTGACCAACTTGAGGAGCCCCCAGGTGACGCCGCCCGACCACACCAGGGTGACGGCGACGCCGTAGAGCTGGGCCGCGAGCTGCTTCGGGTTGCCCTCGATCAGCCCGGCTGTGCCGCCGATCGCGGCGGTCGCGAACACGCCGGCCAGCAGCGTGCCGGTGAGGCCGCCGACGCCGTGGACGCCGAACACGTCGAGCGAATCGTCATAGTTGAAGCGGTGCTTCAGCGAGGTGCAGGCCCAGTAGCAGATGATACCGGCGAGCGCGCCGATCACCAGGCCATGCCAGGGGGCGACGAAGCCGGACGCGGGCGTGATGGTGCCGAGGCCGGCCACCGCGCCGGAGATCATGCCGAGCACCGACGGCTTGCGCCGCGTCGACCATTCCAGCGCGCCCCAGGTGACGGCGCCGGCGCAGGCGGCGAGATGCGTCGTGAGGATCGCCATCACGGCATGCGCATTCGCCCCGAGCGCCGAGCCGCCATTGAAGCCGAACCAGCCGACCCAGAGCAGGCCAGTGCCGACCACCGCGAGCGACAGATCGAACGGCGAAAGGTTCTCGCTGCCATAGCCCTGGCGGCGTCCCATCACCAGCGCCGCGACCAATCCCGCGGTGCCCGCGGAGAGATGCACGACGAGACCGCCGGCGAAGTCGACCACGCCGGCCTGCGCGAGAAAGCCGCCGCCCCAGATCCAATGCGCCAGCGGCACATAGACGAAGATGAACCATGCGATGCTGAACAGGAGGTAGGCCGAGAAGCGCATGCGGTCGGCGACGGAGCCCGCCACCAGCGCCACCGTGATGATCGCGAACGTCATCTGGTACAGCATGAACAGCGACTCGGGGATCGTCTTGGCGCCGGGATGGACGCTGTCCATGCCCATGCCGGCGAGGAAGGCGCGGTCGAGCGAGCCGATCCAGGTGCCGTCGCCGACGAAGGCCAGCGAGTAGCCGAATGCGACCCACAGGATCGAGATCAGCATCACGGCTGCGAGGCTCTGCGCCATCGTCGCCAGCACGTTCTTCTTGCGCACCATGCCCGAGTAGAACAGCGCCAGACCCGGAATGGTCATCATCAGCACCAAAGCGGTGGCGACGATCATCCAGGCGGTGTCGGCCGGTTCGATCGTGGACGGCGCTGCGGCCGCTGCTGGCGTGGTGAAGGCAATCGCGCCCGCTGCAGCCAATGCTGCAGACGCGCGCAGGCAACGAGACGCGCAGGTCTCCATGACAGTCCCCCCGGCATGTCAGATGTTAGGATCTTGCAGTTCGCCGCGCCGTTGCGGCGGGCGTGCAGCCGTTGCGGCTGCTTGACGGGCTTAGAGTGCGTCGGTGTCGGTCTCGCCGGTGCGGATGCGGCGGGCATGATCGATTGGCGTCACGAAGATCTTGCCGTCGCCGATCTGGCCGGTGCGCGCGTGCGTCGTGATTACCTCGACCGCCTTCTCGGCGATGTCGGAGTTGACCGCGATCTCGATGCGCAGCTTGGGCAGGAAGTTCACGATATACTCGGCGCCGCGGTAGATCTCGGTATGGCCCTTCTGGCGGCCGTAGCCCTTCACCTCGGTGACGGTCATGCCGTGGACGCCGATCGCGGTGAGGGCCTGGCGCACCTCGTCGAGCTTGAAGGGTTTGATGATCGCGACGACGAGCTTCATGGGCGGGCCTTGGTTTCCTCGGGTCGAAGCCGCCTGTTTCGGAGGCAGGCTTGGGACGGCCGTTTTGGCCTGTTCCTAGGCAAATGGCACAAAATCAGCGCAGCGTTAAGCGAAAACGTCAAGGAGTGACGGATATCACTGAACGGAACGCGACATCGCCCGACAGACTGAAGACGTTTTCCTGCCATCCTCCACTCAAGGACATCCCATGTCGAATCGTTCCTGGTATTACGCGGCGCAAGGCCAGCAACAGGGCCCCATTTCGGAAGACGAACTGCGCGACCTGATCGCCCGGGGTGTCGTCACGGCCGAGACGCTGCTGTGGAGCGACGGGATGGCCGGCTGGGAGAAGGCCGGGCACATTCCCGGCCTGATGTCGGGCGTGCCGAGCATGTCGCCGGCCACGCCGCCCGCGTTCGATTCCGGCGGCGCCGCCTCGGCCGGCGCGCTCTCGGTCACGCTCGAGACCTGGTCCTATCTCGGCTGGACCTTGCTGTATGTCGTCGGCCAGTTCCTGATCGTCATCACGCCGTGGACCGCCGTCTACCTCTACCGCTACGTGATCGAGCGGATGAGGGTGCCCGGCCGGCCGAACCTGACCTTCACCGGCCAGCCGCTCGACATCTGGTACGTCTTCATCGCCATGGGCGTCCTGGCCTATGTCGGCCTCAGTGATCGGCCGATCCTCAACCTGATCTCGCTGGTCGCTCCGGCGTTCCTGGGCTGGATGGTGCTGCGCTGGCTTCTGAGCAACCTCGCCTCGAATGGCGAGCGGTTGCCGATCCATTTCGAAGGCAGCCCCGTCGTCTATGCCGGCTGGTACCTGCTGATGATCGTGTCGGGCATCACCATCATCGGCTGGGCCTGGGTGCTGACCGCCTGGATGCGCTGGGTCTGCCGCAACATCCAGGGGACGCGGCGCGAGGTCGTGTTCACCGGCTCGGGCCTGCAGGTGCTGTGGCGCACCTTCGCGTTCGTGCTCGGCTGCTCGGTGATCATTCCGATCCCGTGGCTGCTGCGCTGGTACAGCGCCTGGTACGTGTCGCAATTCGCGGTCGTGCCGCGGACGGCGCAGCCAGTGTGAGGCTGCTACGTCCGGCGCTCGCGGATCGAGCCCTCCTGCGCGACGGAGGCGACCAGCGTGCCGTCGGGCTTGAAGATCGAGCCGCGGGTGAGCCCGCGGCCGCCCTGCGCGCTCGGCGAATCCTGCGCATAAAGCAGCCATTCGTCGGCGCGGAACGGCCGGTGAAACCACATCGCATGATCCAGCGAGGCCGGCATCATGCGCTTGTCGAACAAGGTGCGGCCATAGCGCGCCATGACCGCGTCGAGCAGCGAGAAGTCCGACGCATAGGCCAGCGCGCACATGTGCAGCGCCGGATCATCGGGCAGCTTCGCCGCCGTCTTGATCCAGACGTTGATGCGGCCATCCTCGATCTTATGGCCGAAGTACCGGTTCAGTTCGACGGGGCGCAGCTCGATCGGCCGGTCGGATTCGTAGTAGCGGCGGATGAAGTCCGGCATCCTTTGGAAGACTTCCTGAAACATCGGCTGCTTGGAGATCTCCTCCGCCGTCAGCTTCTCCGGCGGCGGCACGTCCGGCATCTTGTCCTGGTGGTTGAATGCGCTGTCCTCGTCGCTGTGGAAGGACACCATGATCGAGAAGATCGCATTGCCGTGCTGGATCGCGGTGACGCGCCGGGTCGCATAGCTCTTGCCGTCGCGCAGGCGCTCGACCTGGTAGATGATCGGCACCTGCGGGTCGCCGGGCAGGATGAAATAGCAGTGCAGCGAATGCGGCAGCCGGCCCTCGACAGTGCGGCACGCCGCCATCATCGCCTGGCCGATCACTTGGCCGCCGAACACGCGCTGCCAGCTCGTCTTCGGGCTGTTGCCGCGGAACAGGTTCACCTCGATCGGCTCGAGATCGAGGATCGAGATCAGGTCGATCAGTCCCTTGGACATGGCGTGGTGCTTTCGCTGGCTCGGCCGTCAGCTCCGGCCCCGTTCTAGCGGGATCAGGCATCCGGAAATGACGGTCTCGGAGGGCAGACCTTGTTTCACGCTCCTGTTTCGCCCAGCTATACTCCACTCGCAAGAGTAACCGTGAGCAGGGCGGCATGACGACACAGCGAAGCATTGTCATTTGTGGCGGGGCGTTTGCCGGCCTGGCGCTGGCGTTGGCGCTCCGTCAGGGGCTTGGGCCCGAGGTGCCGGTGATCGTGGCCGATCCGGCGCTGGCGAACCGGCCGAGCCGTGATCCGCGCGCCAGCGCCATCGTCGCGGCCTGCCGCAAGCTGTTTGACGCGATCGGGGTCTGGGCCGATGTCGCGCCCGAGGCGCAGCCGATCCTCGACATGGTCATCACCGACTCCAAGCCCGAGGATGCGATCCGCCCGGCGTTCCTGACCTTTGCGGGCCAGGTCGAGGCCGGCGAGCCGTTCGCGCACATGGTCGAGAACCGGCTCTTGATCGACGCGCTGGTCCGGCATGCGGAGGCCGCAGGCGTCGAGCTCAAGGCGATGCCGGTGACCGGCTTTGCGACGCGGGCCGACGGCATTGCGGTGACTCTGGGCGACGGCAGCCAGCTCGAGGCGAGCCTGCTGGTTGCCGCTGACGGCGCGCGCTCGAAGCTGCGCGAGCGCGCGGGCATCCAGACCCATGGCTGGGACTATGACCAGTCCGGCATCGTCGTGACCATCGGTCACGAGCGCGACCATGGCGGCCGCGCCGAGGAGCATTTCCTTCCGCCCGGACCATTCGCGATTCTGCCGCTGACCGGCAAGCGCTCCTCGCTGGTGTGGACCGAGCGGCGCGCCGAGGCGAAGCGCCTCGTCGCGCTCAGCGCGGATGAATTCCAGGCCGAGCTGGAGAAGCGCGCCGGCCTGCATCTCGGCGAGTTGAAGGTGCTCGACCAGCCGCGCGCGTTTCCGCTGTCCTACTTCGTCGCCCGCTCGTTCATCGCGCCGCGGCTGGCGCTGGTTGGCGACGCCGCCCATGTGATCCACCCCATCGCGGGGCAGGGGCTCAACATGGGGCTGAAGGACGTCGCCGCACTGGCCGAGGTCGTGGTCGATGCGGCAAGAATGGGAATCGACCCGGGGCAGGTCGATGTCCTCGAGCGCTATCAGCGCTGGCGCCGCTTCGACACGATGGCGATGGGCGTCGCCACCAACTCGCTGAACTTCCTGTTCTCCAATAAATCGACGCTGTTGCGGGCCGTGCGCGACATCGGCCTTGGGATCGTCGATCGCGCGCCGCCGTTGAAGGAGCTGTTCATCAAGCAGGCCGCGGGGCTCACCGGCGAGATGCCGCGGCTGCTGAAGGGCGAGGCGCTTTGAGGTTCAGCGCGGGCCTGCGGCGGCGATGAAACCGGCGACGGCGTCGATCATGTCGGGGTCGAGCGGGCGGTCTGGATCGTTGTAGGAGGCGAGGTTCTCGTCCTCGTTGGCGACGTCGACCAGAACGTGGTTCATCTCCAGCAGCCACAGCGACTTGGCGGCCGGTGCGGCGGCGGCGAGCGCGACCATGTCGAGGCGTGCGATCTGGTGGTCGCGGGCGCCGCCGACGATCAGGATCGGGATCGTGAGTTGCTTGAGCGGATCAATCGGATCCTCGGCGAAGGCGGAGCCGATGCTCGGCTGCATGCTCGGGGCGATCGGCAGTTCGGGCGGTGGCGGGTCCACGATCTGCCCGGCCATGATGGCATCGATCGCCTTGGCGACCGGCTCCATCTTCGCGGCCGGCAGCTTCTTCTCGAGCTGCGCCTTGAGCAGATCGCCCTGCCGCCGCGCCGACGACGCGAGCAGGACGAGACGGTCGACCGGGGTGCGACGGGCGGTGAGGATGGCGACCAGGCCGCCCTCGCTGTGGCCGACCAGGACGATCCGGGCGAACTTGCCGCGCAGGAAGTCGACCAGCGCGGCGGCGTCGCCGACATAGTCCTTGAAGCGGAAGTCTTCCGGGCGGCCGAACTCCGCCTTCCAGCCGCGCGCGCCGCGCTTGTCGTAGCGCAGGCTGGCGATGCCCTGGGCGGCGAGCCGCTCGGCGAGCTTCTTCAAGGTCGCCGGCTTGAGCTGCGGCCCATTGCCGTCCCGGTCCGTCGACCCGGAGCCGGCGATCAGCAGCGCCACCGGAGGGCGCTCGACGCCCGCTGGCGTGGTCAAGACGGCGTCGAGTGCGCCAATGCGGACGGCGCTCTCCTCGGCCGAGACCACCGAGGTGAGGGCCATCAGCGCCACGGCGAGTGCGCAGCGGATCACGACGGGCCGCATCGGTCAGTCGATCTTCCGCGCTTCCTCCGGCAGCATGATCGGGATGCCGTCGCGGATCGGGTAGGCGAGCTTCGCCGACCGCGAGACCAGCTCCTGCTTCGCCGCGTCGTATTCCAGCGGGCCCTTGGTCATCGGGCAGACCAGGATCTCGAGCAGCTTGGGATCGACGGAATTGGCGGGGCGTTCGAGCGGGGCGTTCATGGCAAGGGTCTCCGGCGGGCGCCTCTGTAGCATATCGTCCGCCTGGTTGTCGTCCTTCAAGGCTTGTGCAGGGCGATCCGGATCAGCTCGTCGATGACCGTGTCCAGTTGCTGGGCCGGCAACGGCCGATCCGACAGCGCGTGGCCGAGGAAGGCCCAGTACAGCACCTGGGCGCGTGCGTGCGCGATCGCCGGCATCAGTCCTTCGGCTGAAAGCAGGCTCTCGACATAGCCCAGCCGGCGTCTGTCGATGGCCTGGACGGCCTGGCGCGCGGCGGGGTCGGATCCGGCCCAGCTGCGCACGGCGCGCTCCAGGGTGAGTCTGACGGTGAACGCGCGCCGGAGGAGCACGGCAATCGCCGGCTGGTCGCCGGCGCTCGCCTCCACCCCGGTGATGATCTGCTCGGCCGCAATCTCCCGCCACTTTTTGAGGAGGGCGGCGTGAAACGCGGCCACATCGGCGAAATGCCAGTAGAAGCTGCCGCGCGACACGCCCATGGCTTTCGCCAGCGGCTCCGCCTTCAGCGCGGTGAAGCCCCGGGTGGCCAGCACCTTCAATCCCTGTGTCAGCCAATCGTCGGCGGAGAGCTGATCGGTCATGTCGTCACCATCAGGGCGACCATACATAACTGTATTGACGGCCGCCAGGGCTTCGTGCATCTTCCATACATAACTGTATGGAAGGCGTGCCATGCGCGATGCGCTGCTCGTAACCGCGGGGCTGATGGCGATCACCGTCGCCGTGATCCATGGCGTGCTCGGCGAGACGATGGTGTTCGCGCGTGCCACCATCTCGCCGGAGCGGTTGCGAACCCTGCTGCGGCTGGTCTGGCAAACGGGCACGGTGGCGTGGATCGGCTGTGGCGTGCTGCTCACGGCCGCCCCGCGAATGGCGTCGGAGTCGGCGCGGCATTGGACGGTGGTCACCGTCATCGTCGTGTTCACCTTCGCTGCAGGCGCCAATGCGCTGGCGACGCGCGCGCGGCATTTCGGCTGGATCATGCTCGCCGGCGTGGTCCTCCTCGCCATCGCCGGCTACTGACGCTGCGCATCCGGTCGACATAGCCGCGGCACAAACTCGGCGAGATGACGGCATTGCGACGCTTTGCAACCGCTGCATCGCCTTAACTGCCGTTCGGCCGCACTCCGTTCACCGCGAGGCCACTGCCACGACACATTCGCCAAGAATGGTTCTAACTTAGAAGGAGTCTCTTTGCAGACACGGCGACGAGCCGCTTAGTTGTTCGTCGTCGCGAACGGGTGCCCGGCGTCGACATCGATCCGGGCGCGCAACCGTTCTCCGATTTGCTTGTCGGGATAGGAGAGGGGACGGATCGATGTTGGTCGACGTGGTGCGGAAGTTGGTCGTCGTAGGTGGAAGCGTCGGCATGCTGCTGATGGCAGCGCAGGCGCACGCTGGGGAATCGAACGAGATCTGCCTCACCTATGCCAATGGTCAATTCGAGCCCAAGGAGCCGACCGTTCCTGCCGACGCGCCGCTGACGATCCGCGTCAAGAACATGGAGAGCAAGGCCATCGAGTTCGAGAGCGAGACCCTGAAGGTCGAGAAGGTGATCGCGGCCAACAGCGAGGCGGTGCTCAACGTCCGCGCCATGAAGTCCGGGCGGTACGAGTTCTATAACGACTTCAACGAAAAGGCCCGCGGCTTCGTCAACGTCCAATAGGTCCAGATCCCATGCTCGCCGCCCTGATCATCGTCTTCCGCGAAGTGTTCGAAGCCGGCCTGATCGTCGGCATCGTGCTCGCCGTCACCAGCGCGGTCCCGCATCGCCTGCGCTGGATCGGCGCGGGGCTGTTTGCCGGCCTGGTCGGCGCATGCATCGTCGCGGCGTTCGCGGGCACGCTGACTCAGCTATTCGAAGGCATGGGACAGGAATTGTTCAATGCAGGGGTCCTGTCGGCTGCCGTGATCATGCTGACCTGGCACAATGTCTGGATGGCCCGGCACGGCCGCGAGATGAGCAACGAGTTGCGGACGATGGGCCAAGCGGTGGCCGAAGGCGCCAAGCCGCTGGTCGCGCTGGCGACCGTGATCGCCATCGCCGTGTTGCGCGAGGGCAGCGAGGTCGCGCTGTTTCTCTATGGCGTGGCGGCCTCCGGTGACGGCGGCGGGCGGGCGCTGCTCGGTGGCGGCGTCCTCGGCCTGCTGCTCGGCGTTGCCGTCTGTCTCGCGACCTATCTCGGCCTGATGCGCATCCCGCCGCGCGCCCTGTTCAAGACCACCACCGTGCTGATCACCCTGCTGTCGGCGGGAATGGCCGCGCAGGCGGTGTTCTTTCTCGCCCGCGCCAACTGGCTGACAACGTTCGACCAGGTGGTGTGGGATTCGAGCGCGGTTCTGCCCGAGCGTGGCGTCGCCGGACGGACCCTCAAGGCCCTGATCGGCTATACGGATCAGCCCACCGCGATGCAGCTCGCGGTTTACATCGGGGTGATCCTCGCCACCATCGCGCTGATGCGTCTCACGGCGGCGCCGCCAGCGCCGCGTGCGGCCGCCGCCGAATGATCATTGCAGCGGCGGATCGCCCGAGGTCCGCTTCTTGGCGAGATCCATCTCGGTCACGGCGATGAGGATTTCGGCGCGGGTCTTGAGGTCCGGCGCCTCGAGCATCGCCTGCTTCTCCGCCGGGCCGTAGGGCGACATCATCGCCAGCGCGTTCACGAGCGCTTCGTTCGGCGCCGCTTCGATGCCGGCCCAGTCGACCTTGAGATTGTTCGCTTTGAGGAAGTCGGTGAGCACCGCGAGCAGCGCCTCGCGGTCGACCGCGTCCTCACCCTTGCGCGCCGTGAAATCATCGACGAACGGGAAATAATCGACCTTGCACTGCCGATAGGGCGTGAGCACCGTCATTTCCTCGACCACCTTGAAGCGGGACACGCCCGTGAGCTCGAGGATGTAGCGGCCATCGCCGGACTCGGCGAGCTGCGTGATCCGGCCGACGCAGCCGACCTTGAACAGCACCGGCCGCTCCTCGCTGGAGGAATGCGTGACGTCGGGCTGGATCATGCCAATGAGCCGATGGCCGTCGCGAAGCGCATCGTCGACCATCGCGAGATAGCGCGGCTCGAAAATGTTGAGCGGCATTTGGCCGCGCGGCAACAGCAAGGCTCCCGCCAATGGAAACACCGGAACGATCTCCGGCAGCTCGGCGGGACCGCGATATTCGGCATTGATCGGCATGCGATACCTCGTGTCCGCTGGAACGAGCGCGCGTCCCGTCCAGCCGGGTTACGAAAACAGGATCGTCGACAGCCGCTTGCGGCCCTCGATGGTGGCCTCGTCTGCGCCGCCCCAGGCTTCGAAGAACTGCACGAGCTGCTTGCGCGCGCCGTCCTCGTTCCATTTGCGGTCGCGCTTCACGATCTCGAGCAGCTGATCGGTGGCTTCCTTCCGCTTGCCCGCGGCGTTCAGCGCCGTCGCCAGGTCAAAACGCGCCTGGTGGTCGAGCGGATTGGCGGCGACCTTCTGTTCGAGCTCGCCGACTGGCCCGAGCGACTGGGCTTGCTCGGCCAGATCGATCGCGGCCTGCACGGCGGAGACCGCCGAATCGCTACGCTTGGCGTCCGGGACCATCGCAAGCGTCTGCTTGGCCTCGTCGATCGCGCCGAGCTCGACCTGGCACTTCGCAAGCCCGGCGATCGCCGGGATGTTGGCGGCATCGACCGCGAGCACCTCGGCATAGATCTCGGCCGCGCCAGCCGCATCGCCCTCGGCGAGTGCGGCTTCGGCTTCCTTGAGGATTTCGGCGATGTCGGGCTCGCCGACGCCCGGAACGCCCTTGGTGATCTTTTCGATGAAGGCGGCGACCTGGCTCTCGGGCACGGCACCCATGAAGCCATCGGCGGGCCGTCCGCCGACGAACGCGATCACGGCCGGAATCGACTGGATCCCCATCTGGCCGGGAATGGCCGGATGCTCGTCGATGTTCATCTTGACCAGCTTGACCTTGCCATTGGCGGCCTTGACGGCCTTTTCCAGGATGGGCGTCAGCTGCTTGCACGGTCCGCACCACGGCGCCCAGAAGTCGATGAGGACCGGCTGCCGCTTCGATTCCTCGATGACGTCCTTCACGAAGCTCTGCGTCGTGGTGTCCTTGATCAGATCCGGCACCTGCGGCGCCGCTCCGCCGCCCTGCTCAACAATGGTCACGGGGTCCCTCGTCCGAAAAATTCCGATGGACGGCGACCGGGAACCGGCCGCCGCCGCGCCTCAATACACGTTTTCTCTCGCTTTAAGTGGCGGTCCAGCTGGAAATTTCAATCAGCGCCCATCGCGGCCCGGTGATGGGCAGGTTTGGGCCCGGTTCGGCCGGCCCCGACCGCAAAAATTTGAACGTCGTCGGCGTACGAAACCTGTCGCAGACCTGTTGCATTCGTCCGCGGCATTTGGCATAGGTCTGCCCGTCGCTGGCGGCCACGCCGCCAAGGCGTCACGGATGCGGGTGTAGCTCAGTGGTAGAGCACGACCTTGCCAAGGTCGGGGTCGAGGGTTCGAACCCCTTCGCCCGCTCCAAAAATTCCGCTCCGTTGCCCTCTCGCCTTATGCCTCATCATTTCGTCGGCTGGGATTTGTCCCAGGCCGCGAGTGCGTCGGCGAATACCCGATCTCCACTGGGACCTTTGCCGATGGCGAGGATGCCCCGGCGCTGGTTCGCATAGACGACCGGGATGTCGAACCATTCGCGCCGTGCGAGGAGTTCCTCGTTGCGCGCGCGATCGGCCTCGACGTTGGACAAGCCCACCAGGAATGAACCTTCGGTGATCTTGACGGAAAGCCCGGCAAGCGGCGTCCCGCGCGACTTCTCATCCGTCTTCATCAGCATTCCCGGGACGCTGCTGATGCCGCCACCGACGAAGTCGGCAGCGGGCCTGAATGTGAGCTCGGCGACATGGCTGGCCGGCAGGCTGGGATCGTCGTTGCGGCGCAGCTGCAGGCTGACCTTCAGCTTGCGCTCGGGAATGTCGATCTCGCCACGGATCACCGGCATGAGCCGTCCTGATTGTGCGTTCTTGACCGTCTCGGTCCGCCAGGTGATCGAGCCGGAATAGCGCCTACCCTTGGGGTCAGAGAGATCCTCATCATACAGCACGGCAAGTCCGGGCGTCCGCGCATCTGCCGCGTCGGACGAGGCGGTCGGGCTCGAAACGGGAGCGCTGCTCCGGGCGGCGTCAGGGCCGGCCGGCTGCGTCGGCTTCGCGGCGGCGGCGCTCAGTTGAGCGCCGCTGTCTATCGACGTGAACATGACGAGCGGCCGCTGCGCTCCGCTGGTGGCGCGCTCCACCGCGGCGTCGGTCTGGTTGAGGATCTCGATCAGACGTTGGCCAGGCTGCTGGAGCGCCTCTGCAAGGGCTGCGGCGAACACGCCGTGGCCGTCCGGGCCGCGCTGTCCTGTCGTCCCGGCCTGTGCGGCAAAGGAGATCACGGTCCGTGCGGAAACGTCGACCGGGACGAGGCCGGCGGCAAGACCGGCGATGCCGCGCCCGGCGAACGGATTGGAGCGGAAGGCGTCGAGAATGATCACGTTCTGCCGGGGGCTCGATCCGCCCAGCTCGCGCAGAATCGCAGTCAGGTCGCGCAGCTCGGTGTTGAGATCCGCAGCTGTCGCCGGTGCCGCGTCGACCGGGACGAGATAATCGGCGCCGCCCAGGTTGAGCCCATAGCCGGCATAATAGATCAGCGCGACGTCGGCGTCGGCGATCCGGCCCTTGAACTCGGCAAGCGCGCGATCAAAGCCTCGCCTGTCGAGGTCGATCTGCGCGGCACCGCCGCTCAGGGCGAAGCCGAGCCGCGACAGGCTGTCGGCGATCAGCCGGGCATCCGCCGCCGGCTCGTCCAGCAGTGGCGCGCGCTCGTGAATGGAGTTGCCGATCACCAGCGCCACGCGCTTGTCGGCGGCAGCAGGCCCGGTCGAGATCAGGATCGCGCCGACGACAAGGATGGTTGCAGATAGTAGCTGTCCAACTCGGCCGATCACCCGACGCATGCCAACGATCTCCTGTCACCCGATCTGCGCGCTTGTGCGACGATTTTACCGCATTTCGAACAAAGCAGGAACAAGAAACGTGGCAGGAAAGAGAAATCGCCGTGGGCTGTCGGGCGGCCTAGACGACCACCGGCGTGCGCACCCGGCCGGCATCGCCGAACACGCGGAGATAACGGGCGATCTCGGCGGGATCGCCGGTCGCCTTCTCCGGGTTGTCGGACAGCTTCACGGCGGGATGCCCGTCTGCCGACGTCACCTTGCAGACCAGCGAGATCGGATCGAGGTCGACCGAGCCGTCCGGCGAGCAGCCGACGAAATCGTTGGTCAGGTTGGTGCCCCAGCCGAACGACAGCCGCACCTGATCGGAGAATCGATGATGGAGCTGCTCGATCGATTCGACGTCCATCGCGTCGGAGAACACGAGCAGCTTCTGCTTGGGATCGCGCCCCTTCGATTTCCACCAGGCGATGATCTCCTCGCCGGCCTGGATCGGCGGCGCGCTGTCGGGACGGAAGCCGGTCCAGTCGGCGACCCAGTCGGGTGCGTCGCGCAGGAAGGCCTTGGTCCCGAACGCGTCGGGCAGCGCGATCAGCAGGTTGCCTGCGTAGGTCTGCCGCCACTGGTCGAGAATGCGATACGGCGCGAAGCGCAGCTCGTCATCGTCCTTGGCAAGTGCCGCCGCGACCATCGGCAGCTCATGCGCGTTGGTGCCGATGGCCTCGAGGTCGTTGTCCATCGCCAGCAGCACGTTGGAGGTGCCGGTGAACGACGAGCCGAGACCTTCCTTGACGGCCTCGACGCACCAGCGCTGCCACAGGAAGCCGTGGCGGCGGCGGGTGCCGAAATCCGACAGCCGCAGCCCCTCGAGCTTGCGCAGCCGCTCCACTTTGGCCCACAGCTTGGCCTTGGCGCGGGCGAACAGCACGTCGAGTGCGAACCGGCCCTGGCCCTTCATGGCCTGGCGCGAGCGCAGCTCGTTGACGATCGCGAGCGCCGGGATCTCCCACATCGTGGTGTGGGTCCAGGGTCCGTGGAAATGCAGCTCGTACTGGCCCTCCGACTTGCGCAGCTCGTATTCGGGCAGGCGGAAATTGGCGAGCCAGGCGATGAACTCCGGCGAGAACATGTGGGTCTTGCCGTAGAACGTGTTACCGGCCAGCCAGATCAACTCCTTCTTGGCGAAGCGGATGGTGCGGGCGTGATCGAGCTGGGCGCGCAATTCGCCTTCGTCGATGACGTCGCCGAGCCGCACCCGCCGGGTCCGGTTGATGACCGAGAAGGTCACCTGCTGACTCGGGTAGAACTCCCGAATCATCTGCAGCATCAACAACTTGTAAAAATCGGTGTCGAGCAGGCTGCGCACGATCGGATCGAGGCGCCAACCGTGATTATAGGTTCTGCTCGCGATGTCTGTGACTGTCATGTGATCGTTTTACAGCGCTGGCCGCAAACCCGCCACTGGGCTTGTCGCAGGAGGCCCTCGTGGCGCAGCGGTATCCTTGCTCGGGGTTCGTGGCGGCTATTTGCGCGCCAGGAGCGGCACGCCGGGGTCGAACGCCAGCACCGCTTCGGCCCATTTCGCGACGCGGAGCACATGGAGGTCGTTGCGATAGGGGCCGGCGATCTGTACGCCCAGCGGCAGGCCGTTGTTGCCGAACCCGGCCGGCAAGGAGACTGCCGGCGCTCCGACGAAGGTCCAGGGCGCGCAATATTCGGCGTCTCCGGTCCAATCCAAGCCGCGCGGCGCTTCGCCGAAAGCCGGCAAGGTGAGCACTGCGTCGAAGCCGTCGAGCTCAGCGGCGAGCGCCTTCTGCCTGAGGGCCTGGGCCGCCTTCGCGGCGAGATATTCCATGGCCGTCTTGCTTCGCCCGCTCTCGACGTGGCCCTTCATGACCTCGCTGACCCGGTCGGGATGGCGCGCGATCAGATCGGAGAAGATCGTGGTCGCCTCGCTGAGCATGATCGTGGTGATCGCATGCCAATTCACCGCGTCGAGCTCTCTCAGTTCGATCTCGGTGATCGTCGCGCCGGCGCTGCGCAGCTTGTCGATGACGGACTCGAATACGGTCTTCTGCTCCGCCTCGGCGCGCTCCCATTTGGCGAAGCGCACCACCGCGAGCCGTGGCGTGCGGAGCGGCGTGAGGCCCTGGTCGATGTCGACGGTGAAGCCCGGCAGCGGCCGGCCGTGGCGATCATCTGCGCTGGTGCCGGCGAGCAACGAGAGGGCGATGGCCACGTCGTCGACGCGGCGGGCGAAGAAGCCGACATGGTCGAGCGACGGGCTAAGCGGATGCACGCCGCCGCGTGGAATCGCGCCGAAGCTCGGCTTGAAGCCGACGATGCCGTTGAAGGCCGCCGGTCGGATCACCGAGCCGAGTGTCTGTGTTCCCAGCGCCAGCGGCACCAGGCCGGCCGCAACCGCGGCGGCTGATCCGGACGATGAGCCGCCCGGTGTGTGCTCGGGGTTCCATGGATTGACGGTCGGACCTGGATGACGCCAGGCGAATTCGGTGGAGACCGTCTTGCCGAAGATGGTTGCGCCGAGATTGCGCAGCCGTTCGACCACCCAGGCGTCCGCATCCGGCACGTGATCGCGATAGATCTGCGAGCCGTTGGTGGTCGGCATGTCCGAGGTGGCGATGATGTCCTTGATGGCGACGGGAATTCCACCGAGCGGGCCGGTCTTTGGAGCGACATCCCGCGGCAGATATTCGAATGCTTTCAGCTGCGGTTCGATCGCCTGCGTCTTCTTCAGGCATTCTTCACCATAGGCGGTGGCCGCTGCGGGGTCGGCTGCGAACCGCCGCAGCAGGTCGAGGACGCCGGCACCGGCCTTCGGTGTGGACACAGGGAAACGCTCGGACATTCATCGATCCTGTCGACTTGATCTCGTTGCCGGGCGGTGAACGGCCGCAGCGTGTTGTTCCGATCCTATCGGCTGTTCAAGCACACGCCAATCGTCCGGCCGATCGGCGCATATGAATACAGCGCATGGCGGCAGGCCCGTGCCGCGTGGCGGACAATCGCCGATGCGGCGCAGGCACGCGCACGGACATGCGCATCTGGCATGA
Source organism: Bradyrhizobium sp. SZCCHNR1098 (assembly GCF_032489375.1). NCBI lineage: Bacteria > Pseudomonadati > Pseudomonadota > Alphaproteobacteria > Hyphomicrobiales > Nitrobacteraceae > Bradyrhizobium > Bradyrhizobium sp. SZCCHNR1098. The sequence goes on from NZ_JAUEXY010000001.1 coordinate 600,162, forward strand.
CATGAGTGGAGCGGCATCATTTGAGCCTCGCGCGAACTTGGCAGCAATCCGCTTCTCACCCGCTCAGGATGTGCTACCATTTTCGAGCAGGACCACTGATGTGGTCGGCCAAAGGACGTCTTCAGATACGTTCCGATAAGTAGACGCAGCCACATGAGCTGCCTCATGGGAGTGAAGCGATGACATCGGCTTTTCACCGAAGCATTCTTGCGCTTGCAACAATAGGTCTCCTCGCCGGCACCAGCATCGCCGGCGCGCAGCAGCAATCCGATCAGGGGAAGGGCCTGAAGAAATACGAATCCGGCACCAAGGAGTTCTGGACGCATCCGCCGGACGACTGGTTCCTCGGCGACGAGACCGAGGCGCAGAAGGGGCTGGCGCCGCCGTCAGGCCCGCCGACCGGCGCGTCCGATGCCGAGCTCGCGAAGATCGTCAAGCAGGTGAAGCTGCCGGACGGCTTCAAGATGGAGGTCTGGGCCTCGGGCGTGCTCGCCGCGCGGCAGATGGCCTGGGGCGACAAGGGCACGCTGTTCGTCGGCTCGTTCGGGCTTGGCAACGTCTATGCCATCACCGACAAGGGCGGCAAACGCGAGGTCAAGACGGTCCTCAAGGGCCTGAACATGCCGACCGGCCTCGCCTTCCAGGACGGCAATCTCTACGTGATCGCGGTCGACAAGCTGATCAAATACGAGAATGCCGAAGCCAGTCTCGACAATCTCGGCCAGGGCAAGGTCGTCTACGACGACATGCCGTCCTATGCGGCGCATGGCTGGAAATACATCGCGGTCGACAAGGAAGGCTGGTTCTATATCCCGTTTGGACCGCCCTTCAACATCGGCATCCCGCCGACGTCAGTCTCGCAGATCCGCAGAGTCGATCCGCGCACCGGCAATGCCGAGATCTATGCGCTCGGCGTCCGTAACAGCGTCGGCGGCGACGTCGACCCGCGCACCGGCAAATACTGGTTCACCGAGAATGCGCGCGACTGGGTCAGCGACGATCTGCCGAGCGACAAGCTCAACATGATCTCGAAGATCGGCGAGCATTTCGGCTATCCCTATTGCCACCAGGGTGACCTGCCGGATCCGAAATTCGCGATGGGTCACAAGTGCTCGGAGTTCACACCGCCAGTGCTGAACCTCGGTCCGCACGTGGCGCCGCTCGGCATGAAGTTCTACACCGGCGACCAGTTCCCGGCGGAGTACAAGAACAACATCCTGATCGCCGAGCACGGCTCCTGGAACCGGCACAAGTACCAGGGCGCACGGATCATGCGCGTCATCGTCGGCCCCGACGGCAAGGACGCCAAGCAGGAGGTGTTCGCCTCCGGCTGGCTCGAGGGCGACCAGGGCTATCTCGGCCGCCCCGACGACATCATCCTCGCCAAGGACGGCTCGATCCTGGTGGCGGACGACTGGGCCGGCGCGATCTATCGCATCAGCTACGAGAAGAAATGAGCTCGTCGTGAAAGCGGGGCTGCGCGCTGCCTTACGGCGGCCGCAGCCCCAACTATTTTGAATGTCGCGCGTTGATCAAGGAGGACGTGCCGCACCCGGTCGCGGGTTTCGGGTATCGTCCGCGCGCCAAAGCAACGATGGGAGCGAGAACGCCTGCGATGAATCCAGGGACCTCCAGAATGCACCAGGTGATGGCCGCCGCGCTGATGCTTATGCTCATGCTCGTGCTTGCGGCGCCTCCGGCCCATGCCGCCGATATCGAAGCGGGCAAGGCCAAGGCCGAGCTCTGCGCCGGCTGCCACGGCGAGAACGGCATCTCGCAGACCGAGAATATTCCTTCGCTCGCCGGCCAGCAGGATCAGTTCATCCAGTGGCAGCTCGTGTTCTTCCGCGCCGGCACGCGCAAGAACGAGGCGATGAAGCCGATCGTCGATCAGCTCACCAACGAGGACATCCGCAACCTCGGCGCCTATTTCGCCTCGCTGCAGCCGGCCAAGGCGCCGCCGGACAACGATCCGGATCTGTCGGCCAAAGGCGCGCAAGCCGCCGCCGGCCGGCGCTGTGCCTCATGTCATCTCGACAGCTATGCCGGCACCAAGGGCGTGGCGCGGCTCGCCGGCCAGCGCGAGGAATATCTCGTCAAGGCGCTCCACGACTACAAATCCGGCCAGCGCGTCGGCGGCAGCCAGGCCGCGATGACCGATGTTGCCTATCCGCTAAGCGACGAGGAGATCACGGCGCTGGCGCATTATCTGGCGCATCTGTAGTTGCTGGTGATGGGATGGGGTCTCGCGCCACACCCACAGCTGTCGTCCCGGACAAGCCTGCCGACGCGAAGCGTTGGCGGGCGCCGATCCGGGACCCATACCGCGGAGTCCATCGAGGGATTTCGCTGCGAGTTGCCTGCCTCACCGCGGCCGCGGAGTATGGGTCCCTGCGTTCGCAGGGACGACACCTGTACTTGCCGCGGGACCGTGCCTGATCAACCTAAATCGCCTGATTATCCGGCCACTGCGGTCAACTTTGCCGCTGAGCCTCGTACACCTTCAGCTGCGTGTAGGATATGCGCAGGCGCGGCACCGGGACCTTGGCGGCATCGGCGCGGGCGACGAGATCGCCGATGACGTGATCGGCCTCGACCGGAAGGCCGGCGCTGAGATCGCGGAACATCGAGGCGGTCATCGGTGATCCCTCCGCGGTGAGCATGCCGGAGACGCGCTGGAAGAACGCGCCGGCTGGGGGGTAGCCTGCGGCCGCAGCGGTGGCGCTGCATTCGTCGAGCATGCCGAGCAGGAAATCCTTGCCGCCCGGCGCGGTCAGGATCACGCCGACCGGCGCACGCATCAATGTGGTCGATGCAGCGAGCGAGGACAGGAACACCCACTTCTCCCACATGTCCTGCATGACGTGGTCGCTGGCCGACGCATTGAAATTCCCGCGCTGGAAAATCTCGAAGATCGCGCGGACGCGGTCCGACGATCCGCCGTCGCGCTCGCCGAAGCTCAGCGATTGCATCGGCTGCAACTGCACGACCTCGCGCTGCTCGTTCAGGGTCGCGGCGATGGCGCAGAGCCCGCCGAGCACGCGCGCGCGCCCGAACCTGGCGTCGAGCACGTCGAGATGTTTCATGCCGTTGAGCAGCGGGATGATCGCGGTGCTCGGACCCACGGCCGGCGCGAACGAGGTGATCGCATCGTCGAGGTCGTAGGCCTTGCAGCTCAGCAGCACGACGTCGAAGTGCTGCTTCAGAGCGTCCGCCTGTACGGTCGGCGGATTGGGGAGGGTGACGTCACCGGTCGGACTGCGGATCACGAGGCCGGCACTGGCGAGTTCAGCCGCGCGGCGCGGGCGGACCAGGAAGGTGACATCGGCGCCGGACTGCAGCAGCCGGCCGCCGAAATAGCCGCCGATGGCGCCGGTGCCGACGACGAGAATACGCATGGGTAGGTCCTCTCTCTCAGCGAGGTCTCATCATGCAGGAGCGAATAGCGAATGGCGAGTAGCGAATGGGGATGGCCACCATGCCCTACTCGCTACTCCCTGTTCGCCATCGCTTCTCACCATTTCTCGCCAAACGGACGGATCTCCATTTCGAAGGTCCAGGCGCTCTTCGGCTGCTGGTAGAGCTGCCAATAGGCACCCGCGACCGAGGCCGGCGGCATCAGCAGGTCGGGATTGTCCAGCGCCTCCTTACCCCAGAGTTGGGCGCGGCGCTCGCGCACCCAGGCGGTATCGACGCCGGAATCGATGATCAGGTGGGCGACATGGATGTTCTGCGGCATCAGCTCGCGCGCCATCGCCTGCGCCACCGCGCGCAGGCCGAACTTGGCCGAAGCGAAGGCGGCATAGCCGGAGCCGCCGCGCAGCGAGGCGGTGGCGCCGGTGAAGAAGATCTTGCCGCCGCCACGGGGCAGCATCAGCCGGGCGGCCTCGCGCCCGGTCACGAAGCCGGCCCAGCACGCCATCTCCCAGACCTTGTGGAACACGCGGTCCGTCGTCTCGAGGATCGGGAAATTGACGTTGGCGCCGACATTGAAGATCACGACCTCGAGCGGCGCATGCCTGTCGGCGTCGTTGAGGAAGGCGGTGGTCTCGTCCTCCTTGCGGGCATCGAGCGAGCGCGCCACGATCCGCCCGCCAGCGGCCTCGACCTCCGCGACCAGCGGCGCGAGCTTCTCGCCATTGCGCCGGCCGGCGAACACCGTGAAGCCTTCGGACGCGAATTTCTTGACGATCTCGGCGCCGATGTAGTCGCCGGCCCCGACGACCGCGACGGTAGCGTTGCGCTGTTGCATGCTTGCTCTCCCGATCTCACTTCAGCGTCATTGCGAGGAGCGAAGCGACGAAGCAATCCAGCCTTGCTTTGCGGCGGGATCGCGTCGCTGCGCTCGCGATGACGACAATCACTTGCCCAGGATGTATTCCTCGACGTCGCGCAGCTGTTCCTTGCCGAAGAACATCTCATTGCCGACGAAGAAGGTCGGCGAGCCGAACGCGCCGCGCTCGACCGCGCGCTGGGTGTTCTCCACGAGCTTGGCCTTGACCTCGGGCTCCTGGGCGCGGGCGAACAGCTTGGCCCCGTCGAGCCCCGACGACGTGATCGCAGCCACCGCGACATCGGGATCGTCCATCTTCTTTGGCTCGCGCCACATGTGATGAAACGCCGCGTCGACATAGGCTTCGAACACGCCTTCGAGCTGCGCGGCCACGGCCGCGCGCATCAGGTTGAGCGTGTTGACCGGGAAGTACGGGTTCCAGACCCAGGGCTGCACCTGATAGCGCTTGAGGAAGCGCTGGGTCTCGACCTCGTGGAATTCACGCTTGTTCTTGATGCCGGCGAGTGACTCGGCCGGTGACTTGTTGTTGGTCGCCTTGAAGATGCCGCCGAGCAGCACCGGGACATAATAGAACTGGACGCCGATCCGCTTCACGATCGCCGGGATCGCCTCATGGCTCAGATAGGCGTTGGGACTGCCGAAGTCGAACATGAATTCTGGCGCAGGACGGCTCATGGGCGGTCTCCTCGGTTTTTCACATTGTGGTCCAGCGCAGCAGCTCCGTCCAGGGTTTTATGACGGTCATCATATTCCAGCGGCCGGAAGACGCCGGTGGTGCGTCAGATCATCCGGCGCACCGTCCGCTTGCGCCACACCAGGAGATAATAGCTCATCTGCAGCAGCATCATCGCGGCGAACGTGATGGGATAGGCGAGCCAGACGCCGTCGAGCCCGATGCTGCGGCTGAGCCAGGTGGCGGCGGGCACCTCGATCGCGGCGATCGCAAACGCCGAGATCGCCAGCGGCATCCACACCGTCCCGGAGGCGCGCATCGCCGACGAGAACGTGATGGACATGCCGAACAGCACGGAGCTCCACAGCACGATGTGCAGCGAATGCTGCGCCACCTCGATGACGGCAGGGTCGGTGATGAAGAGTCCCATCAGCACCCGTGAGAACAGATAGCCGATCGCGACCAGGCCGCCGGTCAGCACCACGTTCATCTCGATGCCCGTGCGCACGATGTCGCCGATCTGCTCGGCTTGCCCGCGACCGATCGCCTGGGCGCCGAAGATCGAGACCGAGATCGCGATCGACAGCGCCGGAAACTGCACATAGCCGAGCACCTGGTTGACCGCGCCATAGGCCGCCGTCGCGTCCGAGCCGAAGCCGTTGACGAGGCCGATCAGCACCATTTCGGCCAGCGACATCACGATCATGCCGATCGCGGCGGGGATGCCGAGCCGCAACACCGCCCGCAACAGTTTCGCGTCCGGCAGCATGCCCCGCAGGAACGCGGCATCGATCGCCAGCGGGTGCTTGCGACGGCGCAGATGGACATGGAGCCAGGCCAGCGTCGTCAACGTCGAGATCGCCGAGGCCCAGGCGGCGCTGGCGACGCCGAGCACGGGCGCGCCGAGCCAGCCGCGGATGAAGACCGGGGTGAGCACCAGCCCGAGCGTGGTCGATGCGGCGAGCGAGGCCAGCGGCGTCACGGTGTCGCCGACGCCGCGCATCTGCGACGACAGCAGGATGTAGGCGAAGGTCAGCGGCATCGTGATCATCATGATGCGGGCATAGCCCGCGGCTGCATCAAGGATGTTGGCGGGCGTGGCGAGCGCGGTCAGCAATTGGCGGCTGAACACGCCGCCCAATACCGCGATCAGGCCGCCGAGCAGCAGCGCAATGGTCAGCGTCGTGCCGGCGACCTGCTTCACCTTCGCGGGCTCACCGGCGCCCCAGGCCTGGCCGATCAGAACGCCGGCACCTGAGCCGAGGCCCATGACGAAGGAGACGAAGAAGAACATCGCCGGGAAGAACACCGAGACCGCGGCGAGCGCATCGACGCCGATCATCTGGCCGAGATAGACGTTGTTGATGGTGCCGAACAGCGACTGCAGGATGTTGCTCAGCATCATCGGAACGACGAACGTCAGGAACGGCTTGCGCAGCGAGGCGGTTGGCGGCGACACGGCATGTTTCTCCGTCGACCGCTCTTCATTCGGAGTACGGTCGCGTTGCGAGGAATTGGAACAAGAGCCGCCGCGAACGGCCGCTCTCATTGGCTGTTGAAATCAGCCGATCTCACTCGGCGCGGTGGCGGTGCGCGAGCGCGACGGCGTGGTCGCGGATGTCGGCCGGCCAGTCCGCGATCAAGGCGGCGAAGCGGCCGAGATCGCCGGCGAACAGCGCCCGCGACGCCTCCTCGAACTGCGGCAGGTTGCTGCCGATCCCGGACATGAAATGATAGGCCGCATCGCGTGCCTCACGGGCGCGGTCGGTGTCGCCGCTGGCACGGCGGGCGTCGTGGACCAGCTTGCGCAGTGCGACCGAGGCACCGCCCGGCTGCGCGTTCAGCCAGTCCCAGTGCTGCGGCAGCAAGGTCACCTCGCGGGCCACGACCCCGAGCTTCGGCCGGCCGCGGCCACGCGGCTCGGTCGGCCCTTGGTTCGCCGCCGCGCCGGCTTCGACCGGCAGGCGCGCCAGGATCTCCCGGTCGCTGCCGCGCAGATCGAGGTCGATCGGCTGTCCGGTGCGGTCGCTGAAAATCACGATCGGCTCGGTGCCCGGCGCGGCGTGTTTCAGCACCAGCGCCACCTTGGGCAGCGGCCCGGCGGCGACCCGGGTTTGGCCGGCAAATGCGGTGAAGGTGTCCATATCGGCAGTCCCATGTGATCACCCCAATAAAGCCCGGGTGAAATTAAAGTCAATATTACCCGGGTAATTATTTCATGCCGGGGTGAGGATCCCGGCGCCTCGCCGAACCCGTCCTGTCCTGCTACGGAACGGCGCCCGCCACCCGATCCGTCCCTGGAAACCCCATGCTGACCGTTCACCACCTCAACAATTCCCGCTCGCAACGCGTGCTCTGGTTGCTCGAGGAGCTCGGCGTGCCCTATGAGATCATCCGCTACGAGCGCCAGCCCGACATGCGGGCGCCGAAGGAGCTGCGCGCCATCCACCCGCTCGGCAAGTCGCCTGTCATCACCGACAACGGCAACACCGTCGCGGAGTCCGGTGCCATCGTCGAATATCTGATCGAGACCTACGGCAATGGCCGCCTGATCCCGCCGCCGAAGACACCGGAGCGGCTGCGCTATTCCTATTGGCTGCATTACGCCGAGGGCTCGGCGATGCCGCTGCTGCTGCTGAAGCTGCTGTTCAACATCATGCCGAAGCGAGCGCCGGCGCTGCTGCGTCCGATCGTGCGCAAGGTGTCGAACCAGGCCTTGAGCACACTGGTCAATCCGCAGCTGAAGCAACACATGGCGTTCTGGGAAAGCGAGCTGCAGAAGAGCGAGTGGTTCGCCGGCGATTCGTTCACCGCGGCCGACATCCAGATGAGCTTCCCGCTGCAGGCGGCGGCATCGCGCGGCGGCCTGGAGCAGGGCCATCCGCGGGCGATGGATTTCCTCGCGCGCATCGAGTCGCGGCCTGCCTACAAGATCGCGCTGGAGAAGGGCGGGCCCTACGAGGTCGGCCGCTGAGCGCTATTTTGTGGCCGTCGCCGGCGCCGCGGTCGCCGCAATCACCTCGCGCACCAGCCGGGCGACGCCTTTGATGTCGCCGTTCGGATCCACGGAATCGCCGAGCCGGACCACGACCATGCGCTGGCTCGGCATGATCACCAACCGCTGGCCGAGCAGGCCGAAGGCGAAGAACGCGTCCGGTGGCATTCCCGCGCGGGCACGTCCCTGCGCGTGAAAATGCTGGCTGCGGTTGGTCCACAGCCCGGCGCCGTAGTCGGTGTCCAGCGTCGCAGTTGCCGACATCGCGACCCAGCCTTCCGGGAGTATGCGCCGGTCGCCGACGACGCCGTCGCCGAGATAGAGCAGTCCAAGCTTCGCCCAGTCGCGCGCGCTCGCCAGCATGTTGCCGTAGCCCTGAACGGTCCCGCTCCCATCGTATTGCAGCGTCGCGCTGCGCATGCCGAGCGGGTTGAACAGCTCGCGCCAGGCCAGCTCGATGGTCTGCTCCGGTCCCCCGGCGGCGTCGCGGATGATGCGCGCCAGGATCTGGGTGCTCGCGCTCGAATAGGCCCAGCGCTGGCCGGGCGGCGCGATCAACGGCGCATGCACCGCGAACGCCGCCATGTCGCGGTGGATGTCCATCTGGCTCGACGGATCGAAGCCGGAATTGGTCTCGTCCAGCGCCAAGCCTGATGTCATGCGCATCAACTGCTCGATCGTGATGTCGTGGCGCGGATCTCTGGCCTCGCGCCACTCCGCGACCGGCGCCGGGATCGACGGGCTCAGCTTGCCCTGCCGGGTGAGGATGCCCAGCAGCGCATTGGTGACCGTCTTGGTCATCGAGAAGCCCACAAGTGGCGTATCGACGCCGATGCTCGGCGCATAGCGCTCTGCGATCAGGTGACCGTCCTTGACGACGACGACCGCCTTGGTGCGGCGGAACGGCGGGTTGGCCGGCTCCTCGAAGGCGTGATCGAGCGCCGCCTTCAGCGCGGGATCGCTGGGCTCCACCGCCGTGTTTTCCGCGAAGTCGGGCAGGGCGGGAGCAGGCCCCGCAGCACGCAGCGCAGCGACGTCGGTGTGCGGTAGGTAAGGCGGCTTCTGGCCCTGGAGCGTCACGCAACCGAGGCCGTCGTGAAACGAGGCGCGGGTGGCGTGCAGGCCGAGCAGCGACGCCTCCACCAGGCGCATGTCGGGCTCCACCCGGTAGCGCATCACGGCCCGCAACCGGCGCAGACCGGGCCGTTCCATGGTCTCCGCAAACACCGTTTGCGGATCGAGGCCGGAGACGTAGGTCTTGGCGCAGATCATCTCGGCGACCGCGCTGGTCGCGACGCGCAGCGCCCGGTCAGGCCGATAGGTGAGCCACCCCGCCACCAGCAGGGCCGCAAACACCAGCAGACCGACCACGAATCTTCGCAAATGCACCAGAACGTCCGACACCGTCTCGCGGGCGAGCCTCGCTGCGCCCTGGTATACTTCTAACGCGCCTCGGTCACCACGCCAACGGAGGGAAGCGGGTGAAGGGCCCCGCCGGGCGGCGGCAAATCGTCATCCGGGGCCACGATGTCCGACATCGCCTGGGAACCGGCGCCTCAGCGCCCGGCTGCGGTGGCGCCCTTGCTGCGCGGATCCGGCGCGCCGACGAATCCATCGGACGTCACCAGGATGGAGTTGGCCGAGGTCCGTCCCATCGGCTCCTCGATCTTGTGACCTCGGGCGCGCAGACCGGCGAGGACGTCATCGGCAAAACCCTTCTCGATTCGGACCTCGTCGGGCATCCATTGGTGATGCAGGCGAGGCGCGGTGACGGCCTGTCGGACGTCCATCCGATAGTCGAGCACGTTGACGGTCACCTGCAGCACGCTCGAGATGATGCGGCTGCCGCCCGGCGAGCCCGTGACGAGCACGGGCTTGCCGTCCTTCAGCACGATGGTCGGCGACATCGACGACAGCGGCCGCTTGCCGGGACCGGGCAGATTGGCTTCGAAACCGACCAGGCCGAAGGCGTTGGAGGCGCCGGGCGCGGCGGTGAAATCGTCGAGCTCGTTGTTGAGCAGCACGCCGGTGCCCTCGGCGACGAGGCCGACGCCATAGGGGAAGTTCAGCGTGTAGGTGTTGCTGACGGCATTGCCGTCATTGTCGACGACCGAGAAATGCGTGGTGTTGCTGCCCTCCCGCAGCGGCGTGGTGTTGAGCACGTCGCCGGCGCTGGTGGCGTGCGCGGGATCGATCCCGGCGCGCTGGCGCGCGGCATAGTCCTTCGACAACATCGCGCGCACCGGCGCGTCGACGAAGGCGGGGTCGCCGAGATAGCGCGCACGATCGGCATAGGCACGCTTCATTGCCTCGATCAGCAGATGCAGCGACGCGGGCGAGCCCTGCTTCAGCTCAGCGAGCGGAAAGCCTTCGAGGATGTTCAGCATCTCGACCAGCACGGTGCCGCCCGACGACGGCAGCGGCATCGACACGATGTCATAGCCGCGATAGGTGCCGCGCACCGGCGTGCGCAGCACCGGCTGGTAGGATTTGAGATCGTCCGCTGTCATGATGCCGCCGGCATCCTGGATCGCCTTGGCGAGTTGGTCGGCGACCGGCCCTTCATAAAATCCGCGCGGGCCCTGCTCGGCAATGGCGGTGAGCGTCGCCGCCAGATCGCGCTGGATCAGCCGGTCTCCTTCCCTCAGCACCGTGCCGTCGGGACGAATGAAGATCGCGGCCGACGATTTCCATTTGGCCAGCCGCGGCGCCATCATCGGCAGGGTGACGGCAACGTCGTCGGTGACCGGGATGCCGTCGCGCGCCAGCACGATCGCCGGATGCAGCAACTGCGCCAGCGTGAATTTGCCCGAGCCGTATTTCTCCAGCGCCAGCGCGAGACCTGCGACCGATCCGGGCACGCCGATCGACAGCGCGGAGTCGCGCGACTTGGCATTGTCGGGCTTGCCATCGGCGCCGAGGAAGATGTCGCGCGTGATGGCAGCGGGGCCGGTCTCGCGATAGTCGATCGCCACGTCCTCGTTGGTCCTGGCGATGTGAATGACCATGAAGCCGCCGCCGCCGATGTTGCCGGCAACGGGATAGGTGACCGCCATCGCAAAGCCGGTGGCAACAGCGGCATCGACTGCGTTGCCGCCGAGCGCGAGGATGCGCTGGCCGACTTCGGCTGCGATCCTCTCCTGTGCCACCACCATGCCATGCGCGGGCGGCTGCGCCGGCGCGGCGACACCGGGTGGCTGCGGGATGTCGATGGCTTGCGAATCCAGCGCCCGCGCCGGCAGGCAGCCGGCCAGCAACAGCATGAAACCCGCAAGGAGCCGTCGTCGATCAATCGTGAACGTGGTCATCGCAATTCCGCCGTTGCTGACATCCGCCTGGGATCGTCAGATGTTATAGGGCCGCGTCGCCGGCGTAAAACGCGACACCGTGATCGTCGCAGGATGCGACGCCGTGATCGCAAAGGATCTTCGAATGGCCGTCACCACGATCGAGACCTCTGGCACTGCCGACGGCCGAATCTATCCCGGGCGCGCGGCCGTCGTCAGCTGGATCTTCTTCGATTGGGCGGCGCAGCCCTATTTCACGCTGATCACGACCTTCGTCTTCGCGCCCTATTTCGCGGCGCATGTCGCGCCGGACGCCGCGAGCGGCCAGGCGCTGTGGGGCTTTGCGACCGCCGTGGCCGGCATCGTCATCGCGCTGCTGTCACCGGTGTTCGGCGCGATCGCCGATGCCACCGGCCGCCGCAAGCCATGGATCGCGGCGTTCGGCGCGATGCTGGTGATCGGCGCCTCGCTGATGTGGATCGGGCGTCCCGGCGCGCCCGATCTGATCCCGCCGCTGCTCGCGGCCTATGTGATCGCCACCATTGGAGTCGAGTTCGCCACGGTGTTCAACAACGCGATGATGCCGACCTTGGTGCCGCCGGAACGCATCGGCCGGCTGTCCGGCACCGGATGGGCCACCGGCTATGTCGGCGGCATCCTCTCGCTCGTCATCGTGCTCGGCTTTCTCGCCGCCAATCCCGATAGCGGCCGCACGCTGTTTGGATTCAAGCCGCTGTTCGGGCTCGATCCGGTGAGCCATGAAGGCGACCGCATCTCCGGTCCGCTCACCGGGCTCTGGTTCATCGTGTTCGTGCTGCCGATGTTCCTGTTCACACCGGACTTTCCGGCGCGGCACCGGTTGGGCGCGGCCGTGCGCGAAGGCATCGGTCAGTTGAAGGAGACATTGCGCAGCCTGCCGCAGCAACGTGACGTTGCGTTCTTTCTCCTCGCCAACATGATCTACACCGATGGCCTCGTCTCGCTGTTCGCCTTCGGCGGCATCTATGCCGCCGGCACGTTCGGCTGGAACACGATCCAGATCGGCACCTTCGGCATCATCCTCGCCGCTGCCGGCACGTTCGGCGGCTGGCTCGGCGGCAAGCTGGATGATTTTCTTGGGCCGAAGCGCGTGATCGCCGGCAGCATGACCTTGCTGCTGCTCGCGATCATCGCGATCCTCATGGTGAGCCGCGAGTCGATTCTGTTCATTCCGGTCACGCCGGCTGCGCCCGGCGGCCCGCTGTTCGCCTCGCTGCCGGAGCGCGCCTACCTGCTGCTCGGCTGCATCATCGGCGCCTGCGGCGCGCCGCTGCAGGCGGCCTCGCGCTCGCTGCTGATCCGGATGGTGCCGAAGGAGCGCGTGGCGCAATATTTCGGTCTGTTCGCGCTCACCGGCAAGGTCACGTCGTTCATCGGCCCGCTGCTGATCGGCACCATCACCGCGGTCACTGCGAGTCAGAAGGCCGGCATGGCCGTGCTCGTGCCGTTCTTTGCGGTGGGGCTGGTGTTGCTGGCGCGGGTCAACTCAGACCGTCATGCCCGGGCTTGACCCGGGCATCCATCCCGCTTCGACAGGCTCTTCTTTAGACGATGGATTGCCGGTCAAGCCCCGCAATGACGACCTCGCTAGTGCCGGAAGTGCCGCACGCCGGTCAGCACCATGGCGATGCCGTGCTCGTCAGCCGCCTTGATGACCTCGTCGTCCTTCACCGAGCCGCCCGGCTGGATCACTGCGGTGGCGCCGGCCTCGATGCAGGCGAGCATGCCGTCGGCGAACGGGAAGAACGCGTCGGAGGCGACGACCGATCCCTTTGTCAGGGGCTCGGCGAGCTTCAGCTCCGCGGCCGCATCCAGCGCCTTGCGCGCGGCGATGCGCGCCGAATCGACCCGGCTCATCTGCCCGGCGCCGATGCCGACCGTTGCCGAATCCTTGGCATAGACGATGGTGTTCGACTTGACGTGCTTGGCGACGCGGAAGGCGAAGCGCAGGTCACGCAGCTCGGCCTCAGTGGGCGCGCGCTTGGTCACCACCTTCAGCTCCATGTCATCGACGACGGCATTGTCGCGGCTCTGCACCAGCAGGCCGCCGGACACCGTCTTCGCGGTCAGGCCGGCCTCGCGCGGATCGGGCAGGGCGCCGGCGAGCAGCAGCCGCAGTTTCTTGCGGCCGGCGATGATGGAGATCGCCTCCTCGGTGGCGTCGGGCGCGATGATCACCTCGGTGAAGATGCCGGTGATCGCGCGTGCCGTGGCGGCGTCGAGCTTGCGGTTCATCGCGATGATGCCGCCGAACGCCGAGGTCGAATCGCAGGCCAGCGCCTTCTGGTAGGCGGTGACGAGATCGGGCCCTTCCGCGACGCCGCAGGGATTGGCGTGCTTGACGATGACACAGGCGGCGGTGCGCGCCGGGTCGAACTCGGCGATGCACTCATAGGCCGCGTCGGTGTCGTTGATGTTGTTGTAGGACAGCTCCTTGCCTTGCAACTGGCGCGCGGTGGCGACGCCGGGACGGCGGCCGGGCAGCGCGTAGAACGCCGCATGCTGATGCGGGTTTTCGCCATAGCGCAGCGACTGGATCAGCTTGCCGCCGAAGGCGCGGTAATCGGGCGCGTCGTTCTGGATGGTGGCGGCGAACCAGTTGGAGATCGCGGCGTCATAGGCGGCAGTGCGCGCATAGGCCTTGGCAGCAAGCCGGCGGCGCAGCAGCAGCGTGGTCGAGCCGTCATGCCGCGTCAGGTCGTCGAGCACGGCGTGATAGTCGTTGACGTCGACCACTACGGCGACGTCCTCGTGGTTCTTCGATGCAGCGCGGATCATCGCCGGGCCGCCGATGTCGATGTTCTCGATGCAGTCGTTGAACGCGGCGCCGCGCTCGACCGTGGCCTCGAACGGGTAGAGGTTGACGACGAGCAGGTCGATCGGCGCGATGTCGTGGCTCTTCATCGCCGCCGCATGCTCATCATTGCCCCGGATCGCGAGCAGGCCGCCATGCACCTTGGGGTGCAGGGTCTTGACGCGGCCGTCCATCATCTCGGGAAAGCCGGTGAGGTCGGAGACGTCCTTGACCTTCAGGCCGGCCTCGGAAATCGCCCTGGCGGTGCCGCCGGTCGATACGAGCTCGACGCCGCGCGCCGCAAGCGCGCGCGCGAACTCGACCAGACCGGTCTTGTCGGAAACGGATAACAGGGCACGGTGAACGCGACGAAGCTGATTGGTCATGGGCAGAGTCCTTGTGCAGGAGTTCAATTTGCCCAGGCGCACGGCGGTCAATCCCGCGCTCCCCGATGGTGCTCCATCCAAAGTCGCCAGTCGCACGAGAGCGGGCCTCATATCAGCTTTTGCCGCCCGCGACAACGGGTGGGCGATCGAACGATCATCTTGGCCTCACAGCTCACCATGAGGGTGCACGGTCTCGCCCGAACATCGGCCGCGTCCCGAGGGCCCGCCGAAGGCGGACGGCTCGACGAACGGTGATGTGAGATGATGTGAGAAGCGTTACAGCGGCAATTCCGGCTCTCTCCGAGCATTGCGGCGTCCGTTGGTCTCGGTCGGCGACGCCGACGAGCGCACGAAGCTCCAGCGGATCGATGGGGCTTGCTGCGCGTCCTGCCGGATCACCAGTTGCGTGGTGCGGCGCGGACCGTCATTGCCGGCGAGAAACACGCTGTCCTCGAGATCGACGCGATCGTCGAACGTCTCGAACGTCCAGACCTCGCGATTAGGCAGCACCAGCATGGCGCCGCGGCCGTCGCTGAGCCGGCTGGCCTTGACGGCCGGATGCAGGTGGAAGCGCAGCGCGTAGTCCGAGCCGCCGCCGCGAAGACGGGCGCCCTGCGCCGGCGTCACGGTATCCTCGCCGTCGAGCCGGGAGCCGTCCTCGGCCGTCACCAGCACGCGGCGGTGGACGAGGCCGAACTTCGCCGCGTAGCCATTGTGCGAGGTCGACAGCACGGTGCCGTCAGGCACGACCTCGCGGAAGTTCTCGACCCGCGTCGGACCCGACACGATCGGCGCGCCATGCAGCAGGCGCTTCATCGCCGACATCTCGACGAAGGTGCAGGACGAGGTGTTGTGATAGGTCAGCGTCGAATGCGCCACCGTGCTGCGCGCGAAGGCGCGCCAATTGTCGCGGCCGGTCGACGGCATGCCGCAATTGATCACGATGCGGCACGGTCCGGAGGACATCTCGAAGGCGAGACAGCCGGCATGGGCCTCATGGCTCAGATGCGGCGGCGGCGGTGCACCGGTGTCGACGATCACCGTCATCGGTCCGGCGTCGAGCCGCTGGAAACCGGAATGCGGCATGCTCGCCATCGGCGTGCCGTGGGTGTCGTCATAGGCGAGCAGGGTCGCCAGCAGGTCGGACGGGGTGCCGCCCATGCCATTGAACAGCGCCATGTTGCCGTCGCCGTGCCGGAAGAAGCGCAGCATCGGCATCATGCGGTCGATGGCGTTGAGCAGCGCCGGCGGCGGGGCGATGTTGCGGGCCGCAAACGTCTGCCGCAGCGGCAGCAGGTCGATCAGCAGCTCGATCAGCGCGCCCGGATTGCGCGACACGTGGCCGCCATCGGGCAGGATCTGCCGCTGCAATTCGTCGGAGAGTTTTCGGGTCGCGCTGCGGATGTGCTTGGCCTGGTTGGCGAGGCACAGCGCCGCGTAACACAGTGCGATCAGCACCTGCAGCCGCGGCGCGCCATCCGGGATGTCGATGGTCGAATAGCGCAGATAGCGGATCTCGCGGGTCAGCCCCCGAAGATAGCGGCGGTAGAACTTGCCGTCGGAATCGGCCAGCACCAGCGGCGCCTGCGACAGCAGCGAGATCACCCGCCGGGCCAGCACGTCGGCGCGCCGGCTCAGCGGATGGCGGCCGATCTGGTTGGTGATCCAGTCATCGACCAGGGCACGGGCGTTGGCGCGGGTCAGCGCGGTGTCGGCTGCGCGCAGATGTCGCAGCCAGCCGAAGCCGAGCAGGGCGACCTCCCAATCCTCCGACGGCGGCTCCAGGTCGAAGATCGAGCGGCCATGGCAGGTCACGATCTTGCCGGCGAAGACGAAGCGGCCGGCATAGATCTCGGCGGCCCGCGTCGCGTCCGAAGTGCGCAGATCATGCGGCGCAATGATGAGTCGGTCCGCCCGTCCGGGCCACAAGCCGGACACGGATACCGATACACCGCTGACGTTGGACATCAGGCTGCGCGCAAAGCGGCCCATCACCAGCGTCGATATGCGTCTGCGTTGAGCGGCGGACACGCCAAGCCTTGGATTCAGAGGGGGATTCGGTTGCGCATCCTTCATAGATCGCAACTGCCGCCGATACACCATTTTTGGCCCCGGTGCAGCACCATCGCGGGACCAGAATCTGGTGCAAAATCAGGATTTAACGGACTAACGCAACGCCGACGCCCTCAACCCGCGACCGACGCAGGGCCGGCGCACGGCGCGCACGATGACACGCTCACGGCCGCCGCTCCAGTCTCGCCGCATAAAATCCGTCGAGACCGCCAAGCCGGGGGTCCTGGTGTGGCAAATGGCAGGGCAGAGTGCGTAGGTCGCCGGCCGGGGTGACCAGCTCGGCCAGTCCTGCCACCTCGCCAGGGGTGACGGGGACGCGGCGCAGCTCGGTGGTTTCGGCCAGCACGCGCTCGACCACCTGCTCGCCCTCCTCGGGCTCCAGCGAACAGGTGCAGTAGACCAGGGTTCCGCCCGGCTTGAGCAGGCCGCTCGCTCGGGTCAGCAGCCGCGCCTGGAGTGCGGACAGGGCGGTGATGTCAGCCTCGCTGCGCAACCAGCCCACATCAGGATGGCGCCGAATGGTGCCGGTCGAGGTGCAGGGGGCATCAAGCAGCAGGCCGTCGAAGCCGCCGCTTTCGGCGGGCTGCCATTCGGCGGCATCGGCCACGACCGTCTCGGCCGTGAGCTGCAGCCGGGTCATGTTGTCCTTCAGCCGGTTCATCCGGGCCGGCGACCGGTCGACCGCGGTGACGCGGGCGCCGGCGTGGGCGAGCTGGGCCGTCTTGCCGCCGGGTGCGGCGCAGAGGTCGGCGATGGTCTTGCCGCCGACGTCGCCGAGCAGCCGTGCAGGCAGGGCGGCGGCGGCGTCCTGCACCCACCATTGTCCCTCGGCGAAGCCCGGCAGTACTGTCACCGAACCATGCAGCACGGTGCGCACGGTGCCGGTCGGCAGCACCTCACCATGCAGCCGCGACGCCCATTGCGCCGGGTCCGACTTCACTGTCAGGTCGAGCGACGGCTCCTGGCCGAGCGCCGCGGCGATGTCCTTGGCGGTCGCTTCGCCGTAATGATCGATCCAGCGCTTGAGCAGCCAGGGCGCGATGTCGAGCGGCTGGCCGGTGGCATCGTCGAGCAGGCCCGCGCCCTCGCGCGCGCAGCGCCGCAGCACCGCGTTGACGAGCCCGGCATACTTCGCTGCGCGGCGGTCGGCCTGGACCAGGCGGACGGAGAGGTCGACGGCGGCGTGGTCGGGGACGTCCATCCACAGGATCTGGGCGGCGCCGATCAAGAGCGCGCTCTGCGCCCGCGGCGCGTCGGTCGGCACGCCGCGATCCAACAGCCGCGACAGCACGTGGCCGAGCGTTCCGAGCCGCCGCAGGGTGGTGGCGACCAGCCGGCGCATCAGCGCGCGGTCGCGGTCGGCGAGATGCTTCAGTCCGGGATGCGCGCCGGTTCCGTCGAGCTGATCGTCGAGGGTGCGATGCTTGTGCAGCACGCCGTCAACCACGTCGGCGGCGATGCGGCGTGCCGCCAGGCCTGGGACTTCGGAAGGGGTCGCAAAACGCGGCGGAGGCATGCCTGGGAATTACTCGCGAAAGAAGAAAGGCAGTTCCGCGACGATCGGGTGCATGCCATCAGCTTGCGGGTCCTCTGTCACCGGAATATGCCAAATGTAAGAATCGGCTCCGCATTTTTTAGACCTGTTTTATCGCGTGCGCTCACACGATCTGATGATATCGGGAACGATCCGGTTCAACGGTGGAATGGTACGATGAGTAACGAGCCCAAGAGTGAGTCCAAGAGCGGGCCTGAGACCAGGCCCGCATTGTCGGTGGTCGCCAGCAACGACAATCCGCGCAAGCCGCTGACGCCGGCCGCGCAGCGCGCGCTGGCCGAGGCTGAGGAACGCCGCCGACTGGCAGCAGAACAGACGAAGCCGATGCCGACGGAGTTGCAGGGGCCGAAAGGGCCGGAGCCGACCCGTTACGGCGACTGGGAGAAAAAGGGAATCATCTCGGACTTCTGACGGGATGTCCGCGCGCGACGTTCGCGGTTCGGCGCCGGGCTCGTCGGTCCCGCGTTCTCCGCGCTCCCGGATCGCAGCGGTGACTCAGCGCGTGACCACCACAGTTGTGCCGATCGATACGCGCTCATAGAGATCGGTGATGTCGGTGTTGAGCATGCGGATGCAGCCGTAGGACACGTAGCCGCCGACCGAGTTCGGCACGTTGGTGCCGTGGATCGCATATTCGCCGCCGGCGAGCGTCATGGCGGCGACACCCATCGGGTTCTGCGGCGAGCCGCCGGGGATCACGTCGGGGATGTTGGGCTTGTCGCGCTTGACGTCGGCCGGCGGCGCCCAGGCCGGATATTTGTACTTGCCGTCGATCTTGGTGGTGCCGGCCCATTGCCGGCCGGCCTTGCCGACGCCGACCGTGTAGCGCATGGCGTGGCTGCCATCGAGCACGAGATAGAGCTTCCGCTCGCCGGTCCTCACCACGATCGTGCCCGGCGAATAGTCGCCGGCGATGGCGACCAGCTCGGGACGGGCCGACGCAGAGTCGGCCGTCGTGACCATGGCTCCGACCACCGACGCGGCCACCATCGCCGCCTTCATTGTCAGCCTGCCCGCCCCAGTCCGCATTGCCATCCCCTCAGGCCGTTCCGCGGCGCCTGCTCCCCGGCCGGGAGCACGCGGATGGCTTGAGGAAAGAAAAACTTCGTCTGCAAGTAAATGACCTGAAAACAACACTCCCGCGGAATCAGCCGCGGGAGTGCGATGAGCCTTGACGAATGCGGCGAGCGCCTCTCGCGCCCGCCGGGCACGGCGTGCCTACGCCTGCTTCTCCTTGCGGTTCTGACGGTGCTGCACGAGGTCGTCGACCACGCCGGGATCGGCGAGGGTCGAGGTGTCGCCCAGTGCGCCCGGCTCGTCCTCGGCAATCTTGCGCAGGATGCGGCGCATGATCTTGCCGGAGCGGGTCTTGGGCAGGCCAGGGGCGAACTGGATCTGGTCGGGCGAGGCGATCGGGCCGATCTCCTTGCGCACCCAGGCGACGAGCTCCTTGCGCAACTCCTCGCTCGGCTGCTCGCCGGCCATCAGGGTGACATAGGCGTAGATGCCCTGGCCCTTGATGTCGTGGGGATAGCCGACCACGGCTGCTTCCGAGACCTTGGCGTGGGCGACCAGCGCGCTCTCCACCTCGGCGGTGCCCATGCGGTGGCCGGAGACGTTGATGACGTCGTCGACGCGGCCGGTGATCCAATAGTAGCCGTCGGCGTCGCGGCGGCAGCCGTCGCCGGTGAAGTACTTGCCCTTGTAGGTCGAGAAGTAGGTCATCTCGAACCGGGCATGGTCGCCATAGACGGTGCGCATCTGGCCCGGCCAGGAGCGAGTGAGGCAGAGATTGCCTTCGGTCGCGCCCTCCAGCGGCTTGCCGTCGGCATCGACGATCTCCGGCACGACGCCGAAGAACGGCCGCGTCGCCGAACCCGGCTTCAATTTGGTCGCGCCCGGCAGCGGCGTGATCAGGATGCCGCCGGTCTCGGTCTGCCACCAGGTGTCGACGATCGGGCAGCGGTCGTCGCCGACGACGCGGTGATACCACTCCCAGGCTTCCGGATTGATCGGCTCGCCGACCGAGCCGAGCAGGCGCAGAGACGCGCGCGAGGTCTTTTTGACCGGCGCGTCGCCGCCCTGCATCAGGGCGCGGATCGCGGTCGGCGCGGTGTAGAAGATGTTGACCTTGTGCTTGTCGATGACGTTCCAGAACCGCGAATTGTCCGGATAGTTCGGCACGCCTTCGAACATCAGCGTGACAGCGCCATTGGCCAGCGGCCCATAGAGGATGTAGCTGTGGCCGGTGACCCAGCCGACGTCGGCGGTGCACCAGTAGACGTCGCCGTCGTGATAGTCGAACACGTATTGATGCGTCATCGCGGCGTAGACGAGATAGCCGCCGGTGGTGTGCAGCACGCCCTTGGGCTGGCCGGTCGAGCCCGAGGTGTAGAGGATGAACAGCGGATCCTCCGCATGCATCGGCTCGCACGGGCATTCGGTGGTCACCATCTCCGCGGCCTCGTGGTACCAGAGGTCGCGGCTCGGGTTCATCTCGACCTTGCCGCCGGTGCGCTTGACCACGACGACCCAGTCGACATTGTCGACCTTGTTCAGCGCGGCATCGACATTGGCCTTGAGCGGCACCTTGCGACCGCCGCGCAGGCCCTCGTCGGCGGTGATGATGATCTTGGAATCGCAGTCCTTGATGCGCTGGGCAAGCGAGTCCGGCGAGAACCCGGCGAACACCACCGAGTGGATGGCGCCGATGCGGGCGCAGGCCAGCATTGCATAGGCGGCTTCCGGAATCATCGGCAGATAGATGGTGACGCGATCGCCCTTCTTGACGTTGCGGTTGCGCAGGATGTTGGCCATCCTGCACACCTCGTCGTGCAGCTCGCGATAGGTGATGTGCTTGGATTGCGAGGGGTCGTCGCCCTCCCAGATGATTGCGGTCTGGTCGCCGCGGGTGGCGAGGTGACGGTCGACGCAGTTGT
The DNA here is from genome assembly GCF_032489375.1 of Bradyrhizobium sp. SZCCHNR1098. Taxonomy (NCBI): domain Bacteria; kingdom Pseudomonadati; phylum Pseudomonadota; class Alphaproteobacteria; order Hyphomicrobiales; family Nitrobacteraceae; genus Bradyrhizobium; species Bradyrhizobium sp. SZCCHNR1098. The sequence goes on from NZ_JAUEXY010000001.1 coordinate 621,197, forward strand.
AGGCGGCGTTGAGGACGCCGTCCTCGAACCATTTGATCGAGATGTTGCCGGGGGCGAAGGAGACGTTCTCGATCTTCGTCGGCGCCTTGACCCAGTCGACGCGCCTGGCCTGCTCGGCCCAGAAGCCGTTGGGATCCTTGATCGAGCGCGCGTACATCTCCTGGTACTTCGCGTCGTCGACAAAGGCGCGTTTCGCCCATTCGGCCGGAACGTCGTAGATCTTCTCGGACATTTCACACCCTCCACATGCGGCCCGCCGTGGTCCAGCGCAGGCCGTCGTTGTTCCCACTATGCGTCCGCGTAACCGGCGGCGACAAGGCAAGACAAGTAGAACCTTCGGCGGGGACCCGGTCTGCGCAGGATCAAAGAATTGTGCGCGGAGGTTGCGGCAGCCGGCCGCGCGGCAGAGGTCGCGACAATCAGCAGCATCAAGGTTACCCAGAATCGGGTCGCTGCCCGGTATTTTGAAACCGCTTTGCCCAAAATTAGGGACTCGCTATCCGGCCCATCACGCCCTAAATCGCCTTGAAGCTGTGGATAACTGGGCCGGAACCAAACCGGACTCCGGGGCATTGAGCGGATCAACACGACGGCAGGGCGTCTAAAGCAATGATGGACCAGCAGAATTTCGAGAGCCCGCGGGTCGGCCCGGCCGACGCCGAGGTCGCGCTCGCGAAAGCGCTGGGCCAGTGGCCGTCCAAGCCGCCGCGCCGCAAGCTGACCTTGAAGGATCTGGCCCACGCCAAGACCGCCGACGCCCAGGGCAATGCCAAGACCTCGGTCGAGGAGCTCGCCAAGCGCATCGGGCTGAAGCTCGGTGACCAGGCCGAGCTGACCATCCGCCGCATCAAGCGCGGCAAGAGCTACACCTTCATCCGCGCCAACGGCACCCCGATCCGCCACGCCGGCACGATCCGCCGCCTGCACGCCATGGCGGTGCCGCCGGCCTATCGCGAGGTGCGCTACGCCCCCGACCCGAGCCTGCACCTGCAGGCGGTCGGCGTCGACGCCGCCGGCCGGCTGCAATACCGCTATCACGCCGACTGGGAGAAGGTGCGCGAGCATCGCAAGGCGCATCGCCTCGCCAAGCTGGTCGGCGCGCTGCCGCGCATCCGTCGCGCGGTGTCGAAACATCTCGCCGGCGACGAGCCGACGCGCGAGTTCGCGCTCGCTGCTGTCATCGAGCTGATCGCGCGCACGGCAATCCGCCCCGGCAACGAATCCTATGCGCGGCTGAACGGCACCCGCGGCGCCACCACGCTCTTGAAGTCGAACGTCGCGCTCGAGGACGACAGCCTAGTGCTCACCTTCAAGGCCAAGGGCGGCAAGGCCGTGCGCAAGGAATGCGACGCCGCCAAGTTGGTGCGGGCCGTCGGCATCCTGCGCGGCGTGCCCGGCCGGCGCATGTTCCAGTATCGCGACGCGCAGGGCGTCGTGCGTGCGGTCTCGACCACACAGGTCAACGCCTTCCTGCGCGAGATCGCTGGCATCAAGATCTCGCTGAAGGATTTCCGCACGCTGATGGCCTCCGCCGTCGCGCTGGAGACCTTGTCGCGGATCACGCCGGCGCCGAGCGCGCGCGGCCGCAAGAAGCAGATCCTGGAAGCGATCCGCGCCGCCGCCGACGAGCTCACCAACACGCCGGCGATCTGCCGCCGCAGCTATGTGCACGACACCATCGTCACGGCGTTCGAGGACGGCATTCTCGAACGCTTCGCCGCCACCATGAAGGGCCAGCGCTCGCAGACGCGGCGCGAGCAATTGCTGGCGCAAGTGGTGACGGCCGTCTCGGCCTGACACAGCTAACGATCAAGCCTGGCAGCGCGCCCCGATCTTGGCCGACGCAAGGAAGCGGGCGATCGGATCGAGCTGCCGGCACGGCACCGCCGCACTCTTCACCGTCGCGGCCTCGCGCCTGGCCGGCCGCAGCACGGTCGACTTGCTGGCCGGCTTGGCACGGCGGGCAGCCGTCGCACCACGTCCCTCCGCGCGCACGGCCCTCGAGAGCAGCGGCAGGCGCGCGCCTTCGTTGAGATCGAGCGGCGGTGATTCGAAACTGCGATCGGACTCGTTCAATGTATCAACGCCGGGAATCGGCTCGCGGATCAGCGACGACGTCGCTTCGCCCGCGATGTCGCCGGGCGATACCGCGGCAAGCACCATCTTCGTTGCAAGCAAGCAGCAGATTATCACGAGGCAGAACCCCGCAATCCAGATCGTTCTGTTCACTGTAGGAAACCCCCGCCGATCGCGCCGGACAGTGCGGGACATCCCCTTCCCGCAGCCGGCGCCGTGCCGACCAATCAACCTTAAGAAAGTCTTACTCGCAATGTTTTCGGCAGGTTCGGCCGGGCTCGGCTCGCATTGTAGTTAATGACGACGATGATCGGTCATCGGCATCGGCCAATGACCGACAGAGAGCTGATCAGTTCGCAGCAGGCTGCGACATTGCGGCGCGGATCTCGTTCAATGAGTCGGCGAGACGATCTCGATGCCCTGAGGTTTCACGGATCACGTTAAGTTATTCGCCGAAACCAGCTTCCAAAAGCGTCCGTAGCTCGGCTCGACACGACGCGAGAGCAACAGCGCTCTCCAACGCATCGATGTCGCAGTCGAACTCATCGTGCGGCTCTGCCGCCGTCTTCATTAGGGAGCTACCCATGTCCAAGCGCATTGCCTTTCTCGCTGCCGCCGCCTTCAGCGCGCTGTCGCTGACCTCGATCTTCGTCGCGCCCGCCAGCGCCGAGGAGAAGACCGTGATGGTCGGAGGCGCGGCGATGTATCCGTCGAAGAACATCGTGCAGAACGCGGTCAACTCGAAGGATCATACGACGCTGGTCGCCGCGGTGAAGGCCGCCGGCCTGGTGCCGACCCTGGAAGGCAAGGGACCGTTCACGGTGTTCGCGCCGACCAACACCGCCTTCGGCAAGCTGCCGGCCGGCACCGTCGACAGCCTCGTCAAGCCGGAGAACAAGGCGACGCTGACCAAGATCCTCACCTACCACGTCGTGCCCGGCAAGCTCGAGGCGTCCGACCTGAAGGACGGCCAGATGCTGAAGACGGTCGAGGGGGAGCAGCTCACCGTCAAGCGCGAGGGCAGGAACGTCATGATCGTCGACGCCAAGGGCGGCACTTCGATGGTGACGATCCCGAACGTCAACCAGTCGAACGGCGTCATCCACGTGGTCGACACCGTGCTGATGCCGGCGTCGTGAGGCCCGGCGCGACACCGGACACATCCGTTTCTTCCTCCTCCTCGCGGATGTGACCAGGAGCGAGCCGGGCCACCCCCGGCTCGCTTTTTTGTGAACGCGATCGATTCTGCGTATCGTTTTGATCGGCGCCGCGGGTGTAACGGAGCCCGCCGAGCCGGCGTATACTTGGCGTGACGAATGCAAGCGACGTAAATGCAAGCGACGGAGCCGACCGCCATGACGAGCGCCACCACCAGCGCCCCCTCGACCCTCGCGGCGACCGAGGGGCCTGCAACCGCAGTCGCGACCAAAGTCATTCAGCCGGCCTGGGTGCGCGTCATGCATTGGATCAACGCCGTCGCGATGATCATGATGATCATGTCGGGCTGGCAGATCTACAACGCCTCGCCGCTGTTCGACTTCCGCTTCGACCGCAACTTCACGCTCGGCGGCTGGCTCGGCGGCGCGCTGCTGTGGCACTTCGCGGCGATGTGGCTGCTGATGCTGAACGGCCTTGCCTATCTCGTCACCGGTCTCGCCACCGGCCGGTTCCGCCGCAAGCTGCTGCCGATCTCGCCGGCGTCCGTCGTCGCCGACCTCAGGGCCGCGCTGACCTTCAAGCTCGCCCATGACGACCTCACCGTCTACAACGCGGTGCAGAAGCTGCTCTATCTCGGCATCATCTGCGTGGGCATCGTCGTCGTGCTCACAGGCCTGTCGATGTGGAAGCCGGTGCAGCTGCACTGGCTGGTGAGCCTGTTCGGCGACTATCCGGCGGCGCGCTACGTCCATTTCGTCTGCATGGCGCTGATCTGCGCTTTCCTGGTGATCCATATCCTGCTCGCGCTGCTGGTGCCGAAGAGCCTGCGCACGATGATCATCGGCCGCTGAGAGGAGAGACAGCCATGGCGAAACGTCCGTTCCTCATTCCCGGCGTCGACAAGCGGCTCCTGATCAAGGACTCGCTGAAGGTGATGCCCGATCTCACGCGGCGCCGCTTCATCACCGGCGGCGCCAGCCTCGGCGCGCTGACCTTGCTCGCCGGCTGCGACGTCGTCGACGGCGACACCGCCGAGGAGCTGCTCAAGAAGGTCTCGAAGTTCAACGACGCGGTGCAGGCCTGGATGTTCAATCCGGACGCGCTGGCACCGACCTTCCCGGAGAGCGCGATCACCAAGCCGTTCCCGTTCAACGCCTACTACACGCTGGACGAGGCGCCGGAGATCGATGCCGCCGATTGGAAGCTCGAGGTGCGCGGACTCGTCGACAACAAGAAATCATGGACGCTCGACGAGCTGCACGCGCTGCCGCAGGTGACGCAAGTGACGCGCCACATCTGCGTCGAGGGCTGGAGCGCGATCGGCTCCTGGACCGGCACGCCGCTGCGCGATTTCCTCAAGCTGATCGGCGCGGACACCCGCGCGAAATATGTCTGGTTCAACTGCGCCGACAAGGACGGCTACAACTCGCCTCTGGACATGCGCACCGCGCTGCATCCGCAGACCCAGATGACCTTCAAGTTCGCCGACCAGATCCTGCCGCGCGCCTACGGCTACCCGATGAAGATCCGCGTCCCCACCAAGCTCGGCTTCAAGAACCCGAAATACGTCGTCGCGATGGAAATCACCAACGACTACAAGGGCGGCTATTGGGAGGATCAGGGGTACAATTCGTTCAGCGGGAGCTGAAGACGTCGATCGATAGAGCCGCGATCGCCGCCACATCCTCCGCTGTCGTCCCGGCCTTGAGCCGGGACCCATAGCCACCGGCGGTGATGACGCGGGCAACTGGCAGCCACGTCCCTCGATGGCTTCCGCGGTATGGGTCCCGGCGTTCGCCGGGACGACACCATTTGTTAGGCTCGATCGGCGGCTTTCAACTTCCCCTGCATCGCCGCCATCACAGCACCCAACAGCAACAAGGCCGCCGATACATTCAGCGCATAAGTCAGGCTTCCCATCGCATCGGTAATCGCCCCGACCACGAATGGACCCAGCGTCTGGCCGATGCCGAACACGATGGTCAGGGCCGCGATCGCGCGCGACCACGCCGCCTGCGGCAGGTTGAAGCGCACGAACGCGGTGGTTGCCGTGGTGACGGTGGAGAAGGCGACGCCGAAGATCGCGGCCGACAGCGCCAGCATGGCTGGCGAATGGCTGAGCGCCGGCAGCGCGGCGCCGATGGCGTTGATGGTGAGGATGATCGCGGCCGGCATACCGCCGCGATCCAGCGCCAGCACGCGGCGCCACACCCACGGCGTGGTGAAGCCGGCCAGCCCGATCAGGCACCAGAACGCGGACTGGGCGGCGGCGCCGCCGCCGAGGTCGCGGACATAGGCGATCATGAAGGTGAGATAGGCGATGTAGCCGGCGCCATAGAGGAAGTAGCCGAACAGATAGATCGCCATCGGCCGCAGCGAGACCGGACCCGCGCTGCCGCCGGGCACGGCCGCCATCGCCGGGATCGGCGTCAGCAGCAGCGGCAGGATCAGCACGCAGCCAAGCGCGGTCAGCGCCAGCCAGACGATCCACCACGAGCCAGGCCCGAACGCCTGCAGCACGAACGGCGCCACCAGGCCGGAGGCGACGATGCCGAGCGGCGGTCCGGCATAGAACAGGCTGAGGATGAAGCTCGCCTGGGCCGGCCGCGATTGCGCGATCCGCGCCGCCAGCGTGCCGCCCGCGACGAAGGCGACGCCCGCGCCGATGCCGGTGATCAGCCGCGCCAAGCTGAGCGAGACGAAGTCGCCTGTCAGGGCGCAGACCGCGAGCGAGGCCAGCGCCGCCAGGGTTCCGCCACGCACCGTCGCCGGTGCGCCGGTTCGGCCGATCAGACGCGACGCGATCAGCGCGCCGATCAGATAGCCGGCGGCGTTCACGGTGTTCATGAAACCCGCGGCCGAGTACGACCAGTGCAGCGAGTCGCGCATGTCCGGCAGCACCAGCGCATAGGCGAAGCGGCCGATGCCGAGGCCGACGATGGGGCCGAGCGAGAGCGTCAGGTTGAGCCGCGCCGGATGGGCCGGAGGCGGATCGGGCGTGGGATTCAGCAAGACATGCTCCGGCGCAGCGATCGTCCGGCAGTCCATGCTCTCTAGCGGCGATCCTGGAGAACATAGCAGCTCGGCGCGCCGGTCCAGAAGACGTGCGGCGGCAATGGTGGCTTGCCAACCGTGCAGGAGGGCTTTAGCACTCCGCGCGGATTTTCGTTCCCGTCATTGCCGGTTTGGCCGGCAATCCGGCCAGGAATGCTGGATGCCCGCGCAACGCCCGGGCATGACAAGCCCCGCGAGGACAACGACCATGGCGACCCAGAAGCTCCTTTTGCTGCCCGGCGACGGCATCGGCCCCGAAGTGATGGCGGAGGTGAAGCGGCTGATCGGCTGGCTCAACGCCAAGGGGCTCGCCTCGTTCGAGACCGAGGACGGGCTGGTCGGCGGCGCGGCCTATGACGCCCATGGCGCCTCGATCTCGGAAGCCGACATGGACAAGGCCAAGGCGGCCGACGCCATCATCTTCGGCGCCGTCGGCGGCCCGAAATGGGATGGCGTTCCCTACGAGGTCCGCCCCGAGGCGGGCCTCTTGCGCCTGCGCAAGGATCTCGGCCTGTTCGCCAATCTGCGCCCCGCCGTGTGCTACCCGGCGCTCGCCGATGCCTCCAGCCTGAAGCGCGAGATCGTCGAGGGGCTCGACATCATGATCGTGCGCGAGCTGACCGGCGGCGTGTATTTCGGCGAGCCCAAGACCATCACCGATCTCGGCAACGGCCAGAAGCGCGCCGTCGATACCCAGGTCTACGACACCTATGAGATCGAGCGCATCGCCCGCGTGGCCTTCGACCTCGCGCGCAAGCGCCGCAACAAGGTGACGTCGATGGAGAAGCGCAACGTCATGAAGTCGGGCGTGCTCTGGAACGAGGTCGTCACCGCGGTTCACAACCGCGAATACAAGGACGTCACGCTCGAGCATCAGCTCGCCGATTCCGGCGGCATGAACCTGGTGAAATATCCGAAGATGTTCGACGTCATCGTCACCGACAATCTGTTCGGCGACATGCTGTCGGACATCGCGGCGATGCTGACCGGCTCGCTCGGCATGCTGCCGTCGGCTTCGCTCGGCGAGGTCGACGCCAAGACCCACAAGCGCCGCGCGCTGTACGAGCCGGTGCACGGCTCGGCGCCGGACATTGCCGGCAAGGGTCTCGCCAACCCGATCGCGATGCTGACGTCGTTCGGCATGGCGCTGCGCTACTCCTTCGACATGGGCGCGCTCGCCGACAAGCTCGACGCCGCCATCGCCGCCGTGCTGGCGTCAGGCCTGCGCACCGCCGACATCAAGGCGGAAGGCTCGACGCCGGCGTCGACCACGCAGATGGGCGAGGCGATCATCAAGGAGCTGGAGAAGCTCACGGCGTAGGCGGAGCCGAGGTTCCGCCGCGCCGAAGGTGCACTCCCCTCCCCCTTGCGGGGAGGGGTTGGGGGTGGGGGTCCCCACCCAGTGACACCCGCTTGAGGCACCGTCTCACCTGCCCCGACGATTACTTTTCGTCGTTGCACGTCTCGACCCGAACTCATCACATCAAGCATCGCCCGGGGACCCCCACCCCCGACCCCTCCCCGCAAGGGGGAGGGGGGCTCACCGTCGTTGTCGAGATCGCGCAAATCCAACGCACGACGTGTTCGATCTCGCCACCGGGCGCGTCGTCGCTATTCCGCGGTCGCGTCCTGCATGCGCATCGCAAGGCCTGTCGATTTTACCTATAGACTTTCATCCCCGGATGAATAGCCTGACCACAACGCCGCGCCATTGAATGGACGCGGTCTCGTACGCGTTCGACATGATGCGTGCGAAGGCCGGGGAGGATGAATGTGATCGCGCTTGCGATGCGATATGTCGCTCGCCGTGCATGGTGTCGCCGCCAATGTCGCGACCATCGCCCCGTGGCGATTGTACGCGACCTCCCTCACCACATGCGCTGACGCATGAGCGCGCCGCTCATCTCCGTTCACGGCCTGTGCAAGAGCTTCCCCGGCGTCCGGGCGCTGCACAATATCAGGTTCGAGCTGCGCGCAGGCGCGGTCCATGCCGTGATGGGCGAGAACGGCGCCGGCAAGTCGACCTTGATGAAGATCCTCGCCGGCGTCTACCGCAAGGACTCCGGCGAGATCATCTACGACGGCGCCAGCGTCGATTTTCCAGGACCGCGCGAGGCGCAGGCCGCCGGCATCGGGATCATTCATCAGGAGCTGCAGCTGATGAACCACCTCACGGTGGCGCAGAACATCTTCATCGGGCGCGAGCCGATGAAGGCGTTCGGGCTGCTGCTCGATGAGGACAGGCTCAACCGGCAGGCGGCCGAGCTGCTTGCCCAGCTCAATCTGTCGATCGACCCGCGCACGACAGTCGGCGGGCTGACGGTGGCCAGGCAGCAGATGGTGGAGATCGCCAAGGCGCTGTCCTTCAACTCGCGCGTCCTGATCATGGACGAGCCGACCGCCGCGCTGAACAATCGCGAGATCGCCGAGCTGTTCAAGATGATCCGCGCCTTGAAGGCACGCGGCGTCGGCATCGTCTACATCTCCCACAAGATGGACGAGCTGAAGCAGATCGCCGATCGCGTCACCGTGCTGCGCGACGGCGAGTATGTCGCGACGGTGCCGGCCGAGAGCACCACGATCGAGACCATCATCGGCATGATGGTCGGGCGCAGCCTGAGCGATGCGCGCGTGGCGGGCACGGCGCCGGCCGGCGAGATCGCGCTCGAGGTGCGCAGGCTGAATTGCGGGCCGCTGGTCCGCGACGTCAGCTTCACCTTGCGCAAGGGCGAAATCCTCGGCTTTGCTGGACTGATGGGCGCCGGCCGCACCGAGGTCGCGCGCGCGATCTTCGGCGCCGACGCCGTTCCGTCCGGGGATATTCTCGTCGACAATCGCAAGGTGACGATCCGCTCGCCGGCGCATGCGGTCGCCCACGGCATCGGCTATCTCTCCGAGGACCGCAAGCGCTTCGGCCTCGCCACCGGCATGGACGTCGAATCCAACGTCGTGATGTCGAACCTCGCGAACTACCTTGCAATGAAGTTCGTGCTCAGGAAGCGCGCGATCCGCGACACCGCTGGCCGCTTCATCCGGATGCTGAACATCCGCACGCCTTCGGTGTCGCAGCAGGTTCGCCTGCTTTCCGGCGGCAACCAGCAGAAGATCGTGATCGCCAAATGGCTCGATCGTGATTGCAACATCCTGTTCTTCGACGAGCCGACCCGCGGCATCGACATCGGCGCCAAGAACGAGATCTACCGCCTGCTCCGCTCGCTGGCCGACCAGGGCAAGGCGATTGTGATGATCTCGTCGGAGCTTCCCGAGGTGATCAGGATGAGCGATCGCATCGTCGTGATGTGCGAGGGCCGCATCACCGGCGAGCTGTCGCCGGACGAGGCCACGCAGGAGCGGATCATGCAGCTGGCCACGCAGCGCGAAACCATGAAGGCAGGCTGACGGCATGAGCGACCCGGCATTGGTCAAGGACCACAAGGACAGTCTCGCGGCGCCCGGGTCCGGTGCGATGGCCGCGCTGCGGCGCCGGCTGCTCGGACCTGCGGCGCTGCAGAAGCTGCTGGCCTTCGCGAGCCTGGTGCTGCTGCTGGTCTATTTCAGCTTCGCCTCGCCGGCCTTCATGCAGACCGACAACATGATCAACATCCTGCAGGCGACCGCGGTCAACGGCGTGCTGGCGATCGCCTCGACCTTCGTGATCATCACCGCCGGCATCGACTTGTCGGTCGGCACGCTGATGACCTTCTGCGCCGTGATGGCGGGTGTGTTCCTGACCTATTGGGAGCTGCCGATGTGGACGGGCATCGTCGCGGCCATCGCCACCGGCGCGCTGTCAGGCGCCGTGTCGGGCACGGTCATCACCAAGATGAAGGTGCCGCCGTTCATCGCGACGCTCGGCATGATGCTGGTGCTGAAGGGGCTGGCGCTGGTCGTCTCCGGCAGCAAGCCGATCTATTTCAGCAACACCGAGAATTTCTCGATGATCTCGCAGGACTCGCTGCTCGGCACTGTCGTTCCTGCCCTGCCGATTCCCAACGCGGCCCTGATCCTGTTCGTGATGGCGGTGCTGGCGGCCGTCGTTCTCAACCGCACCGCGCTCGGCCGCTACACGTTCGCGATCGGCAGCAACGAGGAGGCGGTGCGGCTGTCCGGCGTCAATGTCGACCGCTGGAAGATCGTCATCTATGGCCTCGGCGGCGCCATCTGCGGCGTGGCCGGGCTACTGCTCGCCTCGCGCATCAACTCCGCGCAGCCGGCACTCGGCCAGGGCTATGAGCTCGATGCGATCGCCGCCGTCGTCATCGGCGGGACGTCGCTGAGCGGCGGTACCGGCACCATTCTCGGCACCATCATCGGCGCCTTCATCATGAGCGTGCTGACCAACGGGCTGCGAATCCTGTCGGTGGCCCAGGAATGGCAGTTCGTCGTCACCGGCATCATCATCATTCTCGCCGTCTACGCCGACATGCTGCGCCGAAACCGCGGCTGATCCTCAAAGGAGATCCAGCGGACCACCATCGCCCCGAGTTCGAGCCGAACGACCAGCGCCGCGCGCAGCGGCAATGGCAACGAGACCATCGTCAAAACGACAATCACCAGACTGAATGGAGGAACACCCATGATGAAGAAGCATCTCCTCGGCGTCGCGCTCGGCGCCGTCATGACCACGGGCGTGTCCGCAGGCGCGCGCGCCGACGATGTCTACATCCCCCTCGTCTCCAAGGGCTTCCAGCACCAGTTCTGGCAGGCCGTGAAGCTCGGCGCCGAGCAGGCCGCGAAGGCCGCCAACGTCAAGATCACCTTCGAGGGGCCCGAGACCGAGGCCATGGTCGACAAGCAGATCGACATGCTCTCGGCGGCGCTCGCCAAGAAGCCGCAGGCGATCGGCTTCGCCGCGCTCGATTCCAAGGCAGCGATTCCGCTGCTGAAGAAGGCAGATGCGGGCAAGATCCCGGTGATCGCCTTCGACTCCGGCGTCGACAGCGACATTCCGTTGACGACCTGCACGACCGACAACCTCGCCGCGGCCGGCCTCGCCGCCGACAAGATGGCGGACATGATCGGGGATTCCGGCGACGTCGCTGTGGTCGTGCACGACCAGACCAGCCGCACCGGCATCGACCGTCGCGACGGCTTCCTGAAGCGCATCAAGGACAAGCATCCGAACATCAAGATCGTCAGCGTGCAGTATGGCGGCGGCGATCAGCTGAAGTCGACCGAGATCACCAAGTCGATCCTGCAGGCCAATCCGAACCTCAAGGGCATCTTCGGCGCCAACGAGGGCTCCGCGATCGGCGTGCTGAACGGCGTCAAGGAGATGAAGAAGAAGATCGTCGTGATCGGCTACGATTCCGGCAAGCAGCAGAAGGCGGCGATCACCTCGGGCGAGATGGCGGGCGCGATCACGCAAAATCCGATCGGCATCGGCAGCTGCACAGTGGAGTCGGCGGTCAAGGCGTTAAAGGGCGAGAAGCTGCCGAAGGTCACCGACACCGGCTTCTACTGGTATGACAAGTCCAACATCACCGATCCGAAGATCGCGGCTGTGCTGTACGATTGAGACCGGTGCGAGGTCGGGCCGGGCGATCGCATATGATGATCTGAGTTTGTCGCGGTCCATCTCCGCGTCGTCATGGCCGGGCCCGTCCCGGCCATCCACATCGCGAGGCATCCCGGGAAGGACGTGGATGCCCGGGACAAGCTCGGGCATGACGGAGCAACCCACTCGGACGCCTGCTTGTCGCGACTGCCCGTCGGGCAAATCGGATCAGCTCTCGGGTGCGATCGATGCGATTGACGGAGGTTGCCAGTCGTCCCGTTGCTCTATTCCCTTCGCGGCGAAGAACTTTTTTCGCCCGCGATTTCAATCTCGTCCGCTTGATCAGTCGGACTCCGTCAAAAATTTCACTTTCGTTTTTCCAGAATCCATGGTCTTCTCCCTCCATCCCGCTTCGCTTGCGAGGGGCGTTTCGCGATCGTCACGAGGCGCGAGGCGGGAATGCGGTGGCCGCGAGGGCTCGCAGCATGTCCTAGGGGCATGCGGACGAACGAGGCTCTTGCGGACGTGAAGCTGCGTGGTCCTGGCGCCCCGATGCTGGCGCCAAGTCGGAAGGGCGATGATCCCGACGACAACGGTGGCTAACAGGCCGGACACCGGGGAGAGCGTAGAGTAAGCGTGAAGACCATCGCGCGGGGAAGGCCGGGTCGGTCCGACTGTACCTGTGGTTCCTGCCCCGTGCATTTTTCCCGCACGGGGGCCACGGGCCTCAGCCGAGGCCCGGCCTTCCCTGCGCCCTCTGCAAGGAGAGGGCGATCAGACGAGCAAAGACTCGGACGCGAAAGCGGGTGCGAGGATGACCAGTCGTGCCGAAAATTCCGGTGTCGTCCCGGCGAACGACGGGACCCAGACTCCCCGACATGGGTGTGAGGCACGCTGGAGCGATGAGACCGGGCGGTCATGCCGGCCGGTGGTTATGGATCCCGGCGTTCGCCGGGATGACACTGAGGGGTGGGAGCAGGCTGGCCTCCATCGGCGTGTAGCGATGTGTCAGCCATGTCTCCGAACGGTCGTCTCACACGTTCGAAATCGAGCAGTGACCAGCTCATGATCGATGACGACGCGATGGAACGTCAGCGCGGCAAAACAGCAAAAGGCCGGGCGGGGCCCGGCCTTGATGATCTGACGATGCGGCCGCCCTCAGTAGGGGATCGGAATCCGGGTCGGATAGCCGCCGAGATCGGACGGCGCCATCAGCGGCTGGCGGTCGATCGGCCGGTTCAGATTCTCGCGCGCGAACGACGGGTAGCCGACAGCCGGCGGGAACGCATAGTCCGAGAACTTGCGGTCGCCCGGAAGCACCTCGGTGCCGCCGTCGAGGAACGAGCGGCGGGTGATGTAGATGCGGGTGCGCGGGCCGGACTGGTAGGAATAGTTCGGATTGCCGTTGTTGGTGACGGCAACGGCACGGCGCTTGGTGGTGGCGGCATCCGCCGAGGTGGCGGCAAGAGACGTGACGGCAAGGCCCGTCGCGGCGATCACCGCCAAGGCCATGACCCGGGTCGCAGCAGGAAATTCGATCATCACGTCCTCTTCCTCGCGCCAAAAGGGGCGGGCGCTCGCCATGCGCATGATTTGGCCCGCACAATATCTGGGTCGGCTGTGGCATCACAAGGTCATTCCCGCGGCGAGGGGCAAGATAAATCCCTGCTGTGGCGGGAAAGTTGCATCAATATCCGTCACTTGCCCGTGGGTTTGACGGGTCGAATAGGATGCGTCACGCCCAGCAACATCCGGACGCAGGCAGACATTCACAAGGCGCCGCGCAGCCTCGGATTGGCGGTCGAAGTCACCCAATCGCCGCTGCCGCTGGCGATGGCGGGTTCGTCGCAGCCGCCGCGCCGCTGATCGGTCCCCATGAAAAGCTGGCTCAGGGCCCGGTTCTGGTCGGGCGCCAGCAGGGTCAGCCGGTTGAGCATGCAGCCGACCATGGCGCGGCGCGCCGGCATCGTCACGCCCTGGCACGACCAGCCGGAGATCCGCAAGCTCGGCTCGGCGATGGTCTTGAGAAAGCCGAGGCAGGCTCCGGCGCCCTCGGGAGCCCCAGCCCGGCGAACCAGACTGACGGGGCCGAACCGGCTGTCGATCACGCCGGCGGTCTCGAGCTCGGAGGCGGAGTTGCGCCCCATCCGGATCGCCAGATCGGCCTGGGGATCACGCCTTGCATCGCGCTCCGGTCCGAACCGGTAGATCTCGAGCTCGGCAGCGGGGCGATCGGCGGGGTCGCCCCAGCGCAACACGTCCTTGCGGCCGCCTTCGGGGTGGATGAGCACGGTGTAGGTGGCGGTCCTGTCGGGCTGGTCGGTGAGACGGAGCGAGAACGCCGGCACGGCGCCGTCGGCCAAGGTCCAGCCGACGCGGCCGGGCGACGTGTCATCGCCGCCGTCGAGATGGTTCCAGCCGGCCACGCCGAGCATGGCGATCAGCGCCAGAGCCCCCACATAGGCGAACAGGCGCGCAAATGTGCCGCAGACCTCGTCCGCGAAGCTCTGGAGCCCCTGCAGGACGGACGCGGATCGGGGCGCTGCGGCTGTTCTGGCCGAATCGGACTGCATCGAATGCGAGACATCGTGGTAACGTTGTGCCAGGGACGTTTCTCGCATAGAAGCGCTGCCGCTTCGGTTTCCGCTGACATGCGCGGTCGGCCATATTTCTTCGGAGAGTGAATGATGGGTTACAAAGTCGCAGTGGTCGGCGCGACCGGCAATGTCGGACGGGAAATGCTCAATATTCTGGACGAGCGACAATTCCCCGCCGACGAGGTCGTGGCGCTGGCCTCGCGCCGCAGCGTCGGCGTCGAGGTGTCCTATGGCGACCGCACGCTGAAGGTCAAAGCGCTCGAGCACTACGATTTTGCCGACGTCGACATCTGCCTGATGTCGGCCGGTGGTTCGGTGTCGAAAGAGTGGTCGCCCAAGATCGGCGCCGCCGGCGCGGTCGTGATCGACAACTCGTCGGCTTGGCGCATGGATCCCGACGTGCCGCTGATCGTGCCGGAGGTGAATGCCGACGCCGCCGCCGGCTTCAACAAGAAGAACATCATCGCCAACCCGAACTGCTCGACGGCGCAGCTCGTCGTCGCGCTGAAGCCGCTGCACGACAAGGCGAAGATCACGCGCGTCGTGGTGTCGACCTATCAGTCGGTGTCCGGTGCCGGCAAGGATGCGATGGACGAATTGTTCTCGCAGACCAAGGCCGTCTACACCAATGACGAGCTGGTCAATAAGAAGTTCCCCAAGCGCATCGCCTTCAACGTCATTCCACAGATCGACGTCTTCATGGAAGACGGCTTCACCAAGGAAGAGTGGAAGATGATGATGGAGACCAAGAAGATCTTGGATCCGAAGATCAAGCTGACCGCGACCTGCGTTCGCGTGCCGGTGTTCGTCGGCCACTCCGAAGCCGTCAATGTCGAGTTCGAGAATCCGATCACGGCGGATGAGGCCCGCAACATCTTGCGCAACGCGCCGGGCTGCCTCGTCATCGACAAGCACGAGCCGGGCGGCTACGTGACGCCCTACGAGGCGGCCGGCGAGGACGCGACCTATATCAGCCGCATCCGCGAGGACGGCACGGTCGAGAACGGTCTCGCCTTCTGGTGCGTGTCCGACAACCTGCGCAAGGGCGCGGCGCTGAACGCGATCCAGATCGCCGAGGTGCTGATCAACCGCAAGCTGATCACCGCGAAGAAGAAGGCGGCGTAACGGACTCGGTCAACACGCAACGTCTTCGGGGCGGGGGCGCGGGACACGATGAGCGAGAAGACCACGCCGGAAGCCGCCAAGCACGTCCCGGGTCCGGTCGAGCGCGGCCTCGAAGGCTTCCTGTTCAAGAGCCGCTGGCTGATGGCGCCGTTCTATGTCGGCCTCGTCATCAGCCTCGCGGTGCTCTTGTTCAAGTTCGTGTTGCTGCTGTGGGAGAGCGTCATTCATCTGCCCACCGCCAAGGAAAGCGACATCATCCTCGGCGTGCTCAGCCTGATCGACGTCTGCCTGACCGGCAATCTCGTGCTGATCGTGGTGTTCTCGGGCTACGAGAACTTCGTCTCGCGCATCGATCCCGGCGGCCATCCGGACTGGCCGGAATGGATGACCAAGGTCGACTTCGCCGGGCTGAAGCAGAAGCTGCTCGCCTCGATCGTCGCGATCTCGGCGATCCAGCTGTTGAAGGCGTTCATGAATCTCGACGCCGGCTACGACTCGACCAAGCTCGCCTGGCTGGTCGGCGTGCACATGACCTTCGTGGTGTCGACGGTGATGCTCGCGCTGTCGGACCGCTGGTCGGGTGATCATTGAACAGGGACGAATAGCGAGGAGCGAATGGCGAATAGGGCCGGTGAACTCCTCGCTACTTCCCATTCGCTATTCGCCAGCGCGCGCGCTCTTGAATTCCTTGGCCGCCTTGTCGAGCACGAACAGCGAGCCCTCGGCGACGCCGAAATAGGCCCCATGGAGCTGCAGGTCGCCGGCCTCGACCCGGCTGCGGACGAAGGGGAACGTCATCAGGTTCTCGAGGCTACGGAACACCGCGGCCTTCTCGATCCGGGTGACGAAGTCCTGGAAACTCTCATGCGTGCGCTGTTCGACGACCTCGCCGGGCTTGATGAACATCGACATCCAGCGGCCGATGAAATCGCCGGGCGACAACGGCGCCGCCTTGTCGACGAAGGCGCGGATGCCGCCGCATTGGGCATGGCCCAGGATGACGATGTGCTTCACCTTCAGCACGGTGACGGCGTATTCCAGCGCCGCCGACACGCCGTGCGCGTTGGCGTCCGGCTGATAGATCGGCACCAGGTTGGCGATGTTGCGCAGCACGAACAATTCGCCGGGACCGACGTCGAAGATCACCTCGGGCGAGACGCGCGAGTCGCAGCAGCCGATCACCATCACTTCGGGCGACTGGCCGCGCTCCGAGAGCTCGAGGTAACGGCTCTGTTCGGTCGGCAGGCGTTGGGTGGCGAAGGCGCGATAGCCTTCGAGCAGGCGTTGCGGAAACGAGATCATGGACCTTGCCTAAACACATGCGCCTTCCGGGAACAAGCCTTTCGGCCTGGCTCTCGAAATGGTATCGCGGGCCGCGTCGATAAACCAAGGGAAACGCCGAAATGATCCGCCCGCGCCGCAGTCTCCTGTTCATGCCCGGCTCCAATGCGCGTGCGCTGGAGAAGGGGCGGAACCTGCCGGCCGACGGGCTGATCCTCGATCTCGAGGATTCGGTGGCGCCGGATGCCAAGGCCGCCGCCCGCGACCAGATCGCCAAGGCGGTGGCGGCCGATGGCTACGGCAAGCGGGAACTGCTGATCCGTATCAACAGCCTGGATACGGCGTGGTGGAGCGACGACGTCGCCATGGCGGGACAAGCGGCGACCGACGGCATCCTCGTTCCCAAGGTGTCGACCGTCGAGGACCTTCGTCTGGTCACGGATCGTCTGGCCGAGGTCGGGGCAGATCCGGCGCTGAAGGTCTGGGCCATGATCGAGACGGCGCGCGCCGTGCTCGATGCCGATCTGCTCGCGGCCACGGTGCACGAGCCGGGCTCGCGGCTCGCCGGCTTCGTGTTCGGTCCCAATGACATCTCGCGCGAGACCCGCATCCGCATGCTGCCGGGCCGCTCCACGATGCTGCCGATGATCAGCCACTGCATCCTGGCGACGCGGGCCCATGGGCTGGAGATTCTGGACGGGCCTTACAGCGACTTCGCCAACACCGACGGATTCGCGCAAGAATGCATCCAGGCCCGCGATCTCGGCTTCGATGGCAAGACGCTGATCCATCCCGGCCAGATCGACGCCTGCAACGCGATCTTCACGCCGCCCGCCGACGAGGTCGCTGCGGCACGCAAGATCATCGCTGCGTTCGAGCTGCCGGAGAATGCCTCGCGCGGCGCGATCCAGATCGACGGCCGCATGGTCGAGCGGCTGCATGCCGAGATGGCGCGGCGCACGATCGCGATCGCCGATGCGATCGCGGCTGTGGCGAAGTGAGGCGTCAGATGCGGCGGAGACTGAGGATGTAGTTGACCAAGTCGCCGCGCTGCTCGGCGGTCAGGATGACGTTGGGCATCGTCGGGTGGCTGCTCTGCAGGAACACCTTGAGCGACAGCTCGGTGGTCGAGGGCATGTTGGCGACGGCCACAAAGTCGGGGGCGGTCGTGGTCTGGCTTCGCGCGCCGCTCGTGTCGATGGCGTGGCAGGTGCTGCACCAGGCCTCCGCCAGCTTGCGGCCGGCCTGCACGCTGTCGGCCGCGGGCGTCACGCCGCCGGCATTGTGCAGCCGGATCAACAGCATCGCGCCGAGCGCGAGCAGGATCGCGACGCCGACATGGAGCCAGGTGTTGCGGTACAGTTTGGGCAGGCTCATCGCGTTGCTTCGCTCAGTGGGAGGGAGACGGCGATCAGTGCTTGACCGCGGCGGTGCCCAGGCGGTCGATGGTCGGGGCGTTGAGGCAGTACTCCTCGTAGTGCTCGGCGCTCGTGCCGGCGGCAAGATCGCGATGGCAGCGCGGCTTGTCCTTGCACATGGCGCAGACGCGCTCCATGTCGCGCAGCACCAGCGGCTCGGCGCGCCCCAGCGCGGCTTCGTCGATGCCGAGCGCCTTCAGCATCCGGGGCAGCTCGTCGGCGGCGTGCTCGCCGTGACGGACCAGCTCGTCGAGATCCGCCGGTGTGACCTGCAGGTCCATCGCGATACGCTCGAAATCGTCGCGGTCCAGCTGCCGGATCTCGCTCAGCTCACGCCGGTGCCGGAGCCATTGCGCGAACGTATCGATCAGGAACTGAACCCGCGGATAGGGCTTGGCGTCTACGGTCATGACACGTCTCCGATGATTGTTCGCAATCAATCACCGGGTGGACGCGCGGACGTTGCGGTAGATCAAGCAGCGAATCGGTCCTGCGCAGGCCGCAAAGCTGCGCGGCGAAGGTCAGCGCGGGGCAAATCGCTCGGCCGCCCACGCATAGAGGCTGCCAGGGATCGGCGCCTCGCCGCCGCGGCCCTTCGGCGAGATGTGCAGGCCGATGATCGCGGGATCGCCGATCAGGCCGGAGAAGTCAGAGGGATCGAAGAACGCCTTCGGCTCGGCATGGACAGCGTAGAAGCTGCGCTTCGGCAGCGCGTGGCGCAGCGAGCCGTGGCGGCGGGCCAGCGCCGTCAGCGCGGCAGGGCCGAAGATGGCGACGCGGATGTCCGAGAGGCGGTCGGAGCCGCCGCGCAGGCGGCGCATCGCATAGGTGAGGCGATGACGCAGCGACAGCCAGTTCGGCGTCAGCTCGTCCTGCGCCATCAGCGCAGCGAACTCGGCGACGATCGGATCGTCCGGCGGCAGGTAGAGCACGGAGTTGCCGAGCTGCCGCGGACGCTCCCAGGCGAAGTAGGGCAGAGCCGGATCGATCTCGACCGGCCTGAGCAGCAGCACGTCGGCATCGAGCCAGAGGCCGGCGCGCTGTGCCATCAGCCGCATCCGGAAGAAGTCGCTGAACTGCAAGGTGGTCCAATCGCGCCAGCTGCCGTCGGGCTGCGGCGGCCTGAGACGTTCGGAGAATGCGTAAGGAAGGACCGCCCCGGCCTCGGCATTGCCGACGCCGTCGGGCAGGCCGGGCAGCGGATCGAAGCTGTAGACGGTGACCTTGTGGCCGGCGGCGAGCTGCGAGCGCAGGCAGGTCTGGCGCAGCCGGTCGAGCGGCCCGCGCCAGAAGGTGACGACCTCTGGCAATACACGCGTCAACGGCGGACCTGCTGGGCTGCTCTCGAAACAAGGCCCCGGACGAGGTCCGGGGCCCGCGAACTCTCTGCCTTCAAGCGGGGCTCAGGCCCAGGCGCGCTCGGCCAGCTTGGCCTCGTAGCTGTCGATCGAGGCCTTCTTCTCCAGCGTCAGCCCGATGTCGTCGAGCCCATTGAGCAGGCAGTGCTTGCGGAACGGATCGATGTCGAACTTGACGGTGCCGCCGTCGGGGCCGCGGATCTCCTGGTTGGCGAGATCAACCGTCAAGGTCGCGTTGGCACCGCGCTCGGCGTCGTCGAACAGCTTGTCGAGATCGGCCTGCGACACGCGGATCGGCAGAATGCCGTTCTTGAAGCAGTTATTGTAGAAGATGTCGCCGAACGAGGTCGAGATCACGCAGCGGATGCCGAAGTCGAGCAGCGCCCAGGGCGCGTGCTCACGGCTCGAGCCGCAGCCGAAATTGTCGCCGGCGACCAGGATCTTGGAATTGCGGTAGGCCGGCTGGTTGAGGACGAAATCCGGGTTCTCGCTGCCGTCGTCCTTGTAGCGCTGCTCCGAGAACAGGCCCTTGCCGAGGCCGGTGCGCTTGATGGTCTTCAGGTACTGCTTGGGGATGATCATGTCGGTGTCGACATTGATGATCTTCAGCGGCGCGGCGACGCCTTCCAGCGTGGTGAACTTGTCCATCGGGGCACCTTCGAGAATACGGGCAGGCCGCTGTTTAGCCCGAACGGCAGGGCGGATAAAGTCAAAATCCCGGTGCTATCGGCCGGGTCGTCAGTCGACGGACGCCTCGATCGCCTCCATGTCGTCGTCGGACATTCCGAAATGGTGGCCGATCTCGTGGATCAGGACGTGGCGGACGATGTGCCCAAGACTCTCGTCGTGCTCGGCCCAGTAATCCAGGATCGGACGGCGGTAGAGCCAGATCATGTTGGGCAGCCGGGGCAGGTCGTCGTTGCTGCGAAACGGCAGTCCCGTGCCCTGGAACAGGCCGAGCAGGTCGAACTCGCTTTCGGCCTGCATCTCGTCGAGCACCTCCTCGGTCGGAAAGTCGTCGACCCGGATGATGACGCCCTCGCAAAGCCTGCGAAAATGCTCGGGCAGACGCTCGAACATCTCGTGCGCCATGACTTCCATGTCGGCGAGCGATGGGGCTTTCAGATCCGTCCACATTGCCGCCTTCTAGCCCGGCTTTGATCATCTTGCATCTTGGTTCTATGACATGTGGGGCGGCGCCGGTTGACGCAGGGGATGAAAACGGCGACCGTCTTGGCGCGCGAATTGGGGGTTGGGGACAGATGAGACAGATGTCGATGGTGCTGGCCGGGACGGCGTTGGCCGCGGCGGTCGTGATCTCGATCTCGGCGGGAGCGCAAGCGGAGCAGGCCGCGGGCCTACGCGGCGCCGTCCAGAGCGAGATGAGCACGGATCTCTCCGCACAGCGCCGGCAACGACGAATCCAGATCTATCCGCGCTACGAGGGTCATTGGCAGCCGGACGTGGTGCCGCGCTTCAATCCGGGTCCGAACGCGGTTCGTGTATGCGATGCCACTTATGTTCCGGAGCATCGGCCGAGCGGCACCGTGATCGTCCCGCATATGAGTTGCGTCTGGCGACGCGGCTGACTCCTGGGTCCCGCGCACTGATCGGCTCGGCAAGCGCGCACGTGATTCGGTCGCGATCGCGACGTTGCCTGATGTTACCGTCCGGACACAGTGCCGATATGTCGCGCACTGCGGTGGAACCATGTGCGACATATCGGCATTCTGCTCCTGCGCAGGTCTTCATGTCCCATTCACGTCGCTCGTTCGAGACTGGTCTGCGTCGCGCTGCTGCGGCCGCCCTTCAGGCAACTGACAAGGCGGAATGTACGGTGCCGGACGTGATGTCAGGCGATCGAGGGAGAAGTTCATGACTGTGATGAAGCTGTTGGGCATCGCGGCGGTTGGCGCCGTTCTCGCGATGGCTGCCCCCGCCGAACGCGCGCAGGCGCTGTCGCTGATCAATCCGGGCGCCGCGACCGCGGTGCAGCAGGGCACGGTGCAGGAGACCACGCAGGTGCATTGGCACGGCCGCCACCATTGGCATCCCCGGCGCCACTACTATCCTCGGCATTACTATCATCCGCGGCATCACTGGCGGCCGCATCACTACGGATATCGCCATCACGGCCGCTGGTAAGCCGCGCTTTCCGGCCGATCGAGACAATGACCGAAATCAAACAGGCCCGCTTTGCGGGCCTGTACGTTGATGGGGGCTGGCAACGAGGTTCGCCATGAAACCATCAATCAACAGAACCTGGCTCGGGATCGGCATCGTCACGGTGGCGATGCTGCTCGCGAGTTCCGCCGCCACCTCTCCTGTCGCCGCAGCGCCCGCCGTCACGCAGGCGCGTCAGACCGCAACGGATCCTGGCCCGCGCCGGGAGGGTCGCAGAGTGAAGCCCGTGGTGTCGACGGCGGAGGTGCCCCACTATCTTGACCGTCCCACGGACTACGCGCCGGCCTATCCGCCGGGCCCCTTGGTTCTGTTCACGCCGTTCTACGATTGAGGCCATGTCAGCGAGGCGCGTCGCGTTCGCGGAGCAAATGCCTGCGCGTGGTTAGTTGCGAAGTCCCCGCACGAGCAGCGCGTCAGCCCTTGCGTCGGCATCCGTGATCCTGAGTTGCAGGACGACGTAGAGGCTCACGTGCATCTCCTCTGCCGCGACGCCACGCCGCAGATGCGCGTGCACCGTGCATCACTGACGAGCATCATTCATGCCGCATTCACGTCGCTATCTCTACGTTCATGTTGGGGCGCGCCAATTCCACCGATCGGACAACCAGCATCGGCGCTGCATGGGTCCATCGTTGCACGGCATTCAGGGAGAAGGGACCATGATGAGGATGAAGGACCAGCGCGCTGGTCTGGCTCGTCGCCTCAGTCTTGCGGCGGCGACATTGTTTCTCTTGGCCGGCGCGTCCGGCCGGCCGGCGCTTGCGATGTCGCCGGTGAGTCCCGGCGCCGGGCCTGCGACGCAGGCGCCCTCCGACGTGTTGGCCGTTCAGGTCCGAGGACCCGGCGGCCATGGCGGGGGTGGCGGCGGCGGACATCCCGGCGGTGGATTTCACGGCGGACCGGCCTTCCACGGCGGCGGCGGTGGCCCGGCGTTCCATGGCGGCGGCGGCCACGCCTTCGGAGGCGGTGGTCCGCGTCCCGTCTTCCACGGCGGCGGCCCGGCCTTTCACGGCGGATTCGGCCCGCGGCCGGTGTTCCATGGCGGCGGCTATCATTATCGTCCGCACTATGCCTACCGGCCGTACTTCCATCACCACCGCCGGCACTTCTACGGCTATCGCAGCTACTACACGCCGGTCTATACGTCGGGCTACTACTATCCTTATCGCCGCTGTCGCGTCGTCTGGACCTACTACGGGCCGCGCCGCATCTGCCACTATCGGCATTGGCGGGGTCATCACTGGCGTCCTCATCACCGATGGCACCATCGCCACCACCGGCACCATTGGCGCTACTACTGACGGTGTCTGAAGTTCGAACGAGACAGGGAAGGACGCTCAACGGCGTCCTTCTCTCATTTCAAGGGGATGAGTGGGGCGCGGCGGTCAGAGCCAGTCCTTGAACTGCCAGTTCCTCACACTCAGCTTCCAAGGCACCAGCGTTTCCAGGCGCCATTTGGCGAAGCGGCCGGGCGGCCAGTTCGACAGCCGCCGCTCCTCCTTCGGAGCCTCGGGCTGGGCAATGATCTTGGCGGGCGGTGTCTTCCGGCGCTGGCGCGTCGCATCACGGATGAGGTCGACGTATTCCGGCTTGTCGGCCATGTCGGGCTCCTCGGCACGTTCCTCTGCAGACGCAGCGCGTCCGGCGGTAGGATTGTGCGCGCTGAGACTTAAGAAGCCATTGCCGAACTGTGTCGATGTTGAGGTGAAATGAAAAACGCGACGGCTTGGGGAAGCCATCGCGCTCGTTTGTAGACCGGCCGCCGTGCCGGATGTGAAGCAGCGAGATGACGTCAGCGCCAGTCGCGCACGTCGACGAAGTGTCCTGCGATCGCGGCCGCCGCAGCCATCGCCGGCGACACCAGGTGGGTGCGGCCCTTGAAGCCCTGGCGTCCCTCGAAATTTCGGTTCGAGGTCGAGGCGCAGCGCTCTTCGGGCGCCAGCTTGTCCGGGTTCATGGCGAGGCACATCGAGCAGCCTGGCTCGCGCCATTCGAAGCCGGCCTTGATGAAGATCTTGTCGAGGCCCTCGGCTTCCGCCTGCTCCTTGACGATGCCCGAGCCCGGGACGACCATCGCATTGACGTGGCCGCTGACGGTCTTGCCTTCGGCGATCTTGGCTGCGGCGCGCAGATCCTCGATGCGACCGTTGGTGCACGAGCCGATGAAGACGCGGTCGAGCTTGATGTCGGTGATCTTGGTGCCCGCGGTCAGGCCCATGTACTTCAACGCGCGATGCTTGGAGATGCGCTTGGCCTCGTCGGCGATCTTGTCCGGATCGGGCACAACGCCGGTTACCGAGATCACGTCCTCGGGCGAGGTGCCCCAGGTCACGATCGGCGGCAGCTTGGCGGCGTCGAGCCGGAGCTCATGGTCGAAATGCGCGCCGTCGTCGGAGCGCAGCGTCTCCCAGTAGCGCATCGCCGCATCCCAGGCCGCGCCCTTCGGCGCCTTGGGACGGCCGCGCAGGAAGTCGAACGCCTTCTGGTCGGGCGCGACCAAGCCGGCTCGTGCGCCGCCCTCGATCGACATGTTGCAGACGGTCATGCGGCCTTCCATCGACAGCGCGCGGATCGCCTCGCCGGCATATTCCAGCACGTAGCCGGTACCACCCGCGGTGCCGATCTCGCCGATGATGGCGAGGATGATGTCCTTGCCCGTCACGCCGTCCGGCAGCACGCCGTCGACCGTGACGCGCATGTTCTTGGCCTTCTTCTGGATCAGGGTCTGCGTCGCCAGCACATGCTCGACCTCGGAGGTGCCGATGCCGTGCGCCAGCGCGCCGAACGCGCCATGGGTCGAGGTGTGGCTATCCCCGCAGACGATCGTGGTGCCGGGCAGCGTAAAACCCTGCTCCGGCCCGATCACGTGCACGATGCCCTGGCGGCGGTCGAACTCGTTGTAATATTCGATGCCGAACTCCTTGGCGTTCTCGGCCAGCGCCTTGATCTGCTCGATGCTCTCCGGATCAGGGTTCGGCTTGGAGCGGTCGGTGGTCGGCACGTTGTGGTCGACGACGGCGAGCGTCTTCTCCGGTGCATGCACCTTGCGGCCGGTGGCGCGTAGGCCTTCGAACGCTTGCGGCGAGGTGACCTCGTGCACCAGGTGACGGTCGATGTAGAGCAGGCAGGTGCCGTCCTCGGCTTCGTGCACCAGATGGTCGTTCCAGATCTTGTCGTACAGCGTGGTCGGTTTCGACATGAGCGAATGCTCCCGGGAATTTAAGGTTTGAAACTGGACGCGTGGCGGGCACGCGTGAACAATCAGGAATGGCGCTGCGGCTTACAGCGCGCGCCTAAGCTCTGATGTTGCCGAGGTGGCGAAGCGTCCGAAGAACCGCCCGGGCAGCCGGCGGCGATCGTCGATGACGACGCGGCGACAGGCCATGCTGGTGCGATCTAGAACCATTCGAGGGCGTTATATAGCACGCAGCCACCGAAGTGCGAGATGCGTTTGTCGCAGTGAGGATGCGCGATCTCTCCGCTGTCATTCCGGGGCGCGTCGACGACGCGAACCCGGAATCTCGAGGTGATCAGGTCAATCGAGATTCCGGGTTCAGCCCCTTCGGGGCTGCCCCGGAATGACGGCAGCGCAAAAACAAAAAAGCGCGGGGCCAGCCCGCGCTCTTCGTCAATCCAATGAAAGCAACGACTACTCGTTGACGGCGGTCTGCTGCCGGTCCTGCTTCTCGACGATGCGGGCCGACTTGCCGCGCAGCTGGCGCAGGTAATACAGCTTGGCGCGACGCACCTTGCCGCGGCGCACGACCTTGATCGAATCGATCATCGGGGAGAGGATCGGGAACACGCGCTCCACGCCCTCGCCATAGGAGATCTTGCGCACGGTGAAGCTCTCGTTGATGCCGCCGCCGGACCGGCCGATGCAGACGCCCTCATAGGCCTGCACGCGCGTGCGCTCGCCTTCGACCACCTTCACGTTGACGATCACGGTGTCGCCTGGGCCGAACTCCGGAATGGTCTTGTTGGCGGACAGCTTGTCGAACTGCTCTTTTTCGAGCTGCTGAATCAGGTTCACGGGTAAATCTCCATCGGCGGCGCGCCCAGCCGGGTCACGCGGGGGCTGCGCTTGTTCCTGCCGTCACTTGCGGAATTGGGCGCTCCTATAAGCCAAAGCGCGAGGCTTGTCACCCGTCTGTCGTGCTTTTTGGCTCTTTTTGGCTGGTCTCTCTTTGTTCTCGGCCGTCGCGCGCCTGCCATTCGGCCCACAAATCCGGCCTTCGCGCTTCAGTCAGCGCCTCGGCCTGGGCGCGGCGCCAAGCGGCGACCTTGGCGTGGTCACCCGAGGTGAGCACATCCGGAATGGTCCGGCCTTCGAATAGCTGGGGCCGGGTGTATTGCGGGTATTCAAGTAGGCCATCGGAAAAACTCTCGTCGGTGCCCGATTCGAGCTTGCCCATCACGCCTGGGAGCAGCCGGACGCAGGCGTCAATCAGCACCAGGGCGGCGATCTCGCCGCCCGACAGCACGTAGTCGCCGATCGAGACCTCGGTCAGCGAGCGGGCATCGATGACGCGCTGGTCGATGCCTTCGAAGCGACCGCAGACGATCAGCGGGCCCGGACCGGCCGCGAGCTCGCGGACGAGGGCCTGGGTCAACGGCTGGCCACGCGGGCTCATCAGCAGCTTCGGCCGCTCGGGATCGATCGCCGCCGCGTCGATCGCCGCTGCCAGCACGTCCGCGCGCAGCACCATGCCGGGGCCACCGCCGGCCGGCGTGTCATCGACGCTACGGTGCTTGTCGTTGGCGGACGCCCTGATGTCGCGTGCCTCGAACGACCAGATGCCGGAGGCCAGCGCGCGGCCGGCCAGGCTGACGCCGAGCGGCCCGGGAAACATCTCCGGGAACAGCGTCAGCACGGTGGCGCGCCAGGGTGCGGCTGGGGATGGGGACGAAGTCGTCATGATGCTCTGTTAAGGTACCCAGGTTGCGAGATCGAGCCCTGGATCAGCATTGCCGGCTTTTGCGACCTCGACACCGGTGTCGTCTCGGACAAGCCGTGACGCGCACCCGCGCGTCGCGGCGCCGATCCGGGACCCATACCGCGCGATGTTGGAAATGGGCACGCGGCCAACCCCCGTGTGAACCAACCAGCTGCGGTGGTTATGGGTCCCCGCTTTCGCGGGGACGACGAGCGGAGTTTGAGGCGGCAGCGTCGTCTTGATCCGACGCCAACTCATCCGAGGCCGATTCATCATCGCCCTCGATCTCTGCCGGCAGCTCGATGATCACGCGCCCACCCGCGAGATCGACCGTCGGCACCACCGCATTGGTGAACGGCAGCATCAATGTGCTGCCCGAGGGCGGGGCGATCTCGATGATGTCGCCGGCGCCGAAATTATGGATGGCGAGCACGCGGCCGAGCTGCGCACCGTCAGCGGTCTCCGCGGCGAGGCCGATCAGGTCGGCGTGGTAGTATTCGTCGTCAGCCGTCTCGGGCAGGCGGTCTCTGGGCACGTAGAGCTCGAGCCCGTTGAGGCGTTCGGCCGCATTGCGGTCGGTGACGCCCTTGATGGCTGCGACCAGATGGTCCTTGGCCTCGCGCGCCTTCGCGACCTCGAACGAACGGCTGCCGTCCTTGGTCGTGAGCGGGCCGTAATGCAGCACGGCCAGCGGATCCTCGGTGAAGGTCCATAAGCGAACCTCGCCGCGCACGCCATGCGCGGCGCCGATTCTGGCGACACAGATGAGCTTGGACATCAGCGTGCCTCGTCCTTTGAGACGCGCTCGAACGCGCGCTCCTCAGGAGGAGGAGCCAGATCCTCATGCAAGGGAGCACGGCGCAAGCCGTGCGTCTCGAAGCATGAGGCCGCGCTCGTCAACGACCTTAGCCCTTGGCGGCGGCTTCGGCCTGCGCCTTGCGCTCCTTGCGCGGCACGGCCTTGATCGGGTTCTGGCGGGCTTCGCGCTTCTTGACGCCGGCGGCGTCGAGGAAGCGGGCGACGCGGTCGGACGGCTGCGCGCCCTTGGCGAGCCAGCCCTTCACCTTCTCCATGTCCAGCTTGAGGCGTGCCTCGTTGTCCTTCGGCATCAGCGGATTGAAGTAGCCGAGACGCTCGATGAAGCGGCCGTCACGCGGGAAGCGCGAGTCGGCGACGACGACGTGATAGACCGGGCGCTTCTTGGTGCCGGCGCGGGCGAGACGGATGACGACGGACATGAAAGTTCTCCTTTGAGGTCGATGTATTGATGTGAACGGTGGATGTGATCGTCATTGCGACCGAAGCGAAGCAATCCAGGGCGGCGTGTGCGACTCTGGATTGCTTCGCCGCTTCGCTCCTCGCAATGACGGGAGTGAGGTCATTTCTTCTTCCCCGGAGGCAGGCCGAGGCCCGGCAGAGTCGGCTTGCCGCTGAGACCGGTGAGGCCCGGGAGGTTCGGCAGGCCGCCGCGCAGGCCGGCGGGCAGATCCTTCGGCAAATTCGGCAGTCCGCCGGGCATGCCACCCGGCATCTTTTCCGCAAGCGCCTTGAGCTGATCCGGTGACGGCATGCCACCACCGCCGCCAAAACCCATCGCCTGGGCGATGCCGGCCAGCGGGCCGCGCTTGCCGGAGCCCATGGCCTTCATCACGTCGGCCATGTTCCGGTGCATCTTGAGCAGCTTGTTGACGTGCTCGACGCTCTGGCCGGAGCCGGCGGCGATGCGCTTCTTGCGGCTCGCCTTGAGCAGGTCGGGATGCTTGCGCTCCTCGCGCGTCATCGAATCGATGATCGCGACCTGGCGCTTGAGGATCTTGTCGTCGATGCCAGCGGCGGCGATCTGGTTCTTCATCTTCGAGATGCCGGGCATCATGCCCATCAGCCCGCCGATGCCGCCCATCTGCGCCATCTGCTGCAGCTGCTCGCGCATGTCGTTGAGGTCGAACTGGCCCTTGCGCATCCGCTCGGCGGCGCGCGCGGCCTTCTCGGCGTCGATGTTCGCCGCGGCCTTCTCGACCAGCGAGACGATGTCACCCATGCCGAGGATGCGGCCGGCGATGCGCGAGGGATAGAAGTCCTCGAGCGCGTCGGTCTTTTCGCCGGTGCCGAGCAGCTTGATCGGCTTGCCGGTGACCGCGCGCATCGACAGCGCCGCGCCGCCGCGGCCGTCGCCGTCGATACGGGTCAGCGCG
Organism: Bradyrhizobium sp. SZCCHNR1098; assembly: GCF_032489375.1. Taxonomy (NCBI): domain Bacteria; kingdom Pseudomonadati; phylum Pseudomonadota; class Alphaproteobacteria; order Hyphomicrobiales; family Nitrobacteraceae; genus Bradyrhizobium; species Bradyrhizobium sp. SZCCHNR1098. The sequence goes on from NZ_JAUEXY010000001.1 coordinate 650,074, forward strand.
ATGCCGGTGAGGCCGACGCGCTGGTCGAAGGCGCGGGCGAGATTGACGGCGTCCTGGCCGGTCAGCGAATCCGCGACCAGCAGCACCTCGTGCGGGTTGGCGACCGCCTTGATCTCGGCGGCCTCCTTCATCATGTCCTCGTCTAGCGTGGTGCGGCCGGCGGTGTCGAGCAGCACCACGTCGTAGCCGCCGAGCTTGGCGGCCTCGATGGCGCGGCGCGCGATCTGCGGCGGCATCTGGCCGGCGACGATCGGCAGGGTCGGGATGTCCAAGTCGCGGCCGAGCACCGCGAGCTGCTCCATGGCGGCCGGACGGTAGACGTCGAGCGAGGCCATCAGCACCTTGCGCTTGTCGCGCTGGACCATGCGGCGCGCGAGCTTGGCGGTGGTGGTGGTCTTGCCCGAGCCCTGCAGGCCGACCATCATGATCGGCACCGGCGGCACGGCGTTGAGGTCGATGGTCTGGCCGTCGTCGCCGAGCGTCTTGACCATCTCGTCATGGACGATCTTCACGACCATCTGGCCGGGGGTGACGGACTTGACGACGGTGGCGCCGATCGCCTGCTCGCGCACGCGCTCGGTGAAGCTGCGGACAACTTCCAGCGCGACGTCGGCCTCGAGCAGCGCCCGGCGGACCTCGCGCATTGCGGCGTCGACATCGGCCTCCGACAGGGAGCCTCGCCCCGTCAGCCGATCGAGAATGCCGCCAAGCCTTTCCGACAGATTGTCGAACACTTGCTTCGTCCTTTGTCCTGCGGAACGCAGGCGCTTGAATTGCTCGGTCGTCATGCCCCGTGCAGACGGGGCATCCAGTACGCCGCGGCGTCTCGGATCGAGCCGCACCGTCTCGGAGTACTGGATCACCCGCTTTCGCGGGTGATGACCACCATGTATGTTTCGGCAAGGCTCGCCGAAACGGAAGTTCCAAACACGTTTGCGCCCGAGGGCGCACAGCGCTGTCGGGCGGTGACCTCCGGCCTCCAGGGCCGGGCGGTGGCTCGAAAAGACGAAACTTTCCGAAATTCGGCCGGGTTAAACCCTCAGCAGCCGCAAAAGTCAAGGAAACTTGCTTCTCGCCGTCCCGTTGCCGGACCCTGTGGGGGCGCTTACCTCTTGCGCCAGTTCAGCTTTCCCTTGCGAGGACGACCTTGCTGCGCCGTTCCAGGACCTATTCCGGCCCCGTCACCGACCATTTCGACGGCAAGCGCTTCTACGATCCCGACGGCGTTCCGCCCAAATCCCTGTCCCAGGTGCTGCGCTGGCAATTCGACCGCAACCGCAAGCGTTCCCGCTGGCCGTCCTGGGCGGCGAGCCCGCACGCCGACACGCCGCCGCACCGGATCGACGGCGAGACAGTGCGGCTGTCCTTCATCGGCCACGCCAGCTGGCTGGTCCAGACCGGCGGGATCAACATCCTGGTCGATCCTGTCTGGTCGGAGCGGGTGTCGCCATTCGCGTTCGCCGGTCCCCGGCGGCACAATGATCCCGGCATCGCCTTTGAGGGGCTGCCGCATATCGACGTCGTGCTGGTGTCGCATGGGCACTACGATCATCTCGACATCCGGACCTTGTCGAAGCTGACCGCGCGCTTTTCACCGCGCGTCGTCACGCCGCTCGGCAACGACCTGACGATGACACAGGCGGACTCCAAAATTCGCGCCGAGGCCTATGACTGGCACGATCGCGTGACCCTGAACAAAGAGGTCGCCGTGACCCTGGTGCCGACGCGGCACTGGACGGCGCGCGGGCTCTTCGACCGCAACAAGGCGTTATGGGCGAGCTTCGTGCTGGAGACGCCGCGCGGCAGGCTCTACATCGTCTGCGATTCCGGCTATGGCACCGGCGCGCATTTCCGCCGCGTGGCGGAGCAGCACGCGCCGATCAGGCTCGCCATCCTGCCGATCGGCGCCTACGAGCCGCGCTGGTTCATGCGCGACCAGCACATGAACCCAGAGGACGCCGTCCAGGCGCTGCAGGATTGCGGCGCGGAGGCCGCGCTGGCGCATCACCACGGCACGTTCCAGCTGACGGACGAGGCGATCGATGCGCCGGTCCACGCCTTGCACGCCGCGCTCGACCAGGCCGGCATCCCGCGCGAGCGGTTCGGCGTGCTGAAGCCGGGGCAGGTGGTGGAGATCTGACTCGCTGTCGCAACCACAAAAGGTGTCGTCGCGCTATGGGTTCACGACCGCGCGTGAATGGGCCGCGCCGAAGGGAGTGCGCCTTACTGCCCCGGCTTGATCGCCCAGGTCACGTTGACCGTGATCGACAATGTCTCCTCGCCCTGTGCCACCGGCGTCGGCGTCGCGGCCATCGGTGCGGCGAAGGTCTTGGCGCGGAACACCGGCGCCGGAGCGCCGTCCTCGGAGATGCTGAGCGGCTGGCCCAGCGTCACGCCGGCGGCCTTGGCGTAGATCTCGGCCTTGCGGCGGGCATCTGCGACGGCCTTCTCGCGCGCCTGGTCGAGCAGCTTGGACGGCTCGGCGACGCTGAAATAGATGTTGCCGACATCGTTGGCGCCGGCCGCGACCAGCGTGTCGATCACGCTGGCGACCTTGGCGACGTCGCGCACCTTGATGGTGACGCGATTGCTGGCGCGATAGCCGGTCACGGCCGGCTGGGCCGGCCGGTTCTGCGCATATTGCGGCTGCAGCGACAGCCGCGAGGTCTGATAGTCCTTGTCGGCGATCCCCGCCTGCTTGAGCGCCTGCAGCACCTTGGCCATGGCGGCGTTATTGGCCTCGGCCGCCTCGCGCGCGGTCTTGGCGTCGGACGCCACGCCGGCGTCGATCTGCGCCAGATCCGGCGGCGCCGACACGCTGGCCTCGCCGCTGACGGTGATCGCCGGTGTGTCCTGACGGGCGATGTCATCCGCCAGCGCCGGCAGTGCCGTACTCGCCGCAAGTGCGGCTACAAACATCGATCTGATGATCATGGTGCTCACTTCAGCGGCACGTAGACGTTGATGACGAGCTTATCCTCGGCCGTCTTCAAGGGGTCGGTCAGGTACTCCTCGATGAAGGTGTCCTTGGCCTCCAGCCGGCGCTCGTCGAGGTGGTTGGTGATCGCCTCGTAGGTGTTGTCCATGTTGTCGTAGGAGCCGCGATGGACGAACTTCAGCGCCTTGCCCTCGGGCGACTGGCCGATGCTCATCCCCTTGCCGAGCGTCTTCGGCTCCTGCTCGATCGGCATCTCGGCCAGGAAGGTGAAGCCGGTGTCGTCGGTCGAGGTGTAGACGATCATGCCGTTGCCGGCGGGCTTGATGCCCTGCTTGTCCAGCGTGGCCGACAGCGTTTTGAAGGAGTCGATCAGCGTTTCGAACGCATTGTCCCAATTGGCGGTGCCCTTGACGAGGACAACCTTCTTCGCCTCGAGCTTGATCTCGTCGCCGAAGGCGTCGGCCGCCTGGGCTGGCGCCGCGGCCGGCGGCGACGTGGCCGGGGACTGGGCTGCGGTCGGAGATGACGACGGCGAGGGGCTTGCGCTGGCGGCCGGCATCGGGCTGGTCGCGGGCGCCGGACTGGCCGACGCGGCGGGCGCAGGAGAGGCCGGCACCGCCGGGGCCGGTAGCGCGCTCGGGGCCGGTGCGGGCGTGGCTGAGGCCGCCGGAGCCGGCGAGGCCGACGGCGCCTGGGCCCGGGCGAGCGTGCCGCCGAGCAGAAGCGCGACCGAGCTCACGGCCAGAACGAGGCGGAAAGTGCTGAGATTCATTCGACTATTCTCCAGTGGCCGTGCTGCTTTGCCCGGTTCGTGCCGGCGAATGAACCGGTCCTAACATGCTCGGCGGCGCGGCGTCCCATGACAGATGCGTCATGTCGCTCTGCAGGCTGGTCAATGCCGCGCCATTCGCCATATAAGGCGGACACAATTTGGATATTTTCATGAGCGCGCTGGCCAACCACAGCTTCGTCAAGATGAACGGGATCGGCAACGAGATCGTCGTGGTCGATCTGCGCGACGTGAAGCATGTCGTCACGCCGGACGAGGCGCGGGCGGTGGCATCCCGGGTGCCTTACGACCAGCTGATGGTGCTGCAGCCGCCGCGGCTCGACGGCACCGAAGCGTTCATCCGCATCTACAACAACGATGGATCGGAGTCCGGCGCCTGCGGCAACGGCATGCGCTGCGTGGTGCGCCAGGTGTTCGGCAAGACCGGCCAGACCAGCGCGACGTTCGAGACCCGCGCCGGATTGTTGAACTGCTGGCAGGGGCCGGCGCCCGACCTCTACACCGTCGACATGGGCGTGCCGAAGTTCGGCTGGCAGGAGATTCCGCTCGCCGAGGAGTTCCGCGACACCCGCTACATCGAGCTGCAGATCGGGCCGATCAATGCCCCGATCCTGCATTCGCCCTCGGTCGTCAACATGGGCAACCCGCACGCGGTGTTCTGGGTCGACGACGTCAATGCCTATGATCTGGAGCGCTTCGGGCCGCTGCTGGAGAACCATCCGATTTTCCCGGAGCGTGCGAACATCACGCTCGCCCACATCGTCGATCGCGACCACATCACGATGCGCACCTGGGAGCGCGGCGCGGGGCTGACCAAGGCCTGCGGCTCGGCGGCCTGCGCGACCGCGGTCGCGGCTGCCAGGCTGAAGCGCGCCAACCGAATCGTGCAGATGACGCTGCCCGGCGGCGAGCTCACGATCGAGTGGCGCAAGCGCGACGATCACGTGCTGATGACGGGCACCGCCGCATTCGAGTTCGAGGGGCGGTTCGAGCCGTCGATGTTCGCCAGCGTCGCATGAGCGTCGACGTCGTCACCTTCGGCTGCCGCCTGAACGCGTTCGAATCCGAGCTGATCGCGAAACATGCCGAGGCGGCCGGCGCCGATGACACCATCGTCATCAATAGCTGCGCCGTCACCAACGAGGCCGTGGCGCAGGCGCGGCAATCCATCCGCAAGCTGAAGCGCGAGCGCCCGGCGGCGCGCATCGTCGTGACCGGCTGCGCCGCGCAGACGCAGGCCACCATGTTCGCTTCCATGCCCGAGGTCGACCGCGTCATCGGCAATGACGACAAGCTGCAGCCCGACGCGTGGCGTGCGACGACACAGGCGCTGGCCGTGCCACGCTTCGGCATCGATGCGTCCGAGAAGGTTGCCGTCTCCGACATCATGGCGGTGACGGAGATGGCGCCGCATCTGGTCGATGGCTTCCAGCGCGGCCTGCCGCGTGTCTTCGTCCAGGTGCAGAACGGCTGCGACCATCGCTGCACGTTCTGCATCATCCCGTTCGGCCGCGGCAATTCCCGCTCGGTGCCGATGGGCGCCGTGGTCGATCAGGTGCGCGCGCTGAGCGAGCGCGGCCATGCCGAAATCGTGCTGACCGGAATCGACCTCACGAGCTATGGCGCGGATCTGCCGGGCGCACCCAAGCTCGGCCGGCTGGTGAAGCAGATCCTGCGCCACGTGCCCGAGCTGAAGCGCCTGCGCATCTCCTCAATCGATTCGATCGAGGCGGATGCCGACCTGCTCGATGCCCTCGCTGATGATGCGAGGCTGATGCCGCATCTGCATCTGTCGCTGCAGGCGGGTGACGATCTGATCCTGAAGCGCATGAAGCGGCGGCATGCGCGCGCCGATGCCATCGCATTCTGTGCTCAGGTGCGCCGGCTGCGGCCGGACATCGCGCTTGGCGCCGATCTGATCGCGGGCTTCCCGACCGAGACCGAGGAGATGTTCGCAAAGTCGCTCGACCTGGTCGAGGAATGCGGCCTCACTTTTCTGCACGTGTTTCCGTATTCGCCGCGCCCGGGCACGCCGGCGGCGCGCATGCCGCAGGTGGACGGCGCCGTCATTCGCGACCGGGCGCGGCGGCTGCGGGTCGCGGGAGAGGCGGCGTTGCGGCGGCGCCTGGATGCCGAAATCGGCTGCGAGCGCGAGGTGCTGATCGAAAGCTCGACGCAGGGCCGGACGGAGCACTATCTGCCGGTGTTAGTCACTGGCGCCGAGCCCGGCGCCGTGCAGCGGTTCAAGATTGCGGGGCACGATGGGTCGAGGCTGTTAGTCCCACCCTCACTGTCATCGCCATACATCAAGCCGGGCGATGACAGCTGGGGATGTGGCGAGAGCACTGCTCACACTAGCGCCTGATGCGGCGGCTCACTCCCCGTTCCACCCGCACATCCTGAGTCGCTCATGCATGTGCACCGGCGCCGGCGCCACCACGTGTACCGGCGGCTTGTTTTTCGACAGCGGGATCGAAATCTCGCGCGCGTGCAGATGCAGCCGCGGCTCGCCGAAGCGCGGGCCGTTGCCGTAGATGTTGTCGCCGACGATCGGCCAGCCCGACGCAGCCGAATGCACGCGCAATTGATGGGTGCGGCCGGTCACTGGTTCCATGGCGAGCCAGGTGAGTCGCGCACTGCGATTGGAGTGCACTGACTCTACACCCGGCAGATGCGCTCCCTCCCCCCTTGTGGGGGAGGGCTGGGGAGGGCGGTGGCTCCAAGCGACACTGCCCGTGGGGGCCCTCACCCCCGACCCCTCCCCGCAAGGGGGAGGGGAGTCGTTGCCACGAGTGGGAGGGGAGTTCAGGGATAGACTGGCAAGAGAGTATGATCGCCCCAGCACGCGCCATTTCGTCACCGCCGGCTGCCCTTGCGGATCCGGCTTCTGCCACCAGCCGCGCTCGGCGTTGAGCTTGCCGAGCGGCAGCTCGATCACGCCCTCGTCAGCGTCAGGCCCGCCCTCGACCACCGCCCAGTAGGTCTTCGAAATCTTGCCGTGCTTGAACAAAAGCCCGAGCGAGGCCGTTGCCTTGCGATGACGGCCGAGCACCAGACAGCCCGAGGTTTCCTTGTCGAGCCGATGCGCCAGCACCGGCGGGCGCGGCAGGCCGAAGCGCAGTGCGTCGAACGAGGCTTCGAGGTTCGGTCCGCCCTTTGGTCCCTTGTGCACGGGAATGCCGGCCGGCTTGTCGATCACCAGCATCAGCCCGTCGCGATGAAGCACGCGGGCGAGCATCTCCTCGTCGCTGGGTTGGTTAATGTCCATGGAAACCGTAACGCGGGTGTGAGCTTTCGTTTGCGAATGGAAAGGGCTAACACCACGCCATGAACGATACCACCTCCGAAACACCCAAGCTGTCGTGGTGGCGGCGGCTGTCCGCGGGCCTGAAGCGCACCTCCGGCGCGCTCGGCACGGCCGTGGCCGATCTCGTCACCAAGCGCAAGCTCGACCGCGCGATGCTGGACGACATCGAGGACGTGCTGCTGCGCGCCGATCTCGGTACCCAGGTCGCTGCGCGGATTGCGGAGGCCGTCGGGACCGGCCGCTACGACAAGGCTATCAGCGCCGACGAGGTGAAGGCGGTGGTCGCGACCGAGGTCGAGAAGGTGCTGTCGCCGGTGGCGAAGCCGCTCGAGATCGCGCCGGGCCACAAGCCGTTCGTCATTCTCGTCGTCGGCGTCAACGGCTCCGGCAAGACGACCACCATCGGCAAGCTGGCCGCGAAATTTGCGTCCGAGGGCAGGCAGGTGATGCTGGCGGCGGGCGACACGTTCCGCGCCGCCGCCATCGAGCAGCTCAAGGTCTGGGGCGAGCGCACCAAGGCGCCGGTCATCGCCGGCGCGCAGGGCTCGGACTCGGCCAGCCTTGCGTTCACCGCCATCACCGCGGCCAAGGAGCAGGGCCGCGACATTCTGCTGATCGACACCGCCGGCCGTTTGCAGAACAAGGCCGAGCTGATGAACGAGCTCGAAAAGGTGGTGCGTGTCATTCGCAAGGTCGACGCGTCGGCGCCGCATGCGGTGCTGCTCGTGCTCGACGCGACGGTGGGACAAAATGCGCTGTCGCAGGTCGAGGCGTTTCATCGTACGGCAGGCGTCACCGGTCTCGTGATGACCAAGCTGGATGGCACGGCGCGCGGCGGCATCTTGGTGGCGCTGTCGGAGAAGTTCAAGCTGCCGGTGCACTTCATCGGCGTCGGCGAGGGGGTCGACGATCTCTCCCCGTTCGCCGCCAAGGATTTCGCGCGGGCGATTGCGGGAATCGAGGATTGACGTCACGGTGCGGCGCGCCTGCGAGCCTTTCCGCCCGTTGCGCGGCCTCCTCCGCCACGAGACATCAGAGGCTACTGGATCATCCGCGGCCGCGGATGATGACAGCCAACGGGACATGGAATGGACAAGACCCAGCCGCATCCGCTGTTCAAGCTCGCGACCGAACTCGGTCCGCTGATCGTGTTCTTCGTGGTCAACGCCAAGTTCAATCTGTTCGCTGCGACCGGCGCGTTCATGGTGGCGATCATCGCGGCGCTGATCGCGTCCTATGTGGTGACGCGGCACGTGCCGCTGATGGCGCTGGTGACCGCCGTCGTCGTCATCGTGTTCGGCACGCTGACCCTGGTGCTGCACGACGAGACCTTCATCAAGGTCAAGCCGACCATCATCTACTGCCTGTTCGCGGCCGTGCTCGGCGGCGGTCTGCTGTTCAACCGCTCCTTCATCGCGATCATGTTCGATCAGATGTTCAACCTGACGGCCGTGGGCTGGCGCATCCTCACCTTCCGCTGGGCGCTGTTCTTCGCGGCGATGGCGGTGCTGAACGAGATCATCTGGCGCACGCAGAGCACGGATTTCTGGGTCGGCTTCAAGGCTTTCGGGGTCGTGCCGCTGACCATGATCTTCGCCATCGCCCAGATGCCGTTGATCAAACGCTACCACCAGGACCCGGCGTCGCTCGAAGCCAGCGATGCGGCCGAGGGGGATGTGAGCAAGGGGTAGCTCCGCCAGTGCCCTCTTTGCGAGGAGCGTAGCGACGAAGCAACCCAGGGCTGCGCGAGGACTCTGGATTGCTTCCCCGACCCGTTGGCTAGCAACGACGCCTGAACTACGATCCCGCCTTCAACGCCTTCTCGATCTCCGGCTTCAACACCGCATCGATGTTCTGCGCCGTGATCGGGCCGACCAGCTTGTAGACGATGGTGCCCTCGCGTCCGACCACGAAGGTCTCGGGCACGCCGTAGACGCCCCATTCGATGCCGGCGCGGCCATTGCCGTCGACGCCGACGACGTCATAGGGATTGCCGTAGCGGCCGAGGAAGCGGCGGGCGTTGTCGGCGCCATCCTTGTAATTGATGCCGATGATCTGAAAACGCTTGTCGCGGCCGAGCTCGACCAGCAGCGGCGCCTCGTCGTGGCAGGGCACGCACCACGATGCCCAGACATTGACGATGCTGACCTTGCCCTTGAGCGCCGCCGGATCGAGTCCGGGCACTGGGGTGCCGTCTTTGGCCAGTTCCGGCAGCGGCGGCAGCAGTGTGGCCGGCGCTGGACGGCCGATCAGCGCCGACGGAATGCTTGACGGATCGCCGTTGCCGAGGCGCGACCAGAACAGCGCCGCCAGCCCGAGGAACACCACGAGCGGCAGCAGCATGAGGAATGAGCGGCGCCGCGGCGCCGGCTCCGTCGGTTCGGTCATTGGATGTCCGTCGCGGCACGGCCGGAGCGCCGGCTGATGCCGCTGTCTTCAAGCGCCCGCAGCCGCGCTTTCTGGGTGCGGTAGTCGATGGCGATCCAGCCGATCAGCACCACCACGACCAGCGCCGCCGCAAGATAGGAGGTGGCGATGAAGGAGGTATAGGGGCCGAGGTCCATATCAAGCCGCTCCCGCGATCTGGCCTGCCGGATCGTCGGCTGGTGCGGTCGTTGTGTAGGCGCGCGCCTGCATCATCTGCAGGCTGCGCACACGACGACGCAGGATCTCGTTGCGCATCGCCGCGACATGCAGCGTCACGAACAGGAACGTGAACCCGATTGCCATCACCAGCAGCGGGATCAGGAATGATTTGTCGAGCGCCGGACCGCCCATCCGCATCACCGACGCGGGTTGATGCAGCGTGTTCCACCAGTCGACTGAGAACTTGATGATCGGCAGGTTGATGGCGCCAACCAGCGTCAGCACGGCGGCGGCACGGGCGGCGCGGGTGGGATCCTCGACCGCGCGCCACAGCGCCATCAGGCCGAGATACATCAGGAACAGGATCAGCACCGAGGTCAGCCGGGCATCCCACTCCCAATAGGTGCCCCACATCGGCCGGCCCCACAGCGAGCCGGTGAGCAGCGCGAGGAACGTGAAGCTGGCGCCGATCGGGGCGGCGGCCTTGGCGGCGACGTCGGCGAGCGGATGCCGCCATACCAGGGTGCCGAGCGAGGCGATGCTCATGACGCCCCAGACGAACATCGACAGCCACGCATTGGGCACGTGGATGAACATGATCTTGACGGTCGCGCCCTGCTGATAGTCGTCGGGCGCCAGCGCCGAGAGGTACAGGCCGGCAGCCAGCAGCGCGGTCGTGACCAGCGCCAGCCACGGCAGCAACCGTGCGGCGAGGCCGAGGAACCGGGTAGGATTGGCAAGGTCGATCAGCGACATGAGACCCTTGTTAAAGGCGGAAGCGGTTGCAGGCAATCAGCACGGCGCCACCAGGTAAGAGTTGATCATGGTCAAACCTCGGCGGGCGGTGGGTCAATCCAGCCCGTTCCGCAAGCTTGTCGCAGCGGCGAACGGGCCGATCACGAAACTCACCAGCGACAATGCGCACAGGATCGAGAATGGCGCCCCGAACGGCAGCGGACCGACGATGGCCGCCTGCGACGCCGCGACGCCGAAGATCAGCACCGGGATCGATAGTGGCAGCACCAAGACCGCCAGCAGCAGCCCGCCGCGGTGCATGGTCACCGCCAGCGCCGCACCGATCATACCGATGAAGGTCAGGGCAGGCGTGCCCGCCAATAGCGTCAGCGCGACGGCGCCGGTGGCGGTGGCGTCGAGATTGAGAAGCAGTCCGAGCACGGGCGTCGCGATCACCAGCGGCAGGCCGGCGGCGAGCCAGTGCGCCAGCGCCTTGGCAGCGCAGGCCAGCTCCAGCGGTGTCCGGCTCATCACGACCAGGTCGAGCGAGCCGTCCTCGTGGTCGGCGGTGAACAGCCGGTCCAGGGTGAGCAGGCTGGAGAGCAGGGCACCGAGCCAGAGGATGGCGGGGCCGAGCCGGGTCAGGAGCGCCAGATCCGGCCCGACCGCGAATGGCATCAGCACCACGACGGTGAGGAAGAACAGCACGCCGATCAGCGCGCCGCCGCCGATGCGCAGCGCGATCCGGATGTCGCGGCGGATGAGGGCACCGAGCGCGGTCATGCGGGGAGGGCCTTGGCTGATTGCTTGATGGCAGATGGTGAGCCACGCTCCCTCCACCCGCAAACTGCGCTCCCTCCCCTCTTGTGGGGGAGGGCTGGGGAGGGGGGTGGCTCCGGGTGACGCTGCCGTTGTGGACGCCCACCCCCGACCCCTCCCCGCAAGGGGGAGGGGGGCGCGCGCCGATGGGACGTTGGTTGGTGCGACCGAGTCTCGTCAAACAAGTTAGAGCGCGTCGTGGGGCACCCCCCTCCCTGACCCTCCCCCAGAAGGGGGGAGGGAACGGAGAGAGCGGTGGGTGGGACTGCGAAGAGGCGAGAGGGAATCATCGAGCCTCCCCGATCCGCAGCTCACGCGTGGCGATGCCGAGCGGTCCATGTGTCGCGGCCACGATCAGCCCGCCGCTAGCGAGATGCTCGCGCATCAGGCCGGCGAACATCGCCTGTCCGGCGATGTCGAGCGCGGCGGTCGGCTCGTCCAGCAGCCACAGCAGGCGCGGCACCGCCAGCAGGCGCGCCAGCGACAGGCGGCGGCGCTGGCCGGCGGAGAGATAGGCGGCGGGCAGGTCGATGGCGTGCGCGATGCCCACCGCCGCCAAACAGTCGGGGATCGGTCGCGTGACGCCGCCGCCGAGGAATTCGGCCCAGAAGGTCAGATTTTCGCGGACGCTGAGCGCCGGCTTCAGCGCGTCGCGGTGGCCGAGATAGTGCGCCTGCTCGGGCACCGTCAACTCGCCTTCGCCGCCCTCGATGGCGATGGAGCCGCCCGCCGGCAGCAGTAGGCCGGCAATCAGCCGCAGCAGTGATGTCTTGCCCGCACCATTGTGTCCGGTCACCGCCAGCGCCTCGCCTGCGACCGCTTCGAACGCAAGTCCTGCGAACACCTCGCGGCCGCCGCGCACGCATCTGACGTCGCGGCCGAACAGTTTCGGCGACTGTGTTGGAGAAAGCTGCATGGCCCGTCGTGACAGCCCTTACGAAATTGATGGCTAGCGCGTGAGAATTTGTGGGTGATGCCACGTCGCGGCTTGCTTGTGGCTGTGGCGGCGCAGTTAGAAAGCTTCTATAAGCCCGACCTTGATGCAGCACACAATCGCCCGCTGCAAGCCATCCGGCGCCTCGCGCTGACGGTTCTTAAATACCCCCTCCGGGTATACAGATCAATTGGGATTTCCACGCATGACCTCGCTCGACAGCTTCAAGTGTCGCAAGACCCTCAAGGTCGGAACGAAGAGCTACATTTACTACAGCTTGCCCACAGCCGAGAAGAACGGTCTCAAGGACATCTCCAAGCTGCCCTATTCGATGAAGGTGCTGCTCGAGAATCTGCTGCGCAACGAGGACGGCCGCACCGTCACCAAGGACGACATTGTCGCGGTGTCGAAATGGCTGCGCAAGAAGTCGCTGGAGCACGAGATCGCCTTCCGTCCGGCGCGCGTGCTGATGCAGGATTTCACCGGCGTGCCTGCGGTGGTCGATCTCGCAGCGATGCGCAACGCGATGCAGAAGCTCGGCGGCGATGCCGAGAAGATCAACCCGCTGGTGCCGGTCGATCTCGTCATCGACCACTCGGTGATCGTGAACTACTTCGGTGACAACAAGGCGTTCGGCAAGAACGTCGCCGAGGAGTACAAGCAGAACCAGGAGCGCTACGAATTCCTGAAGTGGGGCCAGAAGGCGTTCTCGAACTTCTCCGTCGTGCCGCCCGGCACCGGCATCTGCCACCAGGTCAACCTCGAATACCTGGCGCAGACCGTCTGGACCAAGAAGGAGAAGATGACCGTCGGCCGCACCAAGGGCACCTTCGAGGTCGCCTATCCGGATTCGCTGGTCGGCACCGATTCGCACACCACGATGGTCAACGGTCTGGCCGTGCTCGGCTGGGGCGTCGGCGGCATCGAGGCTGAGGCCTGCATGCTCGGCCAGCCGCTGTCGATGCTGCTGCCCGACGTCGTCGGCTTCAAGCTGACCGGCGCGTTGAAGGAAGGTGTGACCGCGACCGACCTGGTGCTGACTGTCACCCAGATGCTGCGCAAGCTCGGCGTGGTCGGCAAGTTCGTCGAGTTCTTCGGCCCCGGCCTCGACCATCTCTCGGTCGCCGACAAGTCGACCATCGCCAACATGGCCCCCGAGTATGGCGCGACCTGCGGCTTCTTCCCGGTCGACGCCGCCACCATCGACTATCTCAAGACCTCGGGCCGCAAGGGCCCGCGCGTCGCGCTGGTCGAGGCCTATGCCAAGGCGCAGGGCCTGTTCCGCACCGCCAAGTCGGCGGACCCGGTGTTCACGCAGACACTGACCCTCGATCTCGCCGACGTCGTGCCGTCGATGGCTGGTCCGAAGCGTCCCGAGGGCCGCATCGCCCTGCCGGCGGTGGCCGAGGGCTTCGCCACCGCGCTGGCCGGCGAGTACAAGAAGAGCGATGCCGCGCAGCGCTTCACCGTTGAGGGCAAGGACTTCGACATCGGCCATGGCGATGTCGTCATCGCCGCCATCACCTCCTGCACCAACACCTCGAACCCGAGCGTGCTGATCGGCGCCGGCCTCTTGGCCCGCAACGCCGCCGCCAAGGGCCTCAAGGCCAAGCCGTGGGTGAAGACCTCGCTCGCCCCGGGCAGCCAGGTGGTCGCCGAGTACCTGGCTAACTCCGGCCTGCAGAAGGACCTCGACAAGGTCGGCTTCAACCTGGTCGGTTTCGGCTGCACCACCTGCATCGGCAATTCAGGTCCGCTGCCGGAGGAGATCTCGAAGTCGATCAACGACAACGGCGTCGTCGCGGCGGCCGTGCTGTCGGGCAACCGCAACTTCGAAGGCCGCGTCTCGCCGGACGTGCAGGCCAACTACCTGGCCTCGCCGCCGCTGGTCGTGGCCTACGCGCTGGCCGGCACCGTGACCAAGGATCTTTCGGTCGAGCCGATCGGCATCGGCAAGGACAAGAAGCCGGTCTACCTGAAAGACATCTGGCCGACGACCAAGGAGGTCAACGACTTCGTCAAGAAATTCGTCAAGGCGTCGATCTTCAAGAAGCGCTACGCCGACGTGTTCAAGGGCGACACCAACTGGCGCAAGATCAAGACGGTCGAGAGCGAGACCTATCGCTGGAACATGTCGTCGACCTACGTGCAGAACCCGCCGTATTTCGACGGCATGAAGAAGGAGCCCGAGCCGATCAAGGACATCGTCGAGGCCCGCGTGCTGGCGCTGTTTGGCGACAAGATCACGACCGACCACATCTCGCCGGCCGGTTCGATCAAGCTGACCTCGCCCGCCGGTAAATTCCTCAGCGAGCACCAGGTCCGCCCGGCCGACTTCAACCAGTACGGCACGCGCCGCGGCAACCACGAGATCATGATGCGCGGCACCTTCGCCAACATCCGCATCAAGAACTTCATGCTCAAAGGTGCCGACGGCAACATTCCGGAAGGCGGCCTGACCAAGCACTGGCCCGACGGCGAGCAGATGTCGATCTACGACGCCGCGATGAAGTACCAGGAAGAGGGCGTGCCGCTGGTGGTGTTCGCCGGCGCCGAATACGGCAACGGCTCGTCGCGCGACTGGGCTGCGAAAGGTACCCGGCTGCTCGGCGTCCGCGCCGTGATCTGCCAGAGCTTCGAGCGCATCCATCGTTCGAACCTGGTCGGCATGGGTGTGCTCCCGCTCACCTTCCAGGAAGGCACGTCCTGGTCCTCGCTCGGCCTGAAGGGCGACGAGAAGGTCACCATCAAGGGCCTGCAGGGCGACCTGAAGCCGCGTCAAACCCTGACCGCCGAGATCGTGTCGGCCGACGGGGCGGCGCAGCAGGTGCCGCTGCTCTGCCGGATCGATACGCTGGACGAGCTGGACTACTATCGCAACGGCGGCATCCTGCACTACGTGCTGCGCAAGCTTGCTGCTTAACCAAAGCGCGACGCGACAGTTTGGCTCACTCTGAAGTGAGTAGCGGGTGATGAAGGAGGCGGCCTATGACAAAGGCCGCCTCCTTTTCGTTTGCAATCTATTAACTACGAGGGCGGCTTCGCAGATCATTGACGCGGCAGGGCGCAGCGGACCATGTTCCAGACAGGACAGTGACGATGAGTGGACAGATGTCGTGGTGGTCGCGCGCGGCGCTGAGTGTCTGTGCGGTCATCGCTTTCGTCCGGCCGGCCGCGTCCGATCCGCGTGCGGTGATCGAACTCTTCACGTCCCAGGGCTGTTCATCCTGCCCGCCGGCCGACAAGATCCTCGGCGAGCTCGCCAGAGATCCCTCGGTCATCGCGCTGTCCCTGCCGATCGACTACTGGGACTACCTGGGCTGGAAGGACACGCTGGCCGACTCCCGCTTCACGGCCCGGCAGCGGGCCTATTCCAGGGCGCGTGGCGATCGCGAAGTCTATACGCCGCAGGCGGTGGTCAACGGCTCCGTGCATGTGATCGGCAGCGACCGCGAGGCGATCGAAGGCGCCATCGAGGAGACTGTCCAGGGTGGCAGCGTGATGTCGGTGCCGGTGAGGCTGTCGGTCGACGGCCAGGACCTCACTGTCTCCGTGGCCGCGGCCAACGACCAGATGCCGCGCAAGCACGGCGAGGTCTGGGTCTGCTCGATCTCGCGGGTGGTCCCGATCTCGGTCGGCCGCGGCGAGAACAGCGGCCGTGATCTGACCTATTACAACGTCGTTCGCGGTCTTCAGAAGCTGGGTGACTGGAATGGTTCGCCGGTCAGATGGAGCGTGCCGCTGGAGAAGATCGCCCGCGAGGGCGTCGATGGCACCGTCGTCTATGTGCAGGACGGCAGTCGCGACCGCCCCGGCGCGATGCTCGGGGCCGCCTTTTCCGAGTTGCCATTGGTCGGACGGGCTTCAGCAACGGCGCGTGCTCCCGAGCGCTGATCTTCGGTCGTCCTGATCTTCGTTTCCCTTGACCTGCGGTAAGGCGCGTCACGTCCATAGGACGGAGGCGCGCCATAACATGTTCCGTGCAGCTCACGCCAAAGAAGCAAAAGGACCAACTTGCGTTGGCCCTTTGCCTTACTTGTGAATGGACCCGATCCTGACGACCCCGGGGGGCTGGGGGCTGAGGAATCCGGAACCGAAAGGACCGGGCCAACGCACATGAATCTTATGCCTAAGGTCGGGGGCGGTCGGTGGGCGGAAAGACGGCGCGATTATGATTCTGCTAACGATCCCGTGACGCTTGCGTGTTCGCGGAGTTCGCGCGGTTGGCATGCACGGCCGAACTTCAACAATGAAAACGGCCCCTTGCGGCCTCCGGCGGTTGGCGCGATCATGTCACACAGATGACAGGAGGACGCTCATGAACCTCACTCCGGAGGATGCCGACCCCAGCGAGAACCGCGCGGCGGCGCGCAACGCGGCCGCAGCGCCCAACCGGGTGACGTTCGATCGCCTCGAGCTGAATCGTATCCTCAACCTCTACGGCCGCATGGTCGCCGACGGTGAGTGGCGCGACTATTCGATCGACTTCCTGCGTGACCGGGCCGTCTTCTCCGTGTTTCGCCGGGCGTCCGAGGTGCCGATCTACCGCATCGAGAAGGACCCGCGGCTGGCGCGCAAGCAGGGCATGTACAGCGTGATCTCGGCCACCGGCCTGATCCTGCGCCGCGGTCATGAGCTCGAGCGCGTGCTGCTGGTGATCGCGCCGAAGCCGGCGCTGGTCTGATCCCACGCGCTCCGGCTGATCATGACATTCCGACTGGCGTTGCTTACGCCGGGACGTCGCTGCTCCCGGCCCCGAGCGGGCGCTGCATCATCACAGTATCGAGCCAGCGGCCGAATTTCAGGCCGACGCTCGGGTGGGTGCCGATCATCTGGAAGCCGCAGGCGGTATGCAGCCGGACCGAGCCGGCATTGGCGGAGTCGCCGATGACGGCGATCATCTGGCGAAAGCCTCCCTCCTCACAGGCGTCGATCAGCCGCCGCATCAGTCGCATTCCGATGCCACGACGCTGGCTGGCGGGGGCGAGATAGATCGAGTTCTCCACCGTGAAGCGATAGGCCGGGCGAGGCCGGTAAGGCCCCGCATAGGCATAGCCAACCACCTCTCCGTCCAGCAGGGCGGCGAAATAGGGAAAGCCGTCGTCGGTGAGCGCCCGGAAGCGGCGCGTCATTTCCGTCAGATCCGGAGGGTCGAGCTCGAAGGTGGCCGTGCCCTCGCGGACGGCCTGGCCGTAGATGGCGGTGATGGTGGGAAGGTCGGCCTCCCGGGTGGGCCGGATCTCAATGTCGGACATGGTGGAAACATACCAAAGCGGACGCGGCGATCAATCCGGCCTCGCGGCATGGCTGCCGTCGCGCCCGCGCCGCGGTCGCAATTGGCTTGCGCAAACGAAAAGCCCCGGCGGTGAGGCCGGGGCTTCGAAGGTCGCTCGTGTGAGCCGCTGGCTCAGTCGCGCTGTCCGAGCAGCTGCAGCAGCAGCGTGAACAGGTTGATGAAGTTCAGGTACAGCGACAGGGCGCCGGTGATCGCTGCGCGCTCGGCAATGTCGCCGCCCGCGGAAGCGTAGCCGTAGATGTACTCGTTCTTCAGACGCTGCGTGTCCCAGGCGGTCAGGCCGGCGAACACGAACACGCCGATCACCGAGACGATGAACTGCAGCATCGAGCTCGCCAGGAACAGGTTCACGAGGCTCGCCAGCACGATGCCGACCAGGCCCATGAACAGGAACGAGCCCATGCCCGTCATGTCACGCTTGGTCGTGTAGCCGTACAGGCTGAGCGCGCCGAACGTCGCCGCGGTGATGAAGAACACCCGCACGATCGAGGTGTGGGTGTACACCAGGAAGATCGACGACAGCGAGATGCCCATCAAGGCCGAGAACACCCAGAACAGGATCTGCGCGGTCGACGGCGCCAGGCGGTTGATGCCGGCCGAGATCGCGAACACCATGACCAGTGGGGCCAGGATGAACAGCCACTTCAGCGGGCTCACGAACATCGCGTAGCCGAACTGCGTCAGGTACGCGTTGCCGAACTTGAATACGCCAGCAGCCGGATCGCCGGTCACCGACGCCATGTAGACGCCCAGCGCCGCGAGGCCGGTGATGGCCAGGCCGATGCTCATGTAATTGTAGATGCGCAGCATGTAGGCGCGCAGACCGGCGTCGACGGTCGCGGCATCGGCGCGCCCGGCCACCCGGCCAAAGGGTGAAGCATAATTGCGGTCTAGGTCCGACATGGTCGATTCCCGTTGGTTGCCCGGCAGTCCGGTCCTGGCAGGACCTTTAGCCGGTTCTCGAAAAACCCTATCTCATACCCACTGCCACAGATATTAAATTTGCGTCATCGGCAAAATCGCCATCTTTTGGCAGGTCTCTGAGCCCATTCCCTAGATGGGAAACTAGCATATCCGCCGCAAGCTTCCACGCGCGGCCGAATGTCGCTCCGCGCGCGTCCCAGCCGTATAAATCGCGTTAACCGTGCGGCATGAGCGCGCAAGCCGCTAGAGATTCCGAAGGACCGTCGCCGGCTTCTGGTTGAGCGCAAGCAGGGTGCCGGCCAGACCGAGGCCGACCGTCACGATCAGCGCGGTCAGGACGACCAGCGCGGCGCTGCCCGCCTGCCAGGCGAAGCTCAAGGTCATCAGCCGGGTCACGATCAGCCACGCGGCGACCGACCCCGCGACGACGCCGAAGGCGGCGGTGGCGAAGCCGATCATCAGATATTCCAGCGCGTAGGCGCCGAGCAGCCGCAGCCTGGTGGCGCCCAGCGTCTTCAGGATCACGGCATCGTAGACCCGGTGGCGGTGGCCGGCGGCCAGCGCGCCGCCCAGCACCAGGATGGCCGAGATCAGCGTCACCGCGCTGGCGCCGCGGATGGCGAGCGCAAGGTTGGAGACGACCGAGCCGACCGTCTCCATCACCTCGCGGACCCGCACGCTGGTCACCATCGGGAAGGCGTCGGCCACCTTGCGGATGACGCGCGCATCCTCGACGGCATCGGAGCGCGCCTCGGTCAGGGTGGCGACATGGGTGTGGGGCGCGCCCTTGAAGGCATTCGGGGAGAACACCAGCACGAAATTGATGCCGAGCCCCTGCCAGTCGATGGTGCGCATGTTGCCGATCCGCGCCGTGATGTCGCGTCCGAGCACGTTGACCACGATGTCGTCGCCGAGCTTGAGGCCGAGACCGTCGGCGATCCGCTTCTCGATCGAAACCAGCGGCGGGCCGCCGTAGTTCTCGCCCCACCACGCGCCCTCGACGACCTTGGATCCCTTGGGAATCTCGGCGGTATAGGTCAGGCCGCGGTCGCTCTGCAGCACCCATTCGGTGTCCGTCGTCGCCTTGAGGTCCTCGGCGCGCACGCCGCGGGCGGAGACGATGCGCCCGCGCAGCATCGGCACGTCTTCGACTGCCGATTGAGGGGCGAGGTCCTTGAGGAAGCCGCGGAAGCGGTCGGCCTCGCCCGAGGGGACGTCGATGAAGAAAAACGACGGCGCCTGCTCCGGCAGCTGTGCCAGGAACTGGCGTCGCAGATTGCCGTCGATCTGGGTGATGGTGACCAGCACGGCGAGCCCCAGCCCGAGCGACAGCACTACGGACGGTGTCAGCGCGCCTGGGCGATAGATATTGCTGACCGCCAGCCGCAGCATCGGGAAGCGGCTGCGCGGCAGGGCGCGCGCAATCGCCATCACCGCGGCGGCAATGCCGCGCAACAGCACGAACACCAGCGCGGCGGCCGCGACGAACACCGCGGCGATGCGCTTGTCGTAGGACAGGCCGATCACCACCGCGATCAGCAGCACGACCGTGCCCGCGATCAGCACCAGATAGCTCCAGCGCGGCCGGTGCCATTCGGCGATGACCGCCTCGCGGAACAACGCCGCCACCGGCACGTCACGCACGCGCCCGAGCGGCCACAGACCGAACGCGAGTGCGGTGAGCAGGCCATAGACGAAGGACAGCGCCAGCTCGTCCGGATGAATAGCCGGGATCACGGGCAGCGGCAGGATGTTGCCGAACAGTCCGACGATGGCAAACGGCAGGGCCGCGCCGGTGCAGAGTCCGATGATCGAACCAATCGTGGCGAGCACCATCACCTGCACGAGGTAGATGCCGAACACGTCGCGGCTGGTGGCGCCGAGCGCCTTGAACGCCGCGATCACCTCGGTGCGGCGGTCGACATGGCTCTTGACCGCATTGGCGACGCCGACGCCGCCGACCAGCAGGGCGGCGAGACCGACCAGGGTCAGGAACTGGGTGAAGCGGCCGATGGTCCGCTCCAGTTGCGGCGAGGCGTTGCTGCGGCTGCGGATCTCCCATCCGGCCGACGGCAGCGTCAGGCGGGTATCGGCGATGAAGGACGCCGCGGCGTGATCGTCCTTGGCATTGTCGGGCAGCCGGACCCGGTAGGTCCAGCGCACGAGACTGCCCGGCTGCAGCAGCGGCGTCGCCCGCAGACCCGCCTCGCTGACCAGGAAGCGCGGCCCGAGGCCGATGCCGCCGGACAATTTGTCGGGCTCGGCCTGCAGCGCGCTGCGAATCTGGAAGCGGACCGTGTCGATCGTGACGATGTCGCCGACCTTCAGGTCGAGCCGGGCCAGCAGCGCCGGATCGGCTGCAGCTCCGTAGACGCCGTCGCGCTCGGCCAGGATGTCGGCCATCGGCAGATCGGGCTGGAGCTCGGCGTTGCCGAGCAGCGGATAGGCGTTGTCGACGGCCTTCAGCTCGACCAGGGCCAGCTTGGCGTCGCTGGAGCGCACCATCGCGCGCAGGGTTGCCGCCAGCGACAGCTGTCCACGCGAGCGCAGGAAGTCGATCTCCTCCGGCTTGGCCTCGCGCTGAAACAGCGAAAAGGCAACGTCGCCGCCGAGCAGCGTGCGTCCTTCGCGAACCAGGCCGTCATTGAGGCTCGCGGCCACCGAGCCGACGCCAGCGATGGCGAGGACGCCGAGCGCGATGCAGGCGATGAAGACATAGAAGCCGCGCAAGCCGCCGCGCAGCTCGCGCAACGCGTAACGAACGGGCAGGAGGGCGATCCGGCCGCTCGCGACCGGTTCTGACATGGCGCTCATGCGTCAGCCGGCTCGCGGGCGTCGCTCTCGCTTTCGATCCGCCCCGAGCGCAGCCGCACGACGCGGTCGCACCGGTGCGCGAGGCTGCTGTCGTGGGTCACCAGCACCAAGGTCATGCCGCGCTCGGCGTGCTTGGTGAACAACAGATCGACGATCTGCCGTCCGGTGGTCTCGTCGAGATTGCCGGTCGGCTCGTCGGCCACGAGAATTGCAGGATCGGGAGCGAGGGCGCGGGCCAGCGCCACGCGCTGCTGCTCGCCACCCGACAGCTGGGTCGGATAGTGATGCAGCCGGTGGCCCAGCCCGACCGAGTCGAGCTCGCGGGCCGCGCGCTCGGCGGCGCCGGCGTGGCCGGCCAGCTCGAGCGGCACCGCGACGTTCTCCAGCGCCGTCATGGTCGGGATCAAATGAAAGGACTGGAAGACAATGCCGACCTGGCGGCCGCGGAACCGGGCCAGGGCGTCCTCGTCCAAGACATTGAAAGCGGTCCCGTTGACCACCACCTCACCGCTGTCAGGACGTTCCAACCCCGCCATCACCATCAGCAATGTGGACTTGCCAGAGCCCGACGGTCCGATCAGACCGATCGTCTCGCCCTGTCCGACCCGCAGGCTGACGTCCTTGAGGATATGGACCCGCGCCGCGCCGGTGCCGAGCGAGAGGTTGACGTTCGAGATGGTAATGGTGTCCGGCGCGAGGCCGGCCAAACGCGAGGTTTCGATGAGACTGTCCATGGCTCGGTCATATGGCAACTCCGCAAGCCGGGTCGAGAGGCGCGGACACATCTTCGTGCACATACTCGTGTTGATGCTCGCCTTGATGACAGTCGGGTCCGCGTTCGCCGCTGCCGAGGCCGTCAAGCCGATCAAGCTGGTCGTTCTCGGCGATTCCTTGAGCGCGGGACTCGGCCTGTCCGCTTCAGATGCGTTTCCAGCCAAGCTGCAGAAGGCCTTGCAGGCCCAGGGGCTGCCGATCGACCTCACCAACGCCGGCGTATCCGGGGACACCTCGTCCGGCGGCCGCGACCGGCTCGACTGGTCGGTGCCGGAGGGGACCGAAGCGGTCGTCGTCGAACTCGGCGCCAATGACGCGCTGCGCGGCATCGATCCCGCCGTGACGCGCAAGGCTTTGAGCGAGATCGTGACCCGGCTGAAAGCCAGGGGCATCGCCGTCATGCTCTGCGGCATGCTGGCGCCGCCGAACTACGGCAGCGACTATGCCGCGAAATTCAACGCGATCTATCCCGAGCTCGCCAAGGAATTCGGCGTGCCGCTGTATCCGTTCTTGCTCGACGGTGTCGCCGCCGACCCCAAGCTGAACCAGGCGGACGGCATTCACCCCACCGCAGCGGGCGTCGACATCATCGTGTCCAGGCTGTTGCCTACGGCGGAAGCATTCCTGCGTCCGCTTCGTGGGCAATAACGGAACGAAGCCCTGCGCCGACAATTTGCGATAGCCTTAAGGGCCGGGTTTTCCGCAGCTTTTACCGGCGTTAACCCACCTTCCGTCGCGGAGTCATATAAGTTCGGTAGGAATTATGCATTGGCGATTCGTCGTCGATCATTTCTCGAAGGCATGATCTCGTCAATTTTCGAGATCAGCCTCCAGCATCGGGAGTCCTGAAACGATGCCGCGTCTGTTTACTGGACTGGAAATCCCGGCCGAGGTTGGCCACACGCTTTCCGGTTTGCGGGGTGGCCTCCCCGGCGCCCGCTGGATCGATCCCGAAAATTACCATGTGACGTTGCGTTTCATCGGTGACATCGACGGCGCCTCCGCCAACGAGATCGCCTCGATGCTGTGGCGGGTGAACCGCAAGCCGTTCGAAGTGACGGTGCAAGGTCTCTCCAGCTTCGGCGGCCGCAAGCCGCGTGCCGTCGTTGCCAACATCGCGCCGAGCCGGCCGCTGATCGAGCTGCAGGCCGAGCTGGAGCGGCTCATGCAGCGGATCGGGCTCGATCCCGAGGGACGCAAATTCGTGCCGCACGTCACGCTGGCGCGGCTGCACGATGCATCGAGCCAGGACGTCGCCGACTATCTCTCCGTCCGCGGCTATTTCCCGAGCCGCGTGTTCATGGCCGAGCGCTTCGTGCTGTTTTCGTCGCGTGCCTCGACCGGCGGCGGGCCCTATGTGGTCGAGGACGCCTACGATCTCTCCCCGGGATGAGGTCTGCAGCGCGGTCGTTCAAGCCAGCCGTTCGCAGAGGCCAAGAGCGAAGACGAGCGTCGTTAGCCCCGGGCTAACGATCACGGCGGCGTTTGCGTGCCATATACCAAGACATCACGGCTCCGACGCATGGCGGCTTCCACCATTTGCGGATTGCATTTTACGTAAGTCTCGTGACCTAGAGTGGACTCATGCTGTCCACTCCCTCAGACGCGTTCCGCGCGCAATATCAGTCTTTGGTCGATACTGGTGCGATCGAGCCCGACCCCGCCCAGGCCGAGGTCGCCGACGCGCTGGCGGCGCTGGAGCGCCGGCTCTCCACCTACAAGCCCTCGCGCAAGCAGGGCTTGTTCGGCCGCCTTTTTGCCGACAAGAGCGAGCCGCCGAATGGCCTCTATGTCCATGGCGAGGTCGGCCGCGGCAAGACCATGCTGATGGACCTGTTCTTCCAGAACTGTCCGGTTGAGCTCAAGCGCCGCGCGCATTTCCACGAATTCATGGCCGAGGTGCATGAGCGCATCTACGGCTACCGCCAGAACATCGCGCGCGGCGAGCTCGCCGATGCCGATGTGATCGGGCTCACGGCGCAGGCGATCTTCGACCAGGCCTGGCTGCTCTGTTTCGACGAATTCCATGTCACCGACATCGCCGACGCGATGATCCTGGGCCGTCTGTTCGCCAGGCTGTTCGAGCTCGGCACGGTGGTGGTGGCGACCTCCAACGTCGCGCCTGAAGACCTCTACAAAGGCGGCCTCAACCGCTCGCTGTTCCTGCCCTTCATCAAGCAGATCGCCGACCACATGGACGTGATGCGGCTGGACGCGCGCACCGATTTCCGGCTGGAGAAGCTGGCCGGCGTGAAGATGTGGCTGGTGCCGGCCGATGTCGACGCGCGGGCGGCGCTCGACAAGGCCTGGGCGCGGCTCACGGGTCATGCCAAGTGCAAGCCGCGCGACATGACGATCAAGGGGCGCATCCTGCATGTCCCGTGCTCCGCCAACGGCGTCGCCCGCTTCGGCTTTGCCGATCTGTGCGGAAAGCCGCTGGCAGCCTCGGACTATCTGCGGCTCGCGCACGACTATCATACGATCCTGATCGATCATGTTCCGGTCATGGATCTGGCCGAGCGCAATGCCGCCAAGCGCTTCATCACCCTGATCGATACGCTCTACGACAACGCCGTGAAGCTGATCGCCTCCGCCGAGGCTGACCCGGTTTCGCTCTACATCGCGACCGAGGGCGTGGAGGCCATGGAGTTCAAGCGGACCACCTCGCGCCTGATCGAGATGGGCTCGGACTCCTATCTGGCCCTGCCGCACGGGCGGAAGGACTCGGCGGCATCTGGGACTTCCACGGGGTTGGTCGAAACCTGACAACCACCGGAGCTTTGGCGAGCGCCTGCCGCCGGGCACACAGCCGCGAAAAGGCCACGTCAATCATGCTGAAAGGATCATCAGCGCCCGTCGCCCGGTCCTGATCGAAATCAAGGCACGCCCGCCAATTGGCCATAGCGTGACTTGAACGGCCCGGGCGAAAGGGATAACCACCACTCGACTTTTCAACCTCCCTCACTCCTTCGGGTTCAAAGGAAAATTTGCCATGGCGCGCGACAAGATTGCTTTGATTGGCTCCGGTCAGATCGGCGGAACGCTGGCTCACCTCGTTGGCCTCAAGGAGCTCGGCGACGTCGTGATGTTCGACATTGCCGAAGGCGTTCCGCAGGGCAAGGCGCTCGACATCGCCCAGTCGTCGCCGGTCGACGGCTTCGACGCGCACTATACCGGGGCCAACTCCTATGAGGCGCTCGACAACGCCAAGGTGTGCATCGTTACCGCCGGCGTGCCGCGCAAGCCCGGCATGAGCCGCGACGATCTGCTGTCGATCAACCTCAAGGTGATGGAGCAGGTCGGCGCCGGCATCAAGAAGTACGCGCCGGACGCCTTCGTCATCTGCATCACCAACCCGCTCGACGCGATGGTCTGGGCGCTGCAGAAGGCCTCCGGTCTCCCGGCCAAGAAGGTCGTTGGCATGGCCGGCGTGCTCGACTCGGCGCGTTTCCGCTACTTCCTGGCCGATGAGTTCAACGTCTCGGTCGAGGACGTCACCGCCTTCGTGCTCGGCGGTCATGGCGACACCATGGTGCCGCTGACCAAGTACTCGACCGTTGCCGGCATTCCGCTGCCCGACCTGGTCAAGATGGGCTGGACGTCGCAGGCCCGCATCGACGAGATCGTCGATCGCACCCGCAACGGCGGCGCCGAGATCGTCAATCTGCTGAAGACCGGCTCGGCCTATTACGCGCCGGCGGCGTCGGCGATCGCGATGGCCGAGAGCTATCTGCGCGACAAGAAGCGCGTGCTGCCCTGCGCGGCGCATCTCAACGGCGAGTTCGGCGTCAAGGACATGTATGTCGGCGTGCCCGTCGTGATCGGCTCCAAGGGTGTCGAGCGCATCGTCGAGATCGAGCTCGCGGGCAAGGACCGCGAGGCGTTCGACAAGTCGGTCGCCGCCGTGCAGGGCCTCGTCGACGCCTGCAAGAAGATCGCGCCCGACCTGCTCGGCCGCTGATCAGGGGTCATTCACGGGGCGTAATCTCGCCCACATCGAGTTGCAGGATGTTTGGTATATGGTATACCAGACATCCTAACAACAATTCTGGTCGTCACCCCATCGCGGGTTCGGGGAGCAAGCGCTTATGAACATTCACGAATATCAGGCCAAGGCACTGCTGCACGAGTTCGGCGTGCCGATTTCCAAGGGCGTGCCGGTTCTCCGTCCGGAGGACGCGGATGCGGCGGCGAAGACGCTCGGCGGCCCGGTCTGGGTCGTGAAGAGCCAGATCCACGCCGGCGGCCGTGGCAAGGGCAAGTTCAAGGAGGCCTCGGCCGGCGACAAGGGCGGCGTCCGCCTCGCCAAGTCGATCGACGAGGTCAACACTTTCGCCAAGCAGATGCTGGGCGCGACGCTGGTGACGGTGCAGACCGGCCCCGACGGCAAGCAGGTCAATCGCCTCTACATCGAGGACGGCTCGGATATCGACAAGGAGTTCTATCTGTCGCTGCTGGTCGACCGCGAGACCTCGAAGGTCGCCTTCGTCGTGTCGACCGAAGGCGGCGTGAACATCGAGGACGTGGCGCACAGCACGCCTGAGAAGATCATCACCTTCTCGGTCGACCCGGCCACCGGCGTCATGGGCCATCATGGCCGCGCTGTCGCCAAGGCGCTGAAGCTGACGGGCGATCTCGCCAAGCAGGCCGAGAAGCTCACCACCCAGCTCTACAATGCGTTCGTCGCCAAGGACATGGCGATGCTCGAGATCAACCCGCTGGTCGTCACCAAGCAGGGCCAGCTCCGCGTGCTCGATGCCAAGGTGTCGTTCGACTCCAACGCGCTGTTCAAGCATCCCGAGGTCGTCGCGCTGCGCGACGAGACCGAGGAGGACGCCAAGGAGATCGAGGCCTCGAAGTACGACCTCAACTACGTCGCGCTCGACGGCACCATCGGCTGCATGGTCAACGGCGCCGGCCTCGCCATGGCGACGATGGACATCATCAAGCTCTACGGCATGGAGCCCGCCAACTTCCTCGACGTCGGCGGCGGCGCCAGCAAGGAGAAGGTCGCGGCGGCGTTCAAGATCATCACCGCCGACCCGAACGTGAAGGGCATCCTGGTCAACATCTTCGGCGGCATCATGAAGTGCGATGTCATCGCCGAGGGCGTCGTGGCCGCGGTCAAGGAAGTGGGTCTGAAGGTGCCGCTGGTGGTGCGCCTCGAAGGCACCAATGTCGATCTCGGCAAGAAGATCATCAGCGAGTCCGGTCTGAACGTGCTGCCCGCCGACAATCTCGACGACGCCGCGCAGAAGATCGTCAAGGCCGTCAAGGGAGGCTGAGCGCCGGTCCAGGCGCTCGCTCATTCCTCACCGCAACGCTTTTAGAGAAAGCACGATGTCCATCCTCATCGACAAGAACACCAAGGTCATCTGCCAGGGCTTCACTGGCAAGAACGGCACCTTCCACTCCGAGGCGGCGATCGCCTATGGCACCAAGATGGTCGGCGGTACCTCGCCGGGCAAAGGCGGCTCGACCCATCTCGGCCTGCCGGTGTTCGACACCGTCAAGGAGGCCCGCGAGGCCACCGGCGCCGACGCCTCGGTGATCTACGTGCCGCCGCCCGGCGCAGCAGATGCGATCTGCGAAGCCATCGACGCCGAGGTCCCGCTGATCGTCTGCATCACCGAAGGCATCCCGGTGCTCGACATGGTCCGGGTGAAGCGCTCGCTGCAGGGTTCCAAGTCGCGCCTGATCGGACCGAACTGCCCGGGCGTCATGACCGCCGGCGAGTGCAAGATCGGCATCATGCCGGCCAACATCTTCAAGCCGGGTTCGGTCGGCATCGTATCGCGTTCGGGCACGCTGACCTACGAGGCGGTGTTCCAGACCACGTCGGAAGGTCTCGGCCAGACCACCGCGGTCGGCATCGGCGGCGACCCGGTCAAGGGCACCGAGTTCATCGACATGCTGGAGATGTTCCTGGCTGACCCGAAGACGACCTCGATCATCATGATCGGTGAGATCGGCGGCTCGGCCGAGGAGGACGCGGCGCAGTTCATCAAGGACGAAGCCAAGCGCGGCCGCAAGAAACCGATGGTGGGATTCATTGCCGGTGTCACCGCCCCTCCCGGCCGTCGCATGGGTCATGCCGGCGCGATCATCTCGGGCGGCAAGGGCGATGCCGGCTCGAAGACGGCCGCGATGGAAGCTGCTGGTATTACAGTGTCTCCGTCGCCCGCACGGCTCGGCAAGACGCTTGTCGAAAAGTTGAAATCCTGATTCAGGACTTAGTGCTTTTCGGCGCGAATATTTACAATAAATAAGGTAGACGGTCCTAACCGGAGCCTGATCCGCTTTGTCAGCGGGTCAGGCATTGCGCCGTTTTGATTGGGCGCATCGAAATTACCAGGACGCCACCATGTCTCGCCAAGACGCGAACGCCGCCTTCGCCCTGTCGTCTTTTCTGCAGGGCACCAATGCCACCTACATCGATGAGATCTACGCCCGCTACGAGAAGGATCCCGCCTCGGTCGATCCCGAGTGGCAGGAATTCTTCAAGAGCCTGAAGGATGCGCCGACCGACGTGCAGAAGAATGCGTCAGGTCCCTCCTGGGCGCGCAGCAACTGGCCGGTGGCCCCGCGCGACGAGCTGACCTCGGCGCTCGACGGCAACTGGGCGGTGGTCGAGAAGAAGGTCGGCGAGAAGATCGCGGCCAAGGCGCAGACCAAGGGCGTCGAACTGTCGCTGGCCGACGTCAACCAGGCCACCCGCGACTCCGTCCGCGCGTTGATGCTGATCCGCGCCTACCGCATGCGCGGCCACTTCCACGCCAAGCTCGATCCGCTCGGCATCGAGGCGCCGCGCAACCGCGAAGAGCTCGACCCGCGCTCCTACGGCTTCACCGAGGCCGATTTCGACCGCAAAATCTTCCTCGATCACGTGCTGGGCCTCGAATACGGCTCCCTGCGCGAGATCGTCGCGATCTGCGAGCGCACCTACTGCCAGACGCTCGGCGTCGAGTTCATGCACATCACCAACGCGGCGCAGAAGGCCTGGATCCAGGAGCGCATCGAGGGGCCGGACAAGGAGATCTCGTTCACCCGCGAGGGCCGTCGCGCCATCCTGCAGAAGCTGATCGAATCCGAAGGCTTCGAGAAGTTCTGCGACGTCAAGTTCACCGGCACCAAGCGCTTCGGTCTCGACGGCGGCGAGTCGCTGATCCCGGCGCTGGAGCAGATCATCAAGCGCGGCGGCAATCTTGGTGTGAAGGAGATCGTGCTCGGCATGCCGCATCGCGGCCGCCTGAACGTGCTGACCCAGGTCATGGGCAAGGCGCACCGGGCGTTGTTCCACGAGTTCAAGGGCGGCTCGGCCAATCCCGACGCGGTCGAAGGCTCCGGCGACGTCAAGTACCACCTCGGCGCCTCCTCGGACCGCGAGTTCGACGGCAACCGGATCCATCTGTCGCTGACTGCCAACCCGTCGCATCTTGAGATCGTCGACCCCGTGGTGCTCGGCAAGGTCCGCGCCAAGCAGGATCAGCATGGCGATCCGCCGGACATGCGCATCTCGGTGCTGCCGCTGCTGATGCATGGCGACGCGGCGTTCGCCGGCCAGGGCGTCGTTGCGGAATGCTTCGCGCTCTCCGACCTGAAGGGCTACCGGACCGGTGGCTCGATTCATTTCATCGTCAACAACCAGATCGGCTTCACGACCTATCCGCGCTATTCGCGCTCGTCGCCCTATCCGTCCGACGTCGCCAAGATGATCGACGCGCCGATCTTCCATGTGAACGGCGACGATCCGGAGGCGGTGGTGTTCGCGGCCAAGGTCGCGACCGAGTTCCGGCAGAAGTTCCACAAGCCGGTCGTCATCGACATGTTCTGCTACCGCAGGCATGGCCACAACGAAGGTGACGAGCCGGCTTTCACCCAGCCGGTGATGTACAAGAAGATCGCCGGTCATCCGTCGACCCTGGAGATCTACTCCAAGCGCCTGGTCGCCGAAGGCGTCATGACCGAGGGCGAGGTCGACAAGGCCAAGGCCGACTGGCGCGCCCGTCTCGACGCCGAGTTCGAGGCCGGCACCTCCTATCGTCCCAACAAGGCCGACTGGCTCGACGGCAAGTGGGCAGGGTTCAAGTCTGCCGACCAGGAAGAAGAAGCGCGCCGCGGCGTGACCGGCGTCGAGCTCGACCGTCTCAAGGAGATCGGCCGCAAGATCACCAAGGTGCCGGACGGCTTCCGCCTGCACCGCACGATCCAGCGCTTCCTCGAGAACCGCGCCAAGGCGATCGACAGCGGCATCGGGATCGACTGGGCGACCGGCGAGGCGCTGGCGTTTTGCTCGCTGCTCCTGGAAGGCCACAAGGTTCGTCTGTCCGGCCAGGACAGCGAACGCGGCACCTTCTCGCAACGTCACTCGGTCTTGATCGACCAGGAGGACGAGAGCCGCTACACGCCGTTCAACCATCTGGCGCCGGAGCAGGGCCATTTCGAGGTCATCAACTCGCTGCTCTCGGAAGAAGCCGTGCTCGGCTTCGAATACGGCTACTCGCTCGCCGAGCCCACTGCGCTGACGCTGTGGGAGGCGCAGTTCGGCGATTTCGCCAACGGCGCCCAGGTGCTGTTCGACCAGTTCATCTCGTCGGGTGAGCGCAAATGGCTGCGCATGTCCGGCCTGGTCTGCCTGCTGCCGCATGGCTATGAGGGCCAGGGCCCCGAACATTCGTCGGCCCGCCTCGAGCGCTATCTGCAGATGTGCGCCGAGGACAACATGCAGGTGGTCTATCCGACCACGCCGGCGAACTACTTCCACGTCATGCGTCGGCAGCTGCATCGCGAGATCCGCAAGCCGCTGATCGTGATGACGCCGAAGTCGCTGCTGCGCCACAAGCGCGCGGTGTCGCGGCTCGAGGAGCTGGCCAAGGGAACGACCTTCCACCGCATCCTGTACGATGACGCCCAGATGCAGGCGGACGACAAGACCAAGCTGGTGCCGGACGATCAGATCCGCCGCATCGTGCTGTGCTCGGGCAAGGTCTATTACGACCTGTACGACGAGCGCGAGAAGCGCGGGCTCAACGACGTCTATCTGATGCGCGTCGAGCAGCTTTACCCGGTGCCGCTCAAGGCGCTGGTCGCCGAGCTCGGCCGCTTCAAGAACGCCGAAGTCGTCTGGTGCCAGGAAGAGCCGCGCAACATGGGCGCCTGGCATTTCATCGAGCCGTATATCGAGTGGGTGCTGAACCAGACCAGCGGCAAGAGCAAGCGTCCGCGCTATGCCGGCCGCGCCGCGTCGGCGGCCACCGCCACGGGTCTGATGTCGAAGCATCTTGCGCAACTGAAGGCGCTGCTCGACGAAGCCCTGAACTGAACCTGCCTATAGGGGCGCCCCGCAAGCCATGCGGGGCGCAAGTACATCGCGTTGATCGTCCGTCCCGCATCGCTTGCTCGCCGCAAGGCGATGGCGGACGGACTTTATGGCCGCACGGGTTATTGAGGATAAAAGACCATGACTGAAATTCGCGTTCCGACGCTGGGTGAATCCGTCACCGAAGCCACCATCGGCCGCTGGTTCAAGAAGGCTGGCGACGCGGTTGCCGTCGACGAGCCCCTCGTCGAGCTCGAGACCGACAAGGTCACGATCGAGGTGCCCGCGCCGTCGGCCGGCACCTTGGGCGAGATCATCGCCAAGGATGGTGAGACGGTCGCCGTCGGCGCGCTGCTCGGCCAGATCACCGATGGCGTCGCGGCTGCCAAGCCGGCCGCTGCTGCTCCGGCTCCGGCAAAGCCCGCTGCCTCCGCGCCGCCGGCTGCGGCACCTGCGCCGGCCAAGGCGCTGCCCGCCGATACGCCGCAGGCCCCGTCGGTGCGCAAGCTCTCGGCCGAGAGCGGCGTCGATGCCACCACCGTGCCCGGCTCGGGCAAGGACGGCCGCGTCACCAAGGGCGACATGCTGGCCGCGATCGAGCGCGCCGCCTCGGCGCCGACTCCGGTCAATCAGCCGGCCGCCGCCGTGCAGGTGCGTGCGCCGTCGCCCGCTGACGATGCGGCGCGCGAGGAGCGCGTGAAGATGACCCGGCTGCGCCAGACCATCGCGCGCCGCCTCAAGGACGTCCAGAACACCGCGGCCATGCTCACGACCTTCAACGAGGTCGACATGACCAACGTGATGGCGCTTCGCAGCCAGTACAAGGACGTGTTCGAGAAGAAGCACGGCTCGAAGCTCGGCTTCATGGGCTTCTTCACCAAGGCGGTGGTGCAGGCGCTGAAGGACATTCCGGCGGTCAACGCCGAGATCGACGGCTCGGACCTGATCTACAAGAACTACTATCACATCGGCGTCGCCGTCGGCACCGACAAGGGCCTGGTCGTGCCGGTCGTGCGCGACTGTGACCACAAGTCGATCGCCGACATCGAGAAGGGCATCGCCGATTTCGGCCGCCGCGCCCGTGACGGCCAGCTCAAGATCGACGAGATGCAGGGCGGCACCTTCACGATCACCAATGGCGGCATCTACGGCTCGCTGATGTCGACCCCGATCCTGAACGCGCCGCAGTCCGGCATCCTCGGCATGCACAAGATCCAGGAGCGCCCCGTCGTGGTTGCCGGCAAGATCGAGGTCCGCCCGATGATGTATCTCGCGCTGTCCTACGATCACCGCGTCATCGACGGCAAGGAGGCGGTGACCTTCCTGGTGCGCGTCAAGGAGAGCCTGGAAGATCCGGCGCGGCTCGTGCTGGATCTCTGAGCAACGTCATATCTGATGCTCGAGAGGCGCGCCGAAAGCGCGCCTCAAACCTAACGGGGGCCATCATGACCGATCGAGTTGCAGTGATCACCGGCGGCAGCCGCGGCATCGGCCGCGCCACCGCCATTGCGGCCGCATCGCGCGGCTTCAAGATCGTGGTCGGCTACGCCTCCAACGAGGCGGCGGCGCAGAGCACGGTGGCCGCGATCGAGGCCAAGAACGGCAAGGCCATCGCGGTCAAATGCGACGTCGGCCGCGAGCACGACATCCTCGCTCTGTTCAAGGCGGCCGACAAGTTCGGCACCCTCGGCGCTCTCATCAACAACGCTGGCATCGTCGGCCCCACCACGCGCGTCGACGAGATGAGCGCGGAGCGCATCGAGCGAT
The DNA here is from genome assembly GCF_032489375.1 of Bradyrhizobium sp. SZCCHNR1098. NCBI lineage: Bacteria > Pseudomonadati > Pseudomonadota > Alphaproteobacteria > Hyphomicrobiales > Nitrobacteraceae > Bradyrhizobium > Bradyrhizobium sp. SZCCHNR1098. The sequence goes on from NZ_JAUEXY010000001.1 coordinate 683,077, forward strand.
TGATGGCGGTCAACGTCACCGGCAGCATCCTGTGCGCACGTGAGGCCGTGAAGCGGATGTCGACGCGGCATGGTGGTCAGGGCGGCGTCATCATCAATTTGTCGTCGGTCGCGGCCAGGCTCGGCTCGCCCAACACCTATGTCGACTACGCCGCCTCGAAAGGGGCGATCGATTCCTTCACCGTCGGCCTCGGTCACGAGGTCGCGAACGAAGGCATCCGCGTCGCCGCGATCCGCCCGGGCCTGATCGACACCGAGATCCATGCCGCCGGCGGCGAGCCCGATCGCGCCCACCGCCTTGCCCCCATGGTGCCGATGAAGCGCGTCGGCACCGCGGAGGAAGTCGCCAATGCCATCGTCTGGCTGCTGTCGGACGAGGCCTCCTATGTCACTTCGGCCATTCTCGACGTGTCGGGCGGACGCTGACGACCGTCGTCATCTTTGACTGCAAGCTTACGGAACATTCGATCATGGCATCTTACGATCTCGTCGTCATCGGCACCGGACCCGGTGGGTATGTCTGCGCCATCCGCGCGGCGCAGCTCGGCATGAAGGTGGCTGTAGTCGAGAAGAACGCGACCCTCGGCGGTACCTGCCTCAACGTCGGCTGCATGCCCTCGAAGGCGCTGCTGCATGCCTCCGAGCTGTTCGAGGAGGCCGGGCACTCCTTCGCCAAGATGGGCGTCAAGGTGTCGCAGCCCGAGCTCGATCTGCCGGCGATGATGAACTTCAAGCAGCAGGGCATCGACGGCAACGTCAAGGGCGTCGAGTTCCTGATGAAGAAGAACAAGATCGACGTGCTCGTGGGCAAGGGCAAGATCCTCGGCACCGGCAAGCTGCAGGTGACCGGCAATGACGGCGCGGTGCAGACCGTCGAGACCAAGAACATCGTGATCGCGACCGGCTCGGACATTGCGCGCCTGAAGGGCATCGAGATCGACGAAAAGCGCATCGTCTCGTCGACCGGCGCGCTGTCGCTGGAGAAAGTGCCTTCGAGGCTGCTGGTGGTCGGCGCCGGCGTGATCGGGCTCGAGCTCGGCTCGGTGTGGCGCCGCCTCGGCGCCAAGGTCACCGTGGTCGAATTCCTCGACCGCATCCTGCCCGGCATGGATGGCGAGATCGCGAAACAGTTTCAGCGCATTCTCGAGAAGCAGGGCTTTGCGTTCAAGCTCGGCGCCAAGGTGACCGGCGTCGATACGTCCGGGGCTACGCTCTCGGCGACCATCGAGCCCGCCGCGGGCGGAGCGGCTGAAAAGATCGAAGCCGATGTCGTGCTGGTGGCGATCGGGCGCGTGCCCTACACCGACGGTCTTGGCCTGCAGGAGGCCGGCGTGGTGCTCGACAATCGCGGCCGCGTCCAGATCGATCACCATTTCGCGACCAGCGTGCCGGGCGTCTATGCCATCGGCGACGTCGTCGCCGGGCCCATGCTCGCGCACAAGGCCGAGGACGAGGGTGTTGCGGCCGCCGAGATCATCGCCGGACAGGCCGGCCATGTGAACTACGACGTCATTCCCGGCGTGGTCTACACGACGCCGGAAGTCGCGTCCGTCGGCAAGACCGAGGACGAGCTGAAGCAGGCGGGCGTCGCCTATACCGTCGGCAAGTTTCCGTTTACCGCGAACGGTCGCTCCAAGGTCAATCAGACCACTGACGGCTTCGTGAAGATCCTTGCGGATGCGAAGACGGATCGCGTGCTTGGCGCCCATATCATCGGCCGCGAGGCCGGGGAAATCATTCACGAGGCCGCCGTATTGATGGAGTTCGGTGGCTCTGCCGAGGATCTCGCGCGCACCTGCCACGCGCATCCGACGCGGTCGGAGGCCGTCAAGGAAGCCGCGCTTGCGGTGGGCAAGCGGGCCATCCATATGTGATGGACGCCCGGAGACGTCTTCGGTGGGTGCGACAAAACGCCCGCTGGTGACGCTGAACCGAACGGCAAGGCGCGAGGTCGTATCGTCATAGCGGCCTCAACCCGCGGGGCCTGGCGGAGATGGAGTCCGATGCTGCGCCGCCTGCTTCAGCCGTTCTGGGTTCTGCTTGCGATCATCTTCCTGATCGAGGCCTGGCTGTGGGACCATCTCGAGCCGATCGTGGCGCGCATTGTCGCCGCGATACCGCTGCGTAGCTTCAAGCACTGGCTGGCCGGGCGCATTGAGACGCTGTCGCCGGCGCTGACCCTGATCGTCTTCGTCGTGCCGGTCGTGCTGCTGTTTCCGCTCAAGCTGATCGGCATGTGGCTGCTGATGCACCAGCAGTGGAAGTTTGCGCTGGCCACGATCGTGTTCGGCAAGATCGTCGGCGTCGGCGTCACCGCCTTCATCTTCGATGTGACGCGCAGCAAGCTGCTGCAGATGTCCTGGTTCGCGTGGCTCTACGAGGCCGTGCTCGCGCTGCGCAGGAAAGCCGCGGCGCTGGTCGATCCGATCAAGCAGCGCATCCGCGAGATCATCCGCGGCAATGCCGATGGCTGGTCATCGCGCGTGCTGCGCGTGATCATGCGCTTCCGCAGGAGCGTGCAGCAGGCGCGGTAGCGGTGGTCGCCACGTCGCAAAGCCAGTTGCTGTCGCTGACCTCAGTGCAGATGCAAGAGATGCGGCTGGAACAGGCCGAGCAACGTCATGGCAATACCGATCAGCGCGAGCCCTCCGGACGCCCAGGCCAGCACGAGCATGCCCGTGATGATCGTCGCTGACGCCAGCACGATGCCGATCTGGAAGGCGGCCGACGCCAGCTCATAGTGGTGGTACTTTGCGGTGGCGAGGTCGCGCTCGTGCTCGGCATGCTTGGCGCGTTCGGCCAGCTGCTCGCTGCCTTCGCCGGTCTCCGGCTCCGAGCGATAGCGCGCGGCATTCTTCTGCCAATCGTCGATCTGCTTCTGCAACGCCGCCTTCGCTGCCTCGTCAGGCAGCGCCGGCAAGCTCAGCTTGCCCTGCTCGGCGGCGGTCTGCACCACGGTGCGGCGAACGGTCTTGGCCTGGAAGAAGGCCCAGAGGTTCGAGGCCTCGACGTTCTTGCTGATCGATTCGGTCTGCGCGCCCTTGCCGAGCGTCTCCGAGAGCGCCAGGAACAGGGCTATGACGGCGATCAGCAGCGCGATCTTCTTGTTTTCGCCGGACGCATGCTCGGCATGCTCCGCATGCTCCATGCTCTCATGTGCGCTCATCTGTTCCCCTCCGGATCAAGCAGCCAAGACGATTGCCGGAACCGGGGGGACAGCGCAAGCGAAACGATATGAACGAAAGATGTCACCGCCGCGGATGCGCTGACGCGTACACCTGCAGCAGGCGCTCCGAATCAATCCCGGTATAGACCTGGGTCGTCGACAGCGAGGCGTGGCCGAGCAGCTCCTGGATCGCCCGCAGGTCGCCGCCGCGCGACAGCAGATGCGTCGCGAAGGAATGGCGCAGCGCGTGCGGCGTGGCGCTGTCGGGCAGGCCGAGCGCGCCGCGCAGCCGCTCCATCGTCAGCTGGATGATGCGCGGGCTCAACGGGCCGCCCTTGGCGCCGAGGAACATCGGCCCGTCCGCAGACAGCGGATAAGGACAAAGCTTGGCGTACTCGTCGATCAGCTGCAGCACATTCTGCAGCACCGGCACCATGCGGGTCTTGTTGCCCTTGCCGGTCACGACCAGCACGTCGCCTTCGCCCGGCCGTGGCACCTCGCGGCGCTTGAGGCCGAGCGCTTCGGAGATGCGCAGGCCGGAGCCGTAGAGCAGGGCCATCACAGCGGCGTCGCGCGCCAGCACCCAGGTCTCCCGGGTCTCGCCGGCGCGCTCGTCGGCATCGGCGAGCCGCTTGGCGGCATCCATCGGCAGCGGCTTGGGCAGGCTCTTGGCGATCTTTGGCGCGCGGATTCCGGAGAGTGCGCCGACCTTGCCCTTGCCCTCGCGCTCGAGGAAGCGGCCGAACGAGCGCAGGCCCGCCAAGGTTCGCATCAGGGAGCGTCCGGCGATGTCGTCGGCGCGGCGCATCGCCATGAAAGCGCGGATATCGGCCGCCTCCAGCGCAGCGAAGCGCGCCAGCGTCACCGGCTCGCCCCAATGGGTGCAGAGAAATTGCAGGCATTGCCGCAGGTCACGGGCATAGGCCTCGACCGTCTTCGGCGACAGCCGGCGCTCGCTGCGCAGATGCGCCAGCCACTGCATCATGACCTGGATGACGCCTTCGTCGGCGCCGAGGAGGTCGGTTTGCTCGGGCTTCTCCGCCGCTGATGTCGTGGTCGCAGCCATCGCGAACAGCTCGATCTCGTCTCGTCGAGTCATGTATATCGCACTGTCGTCCTTTATCGTTCGCTAACTTTGCCGGGCGGCTTTCGCTTCAGCCAGAGCAAGGCTATCTCCGGCCTCATGGACCGCCCGACCGATCTCTTTCCAGGTGCAGCCAGCGCGACCGGCGTGGTCGACGTGCTGGTTCCGGTCGCGCTGGACCACACCTATTCCTACCGTGTGCCGCGCGGCATGGACCTGAAGCCTGGCGATGTCGTCGGCGTGCCGCTGGGCCCGCGCGAGGTGCTGGCGGTGGTGTGGGCCGAGAATGCCAATCCCGATTCGCGCCTGCACAACCGGCTCAAGGACGTCAGCGAGAAGCTCGATGTGCCGCCGCTCAAGCCGGAGCTGCGGTCCCTGATCGACTGGGTCGCCAATTATACGCTGTCGCCCCGCGGCATGGTGCTGCGGATGTCCCTGCGCATGGGCGAGCATCTCGGCCCGGAGCGCGTTCGCCTCGGCGTCCGGCTGGTCGGCGAGCCGCCGAAGCGGCTGACGCCGTCACGCCGCCGCGTCATCGACGCCGTTTCCGACGGCCTGCTGCACGGCAAGTCGGATCTGGCGCGCGAGGTCGGCGTGTCCGGGGGCGTGATCGACGGCCTGGTCGACGAGGGCACCTTGACGGTGGAGGCGATGCCGCGGACGCTGGCGCCGCCGGCGCCCGATCCCGACTTCGCCCGGCCGGAGTTCTTCGACGCGCAGCAGGCCGGCGTCGAGGCGATGCGGGCGCTGGCCGCGAGCGGCACGTTCCAGGTTGCGCTGCTCGACGGCGTCACAGGGTCAGGCAAGACGGAAGTCTATTTCGAGGCGGTGGCCGAAACGGTCCGCCGCGGCCGGCAGTCGCTGATCCTGATGCCGGAGATCGCGCTGACCGGCCAATTCCTGGAGCGCTTCTCGCGCCGCTTCGGCGTCCGCCCGCTGGAATGGCATTCCGAGCTGACCCCGCGCAACCGTCAGCGCAACTGGGCTTCGATCGCCGCCGGCGAGGCGCCGGTGGTCGTCGGCGCCCGCTCGGCGCTGTTCCTGCCCTATGCCGATCTCGGCCTGATCATCGTCGACGAGGAGCACGACCAGGCCTACAAGCAGGACGAGGGCGCCCATTACCACGCCCGCGACATGGCCGTGGTGCGCGGCCACATCGCCAAGATCCCGGTGGTGCTGGCGTCAGCGACGCCCTCGGTGGAGACCGAGGTCAATGCCCGCAAGGGCCGCTACCAGCGCGTGGCGCTGCCGTCGCGCTTCGGCGGCCAGCACATGCCGCATATCGAGGCCATCGATCTCCGGCGCGAGCCGCCGCCGCGCGGCCGCTATATCTCGCCGCGGCTGGCCGGCGAGATCCGCACCGCGATCGAGCGCGGCGAGCAGGCGCTGCTGTTCCTGAACCGCCGCGGCTATGCGCCGCTCACCCTGTGCCGCGCCTGCGGTCACCGCTTCGCCTGCACCATCTGCGACGCCTGGCTGGTCGATCACCGCTTTCGCCAGCGGCTGGTCTGCCACCATTGCGGCTTCTCGATGCCGCGTCCGCCGACCTGTCCGCACTGCGCGGCCGAGGAATCGTTGGTCGCGGTGGGACCCGGCGTGGAGCGGTTGCAGGAGGAGGCGGCGGTGCTGTTTCCGGAGGCGCGCAGCATGGTGCTGTCGAGCGATCTGATCACCTCGATCGAGACCATGCGCGCCGAGCTGACGGAGATCGCGGAAGGCCGCGTCGATCTCATCATCGGCACCCAGCTCGTCGCCAAGGGGCATAACTTTCCGCGGCTCAATCTCGTCGGTGTGGTCGATGCCGATCTCGGCCTCGGCAATGGCGATCCGCGCGCCGCCGAGCGCACCTGGCAGCTCCTGAACCAGGTGATCGGCCGCGCCGGCCGTGAGCAGGGGCGAGGCCGAGGCTACCTGCAGACCCACCAGCCCGAGCACCCGGTCATGAAGGCGCTGGTCGCCTGCGACCGCGAGGCCTTCTACACCAGCGAGATCGACATCCGCGAGCGCACCGGCTATCCGCCGTTCGGGCGGCTCGCGAGCCTGATCATCTCGGCCGGAGACCGGCCCACCGCAGAAGGCTTTGCCCGCCGGCTGGTCGCGTCGGCGCCGCGCGAGGAGGGTGTGCTGCTGCTCGGCCCAGCCGAGGCGCCGCTCGCGGTGATAAAGGGCCGCTACCGCTTTCGGCTGCTGCTCAAGTCGGCACGCAATTTCGACCTGTCGGATTATCTGCGCCACTGGCTGGCGCATGCCGAGAAGCCCAAGGGCAATCTCAAGCTCGAGGTCGACGTCGACCCGCAGAGCTTCCTGTAGCGCTCGGCGCGCTCTCCACCGATATCGCGAGGAGCGACGCGACGAAGCAATCCAGAGTCCAGACCCGGCCCTGGATTGCTTCGCTGCGCCGCTGCGCTCGCAATGACGCGTAAATAGATTCTGGTGCCTTACGACACGACCTCAGCGGTGACGCGGCCGACGCCGGCGCGGGTCAGGCCGATGGCGCGGGCGGCGCCGGTCGAGAGGTCGAGCACACGGCCACGGATGAACGGGCCGCGGTCGTTGACGGTGACGATGACGCTGTTGCCGCCATGGGTCACGCGCAGCTTGGTGCCGAACGGCAGCGAGCGGTGCGCGCAGGTCATGGCGTTGGCGTTCATGCGCTGGCCGGAAGCAGTGCGGCTGCCGGACTCGTTGCCGTAGTACGACGCCATGCCGGAGAAGCTGCGGCCGGTGCCGGACGACGGCGTGACCGCTGCGTTGGAGTTCATCCACGAGGAGCCGTTGGACGACCATCCGTTCGAGAACGAGTCGGCCGCGGGCTGAGCAGCATGGCGCGACATGTGGTGATGGTGGTGGCGAGCGTGGTGCTGGTGGTGCCTGGATCGGGCCGAGGCTTCGGTGGCGCTGCCGCCGACGATCAGCGTCACGGCAACAGCGAGCGCGGTGCGCGAGCCGGCGATTTTGCCAGCCGAGATGTTCTTCAGTTTCAGCATCTATGTCCCTCGAACAGTATTGCCGCGTTCTGCGGCCAGTGAACCCCCGTCAGGTGTTGAGGCGGGCGCCGTTTGGTGGGGCAATGAGGCGTGAATGGGGCAGTAGAAATTGTTTCGCTCTGATCGAAACATCTTGCGTCGCGGTCTACTCATCACGGAAAATTCCGTAATCCGTTGCTTTAACGCTTTCTTAACGATCAAATACTTCAAAATACTGTTGATTTAAGTTCTCGCTTAGGACGCCAAGATGTCAGCAAGTAATGTCGATGCGGGCCGGCCGGCGGCCGCCGGGCACCGCCGACGGGAGTCAAGGCCAAACCGGCATGGCGGCCATGCAGCAACAGCTGGAACCTTGTCCAAAGTGATTGGTATTGGGGTCGGGTCGCGTGTTGGGCGCGATCAGCGTGTCCGTTGGACGGGCGCTTTCGCTCCGACCGCGGCGCGGCAACAAGGTGCCGAATAGCGGGCCACCGCTTGTTGCGGCTGCGCGTACGCTATGTTAGCAAAGCGCCGCTTTTCGTGATCAAGCTGCTCCCGCGGCGATCGAAAATCAAAGTCCTGCTTGAATTCCAAGGGCTTAACTGGTTTGCGCCGCAGCGGCGCGCCGGTGTCCCTCTTGTGGGTTGGGCACATATAAAAAGAGCACGTCTGTGGCTGCTGAAGATCCCTCCGTATCCGGTGTGTCCGGTCGTTACGCGACGGCCCTGTTTGAACTGGCCCGTGACGAAAAGTCCGTCGATGCGGTCAAGGCCGATCTCGACAGGTTCAATGCCCTCCTCGATGAGAGCGCCGATCTCAAGCGCCTTGTCCGCAGTCCGGTGTTCGGTGCGGATGTGCAGCTCAAGGCGCTCAATGCGGTGCTGGACAAGGCCGGCATCGCCGGCGTCGCCGCCAACGTGCTGCGCGTGCTGACCGCCAACCGCCGCCTGTTCGCGGTGACCGACGTGATCCGCGCCTTCAATGCGCTGGTCGCCAAATACAAGGGAGAGGCCGCGGCCGACGTCATCGTCGCCGAGCCGCTCTCCGACAAAAATCTCGACGCCTTGAAGGCCTCACTGAAGACGGTGACCGGCAAGGACGTCGCGCTCAACGTGAAAGTCGATCCAGCGATTATCGGCGGGCTCGTCGTCAAGCTCGGCAGCCGCATGATCGATAGTTCGCTTCGCACCAAACTCAACTCGATCAAGCACGCGATGAAAGAGGCAGGCTGATGGACATCCGCGCCGCGGAAATTTCCGCGATCCTCAAGGACCAGATCAAGAATTTCGGGCAGGAAGCCGAAGTTACCGAAGTCGGACAGGTGCTGTCCGTCGGTGACGGTATCGCCCGCGTCTACGGTCTCGACAACGTCCAGGCCGGTGAGATGGTCGAGTTCGAGAACGGCACCCGCGGCATGGCGCTGAACCTCGAGACCGACAACGTCGGCGTCGTCATCTTCGGCGCCGACCGCGAGATCAAGGAAGGCCAGACCGTCAAGCGCACCCGCGCCATCGTCGACGCTCCGGTCGGCAAGGGTCTGCTCGGCCGCGTCGTCGACGCGCTCGGCAATCCGATCGACGGCAAGGGCCCGATCCAGGCGACCGAGCGCAAGCGCGTCGACGTCAAGGCCCCCGGCATCATTCCGCGCAAGTCGGTGAACGAGCCGATGTCGACCGGCCTCAAGGCGATCGACGCCCTGATCCCGGTCGGCCGTGGCCAGCGCGAGCTGATCATTGGTGACCGTCAGACCGGCAAGACCGCGATCGCGCTCGACACCATCCTGAACCAGAAGCCGCTCAACGTTGCCGGCGCCCCCGAGAGCCAGAAGCTGTATTGCGTCTACGTCGCGATCGGCCAGAAGCGCTCCACCGTTGCTCAGTTCGTCAAGGTGCTCGAAGAGCAGGGCGCGCTGGAATACTCGATCGTCATCGCCGCCACCGCGTCCGATCCGGCTCCGATGCAGTATCTCGCGCCGTTCACCGGCTGCACCATGGGCGAGTACTTCCGCGACAACGGCATGCACGCCGTCATCATCTATGACGATCTGTCGAAGCAGGCCGTCGCCTATCGCCAGATGTCGCTGCTGCTGCGCCGTCCGCCGGGCCGCGAGGCCTATCCGGGCGACGTGTTCTATCTGCATTCGCGCCTGCTCGAGCGGGCCGCCAAGCTCAGCAAGGACCATGGTCTGGGGTCGCTCACCGCGCTGCCCGTCATCGAGACCCAGGCCAACGACGTGTCGGCCTACATTCCGACCAACGTCATTTCGATCACCGACGGCCAGATCTTCCTGGAGACCGATCTGTTCTTCCAGGGCATCCGTCCTGCCGTGAACGTCGGTCTGTCGGTGTCGCGCGTCGGCTCCTCGGCCCAGACCAAGGCGATGAAGAAGGTCGCCGGCAAGATCAAGGGCGAGCTGGCGCAGTACCGCGAAATGGCGGCGTTCGCGCAGTTCGGCTCCGACTTGGACGCCTCGACGCAGCGCCTGCTCAACCGCGGCGCGCGCCTGACCGAGCTCCTGAAGCAGCCGCAGTTCTCGCCGCTGAAGATGGAAGAGCAGGTCTGCGTGATCTGGGCCGGCACCAACGGCTATCTCGATCCGCTGCCGCTCAACAAGGTGCGCGCGTTCGAGGACGGCCTGCTGTCGCTGCTGCGCGGCAAGAATGCCGACCTGCTGAACGCGATCCGTGACAGCAAGGATCTGTCCGACGACAGCGCCGCCAAGCTGAAGGCGGTCGTCGAAGGCTTCGCCAAGACCTTCGCCTGACGGCAAAGGATGGCCGGACTTCGCCCGGCCATCAACGTCGTCGACGTGGGACAACAAGACATCTCATGTCCGGCACCAGGCCGGGCATGACCAATCTCGAGGGTTGAACGGCAAGGTCCCAAGGGGATCCGGCCGCCGGGGTGAGATCGACGAACAATGGCGTCACTGAAAGACATGCGGGTCCGCATCGCCTCGACCAAGGCGACGCAGAAGATCACCAAGGCCATGCAGATGGTCGCGGCCTCCAAGCTGCGCCGTGCGCAGCTCGCGGCCGAGGCGGCGCGTCCCTATGCCGAGAAGATGGACGCTGTGATCTCCAACATCGCGAGCGCCACCATCGCCTCCGCCGGCGGGCCGAAGCTGCTCGCGGGTACCGGTCGCGACCAGGTGCACCTGCTGCTGGTCTGCACCGGCGAGCGCGGCCTGTCCGGCGCGTTCAACTCCTCGATCGTCCGCCTGGCGCGCGAGCGTGCGCTCGCCCTGATGAACCAGGGCAAGGAGGTGAAGTTCTTCTGCGTCGGCCGCAAAGGCTATGAGCAGCTTCGCCGCCAGTTCGACAAGCAGATCGTCGAGCACATGGACCTGCGCTCGGTGCGCCAGATCGGCTTCGCCAATGCCGACGAGATCGCCAAGAAGGTCATCGCCCGTTTCGATGCCGGCGAGTTCGACGTCTGCACGCTGTTCTATTCGCGCTTCCGCTCGGTGATCGCGCAGATCCCGACCGCCCAGCAGATCATTCCGCTGGTGGTCGAGGCGCGGCCCGCCAACGCGGCGCCGCTGGCGCCTTACGAGTATGAGCCGGAGGAGGACGAGATCCTGGCCGGACTGCTGCCGCGCAATCTCGCGGTGCAGATCTTCCGCGCGCTGCTCGAAAACAACGCCTCGTTCTACGGGGCGCAGATGTCGGCCATGGACAACGCCACCCGCAACGCCGGCGAGATGATCCGCAAGCAGACGCTGATCTACAACCGCACGCGTCAGGCGATGATCACCAAGGAACTGATCGAAATCATTTCGGGCGCCGAGGCGGTCTAACCGGATCGCGTCGCGCCCCGTTGAAGCGCAACCCAAGGACATATCCCGGTCGAGCCGACCGTGGTTTCGTATACGGATCGTAAGGAGAGAAATCCAATGGCTACCGCAGCCAACCAGATCGGTCGCATCACCCAGGTCATCGGCGCCGTCGTCGACGTGCAGTTCGAAGGTCACCTGCCGGCCATTCTCAACTCGCTCGAAACCAAGAACGGCGGCAACCGCCTCGTGCTTGAGGTCGCCCAGCATCTCGGCGAGTCCACCGTGCGCACCATCGCGATGGACACCACCGAGGGCCTGGTTCGCGGCCAGGAAGTCAGCGACACCGGGTCGCCGATCCGGGTGCCGGTCGGCGTCGGCACGCTCGGCCGCATCATGAACGTGATCGGCGAGCCGATCGACGAGGCCGGCCCGGTCGAGGCCGAGGGCCTGCGCCCGATCCACGCGGACGCGCCGAGCTACACCGACCAGTCGACCGAAGCGGAAATCCTCGTCACCGGCATCAAGGTCGTCGACCTCCTGGCGCCCTACGCCAAGGGCGGCAAGATCGGCCTGTTCGGCGGCGCCGGCGTCGGAAAGACCGTGCTGATCCAGGAGCTGATCAACAACGTCGCCAAGGCGCACGGTGGTTATTCGGTGTTCGCCGGCGTCGGCGAGCGTACCCGTGAAGGCAACGACCTCTATCACGAGTTCATCGAATCCAAGGTCAACGCCGATCCGCACAATCCCGATCCGAGCGTCAAGTCGAAGTGCGCGCTGGTGTTCGGCCAGATGAACGAGCCGCCGGGCGCCCGCGCCCGCGTCGGCCTGACCGGCCTGACCGTCGCCGAGCACTTCCGTGACCAGGGCCAGGACGTGCTGTTCTTCGTCGACAACATCTTCCGCTTCACCCAGGCCGGCTCGGAAGTGTCGGCGCTGCTCGGCCGCATCCCCTCGGCGGTGGGTTATCAGCCGACGCTCGCCACCGACATGGGCGCGCTGCAGGAGCGCATCACCACCACCAACAAGGGCTCGATCACCTCGGTGCAGGCGATCTACGTGCCGGCCGACGACTTGACCGACCCGGCGCCGGCGACCTCGTTCGCCCACTTGGACGCCACCACCGTGCTCAACCGCGCGATCTCGGAAAAGGGCATCTACCCGGCCGTGGACCCGCTCGACTCGACCTCGCGCATGCTCTCCCCGCTGGTCGTCGGCGAGGAGCACTATCAGACCGCGCGTCAGGTCCAGCAGATCCTGCAGCGCTACAAGTCGCTGCAGGACATCATCGCCATCCTGGGCATGGACGAACTGTCGGAAGAGGACAAGCTGACCGTGGCCCGCGCCCGCAAGATCGAGCGCTTCCTGTCGCAGCCGTTCCACGTCGCCGAAATCTTCACGGGATCGCCGGGCAAGTTCGTCGACCTCGCCGACACCATCAAGGGCTTCAAGGGCCTGTGTGAAGGCAAGTACGACCACCTGCCGGAGGCCGCCTTCTACATGGTCGGCAACATCGACGAGGCGGTCGAGAAGGGCAAGAAGCTGGCCGCCGAGGCGGCCTAAGGGCGAATAGCGAATAGGGAGTAGCGAATAGACGAACTGTTCGCTGCTTCCTCCTTCACTACTCGCCATTCGCTATTCGCTATTCGCAGGTTTCCCAATGGCTACTTTCCATTTCGATCTCGTCTCGCCGGAAAAGATCGCCTTCTCGGGCGAGGTCGACCAGGTCGACGTTCCCGGCCAGGAGGGTGATTTCGGCGTGCTCGCCGGCCATGCGCCATTCGTGGCGACGCTGCGGCCGGGTATCCTGACGGTGACCGCTGGCGGCTCGCAGCAGAAGATCATCGTGCTCGGCGGCCTCGCCGAGATCTCGGACAAGGGTCTGACGGTTCTGGCCGACGTCGCGACGTCGCTGAAGGAGCTCGACCAGACCGCTTTCGCGGCCGAGATCGCCGGCATGGAATCCAAGCTGAACGAGAAGCAGGGCAACGAGCTCGATCGTGCGATCGAGCGGCTCGATCACTTCAAGACGATCCAGCAGCAGCTCAACACGACCGCGCTGCATTGATCCAACAGCACGACGTATGAATGAACGTTCATGGCCGGGCTCTGCCCGGCCATTTTCGTTTTCCGGCTCGAACGTCCGGGGCCGGCGGATGACTACTAGCAAGGGATGCCGGTTGCGTGCTCGCCGATCTGACGGCATGCTCCCGGCCGTTCGACTGGGCGTGGTGACATGGCAGGGCAGATCGTGTTGAAGCGCAAGATCGCGGCGATTTTTGCCGCCGATATTGCCGGCTATTCCCGCCTCGTCGCCGAGGATGAAGAGGAGACGCTGCGGCGTCTGGCGGCCTATCGCGAAGTGGTCGACGACTTCATCGCGCGCGCCGGTGGCCGCATCTTCAACACCGCGGGCGATGCCGTCCTCGCGGAGTTTCCCAGCGCGGTCGAAGCGGTGCGCTGCGCGATCGACATTCAGGAGAGCCTGCGCACGCGCAACATGGCCTATCCGCCGAACCGGCAGATGAGCTACCGCATCGGCATCACCATCGGCGACGTCGTCGAGCGCGACGGCGATCTGCTCGGTGACGGCGTCAACATCGCAGCCAGGCTGGAGGGGCTCGCCGATGTCGGCGGCATCTGCATCTCGCGCGCGGTGCACGAGCAGGTCGCCAATAAGCTGTCGGTGCAGTTCGCCGACATGGGTGCGCGGGAGGTCAAGAACATCCCGACCCCGGTGCACGCCTATCGGGTCGCGATGCGCCGCGAGGACGGCACCTACGCGCCGCCGGAAGAAAAGAAAGTCGCCCACGGCGGCGGGCTCCGCCTGATCTGGCGAATTGCGGCCGCCCTGGTTGCGCTCGGAGCCGTCGGGGTCGGGACTGAGCTCTATCTGGACTACCGCGATCCGCATCCTGTGCAGCGCGATGCCGCCAAGGCGGCGGCGGAAGCGCTGGCCCGGCTGTCGGCCACGCCGGCTTCGCCTTCCTCGGCCCCGTCTTCATCTCCGTCCGCCGCGGCGACGCAGTCATCCGTCGCCGTGCAGCCCGCTGCCTCGCCGCAGCCGTCACCGCAACCGTCGTCCGTTGTCGCCGCCGAGAAGTTCGCACCTGAAGCCGTGCCGTTCGTGAGCGAGCGGACCCGCATTGCGCTGGCGCGCGACTACGTGCTGGCACCGGATCACAAGGCGTTCGCGACAACGATCAACGGCGTCAGCGCCTATGTCACCGGACAGGCGAGCGATGAGGCCGCGAAATCGGCTGCGCTGGAGCAGTGCCAGCAGCGCGCGGAAAACGCGAACGGACCGCGCAAATGCGAGCTCTATGCCGTCGGCGACAGCGTCGTCTACGTGCACAGCAAGCCACCGTTGCCGCCGCAGCCCTGGGTGCGCCACGACCCGATGACCGAGCGCGCCTTCAGCGCTGCAGAGATGCCGCTGGTGCGCGATACAGGCCGAGCCCGGCTCGAGGCGAACTACGGCACGGCGCGACGGACCAAGGCCATCGCGCTCGGGCCCGGCGGGCAGTTCTTCTATAGCGTCGGCGGCGACCTCGTCGACGACGTGGTTCGCCGCAATCTCGAAGCCTGCGGTGCCCAGGCGGGGACCGCCTGCATCATCGTTGCGCTCGACGATGCCTTCGTGGTGCCGGTGCCGACGGTGATGAAAGCCACCGGCTTCTTCCGCGCGGTCAACCATCAGGCGATCGCCCCGGAGGCGCGCGAGGAGGTGGCGCGGCGCCTCGAGGCCGCGCCGTCGGGCTGGAATGCAGTCGCGGTCGGAACGGCTGGCCGTCCCGGCTTCGGCCTCAACGGCGATCGCGAGGAGACCGCGATCGGCGGCGCGCTGGCCGATTGCGCCACGCGCGACAGCGATTGCCGGGTGATCGCGATCGGCCCGTTCACGGTCGAGGACAATTAAGCCGGCGAACTCTCTCGACCTCGTCTTTCCGAGGCGCGCGGAGCGCGAGGCCGGAATGACGGTGAGCCTCACTCTTCGTTGATCAGTCGCCAGCTTTGGCGAGATGCGCAAAGGCCTGCGCCACCGCGCGGTAGACCTCTCGGCGGAACGGCACCACCAGATCCGGAATGCGCGCGAGCCGCTCCCAGCGCCAGGCGTCGAACTCGGCCGGCTGGTCGTTGCGCGGCGTCACCGGATCGATGTCGCCCTCGCGTCCGGTGAAACGCATCGCGAACCATTTCTGGCGCTGGCCGCGAAAGCGCGCGAGCCGGTGGTTCGGATCCTCGAATGGGGGAAATTCGTAAGTCAGCCAGTCGGTCTCGCCGAGGATGTCGGCGTCGCGAATGCCGGTTTCCTCCCAAAGCTCGCGCCGCGCCGCCGCCTGCAGATCCTCGCCGGGGTCGACGCCGCCTTGCGGCATCTGCCATTCGAGGCCGGGCAGGACGATCTCCGGCCCGTCGTCGCGGAAGCGGCGCCCGAGGAAGACGAGGCCTTCGGCATTGAGCAGGGCGATGCCGACATTCGGCCGGTAGGGTCTGGTTTCGGTCATGCTCATATCCGTGGGGCTTCGTCTCGCATGGCAACGCATCGTGACGGCGTTGTCGCGACGGATCTGCAGAGATTCTTTGCAGTGCGAGCGTATGACACGGTTTCGGCCACGCGTCGCGGTCGGCCCGCGATCGCGAGTCAGCCGCCAGCCAGCGTGGCGAATTCCTTCACCACCCGCTCATAGACCGGCCGCTTGAACGGCACGATCAGCCCCGGCAGGTTCTTCATCGGCTCCCAGCGCCAGCTGACGAATTCCGCCTTGTGGTGGCCGCCGCCGGGCCGCTCGACGTTGATCTCGGCATCGGGCCCGGTGAAACGCAGCGCGAACCATTTCTGGCGCTGGCCGCGATAGCGGCCCTTCCAGGCGCGACCCGCGACCGTGCGCGGGATGTCGTAGGTCAGCCAGTCCCCGACCTCGGCCAGCTTCTCGACGGAGCGCACGCTGGTCTCTTCGTACAGCTCGCGTTTGGCCGCCTCCCAGGCATCCTCGCCGGGATCAACGCCGCCCTGCGGCATCTGCCAGACATGGGTGTCGTCGACATGCTCGATCCCGCCGGCGCGGCGACCGATGAAAACCAGCCCCTCCGAATTGATCAGCATGATGCCGACGCAGGTGCGGTAAGGCAGGTCCTCGTAGCGCGTCATTCCGGTCTCGGCCTTCCTGCGGGACCCTGCGCCTCGCTGCGCAGGCCTCACGCTGTCACGTCGCCAGTCGGGCCGGCGCACGTTCGTTCAGTTCGATTTTGATTTCAGCATCGCGGTTGTCAATGGCACCAGCAGAATGCCCTTGCGGTCGAGCCCCTTGATCCAGGTGCCGATGCGGTCGATCGAGACCGGCAGCGCCGACGCGGTCCCGACGGCGACGCCACGCTCCTTGGCCAGGCTTTCGAGCTTGGCGAGCGCATTGTCGATCTCGACCGGGGTCGGCACCGCGTCGATGGCGACGTCGCCCTTCGCGAACGGCATCGCGCGTCCCGTGGCCAGCGAGGCCGCCACGCTGCGCGGGGCTGCGCCATCGTCGAACAAGGCCAGACCGCGCTTGGCGGCCTCGTTCACGATCGGCTGCATCGCCGCTTCCGTTGCGACGAAGCGCGCGCCCATGAAGTTGCCGATGCCGACGTAACCCTGCAGCCGGCTCATGTGCCAGAACAACCGGTCGATGTTCTGGTCCGGTGCGAGTGTAGCGAGCAGCGTCTGCGGACCCGGATCGTTGTCGGGATAGTCGTAGGGCTCCATCGGGACCTGGAGCAGGATCTCGTGGCGCTGCGCCCGGGCGCGCTCGGCGAGTTTGGTCGGATCGGAGCCATAGGGCGTGAAGGCCAGCGTGACCGCCGGCGGCAGCTTCATGATCGCGTCCACCGTCTTCGCGGCGCCGACGCCGAGACCACCGATCACGATCGCGACGGCCGGCATGCGCGCCGCCTTGGCGCGGTCAGCCTCGGCCGCATAGGCGGTGAACGGCTTCAGCCCGTCGGCCATCACCGGGATCATGCCGTAGCGCGACTTCTCCAGCAGCCGCGGGTCCACGCCGGGCATCTGGATCGCCGGAGCGGCCGATCCAGGCTCCGCCGTCTCGCCACCGGCACCGATCGCGACCTCCTGGCGGGTGCCGCTGGAGCCGTCGATGATGGTGACCGTCTTGCGCTCGCCGCCCTCCTGCTTGGCCGCGGGGGCCGCGCCGTGATCGACCTTTGCCTCAGACTTGCCATCCGGCTTGGCGGCCTTGTCGTCGGCAGGCCTTGCGCCTTCGTTGATCGCGACGCGGGCGACCGGCTCGCCACCGAGCGGATTGTCGTTGAACATCGCAAAGCCGGCGAACGCGACCAGGAACAGGCCGAGCAGCATCGCAAGGGCCTGCAGGGCCGTGAAGGGAAGCCGAATGCGGCGCTTGCGACGCGTTTCCGTCTGTCCGAGCGGGGCGCTCAGCTCGTCGGCCGTCTCTGTCATCGAAATTCCCGAATCAATCGGGTCGACGATACCACGGCGAGGATTCGGACGCAGGGCCAGTCTCCCAAAGCCCGTAGATCGGCGGAGCGGGAAAGCAAGAAGCCAAAGAGAAAAGGAAAGGGCGGCCCGGAGGCCGCCCTTCAAACCCGATGCGCGTCTGTCGGCTTCCGCCTAGTTCGCAGCCTCTCAGTTCGCAGCCTTGGCCGGCTTGTCGGCCGCGGCCTTCTCGGTCGGCGCCGGCGTGTTGGCGCTGTTCTTGATGCCGTGGAGGAGGTCGGCGGCCATTTTGAGCGCCTTGTCGTCCTTGGCGTCCGGCGGCACGTAGGATTGCGAGCCGGTCTTCTCGTCGCCGTCGTTCTTCAGATGGCCGCGCAGCGAAGCCTCGCCCTTGGTGTCGGTGCGCGACTTCAGTTCATCCGGCACGTCCTGCAGCACCTCGATGTCGGGCACGATGCCCTTGGCCTGGATCGACTTGCCCGACGGCGTGTAGTAGCGCGCGGTGGTCAGCCGCAGCGCGCCATTGCCGGCGCCGAGCGGGATGATGGTCTGCACCGAGCCCTTGCCGAACGAGCGGGTGCCGACCAGGGTCGCGCGCTTGTGGTCCTGCAGCGCGCCGGCCACGATCTCCGACGCCGAAGCCGAGCCGCCATTGATCAGCACGATGACCGGCTTGCCCTTGGTGAGGTCGCCGGCATGCGCCGCACGGCGCTGCGTCTCCTCGGCATTGCGGCCGCGGGTCGAGACGATCTCGCCGCGCTCCAGGAACGCGTCGGAGACGGTGACCGCCTCCTCGAGCAGGCCGCCCGGATTGTTGCGCAGGTCGATGATGTAGCCCTTCAGCTTGTCACCGATCTGGTTCTGCAGGTCGGCGATGCTCTTCTTCAGGCCCTCGGTGGTCTGCTCGTTGAAGGTGGTGATGCGGACATAGGCGATGTCGTCGCTCTCGGTGCGCGAGCGCACCGAGCGGACGCGGATGTTGTCGCGGGTCAGCGTCACGTCGAGCGGATTGTCGGCGCCCTTGCGCACGACCTTCAGCTTGATCTTGGTGCCGACCGGGCCGCGCATCTTCTCGACCGCCTGGTTGAGGGTCAGGCCCTGCACGGCTTCGTCGTCGAGATTGGTGATGATGTCGTTGGCCTGGATGCCCGCCTTCGAGGCCGGCGTATCGTCGATCGGCGACACCACCTTGATCAGGCCGTCTTCCATCGTCACCTCGATGCCGAGGCCTCCGAACTCGCCGCGGGTCTGCACCTGCATGTCGCGGAAGCTCTTCGCATCCATGTAGCTCGAATGCGGATCAAGGCCCGAGAGCATGCCGCTGATCGCGGACTCGACCAGCTTCGAATCGTCGGGCTTCTCGACATAATCGCTGCGCACGCGCTCGAACACGTCGCCGAACAGATTGAGCTGGCGATAGGTATCGGCGGTCGCGGCGCGCGCCGTCGATCCCATCAACACCGCGCGCGGTTGCGAGACGAACAGGGTCAATGCCGCACCGGTGGCCGCGCTCAGGAGAATTACCGAAGTCTTACGCATCATCCGCGTACCTTTTCGCCTTCATTTGCGGCCCACCATGGGCCTGGATCGATTGGAGTGCCGTCCTTACGGAACTCGACATAGAGCACTGGTTGACTCGCGTTGGTAGCGAGAATGGAGGCGACCTGGGACGAGTTACCCATGGTCGCGACCGGTTCTCCCGTCTGAACAAACTGCCCGATGTTGACGGAAATGCGCTCCATCCCGGCGATCAGGACATGATACCCGCCACCGGCGTTGAGGATCAAGAGTTGTCCGTAGCTGCGGAAGGGACCCGCATACACAACCCAGCCATCACACGGGGTTGTGACCTGAGCGCCCGGCCGGGCTGCCAAAGAAATGCCTTTATCGGAGCCCCCGGCGCCGTCCGACGCGCCAAATTCGCGAATCTTGGTGCCGTTGACGGGAAACGTCAGCATGCCCTTGGTCGAGGCGAACGCGATCGCGGGCGCCTTGCGGCCCGGGTTGCGCAGCGCATTCGCGTCCGGCTTGCTGTTGACCGGCACGCCCTGCAGGCTTGCCGTCGACGCGGCCTTGGCGGCGCTCTTGAGATCGAGCTCCATCGTCGTGATCAGCCCTTGCAGCGAGTCGATCTGCTGGGCCAGCACAGCCGCGCGCGCGCTTTCGGCTTCCATGTCCTTCTCGGCCGAGCTCTGCTTGCGCTGGCGTTCCTCCACCAGGGCCGCGAGACGGGTCTGATCGGTACGCAGCCTGTCGCGGTCGCCGGCGAGCTTGTCGCGTTCGCTGGCGATCGTCTTGCGGATGGCGACGAGCTCGCCGAGATCGGTCGAGAGCTTTTCAGCGCGGCCACGCATCTCCGGGATCACAGCGCCCAGCAGCATGGCGGTCCGCAGCGACTGCAGCGCATCCTCGGGACGGACGAGCAGGGCCGGCGGCGTGCGGCGGCCGGCGCGCTGCAGCGCAGCCAGAACCTCGATGATCTCGGTGCGCCGCGCCTCCAGCGAGGTGCGCAGATCCTGCTCGCGGCCGTCGAGCCCGCGCAGTCGCGTTTCGGCCTCACCAACCCGCACCTCGACGCTGCGCACCTGCGCGGCGACGTCGATCAGCTGCTGATTGAGCTTGCCGCGATCCTCGCCGAGCGCGGCGATGTCGGCCTTCAGGCGCTCCTGGGCCTCGGCGGCGGCCTTCTGGGCCGCGCGGGCGGCCTCGAGCTCCTGCTCGCGCTGCTTCAACTGCTCGGGTGTCGCCGGTGTCGGTGAGGCGGTACCGGCGAGGGAAGGCCGAAGTCCGGTCTGCGCCGTCGCCGGCAGACCGGGAACGACGATCAGCAGCGCGACCAGCGACGCGCGGCACAACCGGCCGCTGCGGACGGTTCTTGAGGAACGGGAGAGGGGCCGCGCAGCGAACATCGAGGTCCTTATTGTGCTCCCATCGTCCCCTATTCAAGCGCGGTGATAGGGGTGACCGGCCAGGATCGTAGCAGTACGGTAAATCTGCTCGAGCAGCAGGACGCGGACGATCTGGTGCGGCCAGGTCGCAGCGCCGAACGCAACCCCAAGCTTGGCTCTGCGCCGTAATTCGGGCGAAAGTCCGTCGGCGCCGCCGATTGCGAAGACGGCGGCCGGAATGCCTTCGTCCCGCCAGCGGCCGAGATAACCCGCAAAGGTTGTGCTGTCGACGTTCTGGCCACGCTCGTCGAGACACACGAGTACGGACTTGTCCGGGATTGCCGCCGACATCGCGGCGGCCTCCTCGGCGATGCGCGTTGCCGCGTCGCGGGCGCGGCTTTCCGGAATCTCATGAATGTCGAGGCCGCGAAAGCCGAGCTTGCGGCCGATGTCATCAAAACGCCCGCGGTAGCGCTCCGCGAGCTCCCGCTCGGGACCCTGCTTCAACCGGCCGATGGCGACCACGATCAGGCGCATGCGCACGGACTAGCACGTGCGCCGCACGATTCGCATCCGGCGCGGCGTGGGACCGCCTAGACCGTCTTCGCCGGGTTCGGCCCTTGAGTCCACAATCGCTCGAGATTGTAGAACTCGCGAACCTCGGGTCTGAACACGTGCACGATCACGTCGCCGGAATCGATCAGCACCCAATCGCAATTGGGCAGGCCCTCGATGTGGAGTTTCTTGGTGCCGGCTTCCTTCAGGCCCTTGGCGACGTTTTCCGCGATCGACCCGACGTGCCGGTTCGAGCGGCCCGTGGTGATGACCATGTAGTCGGAATACGCCGATTTGCCGTGAAGATTGATCGTGACCGTCTCCTCCGCCTTCATGTCTTCGAGGCGGGAGAGGATGGTGCGCAGGGTCTTGTCGGCGTCGGGTTGCGCCTGCAAGGCCGCATCTCGGGTCGACGTCTTACGCGCTGACTTGGCAGTGGCCGACTTGGTCGTCGTTGCCTTCGTCTTGGGTAAGGCCGACTGGGACAATACAGATGTGGTCAGGGACCATTCCTTTCACTGTATCGCAGGCCGAATCCAACCCGGCCTGCTGACCATACTAGGCATGTGGGGTTAACGGTTTCAACAATCCAGTGCCCCGACTGCCCGGCCCGACATTCTCGACCGGCCGCCCCGCTTCGGACCGTAACGGGACGGCAAGTTCCATGCACATCCGATGCCGCGCGACAGCGAGCGCGGCTGTTCAGAACGACTTCCAACTGCCGTCCGGGTTCCTCAGGCCCGTCGACGACAGGCTGAGCTTGAGGCCGGTGAGGTAGACCCAGGCTGGCGCGGCGCTGTCGGCGAGACGGCTGGCCTGCGCTTCGGGAATGCGATACCGCGCCAGGGCGCGTGCGGCGGGCGCGTTCAGGGCGCGGAAGCTGCGGGGCGGACGATCGACCACGGCCATCGGAACCTGGGCCGCGATGTGCTGCCACTTTTGCCAGCGATGGAACTGCGCGAGATTGTCGGCGCCCATGATCCACACGAAGCGCAGGCGGGAGGCGCGCCGGCGCAGATAATCGATCGTGTCGGCAGTGTAGCGGGTGCCAATGACGGATTCGAGACAGCTGATCTCGATGCGCGGATCGGCGGCGACTTTGCGCGCCGCCTCGGCGCGCTCGGCCAGCGCATGCAGCCCGCCATTGTTCTTGAGCGGATTGCCCGGCGTCACCAGCCACCAGACACGGTCGAGCTGCAGCCGCTTCAGCGCGAACAGGCTGATCGCGCGATGCGCCTGGTGCGGCGGGTTGAACGAGCCGCCGAGCAGGCCGATGCGCATGCCGTCGCTGTAGGGCGGCAGCGCCTGGCGGATCGCAGGCCGCATGGCTGTGGCGTCGGTCACGGCGGCCCCCGCCTGCTGCTCGTGTAACTCAACCACAGGATGCGGCGGTCATGGCCGCGTCTGACCACTGCCGTGAATGCGGTATTTGAAGCTCGTCAGCTGCTCGACCCCGACCGGCCCGCGCGCATGGAACTTGCCCGTGGCGATGCCGATCTCGGCGCCAAAGCCGAACTCGCCACCGTCGGCGAACTGGGTCGAGGCATTGTGCAAGACGATGGCCGAGTCGACCTCGTTGAGGAACTTGTCGGCCGCGGCGCTGTCGTCGGTGACGATCGCGTCGGTGTGGTGCGAGCCGTGCGCGTGGATGTGGGCGATCGCACCCTCCACGCCGTCGACGACCTTGGCGGCGATGATCGCGTCGAGATATTCGGTGTCCCAATCCTCGTTGCTGGCCGGCTTTACCCGCGCATCGGCCGCCCGCACCGCATCGTCGCCCCGCACCTCGCAGCCGGCGCCAATCAGCATGTCGACCAGCGGCTTGATCTTGTCGGCGCTGGCGCGATCGACCAGCAGCGTCTCCGCCGCGCCGCAGACGCCGGTGCGGCGCATCTTGGCGTTCAGCACGATCGACTTGGCCATCTCGAGATCGGCGGCGCCGTCGACATAGACGTGGTTGACGCCTTCGAGATGCGCGAACACCGGCACGCGCGCCTCGGCCTCGACGCGGGCGACGAGGCTCTTGCCGCCGCGCGGCACGATGACGTCAACGCCGCCGTTCAGGCCGGACAGCAGCAGGCCGACTGCGGCGCGATCGCGCGTCGGCACCAGCGTGATCGCAGCCTCCGGCAGGCCCGCCTCGCGCAGGCCTTCGACCATACATTCATGGATGGCGCGGCAGGAGCGGAATGAGTCCGAGCCGCCGCGCAGGATCACCGCATTGCCGGACTTCAGGCACAGCACGCCGGCATCGGCCGCCACATTGGGACGACTTTCGAAGATCACGGCAATGACGCCGAGCGGCACCCGTACGCGCTCGATGGTCATCCCATTCGGCCGCTGCCAGCTCTCGGTCACGACGCCAACCGGATCGGCGACGCCGCGTACCACGGCGATGCCGTCGGCCATCGCGGCGACGCGGGCCGGGGTCAGGGTGAGGCGATCGAGGAAGGACGAGGTCATGCCGGCCGCCTTGGCCTCGGCAACGTCCTCGGCATTGGCGGCGATGATCGCTTCAGTGCGGGCGCGGATCCGCCGCTCCATCGCCTCCAGCGCGCGGTTCTTCTGCTCGGCCGGCGCCAGCGACAGCACGCGGGCGGCCGCACGGGCGCGCTTGGCGAGGTCGTTCATCAGGGCGGGCAGATCGGCGCTGCCGTCGATGGCTTTCAAAGGCGCGGTCATGGGCTTTTCAACCTTGAACTAAGGCTCTCCAGTAGCACGGAACGAGGCCGTTTGCGAACGCCGGTGCCTTGGCCTCAGGCTGGGCCGGCGCCCGCCGGGCCGATGACCAGGTCGTCGCGATGGATCATCTCGGCGCGGCCGGAGACGCCGAGGATGATGGCCACGTCCGGCGACGAGCGACCCTTGATCCGCTCGGCATCATCGGCGTCGTAGGCGACGAGGCCGCGGCCGATCTCATGGGTGTCGGGGCCGCGCACCACGACGGCATCGCCGCGGGCGAACTGGCCGTCGACACGGATGACGCCGGCCGGCAGCAGGCTCTTTCCGGCGCGCAGTGCGGTCACTGCGCCGGCATCGATCGTCAGCGTGCCCTTCGGCTCCAGCGAGCCCGCGATCCAGCGTTTTCGCGCGGTGACCGGGTTCGCTGGCGTCAGGAACCAGGTGCAGCGGCCGCCATCGGCGATCGCCCGCAGCGGATGCTCGATCTTGCCGGACGCAATCAGCATGTGGGTGCCGCCTGTGGTGGCGATCTTGGCGGCTTCGATCTTCGTGCGCATGCCGCCGCGCGAAAACTCCGAGGCGGCGCTGCCGGCCATGGCCTCGATGTCGGCGGTGATGCTCTCGACCACGGGGATCAGTCGCGCATTCGGATCCTGCGCGGGCGGCGCGGTGTAGAGGCCGTCGATATCGGACAGCAGTACCAGCAGATCGGCGCTCGCCATGGTCGCGACACGGGCGGCGAGGCGATCATTGTCGCCATAGCGGATCTCGGCCGTCGCAACCGTGTCGTTCTCGTTGATGACCGGCACTGCGCGCCATTCCAGGAGCTTGGCGATGGTCGAACGGGCGTTGAGATAGCGCCGGCGCTCCTCGGTGTCCTGCAGCGTCACCAGGATCTGGCCGGCACTGACGCCGTGGGCGCCGAGCACCTCCGACCAGGTCCGCGCCAGCGCGATCTGGCCGACCGCGGCGGCCGCCTGGCTCTCCTCCAGCTTCAGCGGTCCGCGCGGCAGTTTCAACCGGCTGCGGCCGAGCGCGATCGAGCCTGAGGACACGACCAGCAGCTCGCAGCCGCGGCTGTGCAGCCTGGCGATGTCGGCGGCCAGCGCTGTGAGCCAGGAGGCGCGCACCTCGCCGGCCTCGGAATCGACCAGCAGCGACGAGCCGACCTTGACGACGATGCGGCGGAAATTTTCGAGACGGGGTGCCATGGCGTGAACAGGGTCGGTTCGAGCCCTCGCATCGTGATGAGAGGTGCGTGGCTGACACGCGGTCCCACGGGACGGGGCTCAAGTGTTGATGGATGGCGGCGAGTGTCGCAAGCGAGGGCCTGCGAGGCAAGGTTGGCTTCAGTTCAGCCCTGCGGTGACGTTGGGGCCGCCCATGGCTCCTCGGTCGCCGCGCTCTCGGTCGTGCTCTTGGCCTTGAGGGACACCGGCTGTTCGCCGACCACGTCGGCGAGCTTGCGCAGCGCTTCCTTGACGCCCTCGCCGGTGGTGCCGGAGATCAACAGCGGCGTCTTCTTGGCGGCGCGCTTCAGCCGGTCCCTCTGCTTCTTCAGCTCGTCCGGGTCGACCGCATCGATCTTGTTCAGCGCGACGATCTCCACCTTGTCGGTCAGCTCGCCGCCATAGGCTTCCAGCTCGTGCCGCACCGTCTTGTAGGCCTTGCCGGCATGCTCGCAGGTGGCGTCGACCAAGTGCAGCAGCACACGGCAGCGCTCGACATGGCCGAGGAAACGGTCGCCGAGGCCGGCGCCCTCATGCGCGCCCTCGATCAGGCCGGGAATGTCGGCCAGCACGAACTCGCGGCCGTCGGCGTTCACGACGCCGAGCTGTGGATGGAGCGTGGTGAACGGATAGTCGGCGATCTTCGGCTTGGCGGCCGAGACCTTGGACAGGAAGGTCGACTTGCCGGCATTGGGCAGGCCGACCAGGCCGGCGTCGGCGATCAGCTTCATACGCAGCCAGATCCAGCGCTCCTCGCCGGGCTGGCCGGGATTGGCGTGGCGCGGCGCCCGGTTGGTCGGCGACTTGAAATGCGCGTTGCCAAAGCCGCCATTGCCGCCCTGGGCCAGCACGAAGCGCTCGCCGACCGCGGTAAAGTCGTGGATCAGCGTCTCCCGGTCCTCGTCGAAGATCTGGGTGCCGACTGGAACCTTGAGCACCACCGACTTGCCGCCGGCGCCATGACAGTCCTTGCCGGACCCGTTTCCGCCCCTCTGGGCCTTGAAATGCTGCTGGTAGCGGTAGTCGATCAGGGTGTTGAGGCCGTCGACGGCCTCAATCACGACGTCGCCGCCGCGGCCGCCATTGCCGCCGTTCGGGCCGCCGAACTCGATGAACTTCTCGCGCCGGAACGCAACGCAACCGTTGCCGCCGTCGCCGGAGCGCACATAGACCTTGGCTTCATCGAGGAATTTCATAGGGCTCTAGGTAGGCGAGGCGGGCCTCCGGGGCAACTCAAACCGCCGCGGATCGCGCGGAAAAGCTCAAGATTCCCGCCCCGGTCAGGGCCGAAGGCCGCTCGCGCAGCACCGCGACGACCTGCCGCTACGGCGGCTCGAGATCGCCGCCGCCCCTCTTTGCGATCTCCGCGATGTCGTTCGGGGACGGGACGGCGGTGGGCTGAGGCAAAGCCAAGCCGCCGCGCAATCTCGCAAATTGGCGCGCGAGTTGCGGAGCCGCAGTGCTCGTCCCGATCAGGCGCAGGACGGCGCCGCTCCGGTTACCCCCGGCACGGATTCCGGTGAGGGCGTTGTCTTCGTCACAGGGCAGCACGTAATCCGGACCGATGCGGTGGCCGCCGCGGGGCCGGCCCGCCGATGAATAAGGCGTCTTGCGGCCATCCGCCACCACGTACCCGCCTGCAACATGGACCCGGTGCTTCTTGCCGGTTGCGATCCCGTTCAGCGTCCCAAACCGATCCAACAGCGATCCGGTCCGATCGAACTCCCCGTCGATGCGCGTGCAACTGGCCCCAGCCGACCGGGTTTGCTCCCAGTTGGAATCGACAAAATGCGAGCGCTTGGCCCCCGTGCGCGCGCCCATGTTCGGATCGGTGCGCGCCACATAGGCGTGCATTTCGGCGTTTTCGGGAATGCCGTCGACCTTGATGGTCCAGTCGCCGTGCTCGTTGCTGGCCTGATCTTCTGGCCTCACCACGGTCGGGCCGACTTCGAGCAGCCACATCCTGTCTTTGCCCCAGACGATCGGGCCGATCAGCTGAGGGGTGGTGCCGCCCGGCTTCGGAAGCGTTGTTCCGATGACAGCACAGCCTGATGTCAGCTGAACTTTGCCGCTCGGCGACGTCAAGGTGACGGTGACTCCCTGGGCCTCATCGTCCTCCATCCAGATCTCTGCAAAGACCAGCACGGTATTGTCCGGCGGCAAACGCCAGATCCATTCGACGTGCTCGGGCTGCTCGCTGTCGCTGGTGAAGACGACGTGACCGTCGCTGAGATAGGCGTTGCCGGCGGAGAGCACGATGTCGAGCTTCGGCTTGTTGTTCTTGCCGTTGTATTCAGCAACCAGAGCCGACAAGGCGCTCTCGAGTTCTGCCGTGCCGTCATGCGGTCCGGTGGTCGGACCGTAGCTGAGGCTGATGATCACGTTCCTGGTCTTGACCGGGTCTGCAAACGACAGAATGTACTGGATGCCCTGGACGACATAGGTCTTCAGCCACACGCCAGTCGCATCCCGGATACATTCATCGGAGAATTGCACGAACACGACGTCAGCGTCGCACGCAGGATCAGTCGAGGGGCGACCAGGTGTCCAACTCGGCGGATCGCGGCGGTCCTTGCCTGGTTTCGACGGGCCGATACGAGAGGAAATCGGAACAGGCCCCGCCAGGACGTCCATGACATGGCCCCCATGCGAGTCCCGGCGTGCGAGGGTCGTGAACCCGGCGGCTGCGTAACAGCCATCCTCGTCGACGCCATCGGTAGCTGTCGCGTGCAGCGAGATCCAATCGTCGAGTCCGATCTGCTGCGGCTCTATGCCGGCGGCGAAATCGCGTCGGTACTCGAGACCGTAGGCAAAGTCGGTGAGCTCCATTCCGAACTTGCGCGTTCCGATCGCGACCGGCTGCTTATTCTGGTTCTGATCCCAGATGGCTCGGACCCGCGTGCTCAGTGGGCCGCTGGTTCTTAGGAAGCGCGCCGCAGAAAACGGGCAGCCATCGTCCAGCATGCCGATCAGAAGCGGTCCTGGCGCCTCCTTACCTTCCTTGAAGCGGTGGCGGATGGGCGCACTCTTTTGGAATGACTTGGGAGATGACGGTTTGACCGGCAAGGATAACGCGACCCGGTTGACATAATTGCCCCAGACGGACTCGTGCAATGCGCTATCCAGCACCGCACTCGCGCGGCAGCGCATCGTCAGGTACCGCGAGTCTGCCGCATAAGGCGCGAGTTCGATGCCGTACTTTGTCGTGGCGAACTCGGGCTGGGTTGGTTCCAGCTGGCCCGCCACTTTCGCGAAATCTGCGGCCGTTCCAGCCTCTTTCAGCTCGATCAGGAGCAGGAGCCTGTATTTGTCATCGTCGAAACGATCCCATTTTTCCTGGAGGTTTTCCTCGAAGTTCTTGAATTCCGTCGAGATCGCGTATCGGAGATAGGGATCGAAGCATCTCGGATAGTTCTTGGGCGCCCCGGGCTCGGCCATGGCTCGCTCTCCGCATGAATTATGGGTAGCTCGGAACGCCAAATCTGCCCTTCCACTCCGCTTGAGCCTCACACCAGACGTGATGCATCAGAGGGGACTGGGTGACGTTCACGCCGGCAGATTGCGAGAAGTAGAACGGACCCTGGTCGAGATCCTGGGCCGGGACGATCGTGGTGTTGAACGGATTGAAATCCGTCGTCGGGTATTGGTCGATTCCTGCCGCAAGGAAGGTCCGCTTCATGAAGGGCTGGCTCGTCTCGTCCCCATCGCAACGCCCGACAAAGTACTCGCCCAGGGCGACGCCCAGCATGCGTCCCGCCATGCTGTCAGCCGGAAAGTGGACGCCGGCGATGACGCGGTTGGTCGTGATCCGGGCACACACGCGATCGAGCTGATCGATGACCCATTTGTGCCGCGTCGGATCAAGCTTCAGCAACTGCTTCAACACGTAGGTGACCGCATAGGTCTGCGTCGCGTGCCCCATCGGGAAGCTTCCATGCCCCGGGGTCGTGATCATCGGCTGGACCTCGGCGTTGTATTCGACCGGACGGTAGCAGCCCAGCGCGTGCTTGACGCGCATCTCCACGTAGACGCAAAATTGCAGCACCATGTTGATGAGTTCGAATGTGCGCCGCGTCCGCTCGGCATGGAGGTAGACGATCGATGCCCAGAAAGCGAACTGCGGATCGATCTGCGCCAGGATTTCCGTGGCGCGCTCGTTGCGCAGTTCGGCCCAACTGAGGACCAGGGGGATCTGCTGTTCGAAGGTGGTTTGTGCCGGCCGCTGAATTTCGGCGATCAGCGATCTCTGTCCGGATACGGACGACCATATCTGGAAGGCGTCAGAGCTTGACGGTTGAGAGTTTGCCGTGATGCCCTGGAAGGTGATGCCTTGCAGCATCTCTCCGATAGCAACATAGGCGCGAACCCACGCCTCCCAGCGCTCCATTTGGGCGGGGTCATCGATGACCGGGAGCGCCGGCTCATAAAGCACGAGCGGTTTTTCGGTGACGATGCTGCCCTCGCGCACATGGATCAATGCATCGACCATCACCGGATTGGCATAGACATCGCCAAGCGTGCCGAGTACGGCACCGCCCGCGCCGCCGACGCCACCGGCACCACCCGCGCCACCCGCGCCGCCTGCTCCGCCCGCTCCGCCGGCACCACCTGCGCCGCCCAGTTGGCCCATGTCCGCCTCCTATGATTGAGTCAGCTCACAATGGTAGGGTCGTCCTTTCAGTTGCAGTTCGCCGGGCGATACTCACTCAGCTGTCGACCAGTTCACACGCCCGGATCCTTTTCGTCCTCAATGCCGCTTGGAGTTGCCGTTACCGGATGGCAGGCCGGCTAACGCCAGACAGCGCGCCCATTCCCGACCGGTTTCGAGCTGAGCGTTCGGCATGCGGGCAAGATAGGTTTCGACCGTCAGCGTCGGGTCGACCTCCCGCACCTTCGTTAGTGTCGATCGGGCCTCCTCCATTCGGCCCTGCAGCACGAGCGCAATGGTCAAGGCTCGCCACGTCGAGGGGTGCATGCGGTTGAGTGCCAGCGATGAGCGCGCAAGTCTTTCAGCGGTGGCATAGTCATGAGCGGAAAGTGCAGCCGTCGCGCTGAGCGACTCGAAGTAATAGCGCATCGGATCAAGCGGCGAGAGCTCCATGGCGCGCTGGGTCTCGTGCACTGCAGCGGCACCGTCACCCTTGAATGCGTCGACCGTCCCAAGGAACAGCCAGCCGAGCGCGTGGCTGGGGTTTGCGAGGACGGCCGCCTCGCAACGCCTGCGCGCCATGTCGAGGTCCTTGAACAGATGACAGTAGACGAACCCCTCGGCTGCGAGCGCGAGCGCGTCGGACGGGTCGCGATCAAGCGCGGCATGGGTCGTCGCCAGGGCCTCGGCTGCGTCGCGGGTGCGGTCCTCAGACCAGCCTCGTGTCAGTCGCAGGATGTACCAGTGGCCGAGCCAGGCGCGCGGGGCCGCAATACGGCCGTGCCGGTTGATCAGCTCCTCGAGGATATTGCGTGTCTGGAGAAACTCTTCCCTGGTGGACCTGTGCATGAGCTTGATTGCGCCGAGCAGGAGCGAGTAGCTCTCGAGCGTCGGCAGCGGCTGGGTCAGGATATGGTCGACCTCGGCGTCGAACACGGCGAAGTGTACGGCTCGTGCGATGCGATCGGCCATCTCGCTTTCGGGCCGAAGCAAATCCTCGACGGATCCGCTGAGCCGATCCGTCCAGATCACCTGATCGTCGCGGGCGGCGGAGAGCTCAGCAGTCACCATGATCTGGCTGCCGTTGGCCACATAGGCTCCACTGAGGACGTAGGCCGCACCCAGATGCGCCGAGACCTGGCCAAGGTCGCTGGTCCGACCGCGGAACACGGCGGTCGAAAGCCGCGAGATCACCTTGAGATTCGCAGACTTCGACAGGCGCCAGATCACGCCGTCGGCGATCAGGTTGCCGACGTCCACGAGCCCAGGCGCCTCGGTTCGGGCTGCGAATGGAATCACCGCAATGCTCGGCTGCATCGCCGCTCCGTAGTCGCGCCTCCCGGCGATGCTCGGCTGCGGCCCCGGCGGACCGACGCGGTATGCTCGAACCGGCCTGTCAAAGTGCTTCAAAACGCAGTTGCCGAGATCTTCGCAGACCGCGTCGACGCCATGCGTCAATTCGTCACGCGCGGCGGCGCTCCCGATCGTCTCGCCTGGGCTGGCGAGGCTAGCCAGAGCGGCAGCGAGCTCCTCCTGCGCCGATGCGCTTGCGATCGTCTCGCCGGGTCCGGCCAGAGTTGCCAGCCGTGCCGCAAGGTTGACGCCGGTCCCGTAGATGTCGACGCCATCGCTCCAAGCCATTGCGGCGTTGATGCCCGCACGCAAGTGAAGATGTCGATCATCCGGGAGCCCGGCGTTCTGCGCAGCCGCCGCTCGATGCATCTCGGCAACGGCATTCACGGCATCCCTGACGGTCTCGAAACGAGCAAGCAAGCCGTCGCCAAGGCTTTTCACAAGAGTGCCCTGATGCCGGGGCAATATTTCCGACGCGATCAGGCGGATGAGTTCGGTCCAGCGCTGAACGGTAGCAGCCTCATGCGCGCTCATCAGGCGCACGGATTCGACCACATCGACCAACAGCACCACGGTCTGCTGCAGCACCAGACTTGCCGCAGCATTCCCCATCGCGGGCGGTTCCGCCCGGAGATCCAGCTCGTTCTTGCCCTCTGCATCACTGCTCATATTGGACTCGAAACGGGCGCACGCCCTGTTTCATGACGCGGCGGCCAGCCGAGATGTCGCGCGGGTGCAAGCGATGCGGTGCCGGCGCTGCCCTGCTGCCGACGAATGTGGGTATGGGGATATGCTGCGTTGGCATGACCAGATACTCGAACCGCTTCTAGAGCCGCCATCGCGCGTCAGATTCGGAGCGCCTCGTCCCAAATGCAACTGCATATGATGGGTTTTGCCGAGCGCCCGAATGGTTCAGCAAAATCGCAGGTTGAAGAACCGGATCGAAAAGAAGCTGCAGTATGAGGCCCGGGCGAGTGTGGTGCGCCGGAACCCCGGCTCGCTTAATCGTGATCTTGTGATCGGCGCCTG
The DNA here is from genome assembly GCF_032489375.1 of Bradyrhizobium sp. SZCCHNR1098. Taxonomy (NCBI): domain Bacteria; kingdom Pseudomonadati; phylum Pseudomonadota; class Alphaproteobacteria; order Hyphomicrobiales; family Nitrobacteraceae; genus Bradyrhizobium; species Bradyrhizobium sp. SZCCHNR1098. The sequence continues at coordinate 714,902 of NZ_JAUEXY010000001.1, forward strand.
TGTTTGCGCATCTTCCCGCCGAGGGCTTGTCGCGCGCGCTCACGACTCCTAAACGAGCCGATGAAGAAATGAAGGCCGGGATACCGCGACCATATCGCACCCGGGCTTCAGCCAGAACAACCAGCCCATTGCGCAATGACCCTCCTCTCCCGGATCTCCGTCCAAAACGATGTACGATCGGCGCGGCTGGCCGGCATCGGCCTGATGCTGCTGTCGATTTCGATGTTCTCGTTCGGCGATGCCTTGGGCAAGTTCCTGGTGTCGACCTATGCCGTCGGCCAACTGCTGTGGCTGCGCGCCTGTGCGGCGCTGCTGCTGCTCGCGCCATTCATCTGGCGCAACCGGGTCGCCTTTCTGCAGCTCGAGCGTCCCTGGCTACAGCTGGTGCGCGTGATCCTGTCGACGCTCGAGGTCGCGGCGTTCTTTCTCGCCACCGTCTATCTGCCGCTCGCCGACGTCATCACCTACTATCTCGCAGGTCCCATCTTCGTCACCGCGCTGTCTGCGCTGGTGCTGCGCGAGCATGTCGGCTGGCGACGCTGGACCGCGATCCTGATCGGCTTCTGCGGCGTGCTGATCGCGCTGCGGCCCTCGGCGCAGACCTTCAGCCTGCCGGCCCTGATTGCGCTCGGCGGCAGTCTGTCGTTCGCGGTGCTGATGCTGATCACGCGCAGCCTGCGCGCAACGCCGGACATCGTGATGGCGTCGTCGCAATTCGTCGGGACCTTCCTGCTCGGCGCGGCGATGTCCTCGTTCGGCTGGGTGACGCCGACGCCCGGCAGCCTGGTGATGTTCGCGGCCGCCGGCATCATCTCGGTGACCGCGCTGTTCTGCGTCAACCGCTCGCTGAAGCTCGCGCCGGCCTCAGTGGTCGTGCCCTATCAGTACACGATGATCGTCTGGGCCGTGCTGTTCGGCTTCGTCGTGTTCGGCGACGTGCCGCATCCCGCGACGATCGTCGGCGCCACCATCATCATCGGCGCGGGGCTGTACATCTACTTGCGGGAACGAAGCCTGGGGCAGGGACAGGGTGCGGTGAATCCGCCGGCCTGAGGTGCCACCCTCCAGGGGAGGGTGGCCCGGCCTAGTTCCGCCGTCCCGCGTTGGCCCAGGCCTTCAGCGACCCCCAGACACCGCGGGTGAGGCGGAAGGCGTCGACCGGGGCGGACGAGCCGAGCACCTCGAAGCGGTGCAGCTCGACGCCGGTCCATTGGAAGCCGCACTTTTCGAGGATGTTGCGCGAACCAGGATTGTTGACACGGGCGTGCCCGATCAGCACGTTCTCATCGCCCTCCTCGAAGAAATAGTCGATCGTGGCGCGCGCCGCCTCGGTGCCGAAGCCGCGGCCCCAATGATCGACGCCGAGCCAGTAGCCGAGCTCGGCCCGCCCTTGCGCAGGACGGTTGATGCCAACCATGCCGATCGGCGTGTCCAGGTGTTCGATCAGGAAGGCGGTCTCGCCTGCCTGCTCCGCCAGCGCGCGCACGAAACGGGCGGCGTCGACCTCCGAATACGGGTGCGGCAGGCGGCGGGTGTTCTCGGCGATAACACGGTCGTCGGCGAGCCGGGCGATGGCAGTCACGTCCGCGAGCACCGGCGCACGCAGCGTCAGCCGGGGGGTCTCGAGGACGCAAGGTCTCGCCTCGCGCAAGGTGGGAGTCGTGATGTCCTGCAGCATGTCGGGCTCCATCGACGCTTCGGGATCAACTGATCAGCGAAAAAGAAAAGGGGAGGCCGGTTGTCCCGCCTCCCCTGGAGCCATCTGGCGCTCCGCCGGTTCATCAGGACCCGGCGGACGCATGTTGTTCCACCGTTATTCTATTCGGCAGCCTGGGCGGCTACCGGCCGCACCGAAATGAACGTGCGGTTGGCCCGGTCATGGAACTCGACGACGCCCTCGATCTTGGCGAACAGGGTGTGGTCCGTGCCCATGCCGACGTTGAGGCCGGGGTGCCAGGTCGTGCCGCGCTGACGCGCAATGATGTTGCCGGGAATCACGCGCTCGCCGCCGAACGCCTTGATGCCGAGGCGCTTGCCCTTGGAGTCGCGTCCGTTGCGGGATGAACCGCCTGCCTTTTTATGAGCCATCGCTCGTCTCCGATCTCGCGATCACCTTTAGCGCGATTCCGCCAAGGGATCATTCACATTTGCTGGGCGCGGACGAAAAATCCGCGCGATGAGGGTTCAAGCCAATGCGGCGCGGCAATCGCGCCGGCACGCTTACTCGGCGGCGTCGGCCGCCGGGGCTTCCGCCTTGGCCTTCTTCGGCCGCGGGCCCTTGGTCGGCTTGGCGTTGCCGGTCAGGATTTCGCTGACGCGGATCAGCGTCAGCTCGTCCCGGTAGCCGCGCTTGCGGCGCGAATTCTTGCGGCGGCGCTTCTTGAACGCGATGACCTTGGGGCCGCGCTTGTGGTCGAGCACCTCGACGGCCACGGACGCACCGGCCACGGCGGGCACGCCCAGCACCGGGGTGTCGCCACCGACCACCAGCACTTCGTTCAGCTGCACGATCGTACCGGGCTCACCGTCGATCTTGCCAATCTCGAGCACATCATCCGGGGCGACGCGGTATTGCTTGCCGCCGGTCTTGATGACTGCGAACATCGTTCTCATCCTTCGTGTTCGATCCCGGCCTCGAAGCACCATGGCCCCGGGTCGGCTTCTTGTTCAGTCGTTATGGTTCATGAAGTCCGGCCCGATCGGGACCGGCGTCGCGCCCTTGGGCTCAACACCCGCCGGATACGCGCAACGACAAACGGCGCGAGAACACCCGCGCCGGTCTATCGGGTGCTTATAGCCGGGTCGGCTGACGAGTCAAGGGAAAGGGGCGAATAGGGAGTAGCGAGTAGGGAACGCAGGTGGCGACCAACCTCGACCCCTATTCGCTACTCCCGATTTGCCATTCGCCCTCCCGCCGCAACCAAACTGTCGCCTGCGCCGTTGTCCGGGCCAACGCACAGCACGGCAGGGATCCGATGGCCGACGACGTCATGACCACCACGGGCATCGCCCGCCACGGCGCGGCGCGGCTGCCGTCGGTCGAGATCGACAGCTTCAACATCGAACTCAAGGACGAGGATGGCTTCCTCGGTGACCGTGCCTCCAAGGGCGCGTTCCGCAAGATCCTCGAGCGCTGGCGCAAGCCGTTGCGCAAATCCGACAAGGACCCGTTCGGCGACGAGGACAGCGAGACCATCAGCAAGAAGGCGCTGGATGCGATCCTGGTCGGCGACGACACCGAGGCCTCTGCCGTGGTGCACTCCGCGATCGAGGAGTTCGCCCAGGAGCTCGCTTATGTGACCCGGCGCTTCCTGCGCACCAAGGCCTGGGCCAAGACCGAGTGCATCGTGGTCGGCGGCGGCTTTCGGGATTCCCGGCTCGGCGAGCTCGCCATCGCGCGCACCGAGATCATCCTCAAGGACGAGGGCTTCGGCGTCGAGTTGGAGCCGATCCGCTACCATCCCGACGATGCCGGGCTGATCGGCGCGCTGCATCTGGCGCCGTCGTGGATCTTCGAGGCCCATGACAGCATCCTCGCGGTCGACATCGGCGGCACCAATATCCGCTGCGGCGTCGTCGAGACCGCCCGGAAGAAGGCGCCGGACCTGTCCAAGGCGTCGGTCTGGAAGTCCGATCTGTGGCGCCATGCCGATGACGAGCCGACGCGGGAAGGCGCCGTCAAGCGGCTCGCCAAGATGCTGAAGGGCCTAATCGAGGAGGCCGATACCGAGGGGCTCAGGCTCGCGCCGTTCATCGGCATTGCCTGTCCCGGCGTGATCAGCGAGGACGGCTCGATCGAGAAGGGTGCGCAGAACCTGCCGGGCAATTGGGAGAGCAGCAAGTTCAACCTTCCGGCCAGCCTGGTCGAGGCGATCCCGATGATCGGCGATCACGACACCGCGGTGCTGATGCACAATGACGGCGTCGTCCAGGGCCTGTCCGAGGTGCCGTTCATGCAGGAGTTCGAGCGCTGGGGCGTGCTGACCATCGGCACCGGGCTGGGTAATGCCCGCTTCACCAACCGTCGCAAGGAGAACGGTCGCAAGGACAAAGATGACAAGTCGAAGGACGAGAAGGGCGACGACAAGAAGGCGGCCAAGAAGAAGGATTGAGCGTCGGCGCGGCCGCACCACTGTGTCTCTCGGCGGCCCGGAGGGAGCGATGCTGCGTTGCAGCGGGGGGTGCCTCCCCGGTCCAAGACGTGCGGAAAACCGCCGTGCAACCAATCGGATGGCCTAAAACCCGGTAACCTTGACTGGTTAGGTTAAGGAACGGTTCACATTGCGATGCACGCGCAGATGGCCCAGGGTCGCCGGCGTCGCTCAGGCCGGCCGGATTGACCCCCGTCTCTTCCGTCGGTTTCCCCAAGATGTAGCGACACGGGACCGCCGGTATGTGTCAGCGTACGGCGGTCCCACCCTCTTGCTTGTCCTTTCCGACCTCCGCCAGCCATCGCGGCCTGCAACGACCAAAAAATCCTCGGCATGATGCCAGTCCATATTTACAAACCGTCTAGTCGGTTTTATAAGAAGGCATCCCAAATGGGGTGGGATTTTGACGGCGCGCTCGCGCCCAAACGGAGTATGAGCAGATGACGATCAGAGGCGCGAGATCTTGGCCGGCCGCCCTGGCGGTGACCGCGCTGGCCTGCGGCGGGGCGCAGGCGGCGGACCTGCCGGCGACCGCGTACAAGGCGCCGGCCTATGCGGCTGCGCCGGCGCCGTTCTCCTGGACCGGCTTCTATGCCGGCGCCAATGTCGGCGGTGCCTTCACCGGCAATGATGGGTTCGCCAATGCTGCGAGCGGCAATGGCGGCAAGCTGTCCGGGGTCATTGGCGGTCTGCAGGCCGGCTACAACTACCAGCTCTCGCCGCTCGTCGTGGTCGGCATCGAGAACGACCTCGGCTTCACCGGCCTGTCGCGCAAGGGCGACCTGGTCAATCCCGCCATCAGTGCGCCCTGGCTGACCTCCGGCCGCGCCCGCGCCGGCGTCACGCTGCTCGACCAACGGCTGTTTCTGTACGGCACTGCGGGCCTCGCGGCCGGCGAGCTGAAGGACGGTCCGATCCACAAGGTGAAGATCGGATGGACCGCGGGCGGCGGTGCCGAATGGGCGTTCCTGCCGAAATGGTCGGCCAAGCTCGAATATCTCTACACCGACCTCAAGCACGACGGTCTGCCGGACTGGCGGGCAGCCAAGATCCACACGGTGCGGGCCGGCGTGAACTACCATTTCGACCTGTTCCGCTGACCGGAGCGCACCAGTGTCGACGGTGTTCGAAGGGCCCACGCGTCAGTCTCGGGCCTTCGGGACGCGCGGGTCGGGCGGTATAGCTGACTGACCCGCGCGAGCGGTTCGCTTCCCCGAGCGGACCGCAACCGGCCTGCGCGCGCCGCGCGACGGTCCGGGGAAAAATTCGGCCGGCTGCCTTGTCACCCCCTGCATCGTGCCCTAGAACGACGCCCGACCCGGGGGCTCGCCCCTGATTTGCGCCTGGAGAGGTGGCAGAGTGGTTGAATGCACCGCACTCGAAATGCGGCATAGGTGCAAGCCTATCGGGGGTTCGAATCCCTCCCTCTCCGCCAGTTCCCCCGTCTGCCACCTCCCAGCGGGGCTTCATATGAGCCGTGATCGGTGAGCCAGACGTTCGATCCTGCCGCCTCCGATCCTGTTGCGCTCGACAAGCTGAAATCCCGCATTCAGGCTTTGCGCGCGAAGACAATCGCCAATGGCTGCACCGAGGACGAGGCGCTGTCCGCGGCCGCCAAGGTCGCCGAGCTGCTCGATCGCCACGACCTGTCGCTGTCGGACCTCGAGCTGCGGGCGTCGGCGTGCGAGCGCAAGGTCTACGAGACCCATCGCAAGAAGCGCATTCCGCTCGACGACTGCATCGGCGCGATCGCGCATTTCTGCGATTGCCGGGTCTGGCGCGAGAAGAATCCGGCCGGCGAAGCGAGCTATGTGTTCTTCGGTCTCCCCGCGGATGTCGAGGTTGCGCACTACCTGGCGGAATTGATCGACAACGCCGTGCGCGCCGAACTCGGTCGCTTCAAGACCTCGGCCGAGTACCGCCGGTTCCGGCACCAGGACCGGCATCTCGCCAACGCCTCCTTCGCGCTCGGCATGGTGGTGTCGATCGCCGACCGACTGGTGGCGATGAAGGCGGCCCGGGACCAGGTCAACCAGAGCAGCGGTCGCGGCCTGGTCGTGCTCAAGACCTCGGTGGTCGATGCCGAATTCGACAAGCTCGATCTGAAGCTGCGGTCGGCGCGCAGCACGAGCCGGATGGTGTCGACGGCGGCCTATGAAGCGGGAGGTGCCGCGGGCACCACGCTCGCGATCAGTCCGGGCGTCAGCGGAGCGCCGCAACGAAATGGACCGAAAGGAAACTGAACTCAGTCCCTAACGGTCGTTGCCCTTATCGCTGGCATGTCCGACCCGATCGGCCGCTGATGGGGCAGGCCACCAGCGTTGGCTGCAGCAATCGTCGGTAGCGCATGCCCTCAGCTCTTCGCGCCCGGCCCCTTCAACGCATTCCAGGCCGCCTGGTTGGCCTGGTCGAACGCCTTGCGGGATTCGTTCAGGGCGGCGCTGAACACCGACCAGGATTCGCTGCCGGTCTGCTTCAGCTTCTCGAGATGGGCGCCGGCCTCCGCCGCGTCGGATTTGAGCTGCTTCAGCACGGCGTCGAGATCGGTGGTGCCGACCGTCGTCACCTTGGCCGCCGCCTCGCGAAACCTGTCGGCCGACTCCCGCCACGCCTTTGCCTGCGCAGCGGCGATGTCCTTGAAGGTCGCCTGCTGCTGCGCGGCCTGCTTGCCGGCGGCGTCGAAATAGGCCTTCATCTGCGCCTCGAATCCGGCCCAGTGCGCGTCCAGCTCGGTCTTCGCGCTGGCCATCGCGGCTTCGCCGGCTTCGGCTTGCGTCTTGAGCAGGGCCTCGAGATCGCCACGGCGCTTCTTCAGGTCCGCCATGATCTCCTGCGCCTTGGCCTTCGATGCCGCTTCGGCCTCGGTTGCCTTGATTTCGAGTGACGCCAGCGCGGCATCCATCTCGTGGAGGCGCTCCCTGGCCCAGTTCAGGTAGACCTGCATCGTGCTCTGTGCCGGCATGGCTGCTCTCCTCTGATCCATCCTGCGACAAGCCATATAGAAACGGCGTCGTATAGTTTTGACATGCATCAAGGCCCCGGGGTGCCGGGCATCACGTTCGCGTGCAGGGCGGCAGTGCGCCCCGCATGGCGGACCGCCATGGCCGGTGCTAGTCATATCGTTCGAATATGATCGCACGAGGCGCGTCGAGATGACCGGTGACGAATTTCGTACGCTCGCTTTGTCGCTCGCCGGAACGACCGAGGCGCCTCACTTCGATCGCACTGCGTTCAAGCTGCACCGGACATTTGCGACCCTGGCCGCTGATGGCGCATCCGCCAACGTCCTGCTCACGCCCGACGAGCAGGAGCACCATGCCGGGGTGCTACCCGGCGTGTTTCGCCGGGTCCCGAACAAATGGGGTGATCAGGGCTGGACCACCGTGTCGCTGGCCGATGTCGACGCCGCTTGCCTGCGCCCCGTGCTCGAGAGCGCGTGGCGCGCCGCGCATCGTGCGCAGGGGTCACGCGGCCGCAGCAAGCGCTGAGCCGACCTCGGCGAAACAATCGCCGGCGGCGACAAGAAATCTCATACCCTCCGCCCGACCATCAGCAGGATGCCGCCGATCTGCGGCAGCAGCGCCAGCAGGATCAGGCGGAGCATGATGAAGTCCTCGGCGGAGGGCTTCACCACGCCGCGCGACACCCAGGCCACCAGCTTGATCGCGGCCTCGGTTTGCGGATCGGCGGTCTGGCTCACCGTGGACATCGCCGCGTCCAGCGCCAGCCGGCGCTCGGCGACGGCGGCCTCGCGCTCCCGACAGAACTTGCCGACGCCGCCCTTGCACTCGCGGTCGCGCGCGGTCATTGCATCCGCAAGCGCCGTTTGCGCGGCCTGCACCGCGGGCGTGACCCGGGAGGCGCGCGCCAAGGTGACGTCGCTGATGTTGGTCGAGGCGAAGCCGATGCCGGCGGTGACCGCGAACACGAAGGTCATCAGCCACACCGTCCAGCCGGTCAGTGCCGAGGCGCGATGGCGCCCCTGCCACAGCCGCGCGGCGCAGCTCGGCATCACCAGCGCGACGAGGTCGGCGGTCACCCCGACCGCGAGAAACATCCAGCCGGCCGTGCTGTTCGAGCCGAGCGAATGCGCGAACCAGCCGTTCATGGCCATGCCGACCGCCGCCAGCGCCAGCGCGGCCAGTTGCAGCAGGATCGACGAGGCGGTGAGGCGTCCGCGTGCGACCTTGGCCGGAGTGACCGGCGCGGCGGCCGGAACGACCTCGCCCTCGATCACCGCGGGCGTTTCCCGCGGTGTCATTGTCGTCGGCGCGGTTGCTGCGGGGATCGCCGCGGCGGCCGCGCTCGCGGCGGCCTCCGTCCGTGCCGGCTCGGCCGCCGCCCGGCTCTTCGCCGGCTCGTTCACGAACTCCAGGAAGTCCGGCATGATCAGCGTCTCGGAGGCCAGCATCTCGTCGTCGAGCGCCGCCGTCTTGGCCTTCTCCGCCTTGTCGGCTCGGGGACGCGGACGCGGTTTGACCACCTTTGCCCGCTTCGGACGCGGCTTGGCCGTCTTCGGCTGCTGCCAGGGAATGATGGATGCGACTACGGACTCATCAGCCATCGGGGCTGCTCCAATCGGTGGTGATGGGCGCGACGCTGCGTTTGCACGCAGCGCGTCTCGCGCCGGCATCGGGTGCACGTTTGATCGGGAATCGAGCAGCGGCCCGCCTCGAAGCGGGCTTTCGTTGTTGCGGCCGGGCTGGCGTCGCGCGAAGAAATCGTTGGCGTCTCACGCGCCCTGATCCGCCGATGATGCGGAGGGCTTGCGGTCACAAGCGCCACGTAATGAGGCGGCGCCCGGAAGGTTCTGGTCCGCGCGGGGCCGGGCCGGTCAGCCGTGCGCCCAATACCCTTGTTCTTAACCAATGGTTAACACGGATTCGCCGGTTTCGAAACGGTGCCAGGTCCTCGTTCACATATCGGATGATCGCCAACCGAGAACTGCGTCTTTGCGGTCACAACCGCAAGTGACGCCCTTCTTGTTCAATGGACGAACGCGCGGGGGCCTCGGCCTCGCGGCGCGCTATGGTAGGACCTCGAATGTGGAGCTCCGTCGTCGTCTCATGCAATGTCCCTGCGGCTCAGGCTTTCCCTACGATCGTTGTTGCGGTCGCTATCTCCAAGGTGATGATCGCCCGCCGACGGCCGAAGCTCTGATGCGCTCGCGCTATACGGCCTATACGCGCGGCGACATCGGCTACATCGAATCGACGCTCGCCGCCGACCGTCGCAGCGCGTTCGATGCCGCCGCGGCGAGAACCTGGGCGACGCGCGCGACATGGCTCGGCCTGCGTATCGTCTCGTCGGTCCGCGGCCAGCCCGGCGACGCCGACGGCGTCGTCAGCTTCGTCGCAACCTATCGCGAGGCCGGCAAGACCATCGAGCACCACGAGGTCTCACAGTTTCGCCGCGACGACGACGGCGCCTGGCGCTTCGTCGAGGGTGACGCGCGAGCCGTCGTCACTCAGCCGAAGCGGGCGGCCGCCACCGCGAAGGTCGGCCGCAATGATCCATGCCCGTGCGGTAGCGGCAAGAAATACAAATTCTGCTGCGGACGGTGAGCGCAGCTGTTGATAGGAGGGGGCGCGACTGCGGGCTCGTCAGGTGCTTCCGTGCCCCGCGAAGGCAGGCGCGCGGGCGCTCAAGCCGTTGGTGCCGGCGCCAACCTGGCAACGACGGTCCAGCGTCACCGGTCTTCCCGCGCCCGCTTAGTTGCGAGCGCGAATGAGATGCAAAGATCGGAGGTATGCGGCGCGAACGATCGCGGCGGCCTCAATGTGGCTGGCCGATGTCTGCTCGTTTCCGTCGCGCGTCAGAGCGGGGGCGCCACGATGCCAACAGAGCGCAGGACTTCTCTGCCGCCGCCTTGACTCCGCCCAACCGGGCTGGCCTAGAAGGACGTAGTTCCTAACAGGGGTGGTATCAGGTGGCGGAGTTGGACGAGCAGGTCCGGCAGGACGAACGCGAGCGGTCGCAGGTTGCCGCAACCCTGTCGCCGGCAACGAAGGCGCTGTCACCGCGCAAGGCAGCCATCCTCGACCATGCCAACGATTTCGCCGATGCGCGCGCCGGCTGGCGCGACAAGGCGGCGTTCTTTCACAGCGAGGACGCGTGCTATCTGCGCTTCCTGATCCCGCCGGGCAGTCGCGTGCTCGAGATCGGCTGCGGCCTCGGCGACACCCTGGCATCGCTCGCGCCGTCCTACGGCGTCGGCATCGACTTCAGCGAAAAGCAGATCAAGATCGCCCGCAGCCGGCATCCTGAGCTGACCTTCATTCTGGGCGACGCGGAGGATCCGGCCACGCTCGCCGCCGCCACCGGCCCGTTCGACGTCATTCTGGTGCTCGACACCATCGGTTCGCTCGACGACTGCCAGCAGTTCATCGAGCAGTTGCACCCCTTGTGCACGCGCGAGACGCGCCTCGTCATCGGCTACTTCTCGCACCTCTGGTATCCGCTGCTGAAGGCTGCGGAGGCACTGGGCCTGCGGATGCCGCAGCCGGAGCAGAACGTGCTGTCGCCGGCCGACCTGCGCAATCTCGCGCAGCTTGCCGATTTCGATCCGGTGAAATCCGAGCAGCGCGTGCTGTCGCCGCTGCGGCTCTACGGCCTCGGCCGCTTCGCCAACCGCTTCCTCAGCGTGCTCCCGATTCTGCGCGCCTTGTCGCTGCGGCACTATCTGGTGTCGCGCTCGCTCCGCTGCGTGAGCGACGACGTCCGCTCGGCGACCGTCGTGATCCCCGCGCGCAACGAGCGCGGCAACATCGAGCCCGCGGTGCAGCGCATCGCCGCGTTCTGCCCGGACATCGAGATCATCTTCATCGAGGGCCACAGCAGGGACGGCACCTATGAGGAGATGGAGCGGGTGCGCCAGGCGTTCCCGGACCACGACATCAAGCTGATGCGGCAGCCCGGCAAGGGCAAGGCCGACGCGGTGTTCACGGCCTTCGACGCGGCACGCGGCGACGTGCTGATGATTCTGGACGCCGACCTCACCATGCCGCCGGAGCAGTTGCCGAAGTTCTTCGAGGCGCTGCGCTCGGGCAAGGGCGAGTTCATCAACGGCTCGCGCCTGGTCTATCCGATGGACGAGGGCGCGATGCGCTTCCTCAACCTCATCGCCAACAAGACCTTCTCCTATCTGTTCTCGTGGCTCTTGAACCAGCGCTACACCGATACGCTCTGCGGCACCAAGGTGCTCCGCCGCAGCGACTATGTCAGGCTCAAGGCCGGCAAGGCCTATTTCGGCGATTTCGATCCGTTCGGCGATTTCGACCTGATCTTCGGCGCCTCCAAGCTGAACCTGAAATCGATCGACCTGCCGATCCGCTACGCCGCGCGCAGCTACGGCGAGACCCAGATCTCCCGCTTCCGCCACGGCTGGATGCTGCTCAAGATGGTCGTGTTCGCGTTCTTCAAGATCAAGGCGATCTGAGGATGACGGGAGTTCGCGGTGTCCAGCCTCAGAGGAGGCTGCGCCGATCGTTCGCCAATCGACCTACGTCGTCAAGGCCGGGCTTGACCCAGCCTTCCACGCCTTCCTTCGCCGAGGAAGGACGACGTGGATGCGCGGGACAAGCCCGCGCATGACGAAGAAAACGATTACGAAAACATCGAATCCGCCTCGTGACGCCTTCGATCGCCTGACGCGCTTCGGCTGGCACGGCGGCGTCGCGGTCGCGCTGCTGCTGTCGCTCGTGTCGTTCCTGGTCGTCGGCTATTTCACCGTCTATTGGCGCAATGCCGACATGGACTTCATGATGATCTACAACGCGCTCGCCATCAACGATGGCGGCGCGCAGGCCTTCTTCGATCACCCGGCCTATCTCACCATCCTGTCGGTCGAGACCTGGTTCGCGTTGCTGCATCGGCTCGGCCTGCTCGACGCCTGGACATTGTCGGCGATTCCCGCCGATCACGCTGCCTTCGATGTCGCGATGACCGGCGCCGTCCATGCCGGACGCGTCGCCGCGCTGCTGATGGCGGCGGGCCTCATCCTGGCCTTTGCCTGGCTGGCGCGCCGGCTGGTGTCCGATTGGCGCATCGCCATGCTCGCCGTCACGGCCTTCGTATTCTCCGGCGGCGTGCAGATGCATCTGCGCATCCTGCGCAGCGAGATGATGGCGGCGTCGTTCTGCATTCTCGCGCTGATGATCCTGATCGTGGCGGCGCGCCGCGCCAGCCTCGCGCGTCCGCTTGCGATCGGGCTCGCCGCCACGCTCTGCACGCTCGGTCTGGAGAACAAGGTCCATGCGATCCTGTTGATCGCCGCGATCCCCGTGCTGGTGCTGCCGTTCGGCACGGCGACGAGCCGAAGCGTTGCGTTCTGGCAATCGCCGCGCGCCTGGGCGGCCGTGCTGGTCGCCGGGATCGCTGCGCTGCTCGCCCTGAGCGCTGCCTGGCCCCTGATCGTCGCCGGCTTCGATCCTGTCAACGCAACGGCTGCCGGCCTCAAACCCATGCTGTTGGGCCGCTTCGGCGTCTATCAGCTCGCGCTGCTCGGCCTGATCGCGGCCTGCATGGTCGTCTTCGCGTGGCTGTGGCGCGTGAGCGCGGCCGAAACTGTTGCGGCGCTACTGGCGATGGTCGCCGGCGCCGCCATCGGCCTGCTCGCGCTGGATCTGAGCTACGACGTCAACGATGTCGTCGTCGTGCTCAATCCGCTGGAGAAGATGATCACCTTTGTCGACGCGCCAGATGCCGCCGGTAGCCTGAGCGGTGCGATCGGGCTGTTGTTGTCCGGGCTGTTCGGGGTCATCAGGCGCTACACCTTCGTGCTGCAAACTTCGGCGCGGCCCACGGTGTTCCTGACCTGGCTGATCATCCCCGGCGTCGTCATGGCCTGGCGCCGCGGTGAGCGGCAGGCGGCTATCCAGGCCATTCTCCTGATGCTCGCTGCTATCGGCATCGATACGCTCGGTGTCCGCCGCGGGCTGAAGGTCGAGTACTTCGTCTTCACCGATCCCCTGATCATCATTGCCGGCATGGTCCTGCTCGATCATCTGGCGGACCTGCGCTTCTCCCGCTTCGCCTATCCGATCGGCGCGGCGCTGCTCGCGCTCCATGTCGGCATCAGCCAGGCCGAGCCGGTCAAGATGGCGCTCAAGCGCAGGGGGCCTGAGGAGGTCTGCGCGTGGAGCGGCCACTACATGCCACGGATGGCGCTGCCCTGGTGCGCGCCGCCGAACAGCCCGCCGAGGACGTGACGGCCGACGCTCAGGAGCGTCAGGACAATCCTGATCGCACCCTGCGGCGTGGCTTGACCGGCGCAAAGATCGCCGCGAGATCCGTGCCGTCGGGCGCCGGGCACTCGTCGAGCCGCAGCCGGCCCTCGACATGCAGGAAGTGCTCGCGCGACACCGCGATCGCGCGCATCAGGTCGCGGTCGCGTAGCGCCGCGACGATCGCGCCGTGCTCGTCGACCGCGCAGATCGACTGCGCCGCCGGCTCGTACACCGACACCATCACCGAGGAGCGGCTGAGCAGGTCGCCGAGCATGCGCGACAATTCCGGATTGCCGAGCGCGTCGACCAGGTGGACATGAAAGGCGCCGGACAGCCGCACCGAGGTCGCGCGATCACCGCGCCGCGCCGCCGCGTGCTCCTCTGCCAGATGCGCATCGAGCCGGGCGAGCAGGAGATCATCGACCCGCAGCACCAGCTGGCTGAGCACGCCGGCCTCGAGCACGCGATGCGCCTCATAGACTCGTCTGATATCATCAAGCGTCGGCCGCGGCACCCGCGCGCCGCGGTTCGGAATCATCTCCAGCCGCCGCTCGGCGCCGAGCCGGTGCAGCACCTTGCGGATGCGCTCGCGCGACACGCCGAAGACCGCGGCCAGCGGCGTCTCGGCGAGCTTGGTGCCGGCCTTGAGCTTGCCTTCCAGCAGCGCGCGCAGAATGGCCTGATACACCGCCTCGTCCTCGGCGGGATTGGCCTTCCCGATTCGCTGCGCTCGCATCGCCATGCTCCGTAGCTAGGCCCAAAGCCGCGGCAGGTCACCTCCAAAAAATGTGCACATTATGCTCGCGGCCGGGGAGGAGGTCGGTCGAGAAGCGGATCGAGGAAGAGCTCAGAGCAATGATCTCGTTGATGAATCCAAAAATGTGCACATTTGGCACGGCGCTTGCTGATCCTCGTGACACGTCACGCGACAGCTCACACGGGATCCTCTCATGCACCCCTTCTCCCGCCGCAGCCTCCTGAAAACCGGTGCGGCCTTCGCCGCCACCCTTGCCGCGCCCGCGCTGGTGCGCGCCGCCCCCAAAGAGATCGTGATCGGCGGCCCCGCCGGTGCCGCCAAATATTTCAACGCCGATCTGTTTCCGGTGCTGGAGAAGAAGCTCGACTGCAAGGTGCTCTACGAGGGGACGAACTCGCTGACCAATCTGCAGAAGATGCAGGCCGACAAGGCCAGCCCGAAGATCTCCGTCGTGATCATGGACGATCCGGTGATGCTGCCGGCCGCGGCCGAAGGGCTGATCACCAGGATGTCGTCGTCGGCGATTCCCAATCTCGGCAAGCTGGTCGACGACGCGGTGCACCAGGACGGCATGTGGGCCAACTACCAGAAGCCGTGGGTCGGCATCGCCTATTCCACCAGGCGGATGAAGACGGCACCTGGCAGCTGGGCCGAGCTGTGGGATGCGAAATACGACTCCAAGATCGTCGTGCCGTCGTTGTCCAACACCGAAGGATTCTGGACGCTGCTCGCCGCCGCGCATCTCGAGACCGGCAAGCCCTACAAGGAAGCGCAATACGAGATCGATGCCGGATTCAAGAAGATCAAGAGCCTGAAGGTCAATCTGCTGAACGTCTATACGAACGCACCGCAGGCCATCAATCTGCTGGAGCAGGGCGAGGCCTGGATGATCGGCGGCCAGTTCTCGGCCTATACCTTGATCCGCAAGGCCGACGGCTCGCCGGTCGATCTCGCGATCCCCAGGGATGGCGGCTTCTCGATGCCGTCGGGCATCGCCAAGGTCGCAGGCGCGCCGGCCGGCGATCTCGCCGACGCCGTGATCGACTTCTATCTCAGCCCGGATGCGCAGACCATCCTGGCCAAGACGGCCTTCATCGCACCGACCAGCAAGGCGACGCCGCTGCCGGCCGGCTATCCGGATCCGGCCTCGCTGTTCGCGCCCGACTGGGCCTTCATCGCCAAGAACCGCGCCGGCTGGGTCGATCGCTGGAGCAAGGAGATGACATGACCGCCGCGCCGCATCTCGTCATCAGCGGAGTCTCCAAGCGCTTCGGTGCGGCGACCGTGCTCGATCGCGTCGATCTCACCATCCGACGCGGCGAGCTGGTCACCCTGCTCGGCCCGTCCGGCTGCGGCAAGACCACCTTGCTGCGTGCCATCGCCGGCCTGGCGCCACCGGACAGCGGCACGATTTCGCTCGCCGGGCGCGACGTCACCCATGTGCCGCCGCATCGACGCAATGTCGGCGTCGTGTTCCAGAGCTACGCGTTGTTCCCGCATCTCACCGTCGCCGGCAACGTTGCTTTCGGCCTGAAGGTGCGCGGCACGCCGAAGGCCGAGATCGATCGCGCGGTGGAGCGCGCGCTTTCGCTGGTCAAGCTCGGCCATCTCGGCGGCCGCCGCATCTCGGCGCTGTCCGGCGGCCAGCAGCAGCGCGTGGCGCTGGCGCGCGCGATCGCGGTCGAGCCCGACGTGCTGCTGTTCGATGAGGCGCTGTCGGCGCTCGATCGCAAGCTGCGCGAGGAGATGCAGGTCGAGCTGCGCCGTCTGCTGCAGGAGGTCAAGGCGACCGCGATCTTCGTCACCCACGACCAGGACGAGGCGCTGACCATGTCGGACCGCGTCGCGGTCATGAACAGGGGCCGCATCGAGCAGCTCGCCGAGCCGCGCGAGCTCTATGCCCGGCCTGCGAGCTTGTTTGCGCTCAACTTCGTCGGACTGTCGACGCGCATCGCGGGCCAGGTGGTCGGCGCGCATGACGGCACGGTGGACGTCGTGACGCCGGTCGGCCGTCTGTCGGCGCGCGGCGCGTTTCAGCCCGGCGCCTCGGTGATCGTCGCGACGCGGCCGGAGCAATTGCGTCTCGGCGCGATGGATGGCGCCAACTCGGCCGCCGGCCGCGTGCGCTCGGTCGTGTTCCAGGGCTCGCGGACTCTGGTGGATGTCGATGCCGGCGCCGGCGCGAGCCTGCTCGCTGAGCTGTCGGGGCGCGAGGCCGAGCTGCCGCGCGTGCACGACGAGGTCCGCTTCGCATGGCCGGTGACCGAAACCTTCGCCTTCGCCGCCGAGGCCTCGCCATGACCGACGCCGCGTTGCCCGCACCGATGATCAAGCCAGCGCCGGATCGCGAGCGGCTTGCCGCGGTCGGCTTCGTCGCGCCCGCGGCGCTGATCATCGCGCTGGTGTTCGTGCTGCCGCTGGCGCTGCTGCTCGGCGTCAGCGTGCTCGACGCCAAGGGCGGCGTCACATCGGTGCACTACGTCCGGCTGCTCGGCACGCCTTATTATCTTGGCGTCATCTGGAATTCGCTGCGGCTCGGCCTGCTGACGACGCTGATCGCCTTCCTCGTCTCCTACCCGGCCGCGTTTGCACTGGCCCGCGCCCGCGGCGCGCTGCGCTCGATCCTGCTCGCCACGCTGTTCCTGCCGCTGGCGGCTTCCGTCATCGTCAAGGCCTTTGCCTGGACCATCCTGCTACGCAGCGACGGCCTCATCAACGAAACGCTGATCGCGCTCCACATCATCGAGGATCCGATTCGCATGATCTTCACCCAGACGGCGCTGATCGTGGGCGCGGTCAACATCTTCCTGCCATTCATGGTGCTGCCGATCTACGCCGTGGTGGCGCAGCTCGATGGCCGCTGTGCCGAGGCAGCGGCGACGCTCGGCGCTTCTCCGCTCGTGGTGTTCTTTCGCGTCATCCTGCCGCTGACCTTGCCCGGCATCGTCGCTGGGGTCGCGCTGGTGTTCTCGCTGTCGGTGTCGGCCTATGTGGTGCCGACGCTGTTGATCGGCGAGAAATACCCGACGCTCGCGACCACGATCGCCAAGGCGTATTTGCTGGCGCGAGCCCGGTTTCGGCGCCGCCGCCGGCGTCGTGCTGCTCGCGATTGCCGTCATCGTCGTCGCGCTCAGCGCACGGCTGTCGCGGGAGCCGAAATGATGACGCGCATCGCCATCATCATCTGCTGGCTGCTCGCGATCGGCCTGGCGCTGTTCCTGCTGCTGCCGCTCGTCGTCATCGCCGCCGCGTCGTTCTCGCCGACCCCGGTGTTCGATCTGCCGCTGACGGGCGCATCGCTGCGCTGGTATGGCCGCATCGGCCGGCTCGACGGCTTCTGGCCGTCGTTGTTGCTGTCGCTGCAGATCGCGCTGCTGTCGACGGCGCTGTCGCTGGTCGCTGGCACGCTCGCCGCGATCGCCATCGCCCGTGGCAAATTGCCAGGTGCCACCGCCGTCGGGACGCTGCTGGTGTCGCCGCTGATGATGCCCGGCCTGGTGCTTGGCATCGCGCTGTTGCAGTATTTCCGCATGATCGGTTTCACCGCGACCTGGAGCGCGCTGCTGGTGGCCCATCTCGTGGTGACCTTGCCCTATGTCGCCCGCACGATGATCGCAGGCCTCTCGCGCTTCGACTTCACCCTCATCGAAGCCGCGCGCACGCTCGGCTGCACCTATTCCGGCAGCGTGCTGCGCGTGATGGTGCCGGCGCTGGCGCCGTCGTTCCTGATCTCCGGCCTGTTCAGCCTGTTGGCTTCGTTCGACAACTATCCCGTCTCGATCTTTCTCACCGACGTGCGCTCGAAAACGCTGCCGATCCGCATGCTGCAATATATCGAGGAGGCGCCCGATCCGACGCTCGCGGCGCTGTCCACCCTCATTCTCGCCGGCACCCTGGTGCTGCTGCTGATCAGCGACCGCCTGGTCGGCCTGCACCGCATGGCTGGAACCGCGGATTGACACGATGACCCCACAGCCTGTTTTCCGCCGCGATCTCACGGGTTATGCCGGCAGGCCGCCGCATCCGCGCTGGCCCGACGACGCACGCGTCGCGGTGTCGCTGGTGGTGAATTTCGAGGAGGGCTCGGAATTCTCGGTGTGCGACGGCGATCCGAGCAACGAGGCGATCTACGAGGTCGTGCATCGGCTGGACGGCCCCGATCCCTGTATCGACAGCCATTTCGAATACGGCACGCGCGCGGCGTGGTGGCGTATCATGGACCTGTTCGACGCCCACGGCGTCAAGGTCACCGTCAGCGCCTGCGGCCGCGCCGTCGAGCGCTCGCCGGAGCTGGCACGCGATGCCGTCGCGCGCGGCCACGAGGTGTCGGCGCATGGCTGGCGCTGGCAGAGCCATGCCGGCATGGGCGAGACGGAGGAGCGCCGGGTGATCGCGCGCACGGTCGAGACGATCCAGCGCGTCACCGGAAAGCGTCCGCTCGGCTGGCATACGCGCTCGGCGGCGTCAGCGAACACGCGCCGGCTGCTGGTCGAGCAGGGCGGCTTCCTCTATGACAGCGACGCCTACAATGACGACCTGCCGTACTATGTCGCCGTCGCCGGCCGGCCGCATCTGGTGCTGCCCTACGCCTTCGACAGCAACGACATGCAGTTCTTCAACGGCTCGCGCTTCCGCGGCGCCGACTTCGCCGACTACGTCATCGACGCCTTCGACTGGCTTGCGCGTGAGGGCGCGACGGCGCCGAAGATGCTGTCGATCGGTCTGCATCTGCGCATGATCGGCCGCCCCGGCCGGATCGGCGCGCTCGACCGGATCCTGAGGCACATTGCCGGCAGCGGCGCGGCGTGGATCGCGCCGCGCGCGGACATCGCCCGGCACTGGTTGGCGACGGTGCCGCCGGAATCGTGAGCGCGGTCAATCGTCGTTGGCGATGTCCTTATCCCGCAGCGGCACCTCGATGGTGCCGCCCTCGCCAGTGTCGAGGTCGCGCTCGTCGTCGATCGGCGCGCCATCCCGTTCGTCCGCTTCGAGCGGCCACAATCCGCGGTCATGTCCGTTGCGTGGTGTCATGGCAGGTCCTCCCGCCGGGATAAGATCGGGCGAGCGCAATGGTTCATGCGATCCCGACGCGGGCGTGGCGGACTGGCGCAGGCCGGCTCCGGCGACTACATCTGCGCCATGGTCGATCCCACCGCGCTGAAATCCTTTCTCGACAATCACCGCCGCATCGTCGTGCTCACCGGCGCCGGCTGCAGCACCAATTCGGGCATCCCCGATTATCGCGACAATGACGGGCAGTGGAAGCGCACGCCGCCGGTGACCTATCAGGCCTTCATGGGCAGTGAGGAGACGCGCCGGCGCTACTGGGCGCGCAGCATGGTCGGCTGGCGGCGCTTCGGCCGCGCCCAGCCGAACGGCGCACACCACGCGCTGGCGCGGCTCGAGGCGCAGGGCCGCTGCGCGCTGCTGGTGACGCAGAATGTCGACCGGCTGCACCAGGCCGCAGGCACCAGCAATGTCATCGATCTGCACGGCCGGCTCGACCGCGTCCGCTGCATGGGCTGCGGCGCCACGCTGTCGCGGGCCGCGTTTCAGGACGAGCTGGCGGGCGCCAATCCGCGCTGGCTGGCGCATGATGCCGCCGCCGCGCCCGATGGCGATGCCGATCTCGACGGGGTCGATTTCGCCGGGTTCTCCGTTCCGGCCTGTCGCGCCTGCGGCGGCATCCTCAAGCCCGACGTCGTATTCTTCGGCGAGACCGTGCCGCGCGAGGTCGTCGCCACGGCGCGCGAACATGTCGATCAGGCCGACGCGATGCTCGTGGTCGGCACCTCGCTGATGGTCTATTCGGGTTTCCGCTTCGTCCGCGCCGCCGCCGACCGCGCCATCCCGATCGCGGCCGTCAATCTCGGCCGCACCCGCGCGGATGATCTGTTGTCGCTAAAGGTGGAAGCGCCTTGCGACGAGGCGCTGGCGTTCCTGCTCGAAGGATAGGGCGGACAGTCCTCTCTCCGCCGTCATGGCCGGGCTCGCCCCGGCCATCCAGCTGTTTTGGCGCGGTAGAAATGAATGCCCGGGTCAAGCCCGGGCATGACGAGAACCTAAAATGTTGTCCGCCTCACCGCGACTGCGGCTTCTCGCGGTTCTCGATGCGGTCCTTGTTGTTGACCTGCTCGTTCTCCGGCTTGCCGACCTCGACCGTCTTGCCGGCCTGGTTGCCTGGATTGTAGTGGAACTTGCCTTCGCGATGCTCGCCCGGCTGCTTCCGATCGGGATTGACATTGTCGGCCATGGAACTCTCCTGTCGCTGTGCCGGACAACGTCGCGGGCGTGATGCTTGTTCCGCGGCTGAGCGCCGCGGCCCCGTCCATGCGGCATCATCTCTCTCTGTGCGGACCGTCACGGAAGCAGCGCGCCCTGACCGTCATGATCCTCGCATGGGCTGCAGGGGCAGCCTCAAGCAACGAGGGACAAGGTCATGACGTCCAGCATTCGTCTTTTCGCCGCCGCCGCCATCGTCGCGGGCGCGGGCCTGCTCGCATCCGCATCGACATCGCCGGCGTCTGCCGGCTGGGAATGGCTGGGCAACAAGAACTACATCAACTGCCTGCAACTGTTTGCGAGCGGCAACTTCCTGATCCCGGCAAACGCCACCCCGGCCCAGCGCGCGGCCAAGCACGAAGCGGGCCGCCGCTACTGCAATCGCCAGTACTACGGCCACGACTGAGCATGGCGGCACATGCGCAAGGCCGAGGCCGATCGCGGCCTCGGCCTTCGCTTGCGAGGCTCACGCCCCCGTCACGCGCCAGATGCAGTTGCCGACGTCGTCGGCCACCAGCAACGATCTGTCCGGGCCGATGACGACGCCGACCGGGCGGCCATAGGAGAAGCTCTCGTCCGGCGCCAGGAAGCCGGAGAGAATGTCGCGCGCCGGACCCGACGGCTTGCCGTTCTCGAACGGAATGAACACTACCTTGTAGCCGGACAGCTTGCTGCGATTCCACGAGCCGTGCTGGCCGATCACCATGCCCTCGGGGAAGCCGGGCAAGGTGCCCGCCGGAAGCCAGCACAGGCCGAGCGAGGCGGTGTGGCCGCCGAGCGCGTAGTCCGGCGTCAGCGCGGTCGCGACCAGGGCCGGATCCTGCGGAACGCGGTCGTCGACCGTCCTGCCCCAGTAGCAATAGGGCCAGCCATAGAAGCCGCCCTCGCGCACCGAGGTGAGATAGTCCGGCGGCGTCTCGTCGCCGAGCCCGTCGCGCTCGTTGACGACGGTCCACAGCACCCGCGTCTGTGGCTCGAACGCCAGCCCCACCGCGTTGCGCAGGCCGGCTGCGAAGATGCGGCTCGCACCGCTGGCGATGTCCAGCTCATAGATGCAGGCGCGGCCCTCCTCGACCTCGAAGCCGAGCTCGGCAATGTTGGTGAGCGAGCCGACGCCGGCATAGAGCTTGGTGCCGTCAGGGCTGACCAAAAGGCTGCGCGTCCAGTGCCCGCCCGGCTTGAACGTCGTCAGCCGCTTGCCCGACGCGGTGATGCGCTCGGCGCCCGCAGAATAGGGGAAGGCTGTGATGCCGTCGGTGTTGCCGACATAGAAGGTGCTGCCGATCAGCGCCATGCCGAACGGCTGGCTGAGATTCTCCATGAAGGCACTGCGGCGTTCGGCGGTGCCGTCGCCATCGGCATCGACCAGCCGGGTGATGCGGTTGGCGCTGACGCCGAGCGCTGCAGCGCGGCGCATCGTCGCCTGCATCGCATAGCCGAACATGTTGCGCACCGGGCTCGGCACCTGCGTCGCCTCGGCGATCAGCACCGATCTGTCCGGCATCACGTAGATCCAGCGCGGATGGTCGAGCCCGGTGGCGAACGCATTCACCTTCAGCCCAGGCGCCGCCACCGGCTTCTCGCCGTCGCGCCAGCCGCGCGCCGTCGGCATCTTGAGAGTCGGCAGCAGGCCCTGCGGCTTCGCCACCGGGATCTGCGGCTGCGCCCCCCACGCCGGCTGCGGCGTCTCGCCATGCAGCTTGCGCCACTGCAGCGCCGCATTGCCAACCAGCGCGACACCGCGCGCGACGATGGAGGAGAGGGTCATGAAACGTCCTGTGGGGTGAGACAGAGGCCGGGTGTGACGGTCGAGATCCATAATACATCTCGCCGACGCGGCGGATGTGACGATTCTGCGGAGCGGGCGCGGTTGGCCTGCGTGCCCTGCATGCGCGGCGCTCCCCGCGTGGCTCAGGGCGCGCCGTCTGCATCGCTCCACGGGTTGAGGAGCGCGACGCCGGTGGCGACGAAATCGGCAGTGTTGCGGGTGACGACGGTCAGCCCGTGGACCAGCGCCGTCGCGGCGATCAGCGCGTCGCGCTCGGGCCGCGGGTCGGGCACATGCAGGCGCGCGCAGTGCTGCGCCACCGCGGTGTCGATGGCGAGAATACGGCCGTCGAAATGCGTCAGGATATGCTGGTCTATCCAGGCCCGCAGCGCAGCTCCCTGGGTCGGGTCTCTGCGCGCAACGCGCTGCGCGCCCAACTCGATCTCGAGGATCGAGATCGCCGAGAGGAAAACGCTCGCGGCGGGCCGCGCTGCGGCCCAGGCGACGACGTTGCGGTTCGCCTTGTCGCGGCGCCTGAGCTCGGAGACGACGTTGGTGTCGAGCAGGAACATCAGTCGAGGTCGGCGGGCCGGCCGATCGGCCCGGCGATGCGCGGCGGCTCGAAATCGAAATCGGTCCCCGGCTGCGCCAGCGCGTCGGCGAGGCTCATGCCGCCGCCGGCCAGGCGGAGATAGTCTTCGATGGTCAGCAGCACATGCGCCGGCCGCCCGCGGTCGGTGATGAACACCGGCCCGTTGGCCGCTTCTTTCTTAGCGCGGCCAGTGTCCTGGTTGAACTCGCGGCTGGTCAGCGTGGTCATGGCCGGCCTCCTGGCAGTGGTCGTTATCCCTCTGACGGCAGAGCATATGTAGAGACGTTACTACATTCAAGCGCGATGGTGACGGCGACTGGCGACGGGCGTGTTGCTCACGCTGCCCACCGCCGGTCGCATCCGGACATCCGCCGTCGGATTCGACCTCTCACCGCGAAGCCGATGCGCCCCTCCCCCTTGCGGTGAGCGGTCGGGGGTGGGGGTAGCCCAGTCGTGCGCTGGTCATGATCGATCGAATGAATGCCCGCTCCTCATCGTGCAACATCGCATCGGTGATTGCGGCGGAGGGGGCGCGCTGAGAGAGCCGCCAACACGCACGACATTGCCGCAGCCGTGGCGCCGTTATTGAATTGCACTACAGTGGTGTCACATGCTGCCGGCGCGTCGGTGGCAGGGCAACAATGGAAGTCAGGGGGATGCACGGCATGATGGGGGTGATCAATTCAGGCGCAGCGCAATCGTCTGCGTCAGGTGTCGCTCTCACGCGTGGGCTCTGCCGATGACGTCGCTCGACAAGTCCGCCTTCACGCCGCACGCGCTGCGCGAGAGCGTGCTGAACGAGGTGCATGCGCGGCCGTTCACGCCGCTGACGCAGCCGGTGCTGGTGATCCGCTTCGCCTTCATGGCCAGGAAAGGCGTCGATGGCGACAGCGCGGCGACCGACCGCGCCAGCCTTGCCGCGTTCTGCGCGCAGCATGGTGCGCTGCCGCCGGAGCCGGGCGTGAAGCATCACCAGGTCGATCTCGGCCCGGTCAGGCTGCGCTTCGAGCAGCATTCGGAATTCGCCACCCTCACCTGGATCTGGAGCCCGCCGGCCGGCGCCGGCCCGCGCCGCTTCGGCGCCATCGCGCCCGAGCTGCAGGCGTTGATCGCGGCGCTGCCGCAGGCCGGCGAGCTGCTGGTGGCGGTCAAGCTCGAGGTCGAGAACGCCGCCGATCCGGTGGCGCGCGCCGAGGAGATCTTCGACAAGAGCAGCCTCGCCATCGTTGCGATCAAGGGCAGCGCCGGCGCGGTCGCCTCCGACTTCCGCCTCGACGACGACGGCTTCACCCGCATCCTGGTCTGCGCCGACGGTCCGACGCCGGAGCGGCTCGGCGCGCTGGTGCAGCGCGTGCTGGAGCTCGAGACCTATCGCACTCTGGCACTGCTCGGCCTGCCGGCGGCGCTGGCGCTGGCGCCGGACGTCGACCGCATCGAGCGCCGTCTGGTCGAGGTGCTCGCGGAGATGCAGGGCGCGCAATCGTTCAAGCTCAACAACCATTTGCTGCGCGAGCTGACCGAGCTCGAGGCGCTGCTGGAGCGCGGCGCCACCGGCAGCCTGTTCCGGTTCGGCGCCAGCCGCGCCTATTACGACCTGGTGCAGGCCCGCCTGTCGGTGATCGAGGGCGAGCCGGTCGCGCCCTATTCGAGCTGGTCGTCGTTCCTGGCGCGGCGCACCGCGCCGGCGATGCGCACCTGCAACGCGCTGGAGGGGCGGCAGTCGAACCTATCGCTCAAGCTGGCGCGCGCCGCCGATCTGTTGCGCACCCGCGTCAATGTCGAGCTGGAGCAGCAGAACCGCGATCTCCTGCGCTCGATGAACGAGCGCACCAAGCTGCAGCTGCGCCTGCAGAGCACGGTCGAGGGCCTGTCGGTGGCCGCGATCGGCTATTACGTCGTCAGCCTGTTCGGCTATCTCGCCAAGGGCGCGCATGACAGCGGCCTGCCGGTCGAGCCGACGCTCGCCACCGCCGCCTTCGTCCCGGTCGCGATCGCGCTGATCTGGTTCACGACCCACCAGATCCGCAAGCGGCATCTGAAGGAGGACCACGAGGCGGAAAAGGCCGAGCACGAGTGACGCGCGGCGCTTGCCAGCGCGCGGCGAGGCGGCTAAGCGGCGGTCTGACGGGACAGAGGCGATGAGACGATGAGCGGCACGACAATCGAATTCCTGGTTCACGCGGATGGTGCGGCGACGCGGCAGCAGGTGACGCTGAGCCGGCTCGTCATCGCGGGCTGGACCGGGCGCGATCCGGTCGCCCGCGACAAGCACATCGCCGAATTGGAAGAGCTCGGCATTCCCCGTCCGGCGACGACGCCGATCTATTACGAGGCCGCGGCCAGCCGGCTGACCATATCCGACAGCATCGAGGTCAGCGGCGGGGAGTCTTCCGGCGAGGTCGAGTTCGTGCTGGTGAAATCGGGCGGCCGGCTGTTCGTCGGCGTCGGCTCCGACCATACCGACCGCAAGGTCGAGACCTACAACATCACCGTCTCCAAGCAGATGTGCGACAAGCCGGTGGCGTCGGAGCTGTGGCTGGTCGACGACGTCGCCGCGCATTGGGACCGGTTGATGCTGCGCGCGTTCGCGACCATCGGCGGCGAGCGGGTGCTGTACCAGGAGGGAGCGCTGAGCGGCATGCTGGCGCCTCTCGACCTGATCGCGCGCCGCTACGGCGAGGCCGGCCTGCCCGAGGGCACCGCGATGTTCGGCGGCACGTTTGCCGCCAAGGGCGGCATCCGCTCCGCCGACCGCTTCGAGTTCGAGCTCGCCGATCCCGTGCTGAACCGCGTGATCCGCCATGGCTACGCGATCGCGCAGCTCGCCATCGCCGGCTGATCGGGACGCGCGCGATCACGATCGTGTGCGGCGAGGGTGGACCGGGTGAGCGTCCGCTACGGCAAGGGCCTGTTAAGCAAGACGGCCTAGGGTGTTGGAGTGTGCCGAAGCGGGACCGCCGCGCATCAGGCGTTCGCGTCCGGCACGATCCTGTCGCGACATGAGACGCGGAGCGGCTGGCAAATCCTTAACCGATCCCTACCTGATCATGGCTCATTCGACGGGTCGGAGGACAAGGGCGATTAACTAGAAGTTTAGGAATTGGTTGTGCGCGTGGATACCTCCCTTAAGGGTTTTATTAAATACCCCGGGAATTGGGAGAGTGCGATGCGCGTGGCGATCGTCCACGATTGGCTTTACGTTCTCGGCGGCGCCGAGAAGGTCCTGCAGGAGATCTTGCGCTGCTATCCCGGCGCCGACGTCTTCACGCTGTTCGACCTGCTGCGTCCCGAGGACCGCGCCAAGCTGGGATTCGAAAAGTCGCATACGACGTTCCTGCAGAAGATGCCGTTGTTGCGGAAGTATCACCGCTCCTATCTGCCGCTGATGCCGCTCGCGATCGAGCAGCTCGACTTGTCGAGCTATGATCTCGTGATCTCCTCGAGCTGCGCGGTGGCGAAGGGCGTGCTGACCGGGCCGGAGCAGGTCCACATCGCCTATGTGCATTCGCCGATGCGCTATGCTTGGGACCTGCAGCACCAGTATCTTCAGGAGAGCGGCTACGCCACCGGCGTCAAGGGCCTCATCGCCCGCACGTTGCTGCACAAGATGCGGATCTGGGACGCCCGCACCGCGCACGGCCCCGACGCCATCTTCACGAATTCGCAGTTTGTCGCCCGCCGCATCAAGAAGATCTACGGCCGCGACGCCAAGGTGATCTATCCGCCGGTGACCATCGCGCAGCGCGATGCGATCCTGCCGGTCGGCAACCACTTTCTCGCCGCCAGCCGGCTCGTGCCCTACAAGCGCATCGAGCCGATCGTGCGCGCCTTCAATACCATGCCGGACCTCGAGCTGGTCGTGGCCGGCGACGGCCCGGAGGCGGCGCGTCTGAAGTCGATCGCAGGGCCGAACGTCAAGTTCGCCGGCTTCGTGCCCGACAAGCAGCTGCGTGACCTCATGACCACCGCCCGCGCCTTCGTGTTCGCCGCGGAAGAGGATTTCGGCATCATCCCGGTCGAGGCGCAGTCCGAAGGCGCGCCGGTGCTGGCCTTGGGCCGCGGCGGTGCGCGCGAGTCGATCCTCACCACCGGGCCGCGCCCGACGGGCATGTTCTTCGGCTCGCCCGAGCCCGCGGCGATCGCGGCCTGCGTGCGATCGTTCGTGGCCAAGGAGAAGTCGATCTCGCGGCTCGATTGCCGCCAGCGCGCCGGCTTCTTCTCGGCGGAGCGCTTCCGCAGCCAGTTCGTCGCGGCGGTCAACGAGGAGATCGAGCATTTCCGTGCGGGACATCAGGGCCGCGCGACACGGCTGATTGCGTAACGTTCATATGTGGTGTGGGTGCAGATCATGAGGCAGGCGGGTCTTACGGAAGCCTTGTCCGGTCTCGACGCGTTGGGGCGGATCTGGCGCCGTCGCGGCGTGTTCGCCATTGTGGCCGGTGCCGTCCTCGCGCTTGCCGTGGCCGCGCTTGTGCTGCTGCCGGTACGCTATCTCGCCACGGCCTCCGTGATCATCGCCGAGCAGGAGCCTGGTGCCAACACCTCGGCGGCGTGGGCGCAGAAGGTCGGCGACCCCGCCGACATGGAAAGCCAGCTGCTGGTGATCCGCTCGCCGCGCCTTCTGCGGCAGATCATTTCGTCGCCGGGTGTTGCCGACGCTGTCGTCAGCGAATGCGAGCGCGGCCGCCTGCTCGGCTCGACGGATGCGTGCCAGCGTCTCAAGACGGATGTCGGCGCGTTCATCGACCACGTCGAGAGCCGTTTCAGCGTCGCCTCCGCCGGCCGCTCGCGCGTCATCAACATCTCCTATCAGTCTGGTCTCCCCGACGTCGCGCAGACGCTCGCCAACGCGCTGACGCAGACGTTTCTCGAGGATCAGCGCACCGAAGGCGCCAACAGCCGCGAGGTCGCGAGCTCCTGGCTGTGGCAGGAGCTGAAGCAGCTCGATCAGCAGCTGCGCGAGGCCGATGACAAGATCCAGAAGTTCCGCCGCACCAAGGGGCTGATGCGCGGCGCGAACGCGCCGATCTCCTCGGAGCGGCTGACGAGCATCGGGCAGCAATTGTCGCAGGCGGAGGCCGCGCGGGCCGAGGCTGCGGCGCGGCTGCAGGAGATCAAGTCGGAGCAGGAGCGCGGCCCCACCGATGCGCCTTCGGTGCTGCAGAGCCGGACCATCGCCGACCTCAAGCAGCAGCTCACGACAGTGAGCGCGCAGCTCGCGAGCGCCGCCGGCGTGCTCGGTCCGAAACACCCGTCGATCCTGGCGCTGACCCGCGAGCAGGCGAGCATCCAGCAACGTCTCGTCGAGGAGATGCAGTCGATCGCGGCCAGCGCGCAGAAGGCGTTCGATGCCAACACCGCGCTGGTCAATTCGCTCAAGAAGCAGATGGAGACCGCCAAGGCCGAGGCCGGCTCGGCCACGCTGGATGAGGCCTCCATCGAGAGCATGGTGCGCGACACCGAGATCAAGCGCCAGCAATATGCCGAGCTCTACAAGAAGGCGAGCGAGCTCGAAACCGAGCGGCGCGTCCTGCGCGGCAGCACGCGGCTCGTCAGTCTCGCCGAGCTGCCGAGCAAGCCGTTTTTCCCGAAGAAGATCCCATTCCTCGCCGCCGGCATGACGCTCGCATTGATCTTCGGCGTCGGTGCTGCGCTGCTCGCCGATCAGCTCGGCGCGCGCCTGATCAGCCCGCCCGTGCCCGTCACTCCGGAAGCGCCGGCCCAGCAGGTCGAGGCCCCCGCTGTCGACGAAGCTCCGGCCATCGTCCCTGAATTGGCCGAGAGTGTGACCGCACCGGAGACGGCGACGCCACCGGCGGCGCCCGAACGAAGCTCTCATCTCCCGAGCGTCGCCGACGTTTCGATCCTGGCCTGCTTGCCGCGCCTGAAGAGCCTGCGCGAGATGTCGGCGCTCGGCGCGATCCTGCAAGGCCATCAACCGCTGGCGATCCCTCGCGTCTTGCGCCTCGCCTCCGAGGACACCGATTTTCAGCACACCCTGCATGATCTCGTCCACGAACTCGGCTTGAAGCGGTCCACCCGATCGCAGCGCATCGTCGTGACCTCTCCCGATGCAGGAGATGGCAAGACGACCACGGCCTGTGCGCTGGCAGAGCACCTCGCGGCCGCCGGCCGGCGCGTGCTGGTCGTCGAGTGCGACGTCTCGCATCCCGCCTTTGCCGAGATCATGGCCCTGCCGGCAAGTCCCGGATGGCTCGGCGCGCTGGAGCGCGGGACGCCGCTCCGGGACATGATTCTGCCGACCGCGCATCCCTCGCTCGACGCGCTGCCGATTGGTGCGACGACCGGTCCGGTCGGCGACATTCTCGACGCGATCAGCCTCGACGGTCTCCTCGCTGGTCTCGATGGCTATGATGCCGTGATCGTCGACACACCATTGCCGGCGCAACGGAACGACTTCCTTGCCGGTACGGACTGGGCGATCGTCTGTGTGCGCAGTGACCGGTCGTTGATCGAGCCGGCGGTCGTGACGGTGAACAGGAGCAGGGCACTCGGAGCCCGTGATGTCGGCATCGTCGTCACCATGACCGACGTCGAGCACCGCAGCACGCCTGTGGTCCAGACCGCGCCCGTGGCAGCCTACGCCGGAGCCGGGTGATGTCGACCGAGCGTGTCCTTTTCGTCGATCACACCGGGCAGATCGGCGGCGCCGAGTTGATCCTGCTCGATGTCGTCCAGGGCCGCAAGGATTCCGCGGTGTTCCTGTTCGAGCCGGGCCCGCTCGGCAAGGTGCTGGCTGAGCGCGGCATGTCGGTCATCACGTCGCGCCGGGGCCGCGGCCTGGGGCATTTCAGACGCGACAGTTCGTGGCTCAAGGCGCTGCCGCTGTTCGGTCGACTCGCGGCAATCACCGCGGAGCTCGCGCATGTCGCACGCAAGCATGACGTCCTCTATGCCAATTCGCAGAAAGCCTTTGTCCTGTCGGCCATCGCCAACATCGCGGCACGGCGGCCGTTGATATGGCATCTGCATGACATCATCAGCCCGGCCCATTTCGGCGCGCTGCAGCGGCGTATGCAGATCAATCTTGCCAACCGTTTCGCGGCGAAGGTCGTTGTCCCCTCCGAAGCCGCCGCAGCCGCCTTCATCGAGGCCGGAGGTCGACGCTCTCTCGTCGAGGTCGTGCCCAATGGCCTCGCCGTCGAACCCGTGCGCGCATCGCAGCAGGAGGTGCGGCAGCGACTCGGCCTGCCCTCCGCACCTCTGGTCGGCGTCTTCAGCCGGCTCGCCCAGTGGAAGGGCCAGCATGTTCTGATCGAAGCGCTGGCCAAACTGCCGGGTGTTCACGGCATCATCGTCGGAGATGCCCTGTTCGGCGAGCAGGACTACGCGGCTGACCTGAGACGGCTGGTCGCGGAGCTGGGCCTCGGCGATCGCGTTCACTTCCTTGGGCATCGCAGCGACGTGCCGCTGCTGATGCAGGCGGTGGACGCGATGGTGCATCCGTCGATCGATCCCGAGCCGTTCGGCCGCACCCTGGTCGAAGCGATGCTCGCCGGCGTGCCGGTGATTGCCACTGACGCTGGCGCTGCGCCGGACATCCTCGAACATGGCCGGGCCGGCCTGCTCGTGCCGCCTGGTGATGCGCGTGCGCTGTCCGAGGCTTTGGACGCGGTGCTGGCTCAACCCGAGATCCTCGCGCCACAGCTCGACTACGCGTCGCGCCGCGCGCGCACCCATTACAGTCTTGCACGCATGCTGGACTCGATCGGGCTTCTGATCCGCAATGTCGGTGCGGGAGCGGCGGTGTGAGCACGATCGTCACACCTGCCCCGTCCTCCGAGCGGCGCATGGTTGATCTCGTTGCGGATTGCGATCCGCTCGGCCCGCTGTTCGCCATTCTCGCGCCGATGCTGTCGTGGCCGAAACTGCTCGAGGACGGACAAGTCTCTGCGCGATGGAAAGGGCCGCCGGCCGTGTCGGAGGAAGCCGCATGAGCGCCTCCGGTCCTTCGCTCAAGCGCTTCAGTGCGCTGCTGATCAGCGGTGCGCTGGCGAGCAAGATGCTCGGCTTCGGCCGCGAGGTGCTGATGGCGCATGTGTTGGGTGCCTCGCTCATCGCCGACGGCTTTCGCGCCGCGATGGCGGCCGTGCTCATCCCGCTCGCATTCCTGCAGAACGAGAGCGTGCCGGCGATCATGATCCCGATGCATCGCGAGGCGCTGCAGCGGCCGGATGCCGCGCGCAGCCTCGGTGCGCTGACGATCGTCATTGCCATCGTGTCGAGCGCGGTGACCGCGATCATCCTGCTGCTGGGCGAGCTCTGGGTGAACGCCGTCGTCGGCGGCTTCTCGGCGGAGGGGCGTGAGCTCACTTTGCATTTCGTGCGCATGATGGCGTTCGGCATGCCGGCGTCCGCGGTCCTCAACGTTCTGGCGGCCGGCGAGATCGCGCTCGGGCGCACGCGGCTGACCAATGTCCGCGCCAGCCTGCTCAACGTCGCAGTGATCGGCGGAATCGGCCTGCTGGTGCTGACCGGCGACGCCTACATGCTCGCCTGCGCCTTCACCGTCGCTTTCAATGGCCTCGCCGCCTGGGGCCTGGTCTCGCTGTGGCGCGAGGGCGCGCTGAGCGTCTCCGGCCTGACCGCCGGCATGGTGGTCGACAAGGGTGTCGAATTCTTCCGCCGGCTGCGCGTCCTGCTTGCGCTGCCGCTGGCCGAGCAGGGCAATGTCTGGATCGAGCGCTTCACGGCGTCGCGGCTGACGACGGGCGCCGTCGCCTCGCTGGACTACGCGCGCTCGCTGACCGAGAGCGCGCTGCTGCTGATCAGCCAGCCGCTCGGCATGGCCGTGCTGTCGCAGCACGCCCCGCACGATCCGCGCGCGCAGACCGAGGCGCTGCTGCGGCCGCTGCTCGCACTGACTTTGCCGGCCTCAGCGTTCCTGCTGGTCTTCTCGACCGACATCGTCCGCCTGATCTATTTCCGCGGCGCGTTCGGCGACGAGGCCCTGCTGCTGACCTCGCATGCGCTCAAGGGCATCGCCTGCGGCGTCTGGGCCGCGACCCTCGGCTGGATCCTGATCCGCCTGCTCAATGGCGCCGGGCGCAACGGCGTCGCCGCGCTGATCATCGTCTCTGCCTATCTCGCCAACATGGGTTTCAACCTGCTGATGCCGCTGTTCGATCCGTCGCCGGCGGCCGGCATGCAGTTGCTCGGAGTTGGCGAAGCGATCCGCAGCCTCGTGCTGCTGTCGGGCGTGGTGTTCGTGCTCGGCGATGCGCGAAAGCTCCTGCTCGTGATCGGCTTGGCCCTGCTGCCGACCGCACTGATGGCCGTGCTCGGCCTGATGATTCAGACCTCCGTGCCGGGCCTGCTGCCGCGCCTGTTCGCCGGCGGATTGGCCTATATGCTCTGCCTGGCCTTCGCGATCGGCATCCTGCTGCCGGCCGTGGTGGGCACGGCGCTCCGCCATGTTCGTCGTACGTTCAAGATGAAGGGAGAGCTGAGTTGACCCTGTTGGCCCTCGCTGCCGCCAAGGCCATGATGGCATCCGGTGCCTTCGTCCTTCCGCTCGCCAAGGCCGCCGATCGTGTGCTCGGCCCGCGCGGCTGCTGCCTGACCTTCCACCGCACCGCGCCCGCGGAGCAATGGGAGCGTCTGCCCAATCGCGACTTCTACGTCGATGCCGACTTTCTCGATCGTTTCCTCGGCTATGTCCTCGACCAGGGTTGGGATGTCGTGACGATCAGCGAGGCGCTGCGCCGGCCGGCAAGCGCCGAGCCGCCCGGCCGCTACGTCAACTTCTCGATCGATGATTGCTACCGCGATACGTGCGAGCTGCTGGTGCCGGTGTTCCGCAGGCACAAGGTGCCGGTGACGCTGTTCGTGACGACCGGCATTCCCGACGGCACTTTGCCGCTGTGGGCCGCTGGCTTGGAGGATGCGCTGCTGCACAGGGACCACGTCACGGTCGACGATGAGCGGATCGCGCTGTCGAGCGCCGAGCAGCGCCGCGCGGTGTTTGCGCAGGTCGCCTCGCGCTGGGATGGCCCGCAGGCCGCGGATCGTTACGCCGCGTTCTGTGCCGCCAACGCCATCGACAGCGATGCAATGCATTGGAAACATGCGATCTCCTGGGACATGCTGGAAGCGCTGGCGGGGGATCCCCTCATCGAGATCGGAGCCCACACCGTCTCGCATGCGCGCATCTCGTCGCTGCCTCCGGAAGCCGCCCTGCGCGAGCTGGCCGGCGCGCGGCTGCGATTGAACGAGCGGCTCGGCATCGACGTCCGGCACTTCGCGTTTCCTTACGGGCGCGCCGCCGATTGCGGGCCGCGGGACTTTGCGCTGGCGCGGCAGGCCGGATTCGCCAGTGCTGCGACCACGCGCAAGGGCCTTGTCAAAGCCGGGCAGGATGCGTTTTCGATTCCGCGCAACACCATGAACGGCGCGCATCGCACGCTGGCGGCGATGGAGCTGCATCTCACCGGCTTCAGCGGGACTGCAGCGAAGGTGATGGGCCGTGTCTAGCAGGGGCCGCTTGCGGATCGTCTCGATTGCGCATCCTGCCACCAGCAGCGAGGCCGGCCGGCTGCGCTACCGCCATCTCGCCTCCCGGCCCGACGTCGATCTGCATCTTGTGATGCCCGAAGTGTGGAAGGAATTCGGCCGCACCATTACCGCGCCTCACTCCAACGAAGGGTTTCCCGTCCATCGGCTTCCGATCCGGCTGCCGAACGCCGGGCCGATGAAATGGTACCTGCACTTCTATCCGGCGCTGCGCCGCCTGCTGCGCGAGCTCGATCCCGACGTGATTCACCTTTGGGAAGAGCCCTGGAGCATCGTCGCGCTGCAGGCGCAGATGCTGCGCGGCCGTGCGGCGGTCGTGCTCGAGGTCGACCAGAACATCCTGAAACGGCTGCCGCCACCATTCGAGGCGATCCGCAAATTCGTCCTCGGCCACACCGCTCACATCCTGTCGCGCAGTCCCGACGCGACTGAGGTCGTGAGGGCGCGTGGCTACACGGGTCCGGTGACCCCGATCGGCTATGGTGTCGATCTCGCGACCTTCATGCCGGCGGATGATCCGTCGAATGCGACGACCGGCTCGCCGCTGCGGCTCGGCTATGTCGGCCGGCTGGTGGTCGAGAAGGGTCTCGACGATGCGCTCGATGCGCTCGCACGGAGCAAGTCGGCGGCCACGCTGAGCATCATGGGTGAAGGTCCGCACGAGCCGCATCTGCGCCGGCGCGTGGCCGAACTCGGCTTGAGCGGGCGCGTCACGATCCAGGGCTGGGCTTCACCCGCCGCGGTCGCGGCCTTCCTGCGCGGCCTGGACGCATTGCTGCTGCTGACGCGAACCACGGACGCGGTGCGCGAGCAGTTCGGCCGGGTGATCATCGAGGCCCAGGCCTGCGCCATTCCGGTGATCGGATCAACCTGCGGAGCGATTCCGGATGTCGTCGGCGACGGCGGCTGGATCGTGCCGGAGCAGGATCCCGGCAGCCTGTGTCGGCTCATCGATGAGCTCAGCGGCCAGTGGGCGGAGCTCGCCGTTCGCAGTGAGGCGGCCCGCGCAAACGTGCTCCGGCGCTTCACCTATGATGCGGTCGCGGCGGCGATTGAAACGGCATGCCGTGCGGCCCATCAGTCGAGAACCGCATCCCGCCTCGCCCGCCCACAGCGGCTGCAGACGAATTAGCTAGGCCTTCAGCGGCAGTGCAATCACTGCGCGGCCAGGCTGTCGCTTGGCGGCATCGATCTGCTTGAGCAGCTCGATGTATTGCAGCCCGATCTGGTCCCAGCCATAGGTCTGCGCGGTCGCATGGGCGCCGTCCTGCAGCCGGCGCATCAGTGCGGGATCGGCGAAGACCGCCGCGAGCTTGGCGGCGATGTCGTCGGCGTCGGCCGCGATGCGGAAGCCGTTGACGCCGTCGTGCAGATAATCCTCGATTCCGCCGACCGGCGTTGCGAACACCGGCACTGCGCAGGCCATGGCCTCCATGCAGACCAGCGAGAACGTCTCATAGCTCGTAGGTAGCACGAAGGCATCGGCCGCCGAGTACAGCGCCGGCATGTCCGAGCGTGGGCCGGCGAAGATCAGTCGTTGCTGGGCGTTGCGCGTCAGTCTGCGGTAGGGCGCGGGATTGTCCGAGCCGACGACCAGCAGCCAGACGTCGTTGCCGAGCCGATCGAGCGCGCCGATCGCATGCGCCAGTCCCTTGCGGTTGAATTCGTGGCCGGCGAACAGCAGCAGGCGCGCATGATCCGGGATGCCGAACTCACGCCGGATCGCCTGGCCGCTGGTGGTATCGCGGTTGAATCGCGCGAGATCGATGCCGTTGGAGATGACGTGGATGCGGGCGGCCGGCACGCGGAAGAAGCGCTGCAGCTCCGCGGTGACGCGGGAGGACACCGCCACGAACGCCTGATACCGCAGGCCTCCGATCATGAATCGGTCGCGCAGCGCGACCCACAGATGCATCGGGTTGAGCATCCAGCGCCAGCTGCCGGCGGCGCGCTTCTCGGCCAGGCTCTGCGCATTGACCGCATGCACGATCAGCACGTCGCCCTTGAGACTATCGCCGTGGCTGACGACGACGGCATCGGGGTGCCGCGCCAGCGCCCGTGTCGCGGCGAGCGTGAACAGCGGCACGACCACGGCGCGGCCGATGTGCCGAAACAGTCCGCGAGTCGGAATCCGCGCCAGCCATGGCGCAACGCGCTCGACCCTTATCGTGTGTTCGAGATTGTCCGCGACGGTGCTCGCGAGCACGACGTTCGATAAACCATTCCGGCCGAAAACGCGCGCCAGCTCGATAGCAACGGTTTCCACGCCGCCCGCATTGCTTATCTCTTGAACGATCTGGACAATCTCAAACGTCATAACGGAAATCTAAGGGATCAGACATTGCGACTTCGTTCCAATCTGCTGGTCATTAGCACAGCCCTGTTAACGTTTGTCACGTCGCCATGGCCGAGCGCCGTTCGCGCCGGCGAAACGAACGCCTCGGCGTTGCGGATCGACGAGCGCATCGGCGGCGGCAATCTGGTCACGCATCTGGCCGGCAAGAGCACGCAGATCTATCAGGCGCTGCACGGTGTCGGTGCCAGGATGGGCCGAATGGATTCCTACGGCTGGCGGACGTTAGCGCGGGTGCCCACGCCGCACGACTTCGATGCCGCCATGCTGGAGGCGCACAAGAACGGTATCATGCCGCTGATCCTGCTGGAGTACGAAGGCAGCTATCAGAGGTTGGATCCGCCGCAGCCGATCGGATCCTATCAGGACTGGTTCGCCGCCGGGCAGGCGATGGCGAGACGTTTCCGTCCCGGTGGCGATTGGGGCCGCGAGAACGGCATTCCCGATTGGGGCGCAACCGTCTTCACCGCGATCAACGAGCCCGACGTGCAGGCCACGATCCCGCGCCAGGACTATCACGACGCGCTGGCTGGGCTTGCGGACGGTGTTCACAGCGTCGACCCCAAGCTGCGGGTCGTTCCCGGCGGCTTTGCCACCTGCAACTCGCATGGCGATGCGACGTTGCGCGGCTACGGTCCGGCGATCGCCGATCTGCTCGAGGACGGCCGTCTCGACGGCATCGACCTGCATACCTACTACAATGATAAATGGTATCCGATGACCCGCGGCCGCGAGTTCTCGGTGCAGACCTGCTTCGACCGCATCAAGCAGGCGATGGGGCTGAGCCGCGACATCAACTTCTACGCAACCGAGTTCAACGTCGCGCGGGCCGGCGCATGGGATAGCGAGCCGGACGCGGCGAGACTGTTTCTCAATGCGATCTGGGACCAGCTTGCGGTGGTCGGCAAGGATGGCAGCTCGCCAGTGTCCATGCTGGCGTTTCCTTGGAATCTCGGCGACACGCCCGATGTCGACGGTCTGGCCTATGCAATGGCGGCGGGCAAGGATCCCTGGACCCCGGAGGCGCGCAGCCTCGTGGTGAAGACGGTGTTGCAGCTCGCCGGTCACATGAGGATCGTGTCCATCGACCGGCGGCTGGCGCTGTACACGCTGCGCGGATCGGATGCCGATTTGATCGTGTGGCAGAACATTGCCGGCTGGACCGACCGGCCGGGCCGCGCGGTCGAGCTCGAGCTGCCCGCATGGACGCGCAGCCTCGAGGTCTGGGGCTGGGACGGGCTGCGGCGCCGCATCGAGGCGAAGCCCGGCCGCTTCTTCGTCGACGGCTTCAATGC
This sequence comes from Bradyrhizobium sp. SZCCHNR1098, assembly GCF_032489375.1. Taxonomy (NCBI): domain Bacteria; kingdom Pseudomonadati; phylum Pseudomonadota; class Alphaproteobacteria; order Hyphomicrobiales; family Nitrobacteraceae; genus Bradyrhizobium; species Bradyrhizobium sp. SZCCHNR1098. The sequence continues at coordinate 751,860 of NZ_JAUEXY010000001.1, forward strand.
CGATGAAACCTACATGTTTCGCGTGCCGCGGCCGTGAGTGATGACGCCAGTCGCGAGGGTCACCGTGAGGGGGGCGAGTGACAACACCTCGATGTGGTTCGCGAATCCCGTTAACTGAAAAGTAAGGTCAGCGCGACGTGGTTCACTGCCACCTGACCTTTTTACGATAATTGCAGCCGTGACAATCCCGCCGCGCGACGGGTGACGCGCTGGACCTCTCTCGGGTGATGCTGGAATGCAGCCGATCAAAAAGGCCGAGATTGCGAACGACAAGCCGGTGCCGGCGCAGGCCGTGACCGGGGTTCGCATCCGAGAGGTCCGCACGGCGGATCTGCCGGCGGTCGCTGCGCTGCTGACGCGCGGATTCGCCTTCCGCAGCGAGGCCTATTGGCTGCGCGGACTCGAACGTCACGCGGCGCGCCCGCGGCCGGCCGGCTTTCCGGCATTCGGCTATTGTCTCGACCATGGCGGCGTTCCCGTCGGCGTGATCCTGCTGCTGTTCTCCGAGCTCCACAGCGGCGGTAAGCCGATCGTCAGGGCCAATGTCTCGAGCTGGTATGTCGAGCCGGCGTTCCGTGCCTTCAGCTCGATGCTGGTGCGCGCGGCGACCCGCGACAAGACGGTGACCTATTTCAACATCACGCCGGCTCCGCACACTTGGCCACAAGTCGAGGCCCAGGGCTTTTCGGTCTACTGCAAGGGACAGGTCTACGCCGCGCTGGCCCTGTCGCGATCGCGCTCGGATGTCCGTATCGAAGAATTCTCCGAGGGCGATGTGCATGGGCTCTCTCCCGACGCGGCCGATCTGTTGCGGCAGCATGCGCAATGGGGGTGTCTCAGTCTCGTCGCGCGCGAGGCCGATGCGGCGTATCCGTTCGTGTTTCAGAAGCACCGGGTGATGAACGCGCTGCCGGTGTATCGCCTGCTGTATTGCCGGGATGTCGCCGACCTCGTGCGGCTGGCCGGCAACATCGGCCGGTTCCTGCTGCGGCGGGGCGGCCTGCTGGTGCGGCTCGATGCGAACGAGCCCGTTGCCGGGCTGGCCGGCTGGTACTCGGACAAGCGCGGACGCAAATATGCCAAAGGTCCGCATCCGCCGTGTCTCGGCGATCTCGCCTTTACCGAGGCCGCGCTGTTCGACGGCTGAGAGGTGGCAATCGATTGGGTTGCATGGTCCCGCTGCGGCGGCCGGGATACTGGCTCACGCGGTCTATCGGACCGATGTGACGGCACGCACAGTCTGGGCTTCCGGCCTGCGCCATCCTCCTGGCAAGGGAGGTGGTCATCCATGTCTTACGTTTTCGAACTCGCGCTGGCGGCGATGCTGCTGTTCTTCCTGTTCCTGCCGATCACCGATCGCAGGACGGTCATGATGAAGCTCTGCATGATCATGGCAGTCGCCATCCTGTTCACGGTTACGCTTGCCGTCCCGCATGGCGTTGCACCCTCCGCCCAGGTTCTGCGGCTGACGGCGAACTGATGTGGCGCGGGTGAGCTCGGGCCTTGCCGCTCCAGCATGAAGTTTGGACGGGGCAATCCGGACGGTACGGCTCGCAGACCGAACGGCCGGCGGTTGGCAGTCCGCCCCTCATCGTGTAGCACCGGCTGAACGTCACGCCACGCTCAGGGGATCCGGATGCCTGCTCTTGCCCATGCGCTGCTTGCCGCCCTGAAGGACCACGGCGCCCGCGAGATCTTTGGCATTCCCGGCGACTTCGTGCTGCCGCTGTTCAAGGTCATCGAGGAGAGCAACATCCTGCCGAGCGTCACGCTGAGCCATGAGCCGGCGGTCGGCTTCGCCGCGGATGCGGCCGCACGCTATCATGGCGGCCTCGGCGTCGCCGTCGTCACCTATGGCGCCGGCGCCTTCAACGTCGTGAACGCGGTCGCCGGCGCCTATGCCGAACGCTCGCCGGTCGTGGTGATCGCGGGCGCGCCCGGCGCGCGTGAGCGCGTCTCCGGTTTTCTGCTGCACCACCAGGCCCGCACCGTCGACACGCAGCTCGCGGTGTTCAAGGAGATCACCTGCGATCAGGCGGTGCTGAGCGATCCGGCCACGGCGCCGGCCCAGATTGCGCGCGTGCTGCGCAGCGCGAAGGAGATGTCGCTGCCGGTCTATCTCGAATTTCCGCGCGACATGGTCGATGCCGAGGTCGAGCCGGTGGTGCCGCTGCCGCCGCGGCGGGCCAGCCGCGAGGCGCTCGACGAATGCGTCGAGGAGATCCTCGCCCGCATCGCGCAGGCGGAGCGTCCCGTGATCGTCGTCGACGTCGAAATCCGGCGCTACGGCGTCGAGGACAGGATCGCGGCGCTCGCGCGCAAGCTGGGCCTGCCGCTGGTGACGACCTTCATGGGCCGCGGCCTGCTCGACAGGGCCGACGATGTCGTCGCCGGCACCTATCTTGGCGCCGCGGGCAACCCGGCGATCACGGAACTGGTCGAGAATGCCGATCTCGTGCTGATGCTGGGCGTCATCCTGTCGGACACCAATTTCGCGCTGTCCAACCGGGCGCCGGACCCGCGCCGCATGATCCTGGCCGCCAGCCGTGAGGTCCAGATCGGCCATCACGCCTATCGCGACATGCCGCTTGGCGATCTGATCGATGCGCTGGACGAGCGCGCGACGCCGCGGGCCGCGGCGTCCGGCCTGCCGCGGCAGCGCTCGGTCTATCCGCGCGGCCTCGCGGCCGATGGTGCGCCGATTGCGCCTTCGGACATCGCGACCGCGGTCAACGACATGTTCGATCGCCATGGCCGGATGCCGATGACCTCCGATATCGGCGATTGCCTGTTCACCGCGATGGAGATCGACAACACGGCGCTGGCCGCGCCGGGCTACTACGCCGGGATGGGCTTCGGCGTGCCGGCCGGCATCGGCGTGGCCGCGACCGGCCTTCGTCCGCTGATCCTGGTCGGCGACGGCGCATTCCAGATGACCGGATGGGAGCTCGGCAACTGTCGCCGCTACGGCCTCGATCCGATCGTCGTGCTGTTCAACAATTGCAGCTGGGAGATGCTGCGCGTGTTCCAGCCGGAGTCGCGGTTCAACGATCTCGATGACTGGCACTATGCCGACATCGCCAATTCCATCGGCGGCACCGGCGAGCGCGTCGCCACCCGGAGCGAGCTCGTCGCTGCGCTGGAGCGCGCGGTGCATCGGCGCGGACGCTTCTCGCTGATCGAAGTGATGCTGCCGCGCGGCAAGACCTCGGACACGCTGGCGCGCTTCGTGGCAGGATTCAAGTCGGCGCGCGAGCGCATGGCCCAGGGATAGGATGGCCGGAAGGGCGCTCTGAACGCGCGGCCGTCAACCGGTTGCCGACCGCAGCACCGTCTTGATCGCGTCACGGCCCTTCCAGGCGAAATAGGTGAGGCGGCCGCCGAACGAGCGATGGCTGCGCAGCCTGTTGGAGCCGAGCACGTGCCCAACTTCTGCGGGGAAGCGCTTGACCTCGGCCTGCACCATTCTGTCGGTATTGGCCATGATGGCGTTCAGGCGCGTGCCCCACTCGGACTCGTCGATGCGATCGATGCGGACCTGGATCGCATACTCGATGTCATAGATGCTGGTGAGGATTTCCTTGGCGGTCACGACGCGGTTGTTCTTCAACGCGACACGAAGCGCGAGCCGCTTGTCCTCGAGCTGATCGAGCACCATCGGCACGGTCATGGCGTAGGGCGCCGCGATGACATCCGCGACGTTCTTCGAGCGCGCCGCCTTGGTCGCCAGCCGCAACACCTGCCAGGGCTCCTTCAGACGCTTGGCGACCAGCGTCAACGCAAAGGGCACGGCTTCCGGCTGCCTCTTGCGCAGCGCATCGAGCAGCAGCACCATCTTCTTCACCTGCGGATCGTCGAACTCAACGATCCGGTCCGGCAGCGAATCGGCGAACTTAGCGAGTTCCTCGCGGGCGCGCAGCGCCTTCAACAGCTTGACGACGTCGTCGAACACCGACGGCGAGGCCGTATAGGCCTTCAGCTTGCTGCGGACCTGCTCGATGCCCTCGGCGCGCGCCAACGTGCCTTCCAGCGACTTCGTCACCTTGGTCTGGAACGCGCTCGCGACCTGGCGGATCTCGCGCTGCTTGTCCCCGGCGATCAGGTCCTTCATCTGCGCGTTGTAGTCTCGCGCCATGGTCGGCAGCAGATCGCGCGAGATCCATTCCCAGATCGGCGTGAGGGAGCCGCGGGCAATGCGGCCCTCATTGGCATGCTCCGGCGAACCGTCGATGAGAAGCTGCTCGACGGGCATGAAGAAGTAGCGCGAAGGATTGATGGTGCGGTGGCCGCCGGCGCCATTGTTGTTGCGGATCTCGGCGCGCAGCCGGGCCTGGAGGTCGGCGGATCCCGGCATGTCGACGCCGCTCAGCTCCAGCCGTTCGAGCTCGCTGAGCAGGCAGCTTCGTGTCAGCGGTGACAACCGCTGCAGGAATTCCCAGATCCGGTCGACCGGTCCCATTGGCGTCAGGCTGTCAGCTATATGTCAAGGTCGCTCGTCTCCACGGACGAGCACGGAGCTCATCGAAGCACGAAACAGTTGGTGCGAAATTAATGTCAGTAAACAATCGTAGCATTGCACGACATCGTGGACAGGCGTCGCGGCACGCGCCGGGGACGGGTCTCCCGAAGCACGGCATCACGCCCCGGCTTAACCATTTCAGATTGTAACTTTTGGGAAAATTAGCGGCGGTTGCGCGAGTTGCCGGGAAAAATCCCGTATTGCTACGGACGGTATAATTAACCATGTTAAAGTTGCCGCCGCGTCAGAATGAGGCATGGCACAGCTGAACAACAGCCTTTCCGACGCTCACGCCGCACCTGCTCCGGGCGGCCAAGGAGTTAACGACCCGGACCTCCTGGCGACCCGTTCCGGCACATCTGCGCCGCTCGCGATGGGACGTCACGACGACCAGGGCACGCTCGCTTTGGCGCGTCAGCTGAACGGTTCGCTCACCGCCCTGATGCTCTACATGGAGGAAATCAAGCAGCGCAGCGACGAGATCGCCAGGACGCCCGGCGAGCGCCGGCATGTCCAGGTGGTCGTCGACAACGCGTTGCTGCAGACTGAGCGGATCTGCGCCCTGGTCAACCAGATGTCCGGCGCGCACGGGCAGTTAAGACCGCTGTCGCGGACGGTGCCGGCTCACGAGCAGGGCACGGCGCCCGCGCGACCACCCGGCCGGGCCAGCAAGTCGCTGACCCCGCGCGAACACGAGGTCCTCAAGCTGATCAGTGAGGGGCATTCGAACAAGGAGGGCGCCTTGCGCATGGGCATCAGCCCCCGCACCTTCGAGAGCCATCGCGCCGAGGCCATGCGCAAGGTTGGCGCGCGCAACACAGCCGAACTCGTTCGCGCAGCACTTCTCAACCAGATCGGATGACGGCGGACGAGCGCGAATGCCGCGCTCGCGCTTTCGACCCCCGCAGTGCCGCGCGCTGCAGGCAATGAAGATCGGCGTCCGACCGGCTCGGTCGAACGCGCTGAGCGGGACGAGGACGTCCGTGCTGTCAGAAATAATCCTCGGCGAAGGGGCGAACCCGGGAGGTCGGGCGCAGCGGCGCCTGCGCCTTGGGCGGTGCCGGCACGATCGTAATGGTCCAGCGCGGCGGTACGCTCGCTTCGTTCTCCATGACTGAACGGACGTGGCCGGTGATCGTCGATCCGCCGGATTTCACGGTCGCGGTCCGGCCGTTGAACTGCGCAATTCGGAAACGCCTGACTTCCTTCTGGTCGGCGGTTTCAAAAGTAAACATGGGACACATCTCCTATGTGACCCCGAGTCTCGCAGCTCATGATTAGTTGATTGTGAAAATCGTGAGCCGTAGAAGTACGGCGTCAACTTATTGTAAGGGAATATGAAGATCAGGTTCAGCGAATCCGCGTCGTGAAGGTCTCGTTTGCCATCTCGGTCGTCCGAGCCCGTCGCGGCGGTGCGGCGTGCGAGACGCCGCACAGATCGGATTGCGCCATGGAGGCCTGCGGCCTCCCTCGCTTCAATATTGCAGCTCCTGGGCGCGGGCGGCGGCGTAGGCGGCCTCGATGTTGTCGAGCAGCTCGGCATACTCCTTGGCGGACAGGCGTGGCGCGCTCTTCTCCAGCGCGAGCGCGTAGGCCGCAAGCCGGCGGTACCCGAAGGTTCCGGCTGCGCTCTTCAGCGAATGCGCCTCGCGGCCGATCTTGATGCGCCCGCCGTCGAGCGTCAGCTGGCGGAGCTGCTTCAGCCGCGCATCCGTCTCGCTGAAGAACACGTCGCGGATCTCCTCCGCGGCCTCGTCTCCGATCTCGCCGACCAGCTCGGCATAGGCTTCGCGGTCGAGCGCGGCTTCGGGAGCAATTTCGGTGTCGGTGGCAATGTCGGCGGCCCTGGCATCCGGCTGGGCCGGCACCAGCGGGGCGTCTGACGCCACGGTGTCCAGCACCGGCACGGGCAGGGGCAGCACGCGCAGGATGGCTTCCACGAGCGCTTTCTTGCGGGCCGGCTTGACGACGAAGTCGTTCATCCCGGCTTCCCGGCAGGCCCGGATATCCTCCATGAAGGCGTTCGCCGTGAAGGCGATGATCGGCACGTTGGAACGGCGCTCGCCTCGCGCGCGAATGGTCCGGGTTGCCTGGAAGCCGTCCATCTCCGGCATGCGGACGTCCATCAGGATCAGGTCGTAGTTGAAGCGGCTGGCGGCGGTGACGGCCTCGGCGCCGTCGCAGGCCGTGTCGGTCTGGATGTCGAAATCCTTGAGCATCTTGGTCGCGACCAAGCGATTGGTCGGATTGTCGTCGACCACGAGGACGCGCAGCGGCCGGCCGAACGCCGCGATCCGGTTCTGCAGCGAGGTGTAGATGCCGTCGTCGTTCTGCTCTGGCACCGCGATGGTCTCGGCAATCGGCAGCGTCAGGCGGAACGAGAAGGTGGATCCGCTGCCCAGCGTCGAGGTGACCTTGATGTCACCCCCCATCTGCTCGATCAGGCGCTTGCAGATCGCAAGCCCGAGTCCGGAGCCGCCGAACCGGCGGCTGATCGAATTGTCGGCCTGGACGAAGTTCGCGAACAGCGAGCCGATCTTGTCGGCGGCAATGCCGATGCCGGTGTCGGTCACCGTCCATTCCACCGTCGCCTTCTCGTCATCCTTCTCGATGCAGCGCGTCGTGACGACCACTTCGCCGGACGAGGTGAACTTGACCGCGTTGGACACCAGGTTGAGCAGGATCTGGCGAATGCGGCCGGCGTCGCCGACCAGCGCGGGCGGCACCGCCGGGTCGCTGACGCTCCTCAGCTTCAGGTCCTTGGCGGAAGCCCGCGGACCGATGATGCTCAGCGTGTTGTGGACCAGGGCCTCGGCGGAGAACGCGATGTCCTCGAGCGAGAGCTGGCCGGATTCGAGCTTGGAGAAGTCGAGAATGTCGTTGAGGATCTCGAGCAGATTGTCGCCGGCATTGTGGATCGCCACCACCGAGCGGCGCTGCTCGGGATCGAGATTGGTCTCCAGCAGCGTCGTGGCGAGGCCGAGCACCGCGTTCATCGGCGTGCGGATCTCGTGGCTCATCATCGCGACGAAGGTGGACTTCGCCGCGTTCGCGGCCTCGGCGGCCTCGATCAGGTGCTCGTGGCGTTCCCACCAGCGGGAGATCAGGACGGCGGCCGCGAACACGGCCATCGCGCTCACCAGGGACACGATGACCAGAAGCGTCGCCATGTCGCGCCAGGCCTTCAGGACGTCGTGCTCGAACACCGACACCACGATCATCGCGGGATAGTTCGGCAGCATCTTTGCCGCCCGCAGGCGCATCTCGCCGGTTCGTGCGGAGGGTTCGCGCAGCACGCCGCCGGCCGACAGTGCGCGCTGACCGAAGCCGGAGGTCGGCTTGCCGATCTCGCTCGTGGGCGGAAAATGCGCGAGCAGCGTACCGTCCTCGCGGATCAGCGACACCGCGGCATCGAGACCCTGCGCGGTGGAGCCGAAGAAGTTCTCCAGATAGGGCACGGACATGGCGCCGAGCATCATGCCCATGAACTCGCCATTGGAATCGTCGAGCCGGCGGGCAAAATAGATGTTCCAGGTGCCGTCGCCGCGATTCTGAACCGGCGTGCTGAGGAAGGTCCGCAGTGCAGGGTCGGCCTTCAGCGCCTTGAAATAGTCGCGGTCGGCGATGTTGACGTCCGGGATCGGCCAGTAGCGCGAGAAGTTCAGGAGCCCGCCTTGTGCGTCGATCAGCGTCACCGCATCGATCTGCGGCAGTCCTGCGATTTTCTCCTTGAGCAGGAGGTGGGTCTGATGGTCTGACGCGACCTTGCGAAACGCCGCAGCGTCGATGGCGCCGCCGCGCACCAGGTAGTCGCGCACGCTGGTGAGCACGAGGTCGACCGATTTCACCGAGCGGTCGGCGTTCTCTGCAAGCGTGAGGCTATGGCGGCTGAGATCTTCCTCGGCGTGCTGAAGCGCGTTCTCGCGCAGATTGGTGAGGAAGAACAGGTTGCTGCCGGCAATGACGCAGATGAGGATCAGCGCGATCGCTGCAGGCGCTCCCAGAAAGCGTTTCTTGTTGCTCATCGCCTGCTACCAGCCCGCCGCTCTGACCAGCCGCCGGCAATCGGTCTCCTGCGCGATCTGCTTCAGAGTCTGCCGGAGCCGCATCAGATCGATCGGCTTCGAGAAGGGAGGATCTATGTTCAGCTCGAGAACCTCGGTGCCGGGGCGGTTGTCCAGCGAGAGGTCCGGCATGACGCAGTCCAAGTTCCTCTTCTGCAGGACGATCGAGGCTGCGTCGACCGGGCTCACGTCCGTCGTGTTGAAGCCGGCCTGTGCTGCGATCTTTCGCAAGATGGACAGATGCACGGCGGCATCTTCGATCACGAGGAGGTCGTTGCGCATGAATTCCCTGTCCCGTTGCCACCCTGACGCGGTCATCGGCAAGCAGGATTATGTCTATCGGCCGGCTCTGACCCCCTCGTAAATTTTGGTTTCCGTACGACTACGGGGAGGGCACGGCGATGTATGCGTCCTGCCGTCGTCAACCACGCGGAGTTCGCCCGCCAAAGAGAAAGCGGCCGAACACCGGTCCGGCCGCCGCGCAGGACATTCCCAGGGAGCTCGGCTATTCGGCCGGGCCGAACACGGCTTCCATCTTGGTCTTGAGCGTCGCCGCATTGAACGGCTTGACGATGTAGTTGCTCACGCCGGCCTTCTTGGCGGCGATGACGTTTTCGGTCTTCGACTCGGCTGTGATCATGATGAACGGGGTCTTCGACAGCTCCGGGCTGGCGCGCACCTCCCGGAGCAGGTCGTAGCCGGTCATCGGTTCCATGTTCCAGTCGGAGATCACCAGACCGTACTTCTTCGCCTGCATCTTCGAGAGCGCGGCCGATCCGTCGCTGGCGTCGTCGACGTTCTCAAATCCGAGCTGCTTCAGCAGGTTGCGGATGATCCGGATCATAGTGGCGTAGTCATCGACCACCAGGATCGGCATCGACAGATCAAAGGCCATGTCATTACTCCGCGCGTTTGGTCAAAAGCCGAACACGGGCGAGGTATATCAGCACGAAGATTATTCGACGCCTCTTGGAACTCGCGCTCGTCAGCACGTCGACAATTATCAGCGCCCGTTGAACAGCGCGTTAATTCCAGCGGTGCCGACGATGGGGATCATGCCACGGGCCGTAGTTGTACGGAGGCAAGGGCGCTCGGCGAGGCAACGGCGCGCGACGAGCGAGGGCCGGAACGACGCCTGCTCACGGCACGCTGCGTGGCCGGACCAGATTCTCGTAGTGGGCCTTCACCGTACCGTAGCACTCGCACGCCGTCTTCTTCAGCCCGTCCAGATCGATGATCTCGATATGGCCGCGGCTATAGTGGATGAAGTCCGCCTGCTGCAGCGTGCTCGCCACCAGCGAGACGCTGTTGCGCCGGGCGCCGATCATCTGCGCCAGGGCCTCCTGGGTGATGTAGAGCTTGTTGCCGCCTGAAAGGTCATGCGTCTGCAGCAGGCAACGGGCGAGACGTGACTCGACGGTGTGGGCGGCGTTGCAACCGGCGGTCTGCTGGCTCTGCACGTAGATGGCGAGTGCGTGGCGCAACATCAGCGCGCGAAACGAGGGGCTCTGTTCGGCGGCCGCCCGTACCTTGTCGATGTCGACGACCGATGCAGCACCGGGAACGAGGACCGCCGCGCTGTTCAGCACCACCGGATCGCCGCCCGCGAGCAGGGACATGCTTCCGAAGAGACTATCGCGACCGATCATCGCCACCTGAACACGCTCTCCGCGCGCGAGGTTCACGACCAGCGAGATGACGCCGCGATGAGGAAAGTAGATGCGCGAAAGCTTTTCGCCGACCTCGGCGAGAATGGAGTCCTGCACCAGATCCACGGTCCGCAGATAGGGTCGGATCAGCTCGAAGTCATCGTCGGTCAGTGACGACAGGAAGCCGTTCGGAGAACGCAAGCTGGGGTCCAAAGCCATCTCCTGCATTGCAGTAACGGAGCCTCGCAGATCTCAATGCACTCATGGTTCCATAGAACTGCGTCCTATCCGCTGACAAGAAGAATCACGGGTAATATTCCCAGTAAAGGCCATTCGTTCCTGCTGTGCTCGTTGTCGTGCAGACGGGCGCGGATGCGCGGTTGCGCATTTGGCCATCAACATGTGTGCGATGTGCTGATCTGATAGCGCGCTGTTGTATACAGTCGGCACGCATCGGCCTCGGCTGGTGAAAGCAGCGCAACGCGCTTGCGGCGGGCCTCCTTCTTGCTCCGGCCGCCGCAGCTCCGGCGGGCACGGACACCACGTAGCATGCGGCCGCATTGACAGCGGACATCTTGAAGCCAAAATCGCTAATAAGCGCGCTGATTCGTTGACGGATCTTTTTCTGTCGGATGCAACCCTCGTCGCGAGTGGAGGCATCGGCCGGTGCTTTGCGACTGGCGGTGACGAGGTTGTCGTCATTGCAGGAGCAGGAGTCCGCCTGATGCTGCATCCAGCTGGAGCGCGATCGATGGTCAGCGATGAGACTGAGCGCCAAGACGAAGCTGAACGTTGCAGCGGCGTCCGTTCGTTTGCGTCCCGATAGCCCCGCCGTCCTCCCCCCCCAACAGGTAATGCAGGATTCATGGCCTCTTCCACCTACCAGCGGTCCAACCAGTCGTTGCCGAGCGCGGGCGTAGACATTCCGGCCGCAGCGACGCCGGACATCCACCCAGGAATGGCGATCGTCGGTCAGGTTGCCGGTGGGCTACTGCACGACTTCAACAACATTCTCACCGTGATCACGGGGACCATCGACATTCTCGCCGAAGCGGTCGAGGACAAGCCCGAACTGGCGGCCGTCGCGCGTCTGATCGACGAGGCTGCGACTCGTGGCGCTCGATTGACCTCGCAGCTTCTGTCGTTCGCAAGAGGCCGGCCGCCGCTGCCATGTGCGGTGGAGTTGAACGAGCTCCTGATCGACGTCGCTCGTCTGCTTCGTCCGACATTGGGCACCGAGGTCGAGGTGACGACATCGGTGGGCGCGGACGTGCCGGCCGTCTTCGCCGATCCGGGACAACTGATGGCGGCACTGCTGTGTCTTGCGATCGGGGCCCGACATCGATTGGAGCATGGCGGCCGCATCGACATCGAGGCAAGGCGCATGCGTGCGGACGCCTCGGGTGCCGACGGCATTTCCTCCGACGTGCTGATCGTGTTGACGGCGTCAGTGAGCGCGGCGGATGCCTCTCCGGCCGATCCCGCCTTCTCGGAGATCCGCATGGTCGAGGATTTCGTCAGGCGTTCGAACGGACGTCTGGAGCTCAAGGAGCCGCGCGGCCGGACCGCCGGCGTCGAGATCGTCCTCCCGCGCGCCGACCGCGTCCCCTCGTAGTCGGCCGCTCTTCCGCAAAGCTCATAGTTAGCGCTGCCTTAACGGTCACGCCGCGCATCGGCGCACGCCAACCGCGATGCCGTGTCAGCGCGCCATTTTACCGCGAGTCTCTGCGGTCTGCGCGCATTTGATCGAACTGATTAGCGGCCAATTAGGATTAACGGCGGTGGCGGACGCCGCGCGCGGCCGTTCCGGGATCAATTTAACGAACGGGTAGGATTCCGCGGACCAGTCTGCGCCATCGCCGACAGAACGGTGCGGCGATGTTTACTCATGTTCATCCAGAAGGGAATGACAATGTCAGGTATCGTCCTCTCCGCGTCGGTTCGCCAGAACCTGCTCTCGCTCCAGTCGACGGCTCAGCTCCTCGCGACCACGCAGAACAACCTCTCCACGGGCAAGAAGGTCAACTCGGCGCTCGACAATCCGACCAACTTCTTCACCGCCCAGGGTCTCGACAACCGCGCTTCCGACATCTCCAATCTGCTCGACGGCATCGGCAACGGCGTGCAGGTGCTGCAGGCCGCCAACACCGGCATCACCTCGCTGCAGAAGCTCGTCGACAGCGCCAAGTCGATCGCCAACCAGGTGCTGCAGAGCTCCGTGGGCTATTCCACCAAGTCCAGCGTCACCTCGGCGGCTCTGACCGGCGCGACCGCCACCGACCTGCTCGGCTCCAGCTCGACGGCTGTGACCGGCTCGGTCGTGAACAACGACAATACCTCGAGCGCGGTGGCGATCACCGGCTCGACCAAGCTGTCGGGTACGGCAGGCACCGCGTCGAACAACCTCGCCACCGGCATCACCTCCGGTGAGACGCTGGTCGTCAACGGCACCACCTTCACCTTCGTCACCGGCACGTCCTCGTCCGGCACCAACATCGGCATCGGCGACAGCGTCAGCAACCTGCTGTCGGCGATCCAGACCCAGACCGGCGTGACCGCGTCGATCACCGCGGGTGCGATCACCCTGACGCCTCCGGCGGCGGGATTGACGCTCTCGGGCAGCACCGGCACCTTGGGCAAGCTCGGGCTGACTGCTGTCGGCGACGGCTTGTCAGGTCAGACCTTGACGGTCGGCGCCACAGGAGGTGGCACGGCGACCAGCATCACGTTCGGTCTAGGGACAGGACAGGTCAAGTCGCTGAACGATCTCAACGCCAAGCTCGCAGCCAACAACCTGCAGGCCACGGTCGACTCGTCCACCGGCAAGATCTCGATCACCACGACCAACGACGCGGCTTCGGCCACGATCGGCGCGATCGGTGGTACGTCGGCTGCGGCCAGCCAGGCCTTCAATGGTCTGACGGCGGCGGCTCCGGTGGCGGATGCGACCGCGCAGACGCAGCGCGCGAGCCTGGTCTCGCAGTACAACAACGTGCTGGCGCAGATCAACACGACCGCTGCTGACGCTTCGTTCAACGGCATCAACCTGCTGAACGGCGACACGCTGAAGCTGACCTTCAACGAAACCGGCAAGTCGACGCTGTCGATCACTGGTGTCACGTTCAACTCGGCGGGCCTCGGCCTCTCGACGTTGACCTCGGGCACCGACTTCCTCGACAACAGCTCGGCGAACAAGGTCATCGGCGTGCTCACCACCGCGAGCTCCACGCTGCGCAACGAGGCCTCGACGCTGGGTTCGAACCTCTCGGTCGTGCAGGTTCGTCAGGACTTCAACAAGAACCTGATCAACGTGCTGCAGACCGGCTCGTCGAACCTGACGCTGGCCGACACCAACGAGGAAGCGGCCAACAGCCAGGCGCTGTCGACCCGCCAGTCGATCGCGGTGTCCGCGCTGTCGCTCGCCAACCAGTCGCAGGCGAGCGTGCTGCAGCTCCTGCGTTAAGGCGCGGGCGGCACCCACGAATATCGGAGGCGGCGGGGCTTGCCCCGCCGTTTTCGGCTCTAGAATATTCGAAGATTGACGTCGCTCGGCTTCGGCGTCTGCGGCGCCGGATCAGCCGGACAGTGAGCACGAGAGCAACGTCGTGTCGACGCGAATGCAGCCTGCCGACGACGCCGCTCCCGAGAGGAGACTCCCGAGAGGAGCCTTCTGAGAGGAGAGTTGGGCCATGCCCCTGCGGGTCGAGCTGAAGCCTTTCGAGCGCATCGTGATCGGCGACAGCGTCATCGTGAATTCGAACACGCGCGCCCGCTTCATCGTCGAAGGCGACGCGCCTATACTCCGCGAACGTGACACCGTCACCGCCGAGACCGCCGATACGCCGGCCAAGCGCCTCTATCTCTGCGTCCAGACAATGTACCTGAAGAACGACGCGATCCGCTATCGCGCGTCCTATCTCGCCTGCATGAACGAGTTGCGCAGGGCGATTCCGGAAGCCGCCGGCCAAGCCGAGACGGTGGATCGCCATGTCACGGAAGGAGCGCTGTACAAGGCGCTGAAGGAGATCAGGGCGCTGATCGAGCGAGAGGATCGTGCAGTCGCGCCGGCCGAAGCGATGCCTTGACATTCCGGCCGCCGAAGGGGCCGGGCTCGCCGCAGCCTGAGAGGTTGATGCTACGTCCGTATTAGCACGGACAATAAAATTAACGGGACGGATAAAAGCCCCACCTAACGATGGCACGGACAGAAAGTCTGTTCAGCCCAGTCAGCGAGGGCCGGGTATCGATCCGCGCGGCTGGTGAAGGCTGGGACCGACCGTTGCTCTGACAGGGATCAGCGGTCGCCCCGTGACCGCGGCGCCAATTCTTGGAAGGCCAGTTTCATGGATGACCTGTTGCGTGAGTTTCTGACGGAGACCAGCGAGAGCCTGGACACCGTCGATAATCAATTGGTGCGGTTCGAGCAGGAGCCGAACAACGCCAAGATCCTCGATAACATCTTCCGGCTGGTGCACACGATCAAGGGGACCTGCGGCTTCCTCGGCCTGCCGCGGCTCGAAGCGCTGGCGCATGCCGCCGAGACCCTGATGGGCAAGTTCCGCGACGGCATGCCGGTCACCGGCGAGGCCGTGACGCTGATCCTCACCACCATCGACCGCATCAAGGACATCCTCGGACAGCTCGAGGCCAACGAGGCCGAGCCTGAGGGCGAGGACCGCGACCTCATCAGCGAGCTCGAAGCCATGGTCGAGCGCGGCATGGCGGCAATGGCCGCGTCGGCGGAGCCGATCGCGATGGCCGGCGAGACCGCGCCACCGCTTGCGCCTGCAGCGCCGGCCGCGCCCGCGGTCACGCACGGCTCGCTGATCGACCAGACGCTGGAGCGTCCGCTGCGTCCGGGCGAAGTGTCGCTCGACGAGCTCGAGCGCGCCTTCCGCGAGACCGCGATCGAGTTGCCGCCCGCGCATGAGAAGGCGCCTGAGCCCAAGGCCGCTGCCCCGGCGCCGGTCGCCAAGGCCGGGCCTGCCAAGGCGGAAGCAGAGGCCAAGGCCGAGGCGCCGAAGAAGGCGGCGCGCGCCAAGGCCAATGCCGATGGCGAGGTGCACGAGAACGACAAGGTCGCCAACCAGTCGATCCGCGTCAACGTCGACACGCTCGAACATCTGATGACGATGGTCTCGGAGCTGGTGCTGACGCGCAACCAGCTGCTCGAGATCGCCCGCCGCAACGAGGACACCGAGTTCAAGGTGCCGCTGCAGCGGCTGTCCAACGTCACCGCCGAGCTGCAGGAGGGCGTCATGAAGACGCGCATGCAGCCGATCGGCAATGCCTGGCAGAAGCTGCCGCGCATCGTCCGCGACCTCGCCACCGAGCTCGGCAAGCAGATCGAGCTCGAGATGCACGGCGCCGACACCGAGCTCGACCGCCAGGTGCTCGACCTGATCAAGGACCCGCTCACCCACATGGTGCGCAACTCCGCCGATCACGGCCTGGAGACGATGGCCGAGCGCGCCGCGGCCGGCAAGGCCGAGCAGGGCACCATCCGGCTGTCCGCCTATCATGAAGGCGGCCACATCATCATCTGCATCGCCGACAACGGCCGCGGCCTCAACACCGAGCGCATCAAGGCCAAGGCCTTGGCGAACGGCCTCGTCACCGAGGCCGAGCTCGAGAAGATGACGGAAGCGCAGATCCACAAGTTCATCTTCGAGCCGGGCTTCTCGACCGCGGCCGCCGTCACCTCGGTCTCGGGCCGCGGCGTCGGCATGGACGTGGTGCGCACCAACATCGACCAGATCGGCGGCACCATCGACATCAAGTCGGTGCTCGGCGAGGGCACCTCGGTCACCATCAAGATCCCGCTGACGCTCGCGATCGTCTCGGCGCTGATCGTCGAAGCCGGTGGCGACCGCTTCGCGATCCCGCAATTGTCGGTCGTCGAGCTGGTGCGCGCGCGCGCCAACTCCGAGCACCGCATCGAGCGCATCAAGGACACCGCGGTGCTGCGCTTGCGCAACAAGCTGCTGCCGCTGATGCATCTGAAGAAGCTCTTGAAGATCGACGACGGCTCGTCGACCGATCCGGAGAACGGCTTCATCGTGGTGACGCAGGTCGGCAACCAGACCTTCGGCATCGTGGTCGACTGCGTGTTCCACACCGAGGAAATCGTGGTCAAGCCGATGTCGACCAAGCTGCGTCACATCGACATGTTCTCGGGCAACACCATCCTGGGCGACGGCGCCGTGATCATGATCATCGATCCGAACGGCATTGCGAAAGCGCTCGGCGCCGCCGGCTCTGCCTCGCAGGCGGTGTCCGACGAGCACGCCGCGCATCACGCGATCGGCGGCGAGCAGCTCACCTCGCTCTTGGTGTTCCGCGCCGGCACGGCGCAGCCCAAGGCGGTGCCGCTGGCGCTGGTCACGCGCCTGGAGGAGATCGCGGCCGACAAGATCGAGATCTCCAACGGCCGCTACATGGTGCAGTACCGCGACCAGCTGATGCCCTTGGTGCAGATGGAAGGCGTGTCGGTGCAGACGTCAGGCTCGCAGCCGATCCTGGTGTTCGCCGACGAGACCCGGGCGATGGGCCTCGTGGTCGACGAGATCATCGACATCGTCGAGGAGCGGCTCAACATCCAGGTCTCCGGCGCCAAGGACGGCATCCTCGGCTCGGCGGTGATCAAGGGCCAGGCGACGGAAGTGATCGACGTCGGCCACTTCCTGCCGATGGCGTTCGCCGACTGGTTCATCCGCAAGGAGATGGCGACCGAGTCGCAGACGCAGTCGGTGCTCTTGGTCGACGACTCGCCGTTCTTCCGCAACATGCTGGCGCCGGTGTTGAAGTCGGCCGGCTACAAGGTGCGCACGGCGGCGTCGGCGATCGAGGGCCTCGCCACGCTGCGTTCCGGGCACAGCTTCGACATCGTCGTCACCGACATCGAGATGCCGGAGATGAACGGCTTCGAGTTTACCGAGGCGATCCGCGCCGACCAGAACCTGAACCAGATGCCGGTCATCGCGGTGTCGTCGCTGGTGTCGCCGGCGGCGATCGAGCGCGGCCGCCAGGCCGGGCTCTACGACTACATCGCCAAGTTCGACCGGCCCGGCCTGATCGCGGCGCTGAAGGAACAGATCGAGGAACGGGCGCGCGCCGAAGCCAACCGGCGGGCCGCGTGACAGCAAGCGGACAGGAGTAGCGTGCGATGAGCAGCAAGATCGAAACCACCGAAGGCGCCGCCGTCGAATACGTCACTGCGATGATCGGCGGTCAGCTGTTCGGCCTGCCCATCTCGCGGGTGCAGGACGTGTTCATGCCGGAGCGGGTGACGCGGGTGCCGCTGTCGTCGGCGGAGATCGCCGGCGTCCTCAACCTGCGCGGCCGCATCGTGACCGTCGTCGACATGCGGGCGCGGCTCGGCCTCGCCCGAGCCGAGGACGGCAAGCCGCCGATGGCGGTCGGCGTCGATCTGCGTGGCGAGTCCTATGGTCTCCTGATCGATCAGATCGGCGAGGTGCTGCGGCTGCCCGAGGAGAGCCGGGAGGAGAACCCGGTCAATCTCGACCCGCGCATGGCGAAGCTCGCCGGCGGCGTGCACCGCCTCGACGGTCAGCTGATGGTCATCCTCGATGTCGATCGCGTGCTCGAGCTCGCAGCAGACAAGATGGCGGCCTGAACACTGCAATTTGAGGGCGGCGGCGCATCAGGCGTCGTTGCATTGGATCCTGACCTCGTGAGGCTGATATGAGAACGTGTCTGGTAGTTGACGATTCCAGCGTCATTCGAAAGGTGGCGCGACGCATTCTGGAAGGTCTGGATTTCCAGATCGTGGAAGCGGAGGACGGCGAGCAGGCTCTGGAGATCTGCAAGCGGGGCCTTCCCGATGCGGTGTTGCTCGACTGGAACATGCCCGTCATGGACGGCTATGAGTTTCTCGGCAATCTCCGGCGCATGCCCGGTGGCGACGCGCCGAAGGTGGTGTTCTGCACGACCGAGAACGATGTCGCGCACATCGCGCGCGCGCTGCACGCCGGCGCCAACGAGTACATCATGAAGCCCTTCGACAAGGACATCGTGACCGCGAAGTTTCAGGAAGTCGGGCTGATCTGATCTCCGTTGCGTGCGGCGGTCCCGTGGTCGTCCGGGCTTGCCGTCACCCCGTGCCTCTGTCCTGTTGGTGAACTATGAGCGTCGCGTTGGCCAGTTCTTCGATCCCGAGTTCGATCAGGCAGGAACCTCTCCGGGTGATGGTCGTGGACGACTCCGTCGTCATCCGCGGCATGATCTCGCGTTGGATCGCGTCTGAGCCCGACATGGTCGTGGCGGCGTCGCTGCGCACCGGCCTGGAAGCCGTGAACCAGATCGATCGCGTCAATCCCGACGTCGCCGTGCTCGACATCGAGATGCCCGAGCTCGACGGCATTGCCGCCCTGCCGAAGCTGCTTGCCAAGAAGAAGAACCTCGCCGTCATCATGGCGTCGACGCTGACCCGCCGCAACGCGGAGATCAGCTTCAAGGCGCTGTCGCTCGGCGCGGCCGACTACATCCCGAAGCCCGAGAGTACGCGCGAGGCCTCGGCGGCCGACAATTTCCACTACGATTTGATTCAGAAGATCCGCAATCTTGGCGCCAAGGCGCGCCGCGCCGCTCCTGCTCCGCATGCGCCGGCCGCATCGCCGATCGTTCCGCAAGTCCAGGGGCTCCGGCCTGCGCTTGCATCGCGGCCGATGCTCGCCCCCGTGGCGCCCGCCGTGCCGACCCAGCTGGCGCGCCGCTCCTTCAGCACGCAGATGCCGAAGGTGCTGCTGATCGGATCGTCGACCGGCGGCCCGCAGGCGCTGATGTCGCTGGTGACCGAGCTCGGTCCCGTGATCGACCGCTTTCCGGTGCTGATCACCCAGCATATGCCGCCGACCTTCACCACCATCCTCGCCGAGCATCTGGCGCGCTCGAGCCGCCGACCGGCCCACGAGGCCGTCGACGGTGAGGTGGTGAGGCCGGGTCAGATCTACCTTGCCCCCGGCGGCCGCCACATGCGCGTGGCGCGCCATGGCGCCGATGTGGTGATCGCGCTCGACAACGGTCCTCCGATCAATTTCTGCAAGCCCGCCGTCGATCCCTTGTTCATGTCGGCGATCGAGGTCTGGCAGGGCTCGACCCTGGCCGTGATCCTGACGGGCATGGGTTCCGACGGCATGCGCGGCGGCAAGGACATCGTCGCCGCCGGTGGCAGCGTGATCGCGCAGGACGAGGCGACCAGCGTGGTCTGGGGCATGCCGGGCTCAGCCGCCAATGCCGGCATCTGCGCGGCCGTCCTTCCCTTGAACCAGATCGGACCGAAGCTGGTCCGTCTGTTTGCTGGAGACCGTTCGTGACACCCCTGGACTATGAGTTCTTGCGTAAGGTCCTGAAGGATCGCTCCGGCCTCGATCTGTCGGC
This sequence comes from Bradyrhizobium sp. SZCCHNR1098, assembly GCF_032489375.1. Classification (NCBI taxonomy): domain Bacteria; kingdom Pseudomonadati; phylum Pseudomonadota; class Alphaproteobacteria; order Hyphomicrobiales; family Nitrobacteraceae; genus Bradyrhizobium; species Bradyrhizobium sp. SZCCHNR1098. Next base: position 771,491 of record NZ_JAUEXY010000001.1, read on the forward strand.
CGACAAGCAGTACCTGGTCGAAAGCCGGTTGCTGCCGCTGGCCCGCCGCGCCAACCTGCCGGGCATCCCGGAGCTGGTGCAGAAGATCAGGAGCGGCGCGGAGCAGCTCACGACGCAGGTGGTCGAGGCGATGACCACCAACGAGACGTTCTTCTTCCGCGACAAGATTCCGTTCGATCATCTCCGTGAGGGCATCCTGCCGGCGCTGATCCAGTCGCGTGCCAATCGTCGTTCCCTGCGCATCTGGTCGGCCGCCTGCTCGACCGGACAGGAGCCGTATTCGATCGCGATGTGCCTGCGCGAATTCGGTCCCGCTCTGGCGGGCTGGCGCATCGAGATCATTGCCACCGACCTGTCGCAGGAGGTGCTGGAGAAATCGAAGGCCGGCCTCTATAGCCAGTTCGAGGTGCAGCGTGGATTGCCGATCCAGCTGCTGGTGAAATATTTCACGCAGCTCGGCGAGCTCTGGCAGCTCAGCGCCGACATCCGCGGCATGGTCCAGCATCGCCAGCTCAATCTGCTGCAGGACTTCTCGCATCTCGGCAAGTTCGACATCATCTTCTGCCGCAACGTGCTGATCTATTTCGACCAGGAGACCAAGGCCTCGATCTTCGAGCGGATGGCCAAGGTGATGGAGCCGGACGGCACGCTGTTGCTGGGAGCCGCCGAATCGGTCGTCGGCATCACCGACGCGTTCAGGCCCAACCAGGAGCGGCGGGGTCTGTACCAGATCAATCCGGTGCGCAGTCCGCGCGGTGGCGCTGCGCTGCTGCCCGGCCTCAAGGTGGTCGCTGCTCGCTGACGTTTGCGCTGAGCGCGGAGACATCGTCGGAACCGCCGGCGTCGGCCGCGCGGCCGGACTGACCGGTGCGTGGTGAAGGTCGCGCTCCGGTCGGTGCTTCCTCGTCCTCGCCGTATCGGCCCTCACGTCGAGCGCTGAACTCAGGCCCGTCGGCACCACACGTCGTAGTCCCTCTCCGTCGCCTCGCGTGCGGCGCGGGAAGCTCTGCGCAGCCAGCCCGAACCGCGTTTCCTGAGATCCGCCGCGATGGTGCTGCTGACGCGACCGTCAGCCGCATGGACGGAGGCGAGCTCCGCGCCCATGCCGCGCAGAAGGACGAGCTTGAGGTCGGCGCCGGCCTCCTTGCCGAGGTCGATCTTGCGCGCATCGGCCGACAATCGCCGAACGACGTAGTCCCCCTCGTCGGTCCGGTAAACGCGGAGGAATGGATCGGGCGCGCGATGGGCTCCATTCGAGAGTTCAATGAACCTGTGCTGAGGCGCCGGCTTCCGTTGCGGCTTGTCCTTCGCCCAGGTCCAGGCCGAAGGGACCAACGCCTTCGCTTCGCGCACGACACGGCCGCCGCGCCATGTTGCGACGACGACGAAGCGTGGACGTCCCAGGCTGCCGCCGCCGGCGGCGCGGCGGAAGAATCTCGGCGTCTCGCCCGTCCCGGGAAGGCTGCCGAGGAGCAACTTATGGACGGCGGAAGGAATTGCATCCGCCGGCGTCAATCCGTCGATCTCGTCCCAGAATCTTCGCCGGCACTGATCCGAGCATTTGACGTAGGAGCGGATCCACATCTCATGGTCGTCGAGCAGCGCCGGCCCTGGCCTTTGAAGTCCGTGGCGATAGCCTTCCAGGATCGCGTCTGCCGCATCGCGGTTGCCGATCTCCATTTTCGGCGCGAGCTCGACGCTGGTCGTGAGTCGGACCAGATCGAGGACGTAGGGCATCACCGCGGCCTCGTCGAAATCATTGACGCCCCACACCCAGCGCCCGTCGGCGTCGCGCCATGTCCCGAAATTCTCCAGATGGATGTCGCCGACGCACAGCGCGACCGGTGCCTCGGGCAGCTCCGGGCAGATCTCCTCGATGCGCCGCGCCCAGCGGTAGTACGTCGCCCGCAGGAAGACGAAGGGGCTCTTTCGCATCCGCTCGTGCTTGGTGAGGAGGTCGTCTTCGACCACTGCGCATTGGCTGCGAAGCCAGGCCTCGTAGGCCGCGGTATCTTCGATGATGGACACGCGATGCCTCCGGATGTGCCGGGCCCGAGCGAAGCCTTATGAGTTGCGCTGATGCCGAACGAACGTGGTCTCGCCCATCGCGCGCAGCGCGCGCTTGTCGAACGGCTTGTCGAACGGCTTGGCGAGCCGGGGCAGGCCGCGGATCTCCGGCGGAAACAGCGTCGCATCGTCATGGCCCGAGGTAATGACGATCTTCAGATCGAGCGCAATCAGGCCCTCGTCCTCGGCGACCAGGATCCGCAGGCCTTCGAGTTCGGAGTTGTCCGTCGCCATGCCTCATCCCGACTATGCGCGCCGATCGCGCAGGGAATTCCCCTCGGTCCTATCTAGTGCTCCGGAACGGCGTGTCGAGGCGCTTTCGCTGGCTGTCGTCAATATCCTACAGGATTGCATGCGGCAAAAAGCGCGAGCGGTTGCCGGTGATCGGGCTCGTGTCCTCCCGGATCGACAGGCCGCATGGCTCGTGGTCGACGAGCCAGCTGCCGATCACCGGGAACACGCCGCCGAAATCCGGCAGCGGCGCCACCGCCTGGCGGATGTAGCCCTCGGCGCCGTAGGGGCCGTCCTGCGCGGAGACGGCGACGCCGTCGGACACCAGGCTGACATTGGCGCCCTCGCGCGAGTAGATCGGCTTGCGCACGAAGCTCGAGCCGAGGCTGGCGGCTTTCGGATCGTCCTCGAAATAGGCCGGCAGCAGGTTCGGATGGCCTTCGTGCATCTGCCAGAGCAGCGGCAGGATGCCCTTGTTGGACAGGATGGCCTTCCACGGCGGCTCGATCCATTGCGTCGGCGCTTGCGCGAGCTTGGCGCCGAACGCATCGCGGAACATCCATTCCCAGGGATAGAGCTTGAAGGCGAGCGCGATGTCGCCGTCGTCGAGATCGACGAAGCCGCCGCCGGTCTCGCGCCAGCCGATGTCGGCGACATCAAGGATGGTTGTCGACAGGCCCGCTTGGGCTGCCGTGTCGGCCAGATAGGCCAGGGTCGCGGTGTCCTCGGCGTTGCCGGTGAGGCCGGCCAGATGCACGCGGCGCTGCTTGCCGAGTGCGCGCCAGCGCTCGATCAGGCGCTCATGGATCGAGTTGTACTGGTCCGCACGCCCCGGCAGGATGCGACGTTCGATCGCCTGCTCCAGCCAGGTCCATTGGAACACCGCAGCCTCGAAGATCGAGGTCGGCGTGTCCGCGTTGTATTCGAGCAGCTTCGCCGGCGCGCGGCCGCCGTGATAGCTGAGGTCGAACCGTCCGTAGAGGCTGCCGTCCCTTCGCTGCCAGCTCTCCGACAGCAGCGGCCAGACCGCCTGCGGGATCTTCAGCCGGCGCAGCAGCGCCTCGTCGCCGATGACGCGCGCGACCAGCGCGAGGCACATCTGCTCGAGCTCGGCCGTCGGCTCCTCGATGCCGATCTCGATTTCGGTGATCGTGAATGCGTAGTAGGCGCGCTCGTCCCAATAGCGCTCGCCGTCGAGTTCGTAGAAGTCGAAGCCGCATCGTGCCGCCGTCTCGCGCCAGTCGTCACGCTCGGGGCATGGGATGCGCTGCATCGGCGTCAGCCTAAGGCAGCGGCGATCATGCCGTGCCCGTGGCAACGGGGCGCAGCACGGCCGAGGCCGTCATCGCTGATGCGGCCATGACATCGTCCGCGCGGTCCAGGCGCAAGCTCGCGCCCGGCACCGTACGATTGTTTGCTACCAAAACGCGGCGAGGTGGCGGCGGCCACCGCAGCCGTCATAGTCGTCGGCACCCCAAGGTGCGGACGTTGCATCGGGTCGTTTCCGATGAGTGGGCAGGCCAGTTTTTTATGATTTTGAGTCTGTGTCAAAGATCCGAATCCAAGATAGCATCATGAACGCGGTGTTTTCACGGCGCCGGCGCGACGAAAATCAGCCACCGCCACCGAAGCCGTGTCCGAACGAGCCGAAGCCGCCGCGCGAGACATGCGCGGAGGAGGCCTCGGCGACATGGCTCGAGCCGCTGCTTCTGGAATCGCTGTCGCCGCTCGAAAATCCCCAGCGGCTGGAGCCGCTGCCGCCACCACCGCCGCTCGAGCGGTGCGTCGTGCATTCGCTCGTCTGCGGCTGGCCGGCCATCGTCGGCGTCTCGGTGCCCTGCTGCGGGCAGCTCTGCTGCCGCGGCATCAGCGCATAGGCGGTGCCGCCGACCGCGAGCGTGCCCATCAGCAGCAGCGCGACGTGGCCGGAGCGCTTCACCGGCGGCGTCGCGGGCGGGGGCGGCATCGGCCGACGCTTGCCGAATTCGCGGCGTTGCTTGGACATGGTCAGATGATCATCGAGGCGGCGTTGAGTGCGCCGGCGGAGAGCGACGCGAGACCGAGCCAGATTGCGGAGGCCAGCTCGCCGGCGACGATGCGCTGGGCGAGGTCCGGCACCGGGATGCGGACGAGGTAATAGACGATCACCTGGACGATCAGCGCGACCAGCGCCCAGATCAGGCAGTCAAGCACGTTGGCGGAATGGGCGATGGCGCTGACCAGTGGCAGGGTGAAGCCGAGCAGGCTGAGACCGAGCGAGATCGCGGCCGACGGATGGTTGTCCCGGATCAGCTGGAATTCATTGTAGGGCGTGACGCGGGTGTAGATGAACAGGTAGGCCGTCACCGCGACCAGCGCGGTACAGAAGTACACCAGAAAGGCCGGCAGGCCGGCGAGCGATTGCAGGATCATGGATCAGGCCCGACGCGTGGAAGCTCTCATCTGTCGCGATGCCAGCATGCCCGGTTCGACGTGAACAAAGTCTATCCGCCTTTCGCCGGATCCAGCCTGGCCTGGTCCAGCATCTGCAGCACGGAATCCCCCGTCTTGCGGGTGTGCTCGGAGAGCGCCTGCGCGAAGCCGGATGCGTCCCGCGCCCGCAGCAGCGCCATGAACGCTTCGTGCTCGCCGATCGACTCGTCCCAGCGCCGCGCGTCGTAATTGGCGACCGCCCGCGCGCGAAACACGCTCGCGTGCAGGGTGCTCCACATGTTGAGCAGCACGGCGTTGCCGGCGAGCTTGGTGATCTCGGCATGGATTTGCTGGTTGAGCCGGAAATAGGCGGCGCGCTCGGCGGCGCGATGCAGCGCCACCAGCTCGGCATGCATGGCGTCGAGCCTGGCGAGGTCGTCCGCCGTTGCACGCGCGGCCGCAGCGCGGCCTGCGGCGGCATCGAGCGACACCATCACGTCGAAGATCTCGGCGATCTCGCGGGCGTCGATCGGCGTCACCACGGGCGTGCGATGCGGCCGCAGCTCGATCAGGCCCTCGGCGGCGAGGATCTTGAAGGCCTCGCGCAGCGGCGTGCGCGAGACGCCGAAGGTCTCGCACAGCATGCGCTCGGGCAAGGCAGCGCCGGCGGCGAGCTCGCCGTCCACGATCATCTCGCGCAGCCTGGCGACGAGCTGATCGTGCAGCGACAGCCGATCGAGCGGCCGCTTGGAGTGGTCGGACGACAGCTTCAGCCGCGCCGGCTTGAAGCGCGTCTTCAGTCTGGGCCGGGGTGCCGGTGGGGTCATGTCGGGCGCGGCTGCTCCGCTGCGAGATGCCTGAAATTCGGGCGATGCGCCCGCGGATCAGGCAGGTTCTCCAAGTTTGATATGCTATTTCATATTGATTTTGTTGTATAAAATCAACATTGCATATCGCATCCAGTTGGCATGTCGTTTGCTGATGAGAGGACAAGCCGTGACAATCCCGTGGATCGACCTGCCCTGGAGATGGATGTGAAACGTTTCGTGCTGCCCATTCTCGCCCTGCTCGCGCTCGCGCTGCCCTCGCTCAGCTTCGCCGACGACGCCGCCAAGATCAAACTCGGCTACGCCAAATGCGCGCATTGCACGCCGATGTCGCTGACGCCGCAATTCGCGGAGGGCGTCGCGATCGACGCCGTCAGCTTCAACACCGGCACCGATGCGCTGACCGCTTTGGTGTCGAAGAACATCGACGTCGCCCAGGTGACCTATCTGCACTACGCCATCGCGCTCGACAAAGGCTTCGATGTCGTCGCCATCTCCGGCCAGGTCAATGGCGGCTCGGCGATCCTGCTCGGCAACGATCTTGAGATCGCGCCGGGCGACTGGGCCGCGCTGAAGGCGCTGATCGCCAAATACAAGACCGACGGCAAGCCATTCCGCGTCGCCGCCTCGCGCGGCAATGCGCAGGACATCCACATGCGCGGTGCCTTCGCCAAGCAGGGCATCGACATCAATAAGGACGTGCAGTTCATCAACATCCCGAACCCGTCGGATCATCTGCAGGCGCTGCGCCGTGGCGAGGTCGAACTGATCTGCACCGTCGAGCCGTTCGCGACCCAGATCATGCAGGCCAAGGCGGCGAAGTTCTTCGGCTTCCCCTATGACCAGGCCGCCGGCAAGCTGACCAATCTGATCCTGACCCGCTCCGACGTCATCGCATCCAACCCGAAGGCGCTGGAGGGCGTGGTGCGCGCGGTCGTGAAGGTCGACGCGCACATCGCGGCCGACAAGCCGGCGCTGATCGAGGTGATCTCCAAGATCACCGGCCTGGACAAGGCGATCGCCACCGGCGCGGTCGAGAATCTCGATCCCGATCCGAAGATGTACCGCGCTTCCGCGCTCGCCATCGCCACGATGATGCGCGACCTCAAATACATCAACTCGGACGTCTCGGCGGCGGTCGAGAAGAACCTCGACTACCGCTTCCTGGAAGCGGCGACCGGCAAGCCGAAGAGCGAGCTCGGCTACTGAGATGGCCGCGCTCGCCCAGCTCAGGAAGCTCGACCGCACCATCGTGCCCGTGCTGGTGCTCGCTGGCTGGGAGGCGTTCTCGCGCTCCGGCGCGCTGCCGGCGGCGCTGCTGCCGGCGCCGTCGACGGTGCTGTGGGCGTGGGCGGACTGGCTGGTCGGCACCGACGGCAACACCCAGACCTACAGCGCGCATTGGCTCGCCGACATGCTGGCGAGCCTGTCGCGCGTCGCGGCGGGCTTTGCCATCGCCACTTTGCTCGGCGTCGGCCTCGGGGTCGCGATCGGCTGGTCGCGCAAGACCGAGATCGTGATCGAGCCGACCTTGCAGATGCTCAGGCCGATCCCGCCGGTGTCGTGGATCCCGCTCGCAATCATCTGGTTCGGCATCGCCAACAAGCCGGCGATCTTCCTGGTGTTTCTCGGCGCCTTCTTCCCGATCCTGCTCAACACCATCCACGGCGTGAAGACCTGCGACCGCAATCTCATTCGCGCCGGCGCCATGGTCGGCGGCAGCGAGCGCAAGCTGTTGCGCTACATCGTCGTGCCCGCGGCGATGCCGAGCATCTTTGCCGGGCTTCGCATCGGCATCGGCTCGGCCTGGATGCTCACCGTGACGGCCGAGATGGTCGCGGTGAAGAGCGGGCTCGGCTACGTGCTGTGGGATTCCTACTACTTCCTGCGTTACGATCTGGTGCTGGCGGCGATGGCGAGCATCGGCCTGCTCGGCTTCTGCAGCGATCTCGCCATTCGCTTCGTGATGGCGCGCGTGCTGCACTGGCAGCGCAACACCACCTTGGGCGGCGGGGAATGAGCATGGTCGCGATCGAGATCGCCAGCGTCTCCAAGATCTTCACCGACAGGAAGCGCAACGCCGAGGTGACGGCGCTCGCCGACATCAGCCTCAGCATCGCGCGCAACGAGTTCGTCTGCCTGCTCGGCCCGTCCGGCTGCGGCAAGTCGACCCTTCTCAACATGATCGCCGGATTCGAGCAGCCGAGCGCGGGCCGCATCGCCGTCGACGGCGAGACGGTGACGGCGCCCGGCGCCGATCGCGGCGTCGTCTTCCAGCACGCCAATCTGATGCCGTGGCTGCCGGTGTGGGAGAACGTCGCCTTTCATCTGCTGCTAGGCGGCGGCCAGAAGGCCGAGCGCCGCGCGCGGGCGCAGGTCTATATCGACATGGTCGGGCTCACCGGCTTCGAGAACCACTATCCGTCGGAGCTGTCGGGCGGCATGAACCAGCGCGTCGGCATCGCGCGGGCGCTGCTGATGAATCCTCAAGTGATTCTGATGGACGAGCCGTTCGGCGCGCTCGACGAGCAGACCCGCATGGACATGCAGACCGAGCTTGTCAGGATCTGGCAGCAGCACCAGGGTACGATCGTGTTCGTCACCCACGGCATCGACGAGGCGCTGACGCTCGGCACCCATGTCGCCGTCATGAGCGCGCGTCCCGGCCGCATCGTCGAGATCATCCCGATCGATCTGCCGCGGCCACGGGATATTACCTCGCCGCAGTTCAACGCGCTGAAGCGCCACATCCTGGCGCTGCTGCGCGGCGAGCGGGCGGAGCAGGGGGAGCGGGTGTGAGGATGGCCCGATTGCTCCCGCACAAACGATGCGTGTTGAAGCCGGGACAGCTCGATATGCGTAGTGCGCCCCCTCTCCCGCTTGCGGGGGAGGGCTGGGGTGGGGGCGCTCCACGGCACGCTGCCCGTGAGGAGAGAGTTCCCCCACCCGGATCGCATCTGCGATGCGATCCGACCTCCCCCGCAAGCGGGAGAGGTCTTCCCGCCGACCACCTCCAACTGCCCGCGCCGAGAGAGGCAAGCCACCAATGACCAAACGCACTCTCCTCGGCATGCTGACGCCGTCGTCGAACACCGCCCTGGAGCCGATCACCTCGGCCATGGTCGCCGGGCTGCCGAACGTGTCAGCGCATTTCTCGCGCTTCAAGGTCACCGAGATCGCGTTGTCGACCGACGCGCTGGCGCAGTTCGACACATCGAACATCCTGCGCGCGGCAGAATTGCTCGCGCATGCCAGGGTCGACGTCATCGGCTGGAACGGCACCTCGTCCGGCTGGCTCGGCTTCGAGGCCGACGTCAGACTGTGCGAGCAGATCACCGCGGCGACCGGCATTCCCGCGACCACCTCGATGCTGGCGCTGAACGAGATTCTGACGAGATCCGGCGTGAAGCGGCTCGGCTATGTCACACCCTATCGCGACGACGTGCAGGCGCGGATCATCGCCAACTACGAGACGCTCGGCATCGGTTGCGGCGGCGACCGCCATCTCGGCCTGCAGGACAATTTCTCCTTCGCCGAGGTCACCGAGGCGCAGCTCGAGCGCATGATCCGCGAGGTCGCGGCCGAGAAGCCCGATGCGATCGCCGTCGTCTGCACCAACCTGCGCGCCGCGCCGCTGGTCGACAGGATGGAGCAGGAGACGGGCATTCCAATTCTCGACACCATCGCCACCGTGGTATGGAAGAGCCTGAAGGTCGCCGGCGTCGATCCGGCCGCCGTGACCGGCTGGGGCTCGCTGTTCAAGAACTTCGCCTGAGAAGGACGTCACATGGCTGCATTCGACACCGTCATCCGCAACGGCACCGTCGCCACCGCGAGCGATACGTTCAAGGCCGATGTCGCCATCAAGAGCGGCCGCATCGTCGCGATCGGCGAGGCCATCACCGATGCCGACGAGATCGTCGATGCCACGGGCCTGCTGGTGCTGCCGGGCGGCATCGACAGCCATGTCCATATCAGCCAGCCATCCGGCCCCGGCATCGTCATGGCCGACGATTTCGAGAGTGCGACGCGCGCCGCCGCCTTCGGCGGCAACACGTTCGTCATGCCCTACTGCCTGCAGGAGAAGGGCCAGCCGCTGCGATCAGCGCTGAAGGACTATCATGCCCTCGCCGACAACGCTTGCTACGTCGACCACTCCTTCCACCTCATCATCGCCGACCCCTCCGACGCCGTGCTCGGCCAGGAGTTGCCGGCGCTGGTCGCCGACGGTTATTCGTCGCTGAAGATCTTCATGACCTATGAGGGCCTCGCGCTCAGCGACTACGAGATTTTGGGCGTGCTGCAGGTCGCGCGCGAACGCGGGGCCTTGGTGCAGATTCACGCCGAAAACTACGACGCCATCCGCTTCCTCACCGACCGCCTGGAGCGCGCCGGCAACATCGCGCCGTATTATCACGGCAAGTCGCGGCCGATTCCGGTCGAGCGCGAGGCGACCCATCGCGCGATCTCGCTGGCCGAGCTGATCGACGTGCCGATCGTCATCGTCCACGTCTCCAACCGCGAGGCGATGGAGGAGATCCGCCGCGCGCAGGCGCGCGGCCTGAAGATCCACGGCGAGACCTGCCCGCAATATCTGGTGCTGTCCGAAGAGGACATGCAGGGCCTCAACATGGAAGGCGCCAGATATGTCTGCTCGCCGCCGCCGCGTGACAAGGCCAGCCAGGAGGCGTGCTGGGAGGGCCTGCAGCAGGGCGTGTTCTCGCTGTTCTCGTCGGATCACTGCCCGTTCCGCTATGACGACGAGGCCGGCAAGCTGACGCCGAAGGGCCGCACCAGCTTTCGCTGGGTGCCGAACGGCATCCCCGGCGTCGAGACGCGGCTGCCGATCCTGTTCTCCGAAGGCGTCAACAAGGGCCGCATCACCCTGAACCAGTTCGTCGCCTTCACCGCCACCAACCACGCCAAGACGTATGGGCTGAGGGCTAAGGGCTCCATCGCGATCGGCTACGATGCCGACGTCGCGCTGTGGGACCCGACCAAGACGGCCAAGATCAGCCAGTCCGGCCTGCACCACGGCTCCGACTACACGCCCTATGAAGGCATCGAGATCACCGGCTGGCCGGTCGCGACGATGCTGCGCGGAAAATTCGTCGTGCGCGACGGCCAGCTGGTCGGCGCCAAGGGCGACGGCCGCTACGTTACGCGCGGCAAGCCAAGCGCAGTGGCCTGAGTGGCCTAAGCACGCTCTTCCCATCCGTCATTGAGAGCGCAGCGAAGCAATCCAGAGTCGAGCTCGCGACTCTGGATTGCGTCGTCGCTTCGCCCTTCGCAATGACGGCCAATTGCGACATCGCTCCTGTGAACAACCGTCAGACAAGGAGTGCCGCTAGGTCCGCGGCTCTTCCGAGACCCTGAGATCATGATGCGAGTCCGCGGGATCGCATCATGATCTCGTCTCTTTGCTCGAAGTTCAATAGGCCGTCCATCCGCCGTCCGTCGCGTAGAACGCGCCGGTCAGGTTCGACGCCTCGGGCGACAGCAGGAACAGTATCTCCGCGACTAGCTCCTACATGGCGTCTGCGCGTACGGTGCCGCCAGCGCGACCGGCCAGACTCATGGGCCCGCCGTTGCACAACGGCCGAGATGATGGTTTTGTGCAGTCGAGCAGCGTCGCCGCAATCGCTGTCGGTCAATGCAAGGACAGCTAGTTTTCGTGGACGTGAAAGCCCGGTGCGCGGAACGCTCCGGGCTCATCACGTGGTCGCAAGAAACGACTAATGATGCACCCGCAGGGTCCCGTCCGCGTTGTAGTCACTCTTGGGATTGTAGCCGGAATCGCGGTGCGTTCTACGATGTAGGGCAGCGTTGCTGCCGCTTGCGCCCGGAGTTCCGCTATCAACCCGCATGGTCCCGTCTGCATTGTAGTCACTCTTCGGCCTGTAGCCGGAATCGCGATGCGTTTTTGCATGTAGGTCAGCGTTGCTGCCGCTCAGGCCCGGAGTTCCGGGATTGACCTGCATATTTCCATATTGGTCGCGATCACTTTTGCTCGCCCCGACCTGCTGAGCCGCACTGGCTTTTGCATGAGTACCTTTTGCATGATGAGTACGATGTCCGGCCAAGGCCGCAGATGTAGAGACGGCGAGAATAACAAGACCAACAGCAATGCTTCTAGCCATAGTGAACTCCTCACGTTGAAGGACCATTGATGACGGATACGCCGTCAATGCTAGCCTGCCACGAAAATTGCTGACCATCTTTGATGCAACTCAAGGTACCAAAAGCGGGTGCGACGTCACGATCCGCACGACTTTTGGCATCATTTCTTCGGCTTTGGCGCGGTGCCCGGCGGAGCCGATGTCGCTCCGCAACATGCCACTGAGGACGGGTTTGACCGATGCCTTCACCGTACCGCTATCGACTTCGACTTGCGAAACGCCGGTCGTCATGTCGACCAGAAGCCGATCGCCGCTCAGCACGTTCTGGCAACTGGTCGACACCACCCCGCCGAGCGTGGTGATCGGAATTGGGACCGAGCTCTGCGCCGCATGGGCATCGCAGGTGACTTGCGCGAAGCCGCTCATGGCAGATCGCCGATCCGAAACAGGAGCGTTCGACAGGGTCTCGATCGGGAACGCAAGCCTTGGCGGTGACCGTTCGAACGCCTGAAAGGAATATGATTTCTGTTTATCGAAATTATATTTTGTTTTTCCGAAAAACGTGCTTTACTGCGCGCCGTCCCGCCCCAACGAGGGGGCGCTTCGCGGTCGCGACGGACGTCGGGTGTGGGATGCGATGGGCGCTGTGGGGTCGCAGCATGGTTGGCCGTGCCGACGAACGATCCCCGGCGCACGGTGAAGTCGCGTGGTCCTGGCCTCCCGGTGCTGAGGTCAAGCTTGTGGGCGTTGCTGATGAGCTGCCTGCGGGTGATGGGGCAAGACAGCCGGTCCCCAGGGAGATCGCGTATAAATCGTAAAGCCATCGCGCAGGGAGGGCCGGGTGTTTCGGCCAGACCTGTGGTGACTGCCGCGGGCCACGGGCGCGGCCAGCGCCCGGCCTTCCCTGCGCCCTCAGAGGAGGGCGGTGAGAACGGCACACAACTCGGGCGCCGCGAGACCGCGAAAGCTTGGGATGACGGAAGGTTTGAAGCGCGGGGCGTGGATCGCGGTCGAGGCTCTATCGAGCTTCGTGCTCGCATTGGTGGAAGGCGAGGGCGGTCGTGTTTGGGGAGTTCGGGGTTTGAGGCGCGTAGGCGCGGCAGAAGCGGTGGGCTCCCCTCCCCCTTGCGGGGAGGGGTTTGAGCTGCTGCCGGTTTGATGGACACCCGGTCAAGCTAATCCCACCTTGCGCTCGAACTCAACCGGGCTGACGTAGCCGATGGTCGAGTGCCTGCGGGTCGTGTTGTAAAATCTCTCGATGTAGTCGAACACATCGGCTCGCGCCTCGTCTCTGGTCCTGTAGGTTTTGCTCTCCGTCCGTTCGGTCTTGAGCGACGAGAAGAAGCTCTCCATCGCCGCATTGTCCCAGACATTGCCGGAACGGCTCATGCTGCAGACGATGCCGTGGTCGGCCATCAGGCGCTGGAACTGCTCGCTGGTGTACTGGCTCCCCTGGTCGGAGTGGTGCAACAGCGCATCCGGTTTGCCCCGTCGCCAGACTGCCATCAGCAACGCATCGGTCACCAGCTGAGCCGTCATGGCGGCGCTCATCGACCAGCCCACCACCCGGCGCGAGAACAGGTCGATCACTGCTGCAACGTAGAGCCAGCCCTCGGCCGTCCAGAGATACGTAAAGTCGGCGATCCACTTCTGGTTCGGCCGCTCGGCGGCGAACTGCCGGTCCAGCAGGTTCGCCGGCACTGTCTCGAGTTGCCGATCGCCACTGTCCTTCGGTAAACACCGGCGTCGCGGCCGCGCCCGCAAGCCCTGCAGGCGCATCAGCCGTTCGATCTGGTGGAGGCCGCAGTCCACCCCGTCGGCGAGCAGATCACGCCACACCCGGCGCGCGCCGTAGGTGCGGTCGCTAGCCATGAAGCTGGCCTTGACCTTGCCGCCGAGCTCTTCGTCGCTGCGGGATCTGGCGCTGGGAGAGCGGTTCAGCCAGGCATGAAAGCCCGACCGCGACACCCCCAGCGCATTGCATAGCCATGCCACCGGCCAGATCGCCCGGTGCTTCGCGATGAAGACGAACTTCATGTCGCTTCCTTCGCGAAGAAGGCTGCGGCCTTTTTTAGAATATCCCGCTCGGCCTTCAATTTGGCGACCTCACGGCGCAACCGCTCGATCTCCTGCTGCTCAGGCTTCATCTGGCCATGGCCGGGAAAGGCCCGTACCGGGTCGGAGCCGAACTCCTTGACCCACTTGCGCAGCACGTTCTCATGAACGTCCAGATCGCGGCCGGCTTGCGCCACCGATACCCCGCGCTCCCTGACCAGCTTGACCGCCTCGACCTTGAACTCGCGACTGAACTTCCGTCTCTTCATCGCCCACCTCCGGCTTCATGAAACACCCAATCTCGGTGTCCATCAAACCGGCAGCAGCTCACACCTCGCGGTAGGAGCGTGAGTACGGACCACGAAAGTCGTGGGACTCAGAGTCTCCTTCGCCTGTAGGCAAAGGTGATTGATGCCGAGATCTGTACGGTACCTTGATCATAGGACCTAGGAACCTCTCTCTGTGGACCTCCGGCTGATTTACGCGCTGTGCCGTTTGAACGATGATCGTCAAACTCACGCGCCAGCAGGTTCTACCAAGCGCCGCCATATGATCGTTATCGTAATAGCGTTCGTGGCGGGGTCGGCGTGAAGCAGATCTAGATTGCGGCGTTGTCACGATCCGGCAGCGCGGCGGTGACTTTTTGTCAAATTCGGTCCCTCTTGAAGCGTGCTCGTACGCCGGACGGGGCAATCAGATGCATGATCGAACTGCCGACCTGAAGCGATCGGTAGGCGCGTTGCCGGAGCTGAAAGGCTACGGCCGCGATTTGCGCATTGATGCCTGCCGCGGCATCGCGCTCTGGTGCATCTTTCTTGATCATGTCCCCAACAACATCGGGAGCTGGCTGACGCTGCGGAACTACGGCTTCAGCGATGCCGCGGAAGTGTTCATGTTCGTGTCGGGCGTAACCTGCACGTTGGCCTACGGCAAGGCATGGCGCTGCGGGGGCTGGACCGGCGTGATCGGCCGGACGCTGTGGCGAAGCTGGGATATTTATGTCGCATTTCTGCTGCTCACGCTCGCCTGCGCCATCATGGTTCACCTCGCAGGCGGCGGCCATCTTGCCGACGAGAGCAATACGCGCATTCTGTTGGAACAGCCGGGCGTGACGCTCGCGCACGCGGCGATCCTGCAATACTGCCCCGTCAACACCGACGTCTTGCCGCTCTTCGTGCTTTATCACCTTTTGTTCGCGCCGCTGCTGTGGCTGCTGCTGCGAGCGCCGAACGCAACGCTCGGCGCGTCGCTGTTGCTTTACGCACTGGTGCACGTCTTCGGCTGGAGCATCCCGGCATGGCCGAACGGCCACTGGGCCTTCAATCCGCTGGCGTGGCAGCTGCTGGTCGTGCTTGGCGTGTGGTGGATGATCGAAGACAAGAGAGCCCGGCCATGGGTGACCTCAGGCACCGCGCTTGTGGCTGCCGCTCTCTATCTGGTGTTCAGCCTCATCATCGCATTGAGCTGGAGCATCAAACCGCTGGAAGCGCTGGTCCCGCAGGCGTTGCTGACGCTGCTTTACCCGATGGACAAATCGAATCTCGATCCATTGCGACTGCTGCATTTCTTGGCCCTTGCGGTTTTGGTGGTATGGTTAGTGCCTCGCAATTGGCGAGGGCTGACGACGGCGGTGATGCGCGGCGCCATTCTCTGTGGCCAGAATTCGCTGCCAATCTACTGCCTCGGCGTTCTGCTGACGTTCGCCAGCCGCCTGGCGCTGCTCGGCATCTCGGAGGGGCTGACGATGCAGATCGCGCTCAGTGTTGGTGGCGTCCTGGTGATGATCGTGGCGGCGACGCTGCTGAACTTGATCAAGATCAAGCCGAGGCAGCAGCCGGACGCGAAGCCCGTCGAGCAGACAACCAGGTCTGAGCTGGTCGTCAATCTCAAGCCAGCCAAGGCGCTCGGCGTTGACATTCCGCCCACGTCGCCCGCCTCGGGCCGACGAGGTGGCCGAATAAGGATGCTGTTTGCTCCGGTGCGCGAGTCCGGCTGCGGCGCTGGTCCAGTGCCAGCAATGAGCACGCCTTCGGGCCACCAGCGAAAACTGTGGGTCAGGTCGTGAATTAGATCACAAGGACCGTGGAGCCTGCCCTTTATTCTTCCGGCCATCGTACAGAGGAGCCAAGGCCATGATTTCCCACCCAAGGACCCACAAGGGAGCGGTGCTGATCGCGGCGTGTGTGATGTTTGCCTGCGTAGCGGCATTATTGTCGGTCAACCTGACGTCACCCACTAGCGCCGCGCTCGGCGCTGACTGGCAGTGCAGCCGGCTTGCGCTCGTTATCACGACCTGCACCCATGTGCGTGCACACGAGACCGTTTCAACTGGCGTGCGCAAGCGGACCTGGTACCCGGAATCATAGCTCGGTGATACGGCGGTCTTTGAAGCGGCGTTGCCGGGCCTTTTTCTTCGTCCAGACGTTTCTTGGTCCAGACGAAGGGCTCAGATCTGACATTATATGCTTTGATGTAGTGACCTGCCCCTAAGAATTTGCGGCCTATGCCGCCAACCTCACCGCAACGGGCGATCGGCTGCGCAACCCCGACCAGCTCCGCCAATCGCCCGTTGCTGCATCCGCGCCACTCGGCGTAAAATTCAACAGGACTCTAAATGCTCCTGGATGAAACTTCGGTGGCAGGTCACTCGCAATGACGACCGTGACGCAGGCAACATCGTTCTATGAAGCCGCGCGTTGCGCCTCGCCGTAGACGCGGGCCAGCAGGCTTCGGGCGGTATCGCCGGCCTGCAGCGCGGCGACGGTGACCGAAGGCTCCGTGCGCGTATCGCGCTTGCCGTGGGAGGTGTGGCGCATCACGCTGGAGAGGCGGCGCGCGATGGCGTGAGCCGAGCGCAGATCGGTCTCGGCGAACACGACGACGACCGAGCCGTTGTCCTCGTGGGTGCCGAAATCCATCCGCCGCATCAGGCGGCTGATGATGCGGGCGCCGTCATACTGCGCGCGCGGATTGACCGGATCGAACGCGAAGCGGGCGACGGCAAGGCTGCCGCCGTTCTTCTGGGTCTGGCTGACGGCGCTGGCGAAGTCGCGGGCGAACGCGTTGCGGGTGAGCAGGCCGGTCTGCGGATCGAGCATGCCGCCGGCTTCGATGGCGCGCAGCGTGCGGTTGAGGCGGGCCTCGAAGGCGTGCTGGCGGATCAAGGGGAGGGCGCTGGCCGCGATGTGCGCGGGTGCGCCGGCGATGATCTCGAGATTGGCGAGTTCCTGCAGCGGTGCCGGCTGGTTGGCGGTGACGACCACGGCGAGGTTGCGGAAGCGGGTGTCCTCGGCGAGCACCGCGAGGAACGCATCGACCACGCGCGGCGAAAACCCTTCGCCGAGCACGATGCCGTCGATGTCGCGGCTCGACAGATGCTTCGCGGCGGCTTCGATGCTCAGCGCGCCGACCACGGCCATGCGCTCGCCGAGCGCAACCGAGAGGCCGGGCAGAGAGGTGCCGCGGCCGAGCAGTAGCACGGTCGCATCATCGAGCGGATCTGTTTCCGGCAGCGCGGCGTCGGGCGTCTTCTTCTCGTCGAGACGGCGCAACACGGTGGTGTGCAGAGTGCGGACACGCAGGGCGGCGCGCAGTCGCGCCAGTAGCCGTTCGTGGTTGTCGCTGTCCTGCAGGGGAAGAGCGTGATCGGGCAGGGTTGCGTCACCCGGCGTGATTGCGATCAGCGGCACGTAGGGCTTTCGCGCGCCGATATGACGCGAGAGCGCCGCAAGCTCGGCCGCATCAGCGCCCTCCATCACGGCCACCACTGCGGCCGGCTGCACCTTGGACATCGCGCTCAGCGCATCGGTCCAGCGCGTTTCGACGGAGGGGAGAATCTGCGCCGCCGCGAGGGCAGCCGTCAGCGAAGGCCGCGTGGAAGGAGAGACGATGAGAAGCGGGCCTTGTTGGGACATCCAGGGAACTCAGGATACGCTGATGACAACGTGCGATCCTAGGTCGCTCCCGTTAACGCGGCGTCAACACTGTTCCGAACGCACCGGTTCCCCTGTCAGAGCGCGCGCCCTTCTCGCGGGCGCACCGGATCGACGACCTGGCCAACGCGGCAATATCAGCCGCCCGAGCTGGCGCGATCGCGGAAGGCCTCGACCATCAGCGGATTGAGTCCGAGTTCGGCGAGCGCTTCCCGCGCGCGCGCATTGTCCATCGCGCGGCCCGCGAGGCGGTGACCGCTGAGACGGTCGGGCAGAGCGGTGAGCAGCGCGCCTTGGCCGAGCCGCCGTGACCATTCGTGCAGATCCTGCGCGAGGAAGCGGTAGCCGCCCACGGCCATCACGCCTGCCGGCGGCGCCGTAATGGAGATCGTGTCCTGGGCGCGGTCGAGGCGCACGGCGTATTCGGTGTCGACGTAGTCGCGCGGCGCTGCCGGCAGCAGCGAGTCGCTTGGCGGCGGCGGTGGCGCGTAGGCGGCGAGCACGACCATGGGCCCACGCAGTCCGAGCGTGCCCTTCGGCGTCACCAGGATCTCGCCGGCGATCGACGAGCCCGGCTGTTCGCGCGGGGCGCCCTGGCGTCCCGGTTTGACCGGGCCCGGGCTGCCGTCGGCCGCGGTGCGGCGCACCGCGAACAGGCCGGCTTCGCCGAACAGATAGACATCGGTGAGCTCGATGTCGCGCGTCTTCCACGATGCGCTCGACGCGACCTGCTCGGGCGCGCGCCACAGGCCGAGCACATAGCGCAGGTTCGGCAGCCGCGCGGCGAGGTCGCCCTCGTCGAGACGCAAGGCGAGTTGGGCCGGGGCGATCAGCGTATCGCAGGCCAGCTCCGCGAGCTGCTGTTCCAGCGCATCGGCGTCGAACGGGTGATGTAGCGCAAGGGTGCCGCCGGACAACAGCCATGTCACGACCGAAGCGGCGAGACCGGCGAATGACGACGGCAGGAAGGCCGACATCATGTTCACGCCCTGCGGCAGATCGCTCTCGAGCGAGACGGCGAGCCCGCCGGCGATCAGGCTCAAATGGGTGCGCGGGACGGCGCGGAAGCCGTCGGCGGTCACGTCGAACGAGACGATCGCGGCCTTGCGGCCGTCCGGCATGAGCCCGCGCGTCGAGCGCGAGGGTTTTGCGATCGACTGGTCCAGCGAATACATCCCCTCCGGCAGGTCGGTGCCGAAGCCGCAGACGTGGCGGATCGAGAACGCCTCCGCCGCCGCGTTCATCGCGAGATCGGAGTGGATCACGCCGTCGATCTTCGACATCGTGACGATGGCGCGCGCGCTGGTGCGGTTCAGCGCCGCCACGAGCTCCGACTGACGCCACAGCAGCGGGAACACGGCGACCACGAGGCCGGCGCGATGCGCGGCCAGCACCGTCAGCACGAACTCGATGGTGTTGGGCAGTTGGACCGCGATCACCGAATGAGCGGGCAGGCCGGCGTCAATGAAATGCGCCGCCAGCGCAGAGATCACGCGATCGGCTTCGGCATAGGTCAGGCGCATCGGCGGCCGCCCGGCGACGCGCTGCTTGTTGATCGGATCGACCAGCGCGACCGCATCCGGCTTGCGCGCCAGGATGCGTTGAAACAACGCGTCGAGCGTCGGCGACGTATTGGCCTGATTCACCTGTTGCCCCGTACTTTCACGGACCCGGCCACGACCAATTGCCCCGATTGGTCACTTCCGTGCCGGCTCCGGCCGCTGCCACCAGCTCTCCGGGAGCGCTCCCGTCAAAGCCGTCCTCTTTGGCCGTTCTATACGATTCCACCGAGCAATCCATTCCTCGGCGGCATTGAGCACTGGAATAGCGTAGAACCCCGCCATCAGGGTACGGTCCAATGCGCGAACCGTCGAGATAAATTCCGGCCTGTCGCGGGCGCGCAACAGCGCCGCGATCATGGCGTCGATCGCAGGATCCTTGGCGCCCATGTAGTTGCGGGTTCCGGTGCGGTCGGCGGCCTCGCTGCCCCAATAGAACGCCTGCTCGTTGCCGGGAGACAGCGACTGGTCCCAGCGGTTCTGGATCATGTCGAACTCGAAGCTCAGGCGGCGCTGGTCGAACTGCACGGGATCGACGACCCTGATCGAAGCATTGATGCCGGCCCGCTTGAGACTGCCGGCGTAAGCCAGTGCAAGACGCTCCTGATCGCGCGTCGTGACCAGGATCTCGAAGGCGAGGGGGGCCCGCGTCGTCCGATGCCGCAAGACCGTCCCGTCGAAGCCATAGCCAGCCTCGTTCAGCAGATCGAGCGCCGCCTTCAGCGTTGCGCGGTCGCGGCCGGACCCGTTGGTGATCGGCAGGCGGTAGCTGCCGTCCAGGATGTCGGCGGGGATCTGCGCGGCGTACGGCTTCAACAGCTCGAGTTCGGCCGCATCGGCTGGACGTCCATAGGCCGAAAGCTCGGATCCGGCGAAATAGCCACCGCTGCGGCGGTACAGCCCGAAGAAGTAGTTGCGGTTGATCCATTCGAAATCGAACAGCAGCGTCAGCGCACGGCGCACCTTCACGTCGGCGAACACCGGCCGCCGCGTGTTGAACACCAGGAACTGCGAGGGCTGCGGCATCCCCGAGGTGAAGCTGTCGCGGATGACCTCGCCATTGCGCGCGGCCGGGAAATCGTACCCGTCGTGCCAGCGCAGCGGCTCGGTCTCGACGCGGAAGTCGTACAGCCCGCGTTTGAAGGCTTCGAACTGTCCATTGGACTCGCGGTAGTAATCGAGCCTGATCTCGTCGAAGTTCCACAATCCGCGGTTGACCGGCAGGTCGCGTCCCCAATAGTCCGGATTGCGGGTGAGGGTGACGCTGGATCCCGGCTGTACCGCCGTGACACGATACGGGCCTGACCCGAGCGGCGCGGTCATCGTCGTGTCCTCGAAGCTCGCCACGTCCGTCGCGCGCTTCGCCAGAATGGGCATCAGGCCGAGGATCAGCGGCAGCTCGCGGTCCTCGGCGCCGCCGAAATCGAACCGGATGGTCAGCGGGTCGAGCACGTCGGCCCTGGCGACCTTGCCGTAGAACTGCCGGTGGTTGGGGCGGCCGTGATCGCGCAGCAGCGCAAAGGAGAACGCGACGTCCTCGGCAAGCACCGGGCTGCCGTCGGAGAAGCGGGCACGCGGGTCGAGCCGGAAGGTGACATAGGTTCTGTTCTCGTCGGTCTCGACGGTTTTCGCCAGCAGGCCATACAGCGTGAACGGCTCGTCATTGCCGCGAGTGAGCAGGCTCTCGACCACATAGCTGCGGATTTGCTGCACCGCGATGCCGCGGACGATGAACGGGTTCAGGCTATCGAAGGTGCCGAGCAGTCCCCAGACCAGACGACCGCCCTTGGGCGCGTCGGGATTCGCGTACGCCATGTGGTCGAAGTCGGCGGGCAAGGCTGGGTGACCATGCATGGCGATCGCCGCAGTTTCTGCCGCGTTCGCCGTGGGAGTGTAGACCGCGGGCAACAATGCCAGAATCACGGCGGCCCATCTCGCGGCCGCGCTGAACATGCGCTGCAGCATCAGGATCGGGGCGCAAGCATTTGATTCGGAACAGGTCACAAGGGGCTTTTACCACAGGCTCGCCAGCGCTAGACCGCGGCTTCGACATGGTCTCGCGGCATTGA
Organism: Bradyrhizobium sp. SZCCHNR1098; assembly: GCF_032489375.1. Classification (NCBI taxonomy): domain Bacteria; kingdom Pseudomonadati; phylum Pseudomonadota; class Alphaproteobacteria; order Hyphomicrobiales; family Nitrobacteraceae; genus Bradyrhizobium; species Bradyrhizobium sp. SZCCHNR1098. The sequence continues at coordinate 792,762 of NZ_JAUEXY010000001.1, forward strand.
TTCTTCCGCGCACCGCGTTAAGAAGGCGGGCGATTGAGTGAGGGCGGCAACGCCTGTCACTTAACCGCCTCATTTCCTGAGGAGACAGCCGCTTCAACGGCTTGGTGTGGCGCCTTTGGCGGTCTCGGGCGCTGCCGTTCAGAAAGGGTTTTCCGCAATGAATTTCCGTGACTTGGCCTCGTCGGTTGGGCCGCGTGGGCGGCTCGTCGCGCTGCTCGCGGTCACCGCGCTGGCCGTTTCCTTCGCTCCTTCGGTTGCGCAGGCTCAAGCGCCGAAGGCGAAGGCTCCGGCTGCCGCTCCCAAGGCTCCCGCTCCGGCCGCTCAGGCCCCTGCAACTCCTCCCGCCGGCGGCCAGCCTCAGGCCCAGGCTCAGCAGGAGATGCCGCAGCTGATCTACGCGCCGTGGACCAAGTTCTGCCTGAAGGGGCAGGATGCCAACGCCAAGCAGGTCTGCTTCATCGGCAAGGACGGCCGCATCGAATCCGGTCAGCCTGTGGTTGCAGCCGTCATCATCGAGCCTGAAGGCGAGCCGAAGAAGATCCTGCGCGTGACGCTGCCGCTCGGCATGCAGCTCCAGCCCGGAACCCGCATCGTCATCGACAACAACCAGTTCATGGAAGGCAAATACGTCATCTGCTTCCAGAACGGCTGCATGTCGGACTACGAAGCCACGCCTGAGTTCGTGAACAACCTGAAGAAGGGCCAGACCCTGTTTGTCCAGGCGATCAACTCGAACGGCACCGCGCTGACGCTGCCGCTGCCGCTGCAGGAAGGCAACAGCAGCTTCGCCAAGGCCTATGATGGCCCGCCGACCGACCCGAAGCAGTTCGAGGAGACCCAGAAGAAGCTGCAGGAAGAGCTGCAGAAGCGCGCCGAGGAGCAGCGCAAGAAGCTCGAGCAGACCCAGCCAGGCCAGCCGCAGGCGAAGCAGTAACGCCGGTCGGGTCCATTCCGCAAAATCAAGGGCGCTCCATTCGGAGCGCCTTTTTCGTTCTGCGAACGGATGTGAGGGGAACCTGCGCGCCGGGACCAGAGATCAAGCCTGCGCCGACGGCGCTGGGTTGAAACCCTCCGGTCGACAGGTCAGTTCATCAGCGGATTGCGCGGACGATAGCCGCCCGACTTGTCCTTGATGAAGATCTCCGCAACCTGGGAATGGCGGATCGGCTCGCCGGACTCGTCGGGAACCAGGTTCTGCTCGGAGACATAGGCGACGTATTCGGATTCCGCGTTCTCGGCCAGCAGGTGATAGAATGGCTGGTCCTTGTGCGGACGGACCTCCTCGGGAATCGACAACCACCATTCCTCGGTGTTGTTGAACTCCGGATCGATGTCAAAAATCACGCCCCGGAACGAGAACACCCGATGCCGGACGATCTGGCCGATCTGAAACTTGGCAGTTCGCGCTTTGATCATCCCAGTCGAATAGACCAGGATGGGGAGCGATGCTAGTGCCCCGCGGGCGGATTTGATCTAGACCAATCCGATTCGCGTCAAGCCGCGACGCCCCCGCATTCCAGGCCCTTCCCAGGCCCCCTCAGGGGGTCATCTTCCGAGCCCATGTTCGACATTCTCAATCTGGCCCTGCCTTATTTCGGCGTCGTTTTCATAGGCTTCGCCTGCGGTAAGTGGAGGAGGCTGCCCGAAGCCGGGCTCGCCTGGATGAACTTCTTCCTGCTCTACGTCTCGCTGCCCGCCTTGATGTTCAACCTCATCGCGCGCACGCCGTTCACGGAGCTGAGCAACCCTCCCTTCCTGGTTGCAACGACGCTCGCCACCATGCTCACCTTCGCCTTGGCGCTCGTGCTCGGCAAGGCCATCGGGCGGCTGTCGCTGCGCGAGGCGACCATGGCCGGGCTCGCGGGCGGCTACGGCAACATCGGCTATATGGGGCCTGGGCTGGCGCTGGCCGTGCTCGGGACCAAGGCGGCGGCGCCGACCGCGCTGATCTTCTGCTGCGACAGCATCTTCCTGTTCTCGATCGTGCCGCTGCTCGTCGAGCTGACCGAGCGGGATCACGCCTCGGTGGTGCATGCGCTGCGCACGGTGCTGCGCCAGATCCTGCAGAACCCGCTGATCATGGCGACGGCAGCCGGCATCCTGGCGGCCGCATTTCAGCTGCATCCGCCGACGGTGCTCGATCGCACCCTGCAGTTCCTGCAGAACGCCGCTGCGCCGACGGCGCTGTTCGCGCTCGGCGTGACCGTGGCGCTGCGCCCGTTCGAGCGGCTGCCCTGGGAGGTGCCGGTCCTGACCGTGGTGAAGCTCGTCGTCCACCCGCTGCTGTCGTTCGGGCTGATGCTGCTGTTCGGGCCGTTCGCGCAGCCCTGGGCCGCGACTGCGGTGCTGATGGCGGCGCTGCCGCCGGCGCTCAACGTGTTCGTGATCGCGCGCCAGAATGACAGCTGGATCGAGCCGGCCTCGTCGGCGGTGCTGATCGGTACCTTCGCCTCGGTGATCACCCTGACCAGCGTGATGTGGCTGATCCAGAGTGGCCGGCTGGTGTTTCCCTGATCGTCCTCAGCCGGCCCTGCGCGTGGCCCTCCATGACGGCGCCAGGCCCTCGCGCATCGCGAGCCGCCGCAGCGGACCGATGCCGCCGATCAGGTGCATGCCGACGGCGCGCAGCGACTGCATCGGCAGGAGATCGCTGAGCAGCGAGCGGTTGGCGACATCGATGGCGAAGGTGCGGCTCAGGATGTCGGCGCGGCGCGCCGCACCATAGCGCGCGAGCACCTGCGGCGCACCGATATCCTCGCCGGCCGCATTGGCCTTGCGCACGACATCGGCGATGTCGATGCCGTCGCGCAGGCCGAGGTTCAGTCCCTGGGCACCGATCGGCGGCACCACATGCGCGGCCTCGCCGACCAGGACGATGCGGTTTTGCGCGTAGCGCAGGGGCCGCTCGATCGCGAGCGGAAACACATGGCGGCCCGGCTCGACGCGAACGCGGCCGAAGATCGAATGCGACTGCCGCTCGGCCGCTGCCGACAGGGCATCGTCGTCGAGCGCGAACAGCCGGTCGGCCTCCTTCGGGGCTGCGACCCAGACGACGCTGGAGCGATCGCCCGGCAGCGGCACGAACACGCAAGGTCCCTGCGGCGTGTGGAATTCCGTCGACACGTTGTGATGCGGCCGTGCATGGGTGATGTTGAAGGTCAGCGCCGACTGCTGCAGCGTGCGCCGGCTCACGCCGATGCCGGCGGCCTCGCGGCACAGCGAATGCCGGCCGTCGGCGCCGATCACGAGCCGCGCCGTCAGCACGCGGCCCGATGCGCTGGTGACGGTCACCGCATCGGCATCGCTGCGGACGCTTTCCGCATCCTCGGCGATCCGCATCAGGCCGTCGATCTCGCCGGCGCGTTGTTCCAGCGCCTCGACCAGGACGGCATTGGCGACGTTGTAGCCGAACACGTCGAGACCGATCTCGTCGGCGACGAAACGCACCTCCGGGGCCCGGATCAGCCGGCCGGTATCGTCGACCAGCCGCATCGCCCTCAGGCCGGCGGCGCGGTCACGGCACGATGACCAGACGCCGATCTCGTCGAGGAAATCGACGGAGCCGCCGAGCAGGGCGGTGGTGCGGTTGTCTGCATACGGGGCCTTGCGGGCCACGAGCGCCGTCCGCGCCCCGGTCTGCGACAAGGCAACGGCGGCGGCGAGCCCGGCGGGCCCGCCGCCGACGACGATGACATCAAAGCTGGCGTCTGTGTTGCTCATGCGGGAACATTTGACGTTCCTGCGGGGCTTTTTCAAGAGTATTGCGTGAGCCTGCGCGGCGCATCGCCGCAACGGCGGATATGCAATTGGCTCCGATTCCTGATAGCACTGGCGCCGCATGGATCAGTTGAGACCAGAGAGCAGGGTGGCCGCAACGCCCGCCCATCGCGCCGCGGCGTTCTCGGTGCACGTCTTCACCGCGCTCGGTGCGGGCGTCGCGCTGCTCGCGCTGCTGGAGGCCGTGCGCGAGCATTGGACTGCGATGTTCTGGTGGCTCGGCGTCGCGCTCGTCATCGACGGCATCGACGGGCCGCTGGCGCGTCGGCTCGACGTCGTCCATGTGCAGCCGGACTGGTCGGGCGAAGTGCTCGATCTGGTAGTGGATTTCACGACCTATGTGTTCGTGCCGGCCTACGCCATCACCGCCAGCGGGATGCTGCTGCCGCTCGCGGCGCCGGTCATCGGCGTCGGCATCGCCGTCACCGGCGCGCTGTATTTCGCCGATCGCCGCATGAAGAGCGACGACAATCATTTTCGCGGCTTTCCGGGACTCTGGAACATCGCGGCATTCTACCTGTTCCTGCTGCATCCCTCGCCATCGTTGGCGACCTTGGGGCTCGCGGTCCTGATCGCGCTGACCTTCGTCCCATTCCATGTCATCCACCCGGTGCGCGTCGAACGGCTGCGCTGGCTGACGCTGCCGCTGGTCGCGCTCTGGGGCGTCCTGGTCATCGATGTGCTGGGAAACAACTTCGCCGTGGACCCGATCGTGACGACGCTGTTGTGCGCGATCGCCCTCTACATCGTCGCGAGCGACTCCGCGATCCGCCTGTTGAGATCCTTGAAAGCATGATCGACCTTCTGACCAGTCCCGAAGCGTGGGCGGCGCTGCTCACCCTGACCGCCCTCGAGATCGTTCTCGGCATCGACAACGTCATCTTCCTGTCGGTGATCACCTCGCGCATCCCGCAGCCGCAGGCGACACGCGCCCGGCAGGTCGGGCTGGCGCTGGCCTTGATCTTCCGCATCGTGCTGCTCAGCGTGCTGGTCTGGCTGATCGGGCTGACGCAGCCGGTGCTCACGATCGGCGGCGTCGGCTTCTCCTGGCGCGACATCATCCTGATCGCCGGCGGCTTGTTCCTGATCGCCAAGGCCACGCATGAGATCCATGCCGAGGTCGAGGCGCGTGAGGACGGCGGGTCGCAGGGCGGCGGCACCAACAAGTTCTTCTGGGTGATCGTGCAGATCATCGTCATCGATCTCGTGTTCTCGCTGGACTCGATCATCACGGCGATCGGCATGGCCCAGGATCTCGAGATCATGATCGCCGCCGTCATCATCGCCATGGTCATCATGTACGTGTCCTCCGGACCGGTCGCTCGCTTCGTGGCGAACCATCCGACCACCAAGATGCTGGCGCTCGCTTTCCTGCTCCTGATCGGCGTCGCGCTGGTCGCCGACGGCTTCAAGTTCCACATCCCGCGCGGCTACATCTACTTCGCGATTGTCTTTGCGCTGGCGGTCGAAGCCTTCAACGTGATGGCCTCGCGCAACCGCAGGAAGCGTAACGCCTGACAGGTGCCGAGTTGACAAGGCCGTCGCGATCGACTTCGCTTTTGCCGCCGGCAGCGCCCGATGCGCGGCCGGAGTCCGGCTCCTTCAACGGAGCCGGATGTCCGATGAGAATCAGGTAACTGTCGGAAGTTCTTTCGCCGGATTCTCGGACGCGGCGATGGAGAGTCCGAAGGGAGATGGCGGGATGACCAAGGCGGTGCGCGTGCACAAGGTGGGAGGCCCCGAGGTGCTCGTCTATGAGCCGGTCGACGTCGCCGCGCCCGGCCCCGGCGAGGTCCGCATCCGCCAGCACGCGATCGGCCTGAACTTCATCGACGTGTACTACCGCACCGGACTGTACAAGGCGCCCGGCCTGCCGTTCATCACCGGCAACGAGGCGGCAGGCGAGGTGATCGCCGTAGGGCCGGGCGTCACGAATTTTCATCCCGGCGACCGCGTCGCCTACTACGAAAATCTGGGCGGCTACGCGACCGAGCGCAATATCGCTTGGCAGCGCCTGGTCAAGCTGCCCGACCACATCACCTATGAGCAGGGCGCGGTGCTGATGCTCAAGGGACTGACGGTCTGGTATCTGCTGCACAAGACGTTCAAGGTCGAGCCGCACCATCGCGTGCTGATCCACGCTGCCGCCGGCGGCATCGGCCTGCTGGCCTGCCAGTGGGCGCGCGCGCTCGGCGCGCACGTCATCGGCACCGTCGGCTCCAAGGCGAAGGCCGATCTCGCCCTGGCCAATGGCTGCGACCACGTCATCCTCTACAACGAGGAGGACTTCGTCGCACGGGTCAAGCAGATCAGCCGCGGTGAATTGTGCGACGTGGTCTATGACGGGGTCGGCAAGTCGACCTTCCCCGGCTCGTTGTCCTGCTTGAAGCCGCGCGGTCTGTTCGTCAGCTTCGGCAATGCCTCGGGTCCGGTGCCGCCATTCTCGATCGCGGAGCTCAACAGCCATGGCTCTTTGTTCGCGACCCGGCCGAAGCTCAACGACTACATCGGCAAACGGTCCGAGTTGCTGGAGGGCGCCGACACGCTGTTCTCGGCGGTGATCAGCGGCAAGCTGCACGTGCAGATCAATCACGCCTATGCGCTGAAGGATGCGGGCCGGGCGCACGCCGATCTCGAAAGCCGCGCCACGACCGGGGCCTCGATCCTCAAGCCATAGGCGCTTGGCGATCGGGATCTGCCGCTAGAATTCGTCCCGGATCGAAGCGCCACCAGCCGAAGCCCGGCTCCAGAGCACCGCGTCCGTCTGCGCTGCCGTCGTCGACGCCTCGATCCGCGCCGGCGCGAGGCTGTCTTGTCCGTCGCGCCAGGCGCGCTCGCGCTCGGGGTCGTCGAGCGCCAGAACGAGACCCTGATTGAGCTCATAGAGGCCAGCGGCGAGTCCTGCGCTGTCGAGCGCTTCCCTGAGCGAATCCTGCACCAGGGCGCGCAGAGCGACGTGTGGCGCCGAGACCGGCACGTCCACCTCGCGGCCGGCCATGGCCTGCGCGCAGGCGCGCCGGTCGAACGAGGCATGGCCGCGGCAGGCGAGCGGACGCGCGGGATGGATGATGCAGCCGCCGCGCACGACGAATGGGCAAGGCTGGCGCAGCTTCATTCGCTCGGTCTCGCCCAAGCCGCGCGTCGCGCGGTTGGCGAGCTTGATCCGTCGTGACAGCGAGCCGAGCGCGGTTGCCGGCATGCGCTGATCGATCTGCCGGGCGTAGCGCGCGAGCAGGAAGATCTCCGGTGCCGTCGCCGTCACGCGCAGCGCGCAACAGGAGGGGCAGCCTTTGGCGCAGGCGAGGGCGGGCAGATGCGCCGTCTGGGCATGGATGTTGGCTTCGAACAGATCGAAGGCGCGGTCGGCGAGCATGTTCGCCAGGTTCTGCGAGGCCCGCCCGGACGCCAGCAGCGCGCTGAAGACCCGTCGCAGTTCGCTGAAAGCTGCTTCGCTCAATGTTGTCCTCCGACGCCCGCACGAACCAAAACGTCAGCGACCGCGGCGCACCCGGCGCACCGCGGTCGACATGGATGAGGCAGAGAGGACGCCCGCTGCCTCATCCGGAGAGAGCCGACGTCAGGCAGCAACGCCTTTCAGGATCGCGTCGAAGCAGGAGCGGGGGATGCGGAAGAAGCCGCGGCCGCCGGCGAACGTCCGATAGTGCGGACGTGCCATCTCGAGCAGCCGCTCGTACCATTCGTTCGCGGTGAGCCCGGCCGGCTTCTCGCCGATCGAGTTGATGTCCGAGTTCGGAAAGAAGCGGACGTGAATCAAAACCTCTTCGGTGGCGGCAGCGGGGGCGATGTGGCTCGTGGCGTCCGTGACGGGTAGTGCCCGAGCCAGATTGTCTCTCGCCATTCTCGTATCTCCTTGTGTCGTACCGACGTCGTTGTCGGCGGAATGATCATCAGCTTGGTCCGGCAAGCCTCGTCCCTCCGAGCTGATCACATCCCGTACAACGCTATATCCACAAGGATATAACGTATGTCATCGGACCGCAGGTGTTTGGCTCCGCAAAGATCGTTGGTCAGGCGGCGCGCTGTCTTTGATCTAGGTCAATCGACGTCCGGGAACCTCCGTCGCGACGCGATAGACCTGACGCTGTGGCTCCTCGTCTTCGCGCCGGCATTCTTCCGCTCCTCCGACAATCATGTTCTCGGCGATCGCGCGCCCCTCCGGACGCGCATCCCGCAAGGCCGGCTCGACTGATGAATGCCGCGCCGGTCCTCGCGACCTGAGCCGCTACGCCACGCACCGGGCAGCGCCGACCTTGGTCAGGATGCCATCCAGCGTGTCGATCATCGCCGCGATTTCGTCCCGGGTCACGTTGAGCGCCGGCATGAAGCGCAACGCATCCGGACGCGGCGCGTTCAGCAGCAGGCCGAGCTCGAAGGCATGCGCGACGATCGCCGGCGCGATCGGCCTGATCACGTCGAGCGCGAGCAACAGACCACGGCCGCGTACTTCGCCCAGGCCGTGCCTTGCCGAGATGCGCTGCAACTCACTCTCGAGATAGATCCCGTTGTCCGCGACAGCCTTGAGAAACTCCGGCTTCTCGATGACGTCGAGCACAGCAAGTCCCGCCGCGCACATCAGGGGATTGCCGTTGAAGGTGCCGCCCTGATCGCCATGCTCGAAACAAGACGCCGCGTCGGTCGCCAGCAGGGCGGCGAGCGGGACACCACCGCCGATGCCCTTGCCCAAGGTCATGATGTCCGGGAGGACGTCGGCGTGCTCATAGCCGAACAGTTTTCCGGTGCGGCCCATTCCGGTCTGGATCTCGTCGACGATCAGCAGCAGCCCGTGCTCGGCGGTCAGCGCCCGCAAATGCTGCAGGAACTTGTCCGTCGCGGGCCACACGCCGGCCTCACCCTGGATCGGCTCCAGCATGATCGCGACCGTCTGGTCGGAGATCAGCGCCTCGACCGAGCCGATGTCGTTCAGGCGCGCCTTGGGAAAGCCAGGCACCTTCGGCTCGAACAGCGGCTCGAACGCCTTCTTGCCAGAAGCCGACATCGTCGCCAGGGTGCGGCCGTGGAAGCCGCCCTCGAAGGTGATGATCTCATACGCGCCGTTCTTGCGCAGGGCGCCGTATTTGCGCGCGAGCTTGATGGCGCCTTCATTGGCTTCGGCGCCCGAATTTGTGAAGAATACCTGGTCGAAGCACGAGCGGTCGACCAGTGCTTTGGCGAGTTGCAGGCTGGTATCGTTGAAATAGGCTGGGCTCGGCGTGATCAGGCGCGCCGCCTGGTTGGTGAGCGCGCTGGCAAGCTCCGGCGGCGCATGGCCGAGCGCGTTCACGGCCCAGCCCTGGATGAAGTCCAGATAGCGCTTGCCATCGTCGTCCCATAGCCAGGAGCCCTTGCCCTGAACGAAGACGGTACGCGGACGCGCCGTGATCTCCATCAGAGCGTCGTAGGGATGGGAGGCGGTCAGCATGTGCAATCTCCTGTGCTCAGGGGAAACGGTGGGCCAAAAAGCGAGAAGGCCGCTCCTTTGCGGGAGCGGCCTTCTCGAAAACCTGGAGCTGATGAGCTAGCTGATCAGCAACGTCTTCGGACATGGCGCGCCCCGGCATCGTCACGGCGGTGACGACGGCAAACGGCGGCGCGGCGGTTGGTCCGGTTGAAGATCATGCGGCGGCCATACAGGCAAATCGCAACCGGTGTCAAGATGCCGGCCTGCAGGCTGCAATACGGGCCGCTGCTCCGGGAAGCGGCGAGGGAAGCGCCGGCCGGCGCGAGGGCCGCACGATCCAATCTCGGGTCTCGCGCTTTAGTGACAACTTTACCAAACATTTAGCGGCTGCGTTTACTTTGCCGGGCAGCTTGAAAATGCAAGCGCTCAGGACGAGCGATGTCGAACCCCCATCTCACGATCGCCGAAGAAGTGCAGGCGGCCATAGCCACCGGCTCAGCCGACCGCTGCTCCGGCGTGGCCGAGCGGGTGGCCGCCCTGTTCGTCGCCTCGGCCGGCAGCCTGGATATCGAGCAGCACGCGCTGTTTGCCGACGTCTTCGAGCGTCTCGTCAACACCATCGAGCTGCGCGCGCTGGCCGACGTCGGTGCCCGGATCGCACTCGCCGAACTCAGCGCCCAGCTTGCCCCGATCCCGCAGGCGCCGGCCGGCGTGATCCGGCGGCTGGCCTATCATGACGACATCGCCGTCGCGGGGCCGGTGCTTTCGGAATCGCCGCGGCTGAGCAGCGAGGATCTCGTCGAGATCGCGCAGACGCGCGGCGAGAAGCACCTGATTGCGATCGCCGGGCGCTGGTGGCTGCAGGAGATCGTTACCGATGCGCTGCTCGCGCGACGCTATCCGAGCGTGAGCCGCCAACTGATGAGGAATCCCGGGGCGCGGGTGTCTCCCGCCGGATTCGCCGCCATCGTGGCACAGGCGGCTGGAGATGCGGAGCTCACGGTCGCGGCCGGCATCCGCGCCGATCTGCCGGCAGCCTTGCGCAGGACCCTGTTGCAGCGCGCGACGGAGGCGGTGAGGGCGCGGCTGCTCGCGTCGGCGCCGCCGCATCTCTACGAGGAAATCCGCAGCGCCATTTCAGCGGCCACGCTCGACGCCGAGCGCGACATGTCGCGAAACCGCGATGGTGGCAGCTCCAAGGTGGCGGTTGGCCAGCTGAAGCAGGGCGGAAAGCTGACCGAGGCCGCGCTGCTGGAATTTGCCCGTCAGCGGCGCTACGGCGAGACGATCGCGGCCATCGCGGAGCTCGCGAAATGCAGCATCGAGCTGGTGCGGCCGCTGATGCAGAGCTTGCGCAGCGACGGCATTCTCGTGCCGTGCAAGGCCGCTGGACTGAGCTGGGTCACGGTTGCCGCGATCCTCGATAGCCGGTTCGTTTCAGGTGCAACGCCTCCCGACGAGCTGACCAAGCTCAAGAACAAATATCTCGAACTGAAGCAGGACGAGGCGCTTCGCCTGCTGAAGCTCTGGTCGGTTCGCACCACGGGCTCCTCGCACTGAGGGGCGGTCCGCAGGTCCAGGGCGCGTTGACACGCCCATTCTGCAATTCCCGCGAGTTCCCGACGGTGGCCCGAGACGCGACAGAGCCGCGCTAGAAACCCGCGACCGTGCCGTGCAGGTCGTATTCGTCGGCACGCTCGATCTTGACCGTGACGATCTCGCCGACACGCAGCGGCCGGCGGCTGGACAGATAGACGGCGCCATCGATGTCAGGGGCATCAGCCTTGGTGCGGCCCTTGGCGACGCTCGGCCCGACCTCGTCGATGATCACCTGCTGACGCGTTCCAACCTTGCGCTTGAGCCGGCGTGCCGAGATCTTCTGCTGGCGGGCCATCAGGGCGTCCCAGCGCTCCTGCTTGACGGCGTCCGGGACTTGGTCGGGCAGGGCGTTGGATGTCGCGCCGGCCACCGGCTCGTATTTGAAGCATCCGAGCCGATCGATCTCGGCCTCATCCAGCCAGTCCAGCAGATAGGCGAAATCCGCGTCCGTCTCGCCGGGGAATCCGACGATGAAGGTCGAGCGCAGCGCAAGGTCGGGGCAGGCTGTCCGCCAGGCTTTGATCCGGTCCAGCGTCTTGTCCTGCGCCGCCGGGCGGCGCATCGCCTTCAGGACGTTCGGGCTGGCATGCTGGAATGGGATGTCGAGATAAGGCAATATCTTACCGTCTGTCATGAGGCCAATCACCTCGTCGACATGCGGGTAGGGGTAGACGTAATGCAGCCGGACCCAGGCTCCGAGTTCGCCGAGCTCGCGCGCCAGATCGAGGAAGCGCGCCCGGACGCTGCGGTCCTTCCAGGCGCTTTCGGCATATTTCAGGTCCAGCCCATAGGCCGAGGTGTCCTGCGAAATGACCAGGAGCTCCTTGACCCCGGCTGCGACCAGCCGCTCGGCCTCGCGCAGCACGTCGGCCGCGGGGCGCGACACCAGATCGCCACGCAGCTTCGGGATGATGCAGAAGGTGCAGCGGTTGTTGCAACCTTCGGAGATCTTCAGATAGGCGTAGTGCCGGGGCGTAAGCTTGATGCCCTGCGGAGGAACCAGGTCGAGATGAGGGTTGTGCGCAGGCGGCGACGCGCGGTGGACCGCGTCCAGCACACTCTCATACTGCTGCGGGCCGGTGATCGACAGTACGCCGGGATAGGCCTGCTCGATCTGCTCCGGCTCGGCGCCCATGCAGCCGGTGACGATGACCTTGCCGTTCTCGGCCATGGCCGAGCCGATCGCCGACAGCGATTCCTGCTTGGCACTGTCCAGGAACCCGCAGGTGTTGACGATGACGACGTCGGCGCCGTCATGCTTCCGGGCAAGCTCGTAGCCCTCGGCGCGGAGACGCGTGATGATGCGCTCGGAATCGACCAAGGCCTTGGGACATCCGAGCGAAACAAAGCTGATCTTGGGCGCCGAACCCTGCTGCATCTTGGAACTGCCTGATGAGATAGGCGTCAGCTAGTCCGAATTGCCCAGAAAGACAAGGCTTTGACGCGGCCACGTCCATGCTATGGGTGAGGGCCCGGACAACCTGGTGATCGATGAGCGCCGAGCAATCGCCTAAAATCGTGATCGTCGACGAAAGCCCGATCCGCGCGGCCATCCTGGAGGAGGGCTTGCGGGAAGCGGGCTTTACCGGCGTCGTGCATGTCAGCGAGATGCAGGGTCTTCTGGCGCGCATCTATGCCCTGGATCCGGACGTCATCGTCATCGACCTGGAGAACCCGAGCCGCGACGTGCTGGAGCAGATGTTCCAGGTCAGCCGCGCCGTCCGCCGGCCGATCGCGATGTTCGTGGACCAGAGCGACGCCGCCTCGATCCAGGCCTCGGTGGAGGCGGGCGTCTCCGCCTACATCGTTGATGGCCTGAAGAAGGAGCGGATCAAGCCGATCCTCGACCTCTGCATCTCCCGCTTCAATGCGTTCTCCAAGCTTCAGGACGAGCTGGAGCGCGCCAAGTCCGCGCTCGAGGACCGCAAGGTGATCGACCGCGCCAAGGGCATTCTGATGAAGATGAAGGGCTTCACCGAAGAGGAAGCCTACGTGCTGTTGCGCTCCACAGCCATGCGCGAAAAGAAGAAGATCGGCGAGATCGCACAATCGATCCTGACCGCCTCGGAGATGTTGAAATGACTGGCCCGCTTCGCATTGGCTTCATTCCGCTGGTCGATGCCGCGGCGCTGATCGTCGCCGTCGATAAGGGCTTCACGGCCGCGGAGGGGCTCGACGTCACCCTCGTCCGCGAGGTCTCCTGGTCGAACGTCCGCGACAAGCTCAACATTGGCCTGTTCGATGCCGCGCATCTGCTGGCACCGGTGGCCATTGCGTCCAGTCTTGGTATCGGCCACGTCAAGGTTCCGATCGTCGCGCCGTTCAATCTCGGCGTGAACGGCAACGCGATCACCGTGACGCCGGCGCTGCATGCGGCAATCATGGCCCACCTCGAGGGTGATCGTTTCGATCCGATGGCGACGGCGCTGGCCCTGGCGCGCGTCGTCGCTGAACGGCGCAAGGTCGGCGCCGAGCCGCTGACTTTCGGCATGACGTTTCCGTTCTCGACCCACAACTATCAGTTGCGGTTCTGGATGGCCGCAGGCGGCGTTGACCCCGATGAGGACGTCCGCCTCGTGGTGCTGCCGCCGCCCTACATGGTGGAGAGCATCGCCAACGGTCACGTCGATGCGTTCTGCGTCGGAGCACCGTGGAACTCGATCGCGGTCGATCTCGGCATCGGCCATATTCTCCACTTCGTGTCTGACGTGCTGGTGCGCGCGGCCGAAAAGGTGCTGGCGGTCAGGCAGAGCTGGGCTGACAAAAATCCCGGCGCCCTCGCCGGCCTGGTCCGCGCCTGCGCGAAGGCCGCCGATTTCATCGAGCAGAACCATGGGGAGGCCGCGCGTATCCTGGCCCAGCCGGAGCGGATCGGCGTCGATGCGGAGGTGCTCCAGCGTACGCTGGACGGCCGCCTCAAGATCTCGCCGGATGGCACCTTCCGCGAAAGCTCGCGCTATCTGCTGGTGGGCCGGGAAGAAGCGGGACGGCCCGAGAAGATCCAGGCGGCATGGCTGTATGCCCAGATGGTGCGGTGGGGCCAGACTCCCCTCAGCAATGAAGCCCTGGGCACCGCCATGGGCGTGTTCCGGCCGGATATCTACGACGCGGCGATGGGCACGGCCGCGGTCGGCACGGATGCCGCCATCGGCGCGTTCGCTGGTCCGCCTTTTGCGGTGGACGACGTGATCGGCCATCTCAAGGCATTCAAGATCGGCCGCTGGACGGCCTGATCCACCGCTCCGATCAGGGTCCGGGCACCGAGCGCCGCCGACCAATTTTTGGGCGGCGTGCCCGTATTTCGGGGCTTGAGCCTGACAACGCGCCTTCATCGGTTCGGGTAGCGACCTGATTCTTCACGCTTTTTCTTGATTTGTGCCGCTGGCACGCAACTTGAATGTTGCGGTGCAGTCGGCCGCCGCAGACGCCGCTGACTGCAATCCATGTCGGATTTCCGCAGCAACGAAGCTGGTCGGATCGCTCACCTGAATCAGGCCATATCGGCCGGTCGGACGATGCGATCCTCATCCCATTCCCGAACGCCAATCGCCGTGGCCGCTGGAGCTTCGTCCGCCATCATGAAAATCGAATCGTTGTCAGTCGACTTCAACGACGAGCAGAAGCGCTACCTTGAAGGGTTGGCCGCGGGCCTCAAGGTCACGCTCGCAGGACGCGGCCAGGGTGGCGCGGCGACAGCAAGCGAGCCGACCGGTCCGGACGCCATCCACATCAAGGCGCAGGACAAGGTGATCGCGTCGGGACGGAAGCTCGCCGACCAGGAAAAGGTCAAACGCGAAGGACATCCGTTCGATGCCTACGAACGGCTGAAGGAGCAGGCGCGCAACGATACCGCGCCATCCACGGCCGACAATTTCCGTTGGCGCTACTACGGCCTGTTTCACGTCGCTCCGGCGCAGGACTCCTACATGTGCCGTCTGCGCATCCCCAACGGCATCCTGAAGCATTGGCAGTTGACCGGCCTCGCCGATCTCGCCGACGAGCTTTGCGGTCCCTACAGCCACGTCACCACGCGGGCAAACCTGCAACTGCGCGAAATCCCACCCAGGCACGCGGTCATGCTGCTGGAGGGACTTTCGGATCTCGGTCTGACCGCGCGCGGCTCCGGCGCCGACAACATCCGCAACGTAACGGGAACGCCGACCGCCGGCATCGATCCGCAGGAATTGCTGGATACGCGGCCCCATGCGCGCGAATGGCATTTCCACATCCTCAACGACCGCTCGCTGTACGGCCTGCCACGCAAGTTCAACGTCGCTTTCGACGGTGCCGGGCAGATCGCGGCGCTCGAGGACACCAACGACATTGCGTTCTCGGCGGTCGAGGTGAAGGACGGATTTGGGGTTGCGCCCGGCGTGTGGTTCAGACTCGGCCTCGGCGGCATTACGGGACACAAGGATTTTGCCAAGTCGACCGGCATCATCGTCGAGCCGGAGCGGGCGACCGAGGTGGCTGACGCCATCGTGCGGCTCTTTATCGAGACCGGCGACCGCACCAATCGTCTCAAGGCGCGGCTCAAATATGTGCTCGACAACATGGGGCACGACAAGTTCATGGAAGCCGTCGAGACGAGGCTCGGCCGCAAGCTTGCGCGCGTGCCGGACGAGGCGCTCGAGCCGCGACCCGACTCCGACCGCATGGCCCATGTCGGCGTGCACCAGCAGAAGCAGCAGGGGCTGAACTGGATTGGCGTCGTGCTGCCGCTGGGCAAGCTGACCACGGATCAGATGCGCGCGCTTGCCAGAATCGCAGCGGATCTCGGCGACGGCGAGATCCGGCTCACGGTGTGGCAGAACCTGCTGTTATCGGGCGTCCGCGACGACAAGGTCGCGCTGGCCTGCGCCGCGGTCGAGCAGATCGGACTGTCGGTCAAGGCCTCGCACATCCGCGCCGGACTGATCGCCTGCACAGGCAACGCCGGCTGCAAGTTCGCAGCATCCAACACCAAGAAACATGCGGCCGAGATCGGCGACTGGTGCGAGAGCAGGGTGGACGTCGACACGCCGCTGAACATTCATCTCACCGGCTGTCATCACTCCTGCGCCCAGCACTACATCAGCGACATCGGCTTGATCGCGGCAAAGGTGCCGGTTGGTGACGGCGACGACACGGTCGAAGGCTATCATCTGTTCGCCGGGGGTGGTTTCGGCCCTCAGGCCGATATCGGCCGCGAGGTCTATCGCGACCTCAAGGCGGCGGATGCGCCTGTAACCGTCGAGAAGCTGCTCAAGGCCTATCTCGCCCATCGCGCCTCGCCCGAAGAGACCTTCCTGTCGTTCGCACGCCGTCACGACGGCGAAGCGCTGCGCAATCTCGCCGAAGCCCAGACCTCGTCGCAGGTGTCAGCATGAACCAGATCACGCCCATGCCCAACATCGATATCATTCCTCCGACGGCGCCATTTTCCGAAGCGCAGCGCTCGTGGCTCAACGGCTTCCTGGCCGGAGCGCTCGGTCTAGACGGCTCGACAGCATTGTCGCCGGCGCAGAACGGCGCTGTGCTCGCGCCCGCAGGCGACGGTGATGACGGCGGGGCGCCATGGCACGATCAGACCATGCCGATCGCCGAACGCATGAAGCTGGCCGAGGGTCGTCCGCTGCGCCGGCGCATGATGGCAGCCATGGCGCAGCAGGACTGCGGCCAATGTGGCTACAATTGCAACGACTATTCGGATGCGATCGCCGCTCGCAGCGAGGCGCGGCTGAATCTGTGCGTCCCCGGTGGCAAAGAAACCGCGCGGATGCTGAAGGCTCTTTACGAGGAGATCGACACGGCTCCGGCGGCCGCCAAGCCCGCTGCTGCTGCGCCGGCCACCGTCTCCGTCGTCGTCAGCGAGCCCGGCCGCTCGCGCGACAATCCGGTCGAGGCGACGTTCCTGTCGCGGCGCCTGCTCAACAAGCCGGGCTCGGAGAAAGAGACCTGGCACATCGAGTTTGATCTGGGAGAGAGCGGGCTCGACTACGTCGTCGGCGATTCCTTCGGCATCTTCGCCAAGAATGATCTCGGCCTGGTCGACCAGATCATCGCGCTGCTCGGCGCCTCGCACATGACCGAGGTGAAGGGAAAGCCGCTGCGGCAGTGCCTCTTGGAGGATGTCTCGCTGTCGCCGGCACCGGATTCGCTGTTCGAGCTGATCTCCTTCGTCACCGGCGGCGCGACCCGCGAGAAGGCGCGGCAGCTGGCGCAGGGCGAGGATCCCGATGGCGATGCGGCGACGCTCGATGTGATGGCGGTGCTGCAGAAGTTCTCCGGTGTCCGGCCGCATCCCGAAGCCTTCGTCGAGGCACTGGAGCCGCTGCAGCCGCGGCTCTACTCGATCTCGTCGTCGCACAATGCCACGCCCGGCAAGTTGTCGCTGACGGTCGACTGCGTCCGCTACGTCATCGGGAAGCGCAAGCGGCTGGGCCTCGCCTCGACGTTCCTGGCCGAGAGGATCAATCCCGGCGACAAGCTGCGTGTCTATGTGCAGAAGGCGCATGGCTTCGCGCTGCCGGCCGATCCCAAGACGCCGATCATCATGGTCGGCCCCGGCACCGGCGTTGCGCCGTTCCGCGCCTTCCTGCTCGATCGCAGGGCGACCGGCGCGCCGGGCAAGAACTGGCTGTTCTTCGGCCATCAGCGCAGCGACTGCGACTTCTTCTACGCCGACGAGCTCAACGCCATGAAGACCGCGGGCCTCTTGACGCGGCTGTCGCTGGCGTGGTCGCGCGACGGCGACAAGAAGTTCTACGTCCAGGACCGCATGCGCGAGGTCGGCCGCGAGGTGTGGACCTGGCTCGCCGACGGCGCCCACCTTTACATCTGCGGCGACGCCAAGCGCATGGCCAAGGACGTCGAGCGCGCCCTGGTCGACATCGTCGCCCAGTTTGGTGCCCGGTCCACGGATGAGGCCGTCAGCTTCGTTGCGGACCTCAAGAAGAAGGGCCGGTTCCAGCTCGACGTCTACTGAGCCGGAACCCGATGGAGAATATTTCTCGGTCGGAACACCGATCGAGAATTTTTTGGTTCCAAGCGGACCCGAAACAGGGGGCTTGTCGTTATTTCGCCGGTTGCCTTGCACCCGGCCGCGGGAACGCTTTTCTCATGGCCGGAACTTCAGGAGACCGGCCATGCGGACGATATCGACGCCCCTGCGACACATGCCCCAGGCCCGCGCCATTCGCGAGCGCGGCGCAACCGTCGCGCTAGTTGCCTTCTACAGCGCGATGGCGCTGATTGCCGCGATCACCCTGGGCACGTCTTTCACGCATCCGTTCTGATTCTCATCACCTCTTGAACGGCGCGACCGTGATGGCGGCCGCGTCGAGTGCCCTGCGAACCTCGCGTGCGATCTCGACGGCGCCGGCTGTATCGCCGTGGATGCAAACGGTGTCGGTGCGCATCTTCATGACCTTGCCGCTCACTGAAATCACGGCGCCGTCCTGAACCATTCGCACGACGCGCTCCGCGATCTGCTTGGGCTCGTGCAGCACCGCGCCGGGCTTGCTGCGCGACACCAACAGCCCATCGTCGCCATAGGCGCGATCGGCAAACACCTCGTGAGCCATCCTCAGATTGGCCTTCTCGCCAGCTGTCACCAGCTTGGAGTTGGCGAGCACGACGAAGATCAGGGTGGGATCGATGGCCTTGATCGCCTTGGCGATGGCGTTCGCCGTCATCTCGTCCTCGCAGGCGACATTGGACAGCGCGCCGTGTGCCTTCACATGCGTGACCTTGTGACCGGCCGCGGTGGCGATCGCCTGCAGGGCGCCGATCTGATAGGCTACGAGGTTCTCGATCTCCGATGATTTCAGCCCCGGCATCGGACGCCGACCGAAACCATGCAGATCGCGATAGCCGGGATGCGCGCCGACGCTGACGCCTTTGGCCTTCGCCATCTCGACCGTCCGCCGCATGATGTCGGCGTCACCGGCATGAAAGCCGCAGGCGACGTTGACCGATGTCGCCAGCTCGATCATGGCGGCGTCATTGCCCATTTCCCACGGGCCAAAACTCTCTCCGAGGTCGCAGTTCAGATCGACGGTGCTGGTCATGTCAGGGTCCGCTCGTTGATGGGTCCGAAGCAGCGTGAGATGCGATCAGGTTAATCGAGAGTCACTTCGGGCCAGGTGGTGGCGTCGGTTGCGCTGACGGCATGACCGGCCACATTGGCCGTGAGCAGCGCATCGACGTTGAAGTCGCTGCTCGCGATCGCGGTGACGCGGCCGGGCAGGCTGCGCAACAGGCCCTTATAGCGGCGCAGCTCGGCCTGCGCCTCGGCCATGCTCACCGCCTTGAAGCGGAACGGCGTGCCGGCGGGCGTCTGCGCCAGGCGGCCGAAATCGGCTGTGATGACGGTCGCGATCTTCGGATAGCCGCCGCTGGTGCCGCGGTCCGACATCAGCACGATCGGCGAACCATTGCCGGGCACCTGGATGCTGCCGTCCACGGTGCCGTCCGAGACGATGTTGTGACCGTGCAGGTGGCGGATCTGCGGCCCCTCGAGCCGATAGCCCATGCGGTCGCTGGTCGCCGAGACCATCCAGTCGCTGCCGAGGAACAGCGCTTTCATCTCGTCGCTGAACTCGTCGTCCTGCGGCCCCATGACGACTCGAATCGCGCCGCTAATTTTCGGCAGATCGATCCGCAGTTCCGGCGCGTCGCCGGCGGGTGCGACCTCGAACACGTCGCCGGCCTGGAGCGGCCGCGGGTAGGGACTGCCAAGTCCAGCGCGTGCATTCACCGAGAGACTGTTGAACATCGGTTCGCCGGCGATGCCGCCTTCGACGGCGAGATAGGTGAAGGAGCCGCCGCGAGCAAAGCCGAGCGTGAGTTCCTCTCCGTCGTTCAGCGTCACCGACGTGTTGATCTCGACCTGCCGCTTGGCAACATCCGCCGGTCGTTGCGCGCCCGCGAGCGCCACGCGCACCGCGCCGCCCTTCGCCGTGAAGGTCGCGCCGAACGGGCCGATCTCGATCGCAGCCGCCATCGGCTCATTGCCGACGAGGCTGTTGGCTGCCGCCAGCGCCAGCTTGTCCATTGCACCGGACGGTGTCAGCCCGTAGCGCTGCGCGCCGAAACGCCCGCCATCCTGGACCGAGCTTGCCGGGCCGATCTGTGAGACGACGAGCGTGCTCATGCGGCGATCCGCTCGGCGATGAGCTCGCCGCCCTCGGCGGCGCGCTCCTGCTCGGTGAAGGTCTTCGCGTCAACGGCGTAGAAGCTGACCTCGTCGCCGGGCTCGAGCAGGAAGGTCGGGTCGCGATGCAGTTGAAACGTCCGCATCGCGGTGCGGCCGATCAGGTGCCAGCCGCAGGGGCCCGCAAGGCATTGGATGCCGGTCTGGATGCCGCCGATGGCGATGATGCCTGCCGGCGTCGAGAGCCGCGGATTCTGGCGGCGCGACATCTGCAGCGTGGGATCGAGACCGGACAAATAGGACCAGCCGGGGGTAAAGCCGATCATTGCGACGCGATAAGTTCTGGCGATATGGCGCGCGACGACTTCGTCCGGCGTGAGACTCAACGCCTTCGCGACATCCTCGAGGTCGATGCCATTCTCTCCGCCATAGCAGACAGGAACCCGCCAGCGCCTGACCTCGCTGTCCGGCGCGAGCGACCCGGCCGACAGCGCCAACAGCCTTGCCCCGAGCGTGTCGTGGTCGATGACGTCAGCATCATAGTGCACGAGCAGCGAACGATAGGTCGGCACCGTCTCCGTGATGCCCTCGATCCCGGCCGCTGCCACTGCATGGTCGAGCGCCAGGACGCGGCGGTTGGCGATCTCGTCGATCGTCCGGCTGAACTCGACGGTGACGGCGCTGTCACCGCTGGGCAGCAGGCGGGGAGGTGGAAAGGGATCGGCCATGAGTCCGAATTGATCCGCGTTGATGGTCCCTGATCTAGCTCGTTTCGATCGCAAGTGGAATTGGGTCAAAGGCAAAAAGTCTCGAAAATTCAATAAATTAATCGGATGTTCGGCGATAAGAAGACTTTATCGGATGGGCGCAAGCCCCGCATGCGCTGGACGCACCGAGCATGCCCTTGACGCCGCCTTCGTCGCTCGCAAGATGCGCCTGCTTTTTCCGCCAGCCTGTTTGGAGCGCCAGTCTCAAGATGTCCCTCACCCCCGAAGCCATCGCCACCCTGTCTCAAGTCACAACCGCGACCATCACGACGGTCTTGCTGAAGAAGGGGTTGCGCAATGTCTGGCTGCGCGGCGCCAAGCCGCTGCGCCCGGGACAGAAGCGGCTGGTCGGTCCCGCCTTCACGCTCCGCTTCGTGCCGGCGCGCGAGGATCTGGCGACGCCGGAATCCTGGTCGTCGCCGATCTCGACCCGCACCGCGATCGAGGCCATGCCCGAAGGCTGCATCGCCGTGGTCGATGCGATGGGCGTCAAGGACGCCGGCATCTTCGGCGACATCCTCTGTGCCCGCATGGTCAAGCGCGGCGTCACCGCGCTGATCACCGACGGCGTGGTGCGTGACCTCGAAGGCGTGCTCGGCACCGGGCTTCCGGTATGGTGCGACGGCTACGCTGCTCCGCCCTCGGTCGCCGGCCTGACCTTCGTCGGTTGGGGCGAGGCGATCGGCTGCGGCGGTGTGGCCGTGTTCCCGAACGACGTCGTCGTGGCCGACCAGGACGGTGCGGTGCTGATCCCGCAGGCGATGCTCGATCACGTGCTCGCCGAGGGCCCCGAGCAGGAACGCATGGAGGCCTGGATCGTCGACGAGGTGAACAAGGGCGCGGTGCTGCCGGGTCTCTATCCGATGAACGCAGAGACCAAGGCGCGTTACTCCGCGTCGAAGAAGTAGTTCACGGCCCCGATCAATCGACGGCACAGATTCAGGAAAGGTAGAACAATGGTCGAAGTCTATCTCGCGGGCTCTCGCCCCACCCGCCGCGCGGCGGCGGAAAGCTTTACGGGCACGGTCTGGCAGGATCCGATCATCACGCCACAGGCTCCGGCTCGCGTCGCCTCGGCGCGTGTCGCGTTCGAGCCGGGTGCTCGCACGGCCTGGCACACCCATCCCCTCGGGCAGACGCTCTATGTCATCCAGGGCGTCGGCCGCGTGCAGGCCAAGGGCGGGCCGGTGCGCGAGATCAAGGCCGGCGACGTCGTCTGGATTCCGCCGGGCGAGAAGCATTGGCATGGCGCCGCGCCGACCACCGGCATGGTCCACGTCGCGATGCATGAATCGCTCAATGGCAAGCACGTGACGTGGATGGAGCACGTCACCGACGAGGAATATGCCGCCCCGGTCGGCTGAGGCCGAGCAGCGCCTGAGATCAGTTCGAGCGCGCGGTCGCAAGGCCGCGCGCTTTTCATTTGAAAGAGCGTGGACCGCAGGCGCGGCGCTCAGTTCACCCGCGTCCAGGTCTGGCCACCGCAGAACATGCCGCCGAAGGCGCAGCCCTGCACGCGCAGACTGTCCATTCCCTTCAGCGCAATGGTCGAGTCGTAGGTGCTGCCACTGTTCGGATCGAAGATGCGGCCGGTCCACTTCTTTTCCTGCGTCTTGTCGCTCGGACGCATGTTGATCAGGATCTGCTCGCCGTTCTGGTTGGTCTTCGTATCCACGGCGTAGCCGCAGAGATTGGTGCCGCAGGGCTCGATGCGGATCTGGCCCTCCTTCTCCTCGGTCAACCAGATGCCGACCGGCGAGTTGGGATCGCGACCGGCGGTCTGCGCCGCAGCGGGCGGCGCGGCTGCGGTGGTCACGGCAGGCGTCTGGGCTGGGCGCGGTGGCGGCGGCGCGGCGGCAGGAGCCGGAGCCGCAGCAGGTGCCACAACGGCCGTCGCAGCGGCTGGCGGCGCAACCGGTGCCGCGGCGTTGGCGGCCGGGGCCGCTTGGACGGGAGCAGGCGCAACCGGCGGGGTCGCCGGTACGGCTGCCGTCGGAGCTGGTGCGGGAGGAACAGGGGCTGGGGCCGCGGCGGCCGGAACCTGCGGCTGCGGGGCCGGCGTAACGGCCGCCTCGGCTGGCGCCTGGGCCGGCTTGTCCGCGCCGGGCTGCGGCCTGGCCGCCGGATCCGGATCGCGCTTGGTGCGCTTGGTCTTCTTCTGCTCGGTATTGTCGTAGACCCCGGGGATCTGCACGGTGCCGCGGTCGGGATCGATGCGGATCGTCTTGCCGCCGTATTCGATGACGTACTGCGCCTCGGCGGCACTGCTGGCCAGAACCAAAGCCACAACAGCCAACAGCCTCTTCATCCGTGTCTCCGCGATGTCGGTTGCTGATGTGAGCGAGCTCACGCGCAGTTAAGTCGCTGATGCGGCGTCCCCGGTTCAATGCGCGACCTGCTCAGAAATCGAGCGGCGCATTGTCGACGACCTCCTTCATCACGAAGAACGTGCGCGTCTGGCGTACGCCGGGCAGCGAGATCAGTTGGTCGCCATGCATCCGATTGAAGTCGTGCATGTCGCGGACGCGGATCTTCAGGAAGAAGTCGAAATCGCCGGCCACGAGATGACAGTCGAGCACGAATTTCAGCTTTCGGATCGCGGCCTCGAAGGTGCGAAAGCTCTCCGGCGTTGAACGGTCGAGCACGACGCCGACCAGCACCAGCGCGCTGCGCTCGACCTTCTCCGGCGCGATCTGCGCGCGCACGCTCCTGATGTAGCCGTCCTCGAACAGACGCTGGGTGCGGCGATGGCAGGTGGCCGGGCTGACATGGACGGCTGCGGCCAGGTCGGCATTGGTCATGCGGCCGTCCTTCTGCAGCAATTGCAGAATGCGCCGATCGACCCGGTCGAGATCCGGGGTGGAAGGTTCTTTCACATTTATTGTCATCTAAGGACGTATCTCTTGCCAAAGTCGAGCTTGGTGGACGTAAGCACGAAACATAGGAACGATAAAGAGAGCACCTTTCCCCGGCAATTTTGTATGTTTGGGGCGGCCCTTTCATCCACCCACGGAGAGACCCGTGCTTCGGCTCGACAAGTTCAAGAAGTATCCGCTGACCTTCGGTGCCACCCCGATCGAGCATCTGCCGCGGCTGACCGCGGCACTCGGCGGCAAGGTGCAGATCTACGCCAAGCGCGACGACTGCAATTCCGGCCTCGCGATGGGCGGCAACAAGCTGCGCAAGCTCGAATACATCGTGCCCGACGCGATCGAGTCGAACGCCGACACGCTGGTCTCGATCGGCGGCGTGCAGTCCAACCACACCCGCATGGTCGCGGCGACCGCGGCCAAGATCGGCATGAAGTGCGTCGTCGTCCAGGAGAGCTGGGTGCCGCACGAGGACGCCGTCTATGACCGCGTCGGCAACATCCTGATGACGCGCCTGATGGGCGCCGACAGCCGAATCGTGCCGGATGGATTCGACATCGGCATCCGCAAGAGCTGGGAGGATGCGATCCAGTCGGTGAAGGATGCCGGCGGCAAGCCCTACGGCATTCCGGCCGGCGCCTCCGTGCACAAGTTCGGCGGCCTTGGCTATGTCGGCTTCGCCGAGGAGGTGAGGGCGCAGGAAGCCGAGATGGGCATCAAGTTCGACTACATCATCGTCTGCGTCGTGACCGGCTCGACCCAGGCCGGCATGATCGTCGGCTTCGCCGCCGACGGCCGCGCCGACCGCGTCATCGGCATCGACGCCTCCGGCACGCCGGAGCAGACCCGCACCCAGGTGCGCCAGATCGTCGACAACACCGCCGAGCTCGTCGAGCTCGGCCGCAAGGTCCGCGACGACGAGATCGTGATCCTGAATGACTACGCCTATCCGGCCTATGGCGTGCCGAGCGCCGAGACCAACGAGGCCATCCGCCTCGCCGCCCGCACCGAGGCGATGATCACCGACCCGGTCTATGAGGGCAAGTCGATGCAGGGCATGATCGACCTGGTCAAGAAGGGCTACTTCCCGGAAGGATCGAAGGTGCTCTACGCCCATCTCGGCGGTGCTCCGGCGATCAACGGCTACAGCTACACGTACCGGAACGGGTGAGGGCGGTTTCGTCTTCCGCCGCCGCGTAGCGGTGGTCCGAGGTCCAACACCACATTCCGCTGTCGTCCCGGCCTTCGAGCCGGGACCCATAGCCGCCGGCGGTGCTGTTGTCGTCCTCTGCATCTCCGGCTGTGCCTCAAACTACGGCCTGTGAGTATGGGTCCCGGCTCAAAGGCCGGGACGACACCGAATGTGTCGCGCGAGCGATCCACACATGACGTCGCCTTCTCGCGACGCGCCAGCGTCCGAGGGATCCATCAGTTCGCCCCTCTGAATGAAGAGGGTGCAGGGAATGCCGGGTGAGGGCCTCACCCATGGCCCGCCTGCAACAAGAAAAGCAGGCGGCAGTTACCACAGGATCAGCCGAACATCCGGCATTCCCTGCGCGACGGTCTTAACGCTTATACGCAGTCTCCCTGGTGCGCCGGGCTTGTTGGCCACCATGGCGACAATGCGCTTGCGCGCACTGCGCTGGACACCAGCATCGGGGTGTCAGGACGCTGCGATTTCACGTCCGCGCCGTGCCGTTCGTCCGCGTGCAAGCACGCTGCGGCAAAACGCGGCCATCGCCTCCCCACCTCGCGTGTCGTGACGATCGCGCGCAACGCCCCTCTCGTTGAGGTGGGATGGCGGCAGTCAATCATAGTTTCCGGAAAAACGAAAGGTGAATATTTTTAGCGCAAGGACTGGACAGGGGTCTTCGCGTTGAAATGACTGCAGGACTTTGCGTTTTGCGTCCTGCTGGACATTCCATGTCAGGTTCCGGCTGCGGCCTCATCTCGGAATCCGCAGTATCCCAATGGAGACCCCGACCGCCGTCTTGTATAAGCCCCGCGATAATGCTCTCCGGAGACATCCACAGCAGCGAAATCATCGCACTATGCTACACTCACGCTACCACGAACGCCGTCGAGATCACGTTCTCATAGCGGCCGTCGATGCGGACGGCGTAGCGTTGCAGCCCTTCGGCTCGGAAGCCGACGTCCTTGTAAAAGGCGATCGCATTCATGTTCTCCTCGCACACGGTCAGCTTGATGCGCGTGAGGCCGACGGCAAGCGCGGCGTCCATCGTCCGTCGAATGAGAGCACGACCAATTCCGCGGCCGCGATGAGCTGGCAGCAGACCTATGCCGAGGGTGCCGCAATGGGCGTAATCACTCGGCAAGCACGTGTCCTGCGCCAGACGAGGGGAGGCAATGGCGCTGTCGGCGCAACGCAGGTCGCGCAGCTCCCCCAAGGCAGCATATTGGAAGACGGCTGTTCTCGCGTGCCACCGCGAGCGCGCGATCCGCAAGTCCCGTCGACGTGTCCAAGCGAGCCTGGCGGCAGGGCGATGACCTAACCTCCGTCTCGAAGCTTCGGCTCAAGCCGCCTCTGCCACCGGTTCCGATCCATCGCCAGAGGCGCCGCGCGCCGCTGTGCTGCCGGATGACAGGCCGCGTCCTTTCACCAGACCGAAAATGGCGGGGATCACGATCAGAGTGAGCAGAGTCGATGAGATCATGCCGCCGATCATGGGGACGGCGATGCGCTGCATGATCTCTGAGCCCGTACCATTGCTCCACATGATCGGAAGCAGACCCGCCATAATGGCGACCACGGTCATCATCTTCGGCCGGACGCGCTCGACGGCGCCCTCCATGATCGCGTCCTGGAGATCGCGCCGGGTCAAGGGCGCGCCCTCAGCGGCCCGCCTGGCTTTCATCTCGGCGAGCGCGTGGTCGAGATAGATCAGCATCACGACGCCGGTCTCAGCGGCCACGCCGGCGAGTGCAATGAAGCCGACCGCGACGGCGACCGATAGATTGAAGCCGAGCCACCACATCATCCAGATGCCGCCCACCAGCGCGAACGGCAGCGACAGCATCACGATCAGGGTCTCCGTCATGGCCCTGAAGTTCAGATAGAGCAGCAGGAAGATGATGGAGAGCGTCACGGGGACGACGATCTTGAGGCGGGCAGCGGCCCGCTGGAGATATTCGTACTGGCCGCTCCAGACCACGTAAGTGCCGGCTGGAAACTGGATGTTCTCGGTGACGGCGCGCTGCGCGTCGGCGACGTAGCTGCCGATGTCGCGATCGCGGATGTCGACATAGATGTAAGTTGCAAGCTGTCCGTTCTCGGTCCGGATCGAGGTGGGTCCCCGGACCGGCTCGATCCTGGCGACCTCGCCGAGCGGCACGGCGCCGCCGGCCGGCATCGGCACCAGGACATCG
Organism: Bradyrhizobium sp. SZCCHNR1098; assembly: GCF_032489375.1. Lineage (NCBI taxonomy): Bacteria > Pseudomonadati > Pseudomonadota > Alphaproteobacteria > Hyphomicrobiales > Nitrobacteraceae > Bradyrhizobium > Bradyrhizobium sp. SZCCHNR1098. The sequence goes on from NZ_JAUEXY010000001.1 coordinate 819,717, forward strand.
TCGGCGATGGCCTTCGGATTGTCGCGGAGATCGCGCGGATACCTCATGTTGACCGTGAAGCGCTGGCGGCCCTCCACCGTGGTGGTGACCGTCTGGCCGCCGAGCGCAGCCGCGATCGTATCCTGGACGTCCTGGACCAGCAGGCCGTAACGGGCGAGCGCCTCGCGGTCGGGTGTGATCTCGAGGTAGTAGCCGCCGATGCCGCGCTCGGCATAGGCCGAGGACGTTCCGGGGACGGTCTTGATGACCCGTTCGATCTGCTTTGCCAGACGATCGATCTCGGTCAAATCAGTGCCCATCACCTTCACGCCGATCGGCGTGCGGATGCCGGTCGAGAGCATGTCGATGCGGGCCTTGATCGGCATCGTCCAGGCGTTGGAAACGCCGGGGAATTGCAGCGCCTTGTCCATCTCGGCGATCAGGCTGTCGATCGTGACGCCAGGGCGCCATTGATCCCTCGGCGTGAGGTTGACGACCGTCTCGAACATCTCGATCGGCGCGGGATCGGTTGCGGTCGCCGCCCGCCCGGCCTTGCCGTAGACCGAAGCGACCTCCGGGAACGATTTGATGATGCGGTCCTGCATCTGCATCAGCTCCGCGGCCTTGGTCACGGAGATGCCGGGCAGGGTCGTGGGCATATAGAGCAGCGTGCCCTCGTTCAAGCTGGGCATGAACTCGGTGCCGAGCTGGCGCGCCGGCCAGATGGAGATCGCCAGCACCGCGACCGCGGCAAGGATCACGATCGTCTTGGCCCGCAGCACGCCCTTGATGACGGGCCGGTAGATCCAGATCAGCAAGCGGTTGATGACGTTGCGGCGCTCGGGAATGATTCTGCCGCGCACGAAGATCACCATCAGCGCCGGCACCAGCGTGACCGACAGCAGCGCGGCCGCCGCCATCGCGAACGTCTTGGTGAAGGCGAGCGGGCTGAACAGCCGGCCTTCCTGCGACTCCAGCGTGAAGATCGGCATGAACGACACGGTGATGATCAGGAGGCTGAAGAACAGGGCAGGGCCGACCTCCGCGGCCGCGTCGATCAGGATTTGCACACGCGATTGCTCGGGCTTGGCACGCTCGAGGTGCTTGTGGGCGTTCTCGATCATGACGATCGCGGCATCGACCATGGCGCCGATCGCAATCGCGATGCCGCCCAGGCTCATGATGTTCGAGCCGAGCCCGAGCAGTTTCATCGCGCCGAACGCCATGAGCACGCCGACCGGGAGCATCAGGATCGCGACCAGGGCGCTGCGGACGTGCAGCAGGAAGACGACGCAGACGAGGGCGACGACGATGCTCTCCTCGAGCAGGGTGTGCTTGAGCGTGGCTATGGCGGCATAGATCAGGTTCGAGCGGTCGTAGACCGGAACGATCTCGACCGATTTTGGCAGACTGCTCGCGATCTCATGCAGGCGCTTCTTGACGTTCTCGATGACATCGAGCGCGTTGACGCCAAAGCGCTGCAGCACGATGCCGCTGGCGACTTCGCCCTCGCCGTTGAGCTCGGCAATGCCGCGCCGCTCGTCCGGACCGAGCTCGACGGTTGCGACGTCGCGCAGCAGCACCGGCGTGCCGCCGGACGTCTTCAGCACGATGTTGCCGAGGTCGTTGATGCTCTTGATGTAGCCCTTGCCGCGGATGACGTATTCGAACTCCGAGAGCTCGACGGTGCGGCCGCCGACATCGGCATTGCTGGCACGGATCGCATCGCGGATCTTCTGCATGCTGACGCCGCGATCGCGCATCCGCTGCGGATCGAGAACGACGTTGTACTGCTTGACGAAGCCGCCGATGCTCGCGACCTCCGCGACGCCTTCGGCCTTGGCCAATGCGAATTTGAGGGTCCAGTCCTGGACCGTGCGGGCGTCGGCGAGGTTCAGCTCCTTCGACATGACGGCGTATTGATAGACCCAGCCAACGCCGGTCGCGTCGGGGCCGATCGTGGGTGCAATTCCGGCCGGCAGCCGCGACGCTGCGCTGTTCAGGAATTCCATCACGCGCGAGCGCGCCCAATAGATGTCGGTGCCGTCCTCGAAGATGACGTAGACGAACGAGACGCCGAAGAACGAGAAGCCGCGCACGACCTTCGACTTCGGCACCGTGAGCATGGCCGTGGTCAGCGGATAGGTGACCTGATCCTCGATCACCTGCGGCGCCTGACCGGGATATTCGGTGTAGACGATGACCTGTGTATCCGACAGATCGGGGATCGCGTCGAGCGGCAGATGAATGAGCGCGTAGAAGCCGGCGGCTGCGGCGAAGCTGGTGCCGAACAGGACCAGCAGGAGATTGCGCGCGGACCAGGCGATGATGCGGGCGATCATTTGTGCGCTCCCATCCCGGCGTGATCGGCGTTGGCGGGCTGCTGTTCAGCTGCTTCGGCAAAGCTCTTCAACGCGGCCTTGAGGTTGCTCTCGGCATCGATCAGGAAGTTGGCTGACGTGACGACCGCCTCGCCCTCCGACAGACCGTCCCGCACCTCGACATAGCCGGCGCCGTGGCGGCCGAGCTTGACGGCGCGCGGCTCGTAGCGGCCGTCGCCCTTGTCGATCAGGACCGCCTGGCGACTGCCGGTGTCGAGCACGGCATCCGCCGGCACAGCCAGCACCGGCGCCGGGGCTGCGGTCTCGATCTCGGCATCGACATACATGTCAGGCAGCAGCGCGAGGTCCGGATTCGCGAGCTCGATCCGCACCCGCGCCGTCCGCGTGTCCTTGTTCACCTGGGGATAGATCACCGCGATCGCGCCAGCGAAGGTTCGCCCCGGGAAGCTGCGCGCGCGGATCATCACGGGCTGACCCACCGCGATGCTGCCGAGATCGCGTTCGGCGACGTCGACCAGGGCCCAGACCAGCGAGATGTCGGCGATGCGGAACAGTACGTCGCCCGGATTGGCCCGCATGCCTTCGATCGCATTGCGCTCGAGCACGATGCCGTCGCGCGGTGCCGACCATTGCACCGTCACGGGGGCGGTGTGCGACTTCTCCATGGCCGCGATGACCGGCTCCGGCACGTCCAGATTGGTCAGCCGCTGGCGCGAGCCGCGGCCATAGGCGGCATTGCCGCCGACGATGTTGGAATTGATGGTGGAGAGATATTCGGCGGCGGCCGCCGCGATCGCCGAGCTATAGATCTCCATCAGCGGCTGGCCCGCTCTGACGCGCGTGCCGGTCGTCACGTCGGCGACCTTCTGCACGAAGCTTTCGGCGCGCATCGCGATCACGGAGATGCGCCGCTCGTCGAGCTGGATGGTGCCCGGCGCCTTCACCGCGACGTGGAGCGTGCGCCGCTCGACCGGCGTTGACTTCACGCCGCTGCGCTGGATCTTGCCGGGCGACAGCTTCACCACGCCGTCGTCGGCCTCGTCGCCGTCGTAGACGGGAACGTAGTCCATTCCCATCGGGTCCTTCTTCGGAGTGGGAGACGTGTCCGGCAGGCCCATCGGATTGCGGTAGTAGAGAATCTTGCGTGAGGAGTCCGCCAGCTGCTTCGGCTTGGCCGGCTCCGGCGCCGCTTGATCGTCGTCATAGACGGGCAGATAGTCGTGCCCGCGATCGTCCTTCCTGGGGGTCGCCGACCAAGCGGGGGCACCGCTTGGGTCGCGATAGTACAGCGGCATCCGATCCGCCGCGGCGGCGGCAAGAGGGGCGCGAAACGACGGAGGCGTGGTCTGGATGGATACGAGCCCACCCAAGCCGAGGCCAGCACCGACCGCAATGGTCGCGAGCAGACGCAACGTGTTCATGGCATCACCGTGAGGCGCGCTGGGCGCGCGCTATCCGTTGGGAGACTGGGGCGCTCGTCGGGAGCGCCCCGCGAGCTCACTTCGTCGCCTTGACGATGACCTTGCCGGTGACCGTCTCAGGCTCGCCCTGCACCTTGGCGGACAGCGTGACCTGGTAGCGCCCGGCCATCGGCAGGTCGGTCTTGAAGGCGTAGACGCCCGGTTCCTTCGACGGCAGCGGCGCCACGTCCGACACCATGTCGGCCATCCCGTCGGGAGCCATGTCGACGCGCGTCTTGAAGATGACCGCGTCGGCGACCGGCTTGCCGGTCTGCTTGTTGGTGAGACGAATGGCGACCGTGACATCGTCGCCTTTCTTCATCTCCGGAGTGACCGGCTCGAACGTGTAGTCAGTCACGCCTGCCAGTGCGGCTGATGTGGCAAGCGAAAGGGTGGCGGCGAACGCCGCGATGCTGAGTCTGGAAAGCATGGTCCTGTCCTCATGAATGGATCTCGGCCGTGGCGCCGATGGCGCGCACGTCAGCGGTCGGCGCGCAGGCATGCGCGCGTCGGTACGAGATCAGACTCGAGGAGGCCGGAAAGGAGGACTGCCGCTATCGAGGGAGGCCACCTGGTCGGCGGGAAGTGCCAGCGTGGTCGCCGCGATAGCGAGTGGAGCGACGACGATGGTCCTGATATCGCCGAGCGCAACCGCTCCGCCGGCGCAGCAGAAACCCATCCCACATTTGTCGCCGTGTGATGGGGAACTCGTCCCCTTCATGTCGTCAGGACAGCACTCGTCCATCGACATGTCGGCGCCATCGCCCATGGCCATGCTTGCCTGCATGTCGTTCGACGACATTGCGACCGCCGCCGTCGATGCGCCAATCGGCAGCATCGCCAGCGAGAGGGCGATCGCGAACGCTAGGATGGTCCGAACAAGCCGCATCAGGATCCGAGTTTGCCTTGGCCGCAGCATACCCTACTGCGCTTCCGGAGGCAGTCCTTGAGACGGGTCAAACTGCGCCATCGCGGACGCGATGGCTGCCAGGGTCGACGTCATCGACCCCGATATACCCCCATGGGGTAGATTCCGCAAGCGGGTGTGAATGCCCGGGCGAGCCGGGCATGACGACCGAAAGTCTGGTGAATTCCTGCCATTCCGGCGCGCGCCCGGTTTGAAGCGATGGTTCCGACAGGAGTCGCGCGGGGCACATGCCAACGTCAATCAAACCAATTCTTGTAGATCGCCTGGTAGCTGCCGTTCTCGGTCGAGATGTGCAGCCACTGATCCACGAACGCCTTCAGGGCGACGTCGCGCTGCAGCCAGTAGGCCTTCTCGGAGAAGTCGAACGGCTTCTCCGGGTGGATGGCGCAGAGCACGCCGGGATGCAGCTTCTGCTGATAGCGCGTCTCGGAGGCATCGGTCATCATCAAGTCGGCGTCGCCCTTGGCGATCTCGTCGAAGATGGTGACGTTGTCGGTGTGGACGCGGATGTCGGCGGACTTGATGTTAGCGCGGGCGAAGCGCTCGTTGGTGCCGCCCGGGTTGACGACGACGCGGGTGCCCGGTCTGTCGATGTCGGCCAGCGTCTGGTATTTCGACGTGTCCGAGCAGCGAGCGATCGGCGTCTTGCCCTCGCGCATGATCGCGGTCGAGAAGTAGCCCTTCTTCTGGCGGTCGAGCGTGATCGACACGCCGCCCATGGCGACGTCGAACTTGTCGGCCTCGAAATCCTTCATCAGTTGCGGCCAGCTGGTCGGCACGAACTCGACCTTGACGCCGAGCGCCTTGCCGAGCGACTCGGCCATGTCGACGTCGAAGCCGGAGAATTTGCCGGTCGCCTTGTCGAGATAGGTGAAGGGCTTGTAGTCGCCGGTCATGCCGACCCGCAAGCTACCGCGCTGCATGATCTCGTCGAGGCGCGAGGCCTGCTCGGCGGCCGCCGGCACGGCAAGGCTGCAGACGAGGACGAGCCCAGTCAGGACGGACAGCGGACGATCGAAGAACCCCATGATGCGACACCTCGGCTTGAGTGGGACGAGGTTCTTCTTATACGAAGCGGTGTCGCGGGACGAGGGGCAGGGGGCGGCTGTCGTACCGTTCGGAGCGGCTTACGGCCGCCGCCGGCGGTCGAGCCTGCAGGTCCACCAGGCAATGCCGCACATCATTCAACGATGCGAGGCGACCGAGCGCTAGGTCCGGCTGGGTTCCACCGGAGCAAACGCACCATTGCCGGTCATCTCGTTCTTCAGCGCCTCGAAGCGCTCTGCCGCCTCGTGCGCACGGGTGTCGACCATGTCGATGGCGGCTTCGGCCGTCATCGGGCCGCTGCTGACGGCGATCGAGGTCGGCCCGACGGTCTCGTCGACGTAGTAGCCGTCTTCGCCGCGCCGCGCGGTCCAGCGGAAGCGGATCGCAGAGATCGGGCCGGGACCGATCTTGGTGTAGCCGTCGGCCTGATCGAACGAGACCACCGTGCCTGCGGCCTTCTTGGCGGGAGAGTTGGGAGCAGGCGCGGCCGCCCGGTCGTCACGCTTCGCAGACTCCGGCTTGTCGAGGATGCTCGCTATCGTTGCGAGCGCGTGCTCCGTCGCAACACTCATGATCGCCTCTGTTCCTACTGACGCGCGCAAACGCCGACGCCAATAGCTATAGTTGTAGCGAAATCTGGGCGAGATGCAATAATGCGTTCAAATTTGGGCAACAAAGCGGTGGATGAGGATCTCGAGGAGTGCAGGAGGACGCTCGACTCAGCCGGCCCGTTCTCCAAAAATGGATGGCCGGGACGGAGCCCGGCCATGATTATTCGTGAGAACTGAGCATGGGTCAGTCCGAGGACGGTACCAGCTCGCGACTCAGAGCACGTCCTGATTGATCACGTTCTGCCGGATCGGATCGCCGTCGAGCACACTCAGGATGTTGCGCGCGGTCTGCTCGCTCATACGGTCGACGGCCTCGCGGGTAACGCCGGCGACGTGCGGCGCCATGATCACGTTGGGTAGCGCATGCAGCGCGTGGCCGACCGGCGGCGGCTCCTGCTCGAACACGTCGAGGCCGGCGCCGGCGAGGCGGCCGGACAGCAGCGCGTCGTACAGCGCGGCCTCGTCGATCAGGCCACCGCGCGCGGTGTTGATCAGATAGGCGGAAGGCTTCATCAGCCGCAGACGCGCGGCATTGAACAGGCCGATGGTCTCCGGCGTCTTCGGGCAGTGGATGCTGACGAAATCGGCGCGCGGCAGCGCGGCGTCGAGGTCGGTCACCGGCTCGCAGCCGGCGGCGGTGATGTCGGCGGCCGGCTTGTAGGGGTCGTAGACCAGGACCTGCATCTCCATCGCCAGGCAGCGCTTGGCGGTGCGGGTGCCGATGCGGCCGAAGCCGATGATCAGCACGGTCTTGCCGTACAGATCGAACGGCAGCACACCGAGCCGCGCGCCCCAGGTGCCGTCCCTGACCATCGCATGCATCTCGTTGGCGCGCTTGGCCAGCGTCAGCATCATGAACAGCGCTTGCTCGGCGACCGACGGCGAATTCGCGGTGCCCGCGACCATCAAGGGCACCTTGTGGCGGCTCAGCGCCGGCACGTCGACCGCGTCGAAGCCGACGCCGATCCGGGTCACGACCTTCATGTCGCCGGCAGCGACGAGCTCCGGCTCGCCGAACCGGGTCGCACCGAGGGCGACGCCATGCACCGGGGCATGGGAGGTGAGCAGCGCAGAAAAGTCCGCCGCCGAGATCATGTTGGGGAACTCGATCATCTCGACGTCGTCGCGCGCCGCGAGCAGCGCGCGTCCCTTGGCCGAGAAGGATTCCGTGACGAGGATCTTGTTCTTGTTGGTTGCCGTCCTGGTGGTCATATCCTGCCCTTGAAGCTTCTTGTGCTCGTCAGATCACGAGCCCGGTCGCCTCGTTTAGCAGGTGCATGTTGTTGAGGTCCATTGCCATGCGCAGAGGGCTGCCATCCCGCGCGCCGGCGTTGGGGTTCACCCGCCCGCAGACCGGCGTCTCGTTGAGGGTGAAGTAGACCAGCGTCTCCATGCCCATCGGCTCGGTGACGTCGAGCAGCGCCTCGAACGGCTCAATCCCAGGCTCCGCATGCGGCTTGGTCTCGGTGATGTGCTCCGGCCTGATGCCGAGCAGCAGCGGCTCATTTCGTGACACGGATTGATAGCGCGCGGCGCGCGCCGGCGGCAGCGGAAAGGCGATGCGGTCGGTGAGGCGGATGTGGAGCCGGCCATTGGCCTCCTCGAGCCGGCACGGCACGAAGTTCATCGCGGGCGAGCCGATGAAGCCGGCGACGAAGCGTGTCGCTGGATTGTGGTACAGCTCGTTCGGCGTGCCGATCTGCTCGATGCGGCCCTTGTTCATGACCACGACACGGTCGGCCAGGGTCATCGCCTCGACCTGGTCGTGGGTGACGTAGACCGTCGTGGTGCGGACCTTCTGGTGCACCTTCTTGATCTCGATGCGCATCTGCACGCGCAGCTTGGCGTCGAGGTTTGACAGCGGCTCGTCGAACAGGAAGACCTTGGGATTGCGCACGATCGCGCGGCCCATCGCCACGCGCTGGCGCTGGCCGCCGGAGAGCTGCTTGGGCTTGCGGTCGACGAGGTCGGCGATATCCAGCATGCGCGCGGCCTCCGCCACGCGGCTCTTGATCTCGGCCTTCGGATAGTGCTTCAGACGCAGCCCGAACGACATGTTCTCGGCCACCGTCATGTGCGGGTAGAGCGCGTAGTTCTGGAACACCATCGCGATGTCGCGGTCCTTCGGGGGGACGTCGTTGACGACGTCGCCGCCGATGGTGATGTCTCCGTCGGAGATGTCCTCGAGCCCTGCGATCATCCGCAATGTCGTCGACTTGCCGCAGCCGGACGGGCCGACCAGCACGACGAACTCGTGGTCGGCGATATCGAGATCGATGCCCCTGACCGCCTCGACGTCGTCATAACGCTTCACGACCTTGCGCAAGCTCACTTCAGCCATGTGTGGTCAACCCCCGTCATCAGCCCTTGGTCGCGCCGGCCGTGAGTCCGGCAATGTAATAATCCATCAGGAACGCGTAGATGATCAGCGGCGGCGCCGCGCCAAGCAGCGCGCCGGTCATGATCTGTCCCCAGTTGAAGACGTCGCCCTTGATCAGGCTCGTGACGATGCCGACCGGCAGCACCAGTTGGTCGGTCGAGGTCGTGAACACCAGCGGATACAGGAACTGCGCCCAGGAGACGGTGAAGGCAAAGATCGTCGCGGCGATCAGGCCGGGCAGGGCGACGGGAATGAAGATCCGCGTCAGCGTCTGCAGCCAGGAGGCGCCGTCGATGATGGCGGCTTCGTCGAGCTCCTTCGGGATCGACGCGAAATAGCCGATCATGATCCAGGTGCAGAACGGCACCGTCAGCGTCGGATAGATGAACAGCAGCACGTACCAGCGGTTGATCAATTGGATGCCCGTGACGTCGCCGATCAGCGCGAACATCTTGAACAGCGGAATGAACAACAGGCTGTCCGGAATCAGGTAAGTCAGGAACACGCCGGTCGCGAGCGTGGCCGAGCCCCAGAATTTCATCCGCGACAGCGCGAACGCCGCGGGGATGCTGATCAGCATGGTGATGATCACGACGACGATCGAGACCATGGCCGAGTTGAAGAAGAAGCGCATGAACTGGTTCGAGGTCAGCAGCTCGAGATAGTTCTCCAGCGTCGGGTGGAACACCCACCACGGATTGGTCGCCGCGGAGATCTCCGCGCTGCCCTTCAGCGAGGTGATCAGCATGTAGAGCGGCGGCACCAGCGAGAAGATCGCGAACAGCGTCAGGAAGAAATACGACCAGCGCAGCGCCCAGGCGCGGTCGCGGCTCATCGAGCCGTATTTGACATTGCGGGTCGGGCCGGCCTTGTCGATCGTGACGGTGCTCATCAGGATTCGTTCCCCCGCTTGTTGACGTCGCGCAGGATGAAGATGGCGGCCACCGCCAGGATCGGCACCATGAACAGCGAGACGCTGGCGCCGAGCGGAATGTCACTGCCCTCGATGCCGACGCGGAACGCCCAGGTCGCGAAGATGTGCGTCTTGTCGAGCGGGCCGCCGGCGGTGAGGATGCGGACGATGTCGAAATTGGCGAACGTTACGATCAGCGAGAACAGCGTCGTGATGGCGATGATGTTGCGCATCATCGGCAGCGTCACGTACCAGATGCGTTGCCACCAATTGGCGCCGTCGATCGCCGCGGCTTCATAGAGCTGCTCGGGAACCGATTTCAGCGATGCCAGGTACATGATCATGAAGAACGGCGCGCCGTACCAGATGTTGACCAGGATCACCGAGAATCGCGCCCAGGCGGCATCGCCGGTCCACGGGATCGGGCCGATGCCGAAGAAGGCGAGCGTGTAGTTGAAGGCGCTGTAGGACGGGTCGAACAGCCACAGCCAGGCCAGCGTGCTCATCGCCGGCGGGATCACCCAGGGTACCAGCAGCATGCCGCGCCATTTGCGCTGCCCCTTGGCGGGGATGTTGTGCACGAAATGCGCGACGATGAAGCCGATCAGCGCCTTGAACACGACGGCGGTGATCGCGAAGATGCAGGACTGCTTGACGACCAGCCAGAACGTGTCGCGCTTGAACAGGAACTCGAAATTGCCGAAACCGACGAAGCGCTGCATCGACTTGTTCAGCGTCGCCAGATGCACCGAATACAGGGCGGGATAGACGACGAGGAGCACGATCAGCAGGATCAGCGGCAGCGTCATCAGGAAAGCGGCGGTCGATTTCCGCTTCAACGCCCTGTGCAGACCATTGCGGCGGGCCGCGCGAGGGCGGGCGACGGCGTTTTCACCGATGGCGGCATCAACCATGAAAAAAGGCTCCTCGTGATGTCCCCCGCGACGGCGGGGTCCTCACTGGATGGGGAACACTGACAAGGTGAAAGGAGGCGGCCCGCCTGCTGAAGCGGACCGCCGGCGTTGCTTCAACATGCCTCAGCTGCGCATGAAGCCTTCGCACTCGCCTTCGGCCCAGGCGAGGGTCGATTCCATCTTCTCGCCCTGGGCGTAGCGCAGGCACATCTTGGTCATCGTTGCCTGCGCATAGATCTGCTGCGCGATCTTGGGCGGAGCAGGGGAGGCTGCGATCGACAGCGTCTGGTGATTATAGGGGTTGGGATAGTGATAGAGCGTCCCCTTCGGCGGGCCCTCCTCCTGCCACACCTTGAGCGTCGTCAGCTTCTGATAGGCCGGCAGATCGTAGCCGCCGCTCGCCACCACCATCTTCTCGATCGATGACGGCTTCGACAAGTGCACGATCAGGCTCTTGGCCGCCTCCTTGTTCTTGGAGAACGACCAGATGCTCCAGAAGTAGGGCAGGAACGGCGCGAAGCGGCCCTTGGGGCCGACCGGGAAGCCGTGGGTCCAGCACTGCTCGGCAATCTGCGGCGCGTCGCGCTTGGCCACCGCCCAGGCGCTCGGCGGATTCATGATCATCGCGCCCTTGCCCGAGACCAGCCATTTGTTGTTCGATGCGTCGTCCCATGAGGCGACATCCGGCGGCAGTGCCGCGATCAGCCGCTTGTAGAACTCGAGCGCCTGGCGCACGGCATCCGTCTTCACCGTGACATCGCCCTTGGCATTCACCAGCTCGGCGCCATACGCCTGGAAGAACGCGCCGGCGGAGTCCACGCTATCGGTGGTTTCGCCAAGCCCGATGCCGAACGGCACGCCAGCCTTCTGGCAGGCCTCCGCCGCTTTCAGGAAGGTCTCTGTGGTCCAGCTGTCGGCCTTCGGTGGAGAGCCGGCCGGATACAGCTCCTGCACGTCGATGCCCGCATGCTTCTTCATGAGATCGATGCGGGTGCAGGGGCCCTTGATCTGACTGCCGACGCAGGCCGGCACGGCGAGCCATTTGCTGCCGGACTGTCCGAGATATTTGACGGTGCCGTTGACCTCGCCATTCTCCTGGATGATCGGCCCCATGATGTCGTTGACCGGCTCCAGCAGTTCGGCATGCGCATGCGGCCACCAGGTCGGCATGGCGATCAGATCGTGGCCGGACTTCGCGGCGCCCTCGGCGGCGATCGTCAGCTCGATCTTCTTGCCCTGGCTGGTGATGTAGTCGATCTGGACCTCGACCTTCTCCTTGGCGGCCCACTCGTTGACGAGATCGGTCGAGGCCTGGTTGGCGCCCGGAACCCAATGGTCCCAGAAGCCTATCGAGAGCTTGCCGGCGGCGTAGGCACCGCGCACATAGGGCGCGGCAATCATGACCGCCGAGGTGGCAGCGGTCGCAGCAACGAATTGTCGACGGTTCAGCTTCCTCCGTGACATGGCGTTCCCTCCCTGGTGAGCCAAGCATTCTGTCAATGCGAATCCGATTTGTTAGTTGTTGCGTCGCGTCATGCGCGCATGGATTTCGCTTGGGTGCAATCAGAGCAGAATTGCGAGCGGCTGTCGAGAAAGCAGGTGAGGCGAATCCTTGAACTAATGGCGGGCACAATTCGTCGCAGGTCCGTAACTGATTGCATCGCAGCGCTGAGCGCTGCAGTGCAAGGCGCGTCCCCGGCAGAGCAGGAATCAGTCTAGCCGAACGCGTTCGATGCATCGCACTGCATGCGGCCGATGGACTTGCGCGTTGCGGCAACGATAGAATTCGTTGGAATCATGGCCGTCACGACCAGCGACTGCGCGCGACGGTCGGACGTGTTGCACGGAGCCTGAACTGATGATGACGAGCCCCGCCGGCATTTGGCGCCGGTCTCTCCGGTGCATCGCAATAGGAGTGTCAATAGGCCTCATCGGCCTCGCGGGCCTGCCGCGTCAGCTTGGCGCGCAGGGCCTGTTCAAGGGCGTCGAGCAGGGCGCGCGCGAAGGCAACAAGGCGGCGGGGCCGGTCGGCGGTGTGCTCGGCGGCGCGATCGGCGGTGTCGTCGGCGTGGTCACCGGCGTGACCGGGGCGTTCACCGGCAACAGCGGCCAGCAGAGTACGCAGCCCGAGGCACCGCCGGCCGAGGGCAGGAAGGCGAAGCCTTCCAAGGCGACGAAGACGAGCAAGGTCGCCAAGGCGACGCCGATGTTGACGCAGCCGGGCGTCCCGCAACTCACGGCCGAACAGATCGTCGCCAACAGCGACAGCAATATCGAGCGCCTGAAGACCGGGCTGAACCTGACGGAAGAGCAGGCGAAGAACTGGGGTCCATTCGCCGACGCGATGCACGCGCTCGGCCGCAACGGCGCGGATCGACTCGAGCTGCGCATCGCGCGGTCGAAGCGCGATCCGCCGGATGACATCGTCGAGCAGATGCGCAACGAGGCTCAGTTCCTGGTCGATCGTGCCGCCGACCAGCGCGCGGTGGCCGACACGTCGGAACCGCTGTTCACCAGCCTCGACGACAAGCAGAAGCAGATCTTCATCGACGAGATGGTGCGCCTGAGTCGCGAGCGCGGACTGGACTAGCTCAGCTGGCGTCGTCGGGGCTGCGCCCGTTGGCAGCAGTGGCGCCTGCGGCATGCCGTGACGCATGACCACCGCGGTCGCGCTGGGTCACGGTACAATAATACCCTAAGAATGGCAATTGGTCGCGTTGACCGGCATGGACCGGGCGGCGTGCATCGCAAGCCTGGTGGAGAATGCCGAGCTGTCGCCGCAGAACCACGTCTACTACGCCGATTCGCCGGCCGCGCAGCGCAAGCGTCCGACCGCTTTCCACTTCGGAGAGATGTCGAGGCAGCAATGGATGGATCTGTCGCTGGCCGACAAGTTCGGCTGGTACTACGACAAGACCCACGCCTTGATCGAACGCTACAAGAGCCTGTTCCCGAACACGCTCTCCGTCGATACCGAGGACCTCAACGCGGACAGCGTGCGCCTCGCGCTGGCCCAAGCGGCCGGCAGTGCCGAGGCGCCGCGAGCCTTCCACGTCAACCGGTTCGTCGATCTGCGCCACGTGCCACCCGATCGCCGCAGCTTCGTGCAGCGGTTGCTCGGCCAGCTCGATGTCCAGAAGCTCGCCCATGACGACCTGTACGGGCTGCGGCAGGTGCTCAACGAGATGATCTATCATCTCTCGCATTTTCCCGACGCGGCACCGGGCGCGCTGGATGAGCTGCGTTGGACGCTCAGCGAGATGCACGGCCTTCTCGACAACCGCATCCGCGACGTTCGCGAACTGATGGAGCGGGTCGGCGTGCCCCCCGAGACCGCCGGCGCCGTGAACGGCCACCGCGCGCCGCAGGCAAGCCATGGGGCGCACCCTGGTCGTTGACCGGGCGCGCGGCTCTGAGCAGGGGGGCTGCGGGCGCGCTCGCCAGCGCTGTGCGCGGCCAGCCGATCCATCGGATCGGGGATCAGCGGCAAGTTCGGGGACGTGGAATTCGAGGACACGTGGAAGGAGACTTGGCGGAAGGGGTGTCCCCCTAACGTCGGTCCGTGAAGGTTCGGCACACTACCGGACGGTCCAAACATTCTCGGTATATCAATGGCTTAGGACAATTTAGAGTCCGGCACGCTATCGCACGCTATCGCATAATCCCATGTACGTGCTAGGGCACGTGTTGGGGCAGAGGGATAGCGGCGCATGGCGAGAAGCATCAATCGACTGAGCGCACGAGGATTGCCCGGTATCGTGAAGCCGGGCCGGCATGCCGACGGCGGCGGCTTGTATTTGTCCATCTCTCCGAACGGCGGTCGGCGCTGGACCTTCCTTTTCCGATGGCGTGGCAAACCGACAGAGATCGGTTTCGGGAGCGCTCGAGACGTGTCGCTGGCACGCGCGCGGGAGTTGGCGACGGCCGCACGGGCGGCGCTCGCCGAGGGTCTGGATCCGCGATCGGTGCGCAAGACCGCGGGTGCAACATTCGGAAAGGTTGCCGAGGCGGTTGTGACGAGCATGGCGCCGAGCTGGCGCAACGAGAAGCACGCCGCGCAATGGAAAATGACGCTCCTGGGAAAGGCGCCCGACGGCGAGCCGACCGAGATGGACTATTGCGCCTCGCTGCGACCGCTCGACGTGGCGACAATCAGCGTGCACGACGTGCTGGCGGTCCTGCAGCCTATCTGGCGGACCAAACCCGAGACGGCGAGCCGGCTGCGCGGCCGGATTGAACGGGTGCTGGACGCCGCGCGGGCGAAGGATCTGCGATCGGGAGAGAACCCGGCGCGATGGCGAGGGCACCTTGACCAGCTATTGCCGCGACGGGAGCGGCTGACCCGCGGACACCATCGGGCGATGCCCTACGCGGCCGTGCCGGCATTCGTGAAGCAGTTGCGGGAGCGGCAGGCAATGGCGGCCCTGGCCCTGGAATTCACCATCTTGACGGCCGCACGGAGCGGCGAGGTGCTCGGCGCTGAACCTGGCGAGTTTGATTCGGAGGCGAAGGTCTGGACAGTGCCGGCGGGGAGGATGAAAGCGGGGCGGGAGCATCGGGTGCCGCTGTCCGATCGCGCGTCGCAGATCGTGGCGGAGGTCGGAGGTCGATTCGATCTGTCGTCGATGGCAATGGCGATGCTGCTGCGCAGGATGGACGCCGACGCGACGGTTCACGGGTTCCGTAGCAGCTTTCGTGATTGGGCCGGCAACGAGACGCACTTTCCGCGGGACGTGTGCGAAGCGGCCTTGGCGCACACAATCGAGGACGCGACGGAAGCGGCTTATCGGCGAAGCGATGCCCTGGAAAAGCGCCGCGGGCTTATGATCGCGTGGGCTGAATACTGTTGCGCACCGTGACGAACTATTAACTAGTTGCGCGCACCGTAATCATATTGCGAGCGCTCAAACCGCTCGCCGCGAGCCTCGAATAGACGCCGCGCCAGACCTTACAGCCGCTCAGACCGGCACCAATCCCCAAATTCTGAACAGTTTTGCGAACCGCGTTTTGCTGCGCGTTCGCATGCAATTGGAAGGTCGCACGCTATGAAATCCATCTCCATCAACGAATTCTGCGTCAACCACGGTATCTCCCGGACGCTGTATTTCAAGCTTCAGGAACAGGGTATGGGGCCGCGCACCATGAAGCTCGGCAAGCGCGTACTCATCACCGAACAGGCCGTTGCCGACTGGATCGCGACGCACGAGAAGCAGAAGAAAGCCGCCTGAACGCAAACCGCCCCTGCACGGGTCATGCAGAGGCGGTCGAAATGCGTACTCGGTGATTGGAGAATTGCCTGTATGACACATTTCGACAGCGGACGCAATATGGTTGTGCACGGGGCTCCAACTGGAGTTCCCCAATGTCTATTTCGACCAAACGAAAGTACCGCGTTCCTGTTGAGGATCGCATCGGACCGCCTCGGGTCGCCCTGACGTCGGTCGAGCGGCGCTTTGGCGAATATCTGCACGATCGCGGGCTCGACTGCAGCCCGGAAGAACTGGCGGGCCGGAAGCATCAGCGCGCCGAGGATGCCAAGTTCCGCGAGGATATGCGACGGGTCCATCGTTGGATGGATCTGTCGCCAGCGTCCAAGGAGAAGCTTGCAGCGCGCCAAGCAGAGCGGGATGACGCCGAGCACGAGGCATGGCTCGCGGCCGGCGCTCCCAACTCGCTTGATGATCTGATCGAGAAGCGCGCGGCGTCCCGCGTCGTTGCCGAATCGGAGTGGGACGAAATCCGCAAACAGCTCGTGAATCTCACGGACGACGATGAGGACATGACCGACGAGCAGGTTTCCGCTCACGAGGCGCGTGTCGCCGCGTGGCACAAGAAGCACGATCACCTCTACCCGAAAAAGGTTACGCCCGTGAGCAACGTTGTCCGCCTTCCTGTTCCGCCGATGGTCGCCCCTGCCGCGCCGATGCCCGACCTGATCATCTCGTCTGCGGACTTTGTAAAAGGATTTGTTCCGCCCGAATACCTGATCGACGGCATGATACAGCGGCGCTACTTCTACAGCATGACCGCGCAAACGGGCGTCGGAAAGACGGCAATTGCAATGCGCTGGGCTGCTCACGTCATCACCGGCGCGAAGCTCGGGACCGCCGAGGTGGAAAAGGGGACGGTCCTGTATTTGGCCGGCGAGAACCCGACCGACGTACAGGCGAGGTGGCTCGGGCTTTCCTTGTCGATGGACATCGACCCCGCGACGGCCGACATTCACTTTCTGGTCGGAGCAATGAACATCGGCGAGGTGGCGGGCCGGATCGTGGCGGAGGTGCAAAAGAAGCAGTTGAGCCTCGCTATGGTCGTGGTCGACACGGCCGCGGCCTATAACTTTGGCGACGACGAGAACAATAACGCGCAGATGGGCGCCTATGCTCGGCAGTTGCGGACGCTGACGAATCTTCCCGGCGGGCCGTGCGTCATCGTATTGGCTCACCCGACCAAACGCGCCAACAGCGACGACCTGATGCCGCGCGGCGGCGGCGCCTTCATCGCGGAGGTTGACGGCAATCTGGCCGTCATCAGGGAAAACGGCGTTCTGACCGTATGCCCACAAATCAAGTTCCGCGGCTCGCAGGACTGGAAATGCAAATACGAATTGAATGTCGTTCGGGACCACCCGATCTTGCGCGACGTGAAGGGGCGGGCGATTCCGACGGTTGTTGCGCGGCCCGTGTCGGAAGGCGCAGCCGAGGTCATGGAGAAGCGCGCCGACGCGGATATGGAACTGCTACTTGATGCCGTGCACCGCATGCCGAGCGCCACGCCGACGGATCTGGCGCGCGCCCTGAACTGGACGTTCGGCGCGAGGGCGGAGCCCAATAGCAACCGCGTCAAGCGGAACCTTACTCGTCTCGCAAGCGATAAGCTGGTGAAGGAAACGCTGGGTAAGTGGCGCGTCACCGAGGCGGGACAGAAGGAATTGAACGCGATCGAGCTGGCGCGGACAAATCGGCCGCTTCCGCCGATGCCGTCAGGGGTTCATTTTCCAGGTGTACCCCTGACATCCTGACGGCTGACACCCTATGGGATATGGCTGTCAGGAAAAACCGTCAGTAGGGGCCTAAGGGCCCCACTAACTGACAACGGTGTTCTGACAGCCGTGGAAATAGCTAGTACGTTGAAACCGTGCATGTTTTAGCGATTTTCTGACAGGCTGACAGGCCGTTTCTGACGCGTCAGTTTTCTGTCAGTTTGCCGCTGATTTTTCGATCGAAACTGACAGGCCGCTTTTGACCCTGTCAGGAACGTAGGGCGGAACAGCGCCGCAATATTTTAGTGCGATTTAGTGCGGACCGATGTACCGCGTAACTAATAGGTTTAGACCGCCTGATCCGCCGCACCGCGTAACTAATAGGTTTAAGATGCTCGCGTGGGCGATGCGGCCGACGACGACAAGCGGGCGCAGCCCGCGCTCTTACTCCCTGGAAAATGCAACATCCCGAAACATTGTGAACGTTCACGAAGCTTTCATTTCCTTCGTGCACTGTGCTTGTCAGACGTCTTCTGCCCGGAAGACTCATCAGGGTCCGCTGCAATGGACCTGAGCGAAGAAGCCTGAGCCGGCCAGCTTAGGAAGCCTCGCGCGGTGTGTCGGATGGGCTTTGCAGAGCTAGTGCAGATAGACGAATAGCGCGTCTCAGACGCCCGCGCGGTCAGCGTTCACCGAGAGAACGCCGGACAGCCTCATAAGCTCCGAATGCCCGGCACGCCCCTGGCGTTGCGCCTTACAGCCGATTCAGACCGGCACCCCCTCCAATACGATCACGACACCATCCCTTTCAGCGCTGGCGCGCCTCATCCGCGCGCCGCGCTACCAAAGGAATCCGCACATGTCGACCAACCTCGTATATTTCCCCGATGCCCGAGCGCTGCTTGGGATCGGAGACAATGCCACGCTGAAGAAGCTGCTGCGCGCTCATGGCGTGAAGTGGATTGCGTTCAACTCGCGGCGCCTGGCTGTCCGTCGAGCCGATCTCGACCTTCTGCTGACACTCGCCGAGGCCGCATAACATGGCAACGGCACCTCATACGTTCAAGCATATGTCAGGCGGCAAGGCGACCGCGTTGGCGACGCATATCGACGCCGCGCAGCCGAGCGCTGATCTGCTCTGCCGTTCGGGCTTTCCCGGTCCCGTGGCGGTCGAGCTGGCCCGCCTGATCAAGCTCGGCGCGCCGTGCATTGAGAATTTGCGTCAGATGGGCTGGAGCAGCAGCGACGCGGTTGCGACGAGTGCGGCTATCGTCGCGAGGGGCGCGCACTGATGAGCCGGCGCCCGATGAAGGACGATTTCCCAGGCAAGGCGACTGCGCCGGCATTGGTTGCCGGTCTTATGGCGAGCGACAAAGAACTCAATCGCGAAACCGTATGGGGCCGCTCGGACGTGATCCGGACTGCGTGCGGCGATTTGCTGGCGCGGCTCAACTTCTTCCATGGCGACGACACCGCCGAGCGCGAGGTGACGCCGTGAGTGTCCGCGACAGCATTCGGCGCGCAGCCCGCAAGGTCGACACCGCCACCAATGGTGATGCGTCGATGGCGCTGGATCTGCGGCACCAGGCCGAGCTGGCCAAGATCGAGTTTGAAGGCACGAAACGGCGCTTGGCCAACAAGCAAGCGGCGCACGAGGCGGCAATCGCAGCGGAACAGCGAGTGCTGACGTCCTACAGGAAACAAGCGGCGCTCCATGCAGCGATCCAAAAACGTGAAGCTGCAAGGCGTGCTGCGCTGAGCGAGATGGAGCACGCCAAGCATCAGAGAGAACTGGCGAGCATAGCTGCGGGGATGGGTCTGCGTCATGGCTGCTGAATTCGGAGAGCTGAAGGCACCGGCCGCCGCAGAGTTGTCGCGTCAAATCGATGCGATGGATCCGAATGTCTCGAGCCTAGCCGGGCAGGGCTTCGGCTGGGCGCTGGCAAAATATCTCGGCGAGATCATCGCCAGCGGCGAACCGGACATCGGCGCGCTTCGTGCTTTCGGCGTCGATGCAAAGGCCGCAATCGGTATCTGCACGGCAATTGCCAGTCGCCATACCAAGGTCAAGGCGCACTTGGCGTCACTGCCGGCACCGGAGCAGCCGACCCTGAACCTTGCCGCATATAGGCCGCCCCTGTCGGCGACAGAGAAGCCCGCATCGCCGCGCTCGGTGCTCGTTGCGCCAGACGTGGCGATCCGTGCTCTCCCTGTCGAGGCGGCACCGGCCGCTCCAGATGAGCCGCTGTATGCCGCGCAGGCGATGCACATGCTTCATACGCTGGCGGAAAGCTTGCGGCTTGAGCGGGCCTGCCCGACCGAGTTGCACCGCGACGGCTGGTCGGAGAGCACGGCGGAAGAATTGGCGCGCGTTATCAACACTTCGAGGAGCATCTAACTATGACTGTCCTTTCACCCGCGCAGATCGTCGGCACCATGCCGCTCCTGCCGCTTGCGCCGTCCAGCGGCCCGAGCAGCGGTGTCGGCCTTGGTGGTGCGATCCGCGAGACCTGGGAACGCCGCGCCGAGGTGCGGGTCAAGACCGCCGCCGAGCGCAAGGCGGCGCTGCGCAAGGCCGCTGCGGCCGTCGAGGCGCGGGCGCAGACGAAGCAAGAGCGTCTGGCGAACAACGAGCGCCAGTTGGTCCGCACCGTGGGCAGCAACCTGGAACGCCGCTGGACGCATTCCACCGTGGCGAGCGCCATGGAGAAGGTTGCAGCCGATCATCCCGACGTCAATTTGGACACTGCCGAGGTTCGCGAGGCGATTGCCAAGCTTCGGCACTATCATCCGCGCTTCACGATTGGCGAGATCGTCGAGCGTGCGGCGGCGTGGGACAGGGCGTTTAAGGAGGATCCCATCGGCGCCCGTGAGTTGATGCTGGAGGACTTGGTTCGTTTGCCGCTGGAGAGCTTCCGGCCGTACGAGGCGGAGAAGCGCGCCGAGGGCATGCGTGGCACCGTCCAGCGGGCTCGGCAGCGGCACGAGGACGCGGAATCGCTCAAGGATGCGGTCAAGACGTACGGCGCGAACCTGCCGCATCTGCTGATGCAGTTGCAGCGCTGGGACCAATCCCTTCGGGAAGACCCGCACAACGCGTCCGCGCGCCTAGCCGCGTCGACCGGCGCACCGGTCAGTGTGCGTCAGGTGCAGGAATACGGCGCCAAGCTGGAGCGGCAGGCGGCGTATCAGCAGCGTTTCGACAACATGATGCACGGTTTGGCGCTGGCTATTGATCACGGTCACATTCCCGGCGACGAAGATACGTTGCAGGAGATGGCCGCAATCATGGCGCTTCCCACCTTCCAGCACAATCGGACCGACGCGCTCGATACCCTGAAGCGGGCCGCTGCAATCGCGCGGCATCCGCAGTACAAGCGCCTGACCGGCAAGCAGGCTGCACCGGTCGTCGAGAAGCCGAGCGATGCTGGACAAAGGAGCATCGGCGGCGCTCCGGGACATGGTCAAGGCGAGAACGCATTCGATGACCGGCGCGGCCAGCGCTCGACCCGAGATGCAATCCGCGAGGCCGCGGAGCCCGGATCGTCGAGCAGGCACCGGCCGCGGCGCGATTCGATTCGCACCGTGCGGGAAGCGCTCGCCAGTGCACAGGGGGCTATCTGATGGCTCGCATTCGAGAAGGAACAAACGTCGTGGATATCATCGACCCGCCGCCGTCCAGTTGGAAAATCAGTCGCGAAGCGTGGGCTGCGACTCCTGAGGTCGTGCGCGCCGAAGCGCTGCGCGCGGTCGCGGAGCTGGCGCGGGGTTTCGAGAGGTACCGCCCTGCAGCCGAGCGTGACGCCGATCTGGCCGAATTCCACGCGATCGCGGCGGCTGGCGGCACGACCGTCAAGCAGGCGCTGCGCAACTACATCGGAATGGAAAATATGCTCCGCTCCGACCCCGAGGCCGGCATTGTCGCCCTGTGTCATCACATGGATCTGGACCCGGTCGACCTCGCTACGGCTGTCATCAACGAGGAGGTTGCGTGAATGGCAATCATTCGACCGAAAGACAAGACCGCCGCGACGAGTGTAGCCGCTGGCGACATCTTCCTCATTGACGGTACGACCGGAGTCCGCGCCTTAGCGGCAAGCTTGGTGCCGCTCACCAATTCGGCGAACACGTTCACCGCGGCGCAGGCGTTCGGTGTTCTTACCGCGACGTCGATCAACAAGGTTGCGGTGACCACCCCGGCGACCGGCTCGACGTTGACCATTGCCGATGGCAAAACGCTAACCGTCAGCAACAGCCTCGCTCTCGCCGGCACCGACGCCACGGTCCAGACCTTCCCGAGCACCAGCGGAACGGTCGTCACGTCAGCTTCGGTGAATGCGGTCACCAATGCGATGCGGGCGCAGATGGCCGCGTACACGCTCAAGGGTAATTCGACCGGAGCCCTGGCGAACGAAGCGGATATTGACGTCACGGCGTTGACGCTGAAAGCGACTCCGGTCGCGGGTGACATCGTTCTGATTCAGGACAGTGCGGCAAGCAACGCGTTCAAGAAAACGACGATCGGATCGCTCTCCGCGGCAACGGGCGTTGCATCGATCAACGGTGCGACGGGCACTCTGACCGGCATCCTGACGGGAACGCGTCTCGCGAAAACGGCCGCCTACACGGTAGCAAACGCTGACGTAGGTAGCAGTCTTGCGTTGGGAGGAACTGCACTTTACGCCGCGACATTCGGCCCGGCGTCAGGCTACACGGCGCCATGGGCAATCCGTGTCGTCAATGAAGACTCAACCCGCAGCAAGCAATTGCTGACCACAGTTGACGTCAGCACGACCAGCCTTGCGATTGGGCTTGGGTCAAAGGCGTTCACCATCACGGCGGGGTTGGATATCCCCGTCGGCCAGCGGGTGCGCGCGTGGTCCGCGTCCGGCAACACCAATTGGATGAGCGGCCTTGTTGCGTCCTACAGCGGTACGACGCTGACGCTCACGGTGGACGCCATCGGAGGCACCGGCATCAAAACCGATTGGCAGATCGGCATCGAGACGATGCTTTGGCCGCGGCAGTCAGTGACGATCGAAAATCAGAACAACGTTTGGCGAATGTACGGCCGGACGCGCTGGAAAGCTCCAAACAATGTAGTAGTCAACATCGACGCAATCAACGGCCTGGAAACGAACGACGGCCTTTCGACCGGCGCAGGGGGGGCCGTCAAGACCATGAATCGCGGGATTCGCCAGATCATCAAAGACGAATTTGATCTTAGCGGCATCTCGACCTATCCGACGGCCCTGGTAACGGTCCAGCTTGCCGACAATGCGACGGCGGGCGTCGCCAACGCGAACGCCTACAGCCTGGCGCACATAGCCTTTACGCCCGTTGGCAATGAAGGTCGATGTACCATCCTGATCAAGGGCAACAACTCAGACCCGACAAAGACTGTCATTTCTGACGCCACGGGCGCGGCTGTTGGCTGCTACGGCTCGGTGAACGTCGAATTGCAGGATTTGCAGGTTGGGCAGGCTGGCGCGGCAACTCCCACGGCCAATATCGGAATTCAGGCATCGGACGGTGCGAACATTCGGCTAATGGGCGGCGTCTATTTTGGAACGTGCACAGACGCTCAAATCAGCGTTGATAATCGCGGCTCCATTGCGGCGGACGGCAACATAGTTATTTCCGGCGGCGCTTCTTACTTTATTTTTGCGAATGATCGCGGAGGCGTGAACCTCAACACCAGAACCGTGACGTGGATTGCGTCGTCTCCGTATTCGCAGCAGACCGTTGCGGCGCTCGGCATGTCGTTTGTTCAACTCAGTAGCGTTAGCTATGTTAACACCGGCAACGTAACCGGGGCTCGCTACTTCATTCGAGATCAATCGACGGTGCGCACCGATGCCGGAACTCCGTCAACTGCAATCCCTGGCAACGCGTCCGGTTCGCTGTCATCGGGCGGTCAGATCCTTTAGTTGCGGCTACATCCAGCGAGGACAACGACCGTGCCAATTGCAAATGAGTTCACTGGACATGCGGCCTGATATCTCACCACGAGCAAAGCACCTGCGACTATCAAACAACTCAAAAGCAAAATGCGCACTTTTGACCACCATCTGCAATGTATCACCTGAGATAGTGGGTTTTAAGTAGCTGATCAACGGTCGCGCTAAACGTTGACATTTCGTACTAATTAGTTGCACTGCACCGCAAGGAAACAATACAATGGCAACGCCCATCAAAGATCCCGCTCTGCTGACTATCTTGAATGCTCCGGAGCCGAAGGGCGCCGTCACAGATCCGGAGTTGCTGCGGCAGTTG
Source organism: Bradyrhizobium sp. SZCCHNR1098 (assembly GCF_032489375.1). Taxonomy (NCBI): domain Bacteria; kingdom Pseudomonadati; phylum Pseudomonadota; class Alphaproteobacteria; order Hyphomicrobiales; family Nitrobacteraceae; genus Bradyrhizobium; species Bradyrhizobium sp. SZCCHNR1098. Next base: position 843,549 of record NZ_JAUEXY010000001.1, read on the forward strand.
AACGGGCCGGGAGGCGGCGATCCAATCCACATCGGCGCACCTGACGGTTCGATCGCAGAGTTTCCAGTGGGGACGAGCGATGACACGATCAAGAGCGTGATGGCGAAAGCCTATCCGGCCAAATCCGCCGCTCCGAAGGAAGACGGCGGCTACATGAAGGCCGTGGACAACGTCGTCCGCGCCCTGGCCAATGGCATGACATTCGGCTTGGCCGACCGGTTCGCCGCAGGCATGAGCGCCGCGACGGGCGTTGGTGCGCAGCCGCACGGCGTCTCCGAACTGGTCACTGGCCAAGGTGTCGGCAATGACTACGCCGCGAACCTGGAACGCGAGCGGAAACGAACTGACGAATTCGCCGCGGAGCATCCGGTCATCTCCACGGGCGCGAACCTGGTCGGCGGAGTCGCGTTGCCGCTCGGTGCGCTCGGCGCTGCTGCGCGCGGCGCAAGCCTCGGCACAAAGACCCTGCTCGGCGCGGGTACCGGCGCGGGGTTCGGTGCGGTCCAGGGCGCGGCGGGCTCGAAAGACTGGACCGATCCAGGCCAGACGGCGAAGGACACCTTGTTCGGGCTCGGCACGGGCGCTCTGATTGGCGGTGCGATTCCCGGCACGTCGGCAGCCGTCGGCGCGGCATACGGCAAGGTCATGAATGCGATGCGCGGGCGCGTCGAGGGTATGTCCCGCGGTGCGTCCAGCCACGTCATCAAGGGCGTGGCGGCGGATGGTCCGGCTGCGGTGCGGGCGCGTCTCGACGAGCTTGGACCGGATGCGATGCTCGGCGACGCCGGGCCGGCTCTGCTCGGCAAACTGCAGGGTGCGGCGCTGAATTCAGACGAAGGGCGCTCGGTCGCAATGAACGCGCTGACGACCCGCGACAAGGGCACGAATGCTCGAATTCAGTCGGACGTGAACCGGGCGCTCGGGCCGGCGGAGGATCCGCAGTTGGCGAGCGCCAATATTCGGCGCATCCGCGAGGAGAAGGACGCGGTTGCGTATCCGGCCGCCCTGGACAATGCGCCGTCGGTCAAGATTGCGCCGATCATGACGGAGCTGGAGGACCGCATCGCGCAGACCCCGGCCGGCGGCATGGAACACAAGGCGCTCACGAAACTGCAGGAGATGCTGACCCGAAAGGAAAAGCAGCGGGTGCTCGACGCGGAGGGGTATCCGCAATACGACAAGCTCGGGAATGAACGCTGGAAAGACGTCCCGATGAGTCACGACGACGCCAGCGTGTTGCACAAGGTCAAGCAAGAGCTGGACAACGTGATCCAGTACGACGCGCCGGGGCTCGGCGTGCCGGCTGGTGCGCTGTCCAGACAGCAGGGCGCACTGAAACAGATGCGCTTTGCGATCAACGATGCGCTCGAGAAGCAGGTACCCGGCTATGCCGAGGCGAACAGTCAATCGGCGGCGCTCGCGAAACGCATGGATGCGGTGCAGGCGGGGACGCAGTATCTCGGCGCCGGCAAGACCACGCCGTCACCCGAGCGCTTCGCAATGGAGTTCGATCCGCTATCACACGGCGAGAAAATCGCCCTGGCTAAGGGATCGCGCGGCGAGGTTGAACGCATCCTCGGCACACAGGCGAATGACCTAGTCGAGCTCAAGCGCGAATTGCAGGGCGAAGGCGGCTGGAATACGGCCAAGCTAGGCACGGTGCATGGGCAGGATGCTGCCGACGAGCTGGCCCGTTCGGTCGACCGCAACACCGTGTTCCGCGACACTCACACCAAGGTCGTCGGCGGATCTCAGACCGATCTGCGCAACGCCGCGCGCAAGGAAATGAAACCGGAGCCGTCGACCGATACGCCGCTGATCAACCCGAACGCGACCGCAACCGGCATGGCCAGCACAGTGGCCAAGATGGGCGTGCAGAGCATCGTCAATGCCCTGACGCGATCGGACCCGACGCGTCATTACGGCGAGGTGGCGCGGGCGCTGACGGAGCAGGGTGCGGGGCGAGATGCGCGTCTCTTGGCGATCACGGATGCGATCGAGCGGCGGCAGGGCAATGCTGAGGCTGGGAAAAGGGTCGGTGACGCCTCGGCGCTGCTCTCGGCTATCGCTGCGAACGGCTACGCGCTTGATGCCAGTCGAAGGCGAAAGCCGCAGTGACCATGAGCGCGACGCCGACGGCGCAGAAGGTCATATAGCCGCCGAAGCTCATGACGTGCCGAAGGACCGCGAGCCCTTCGGAATAGCCCCATACGATGACGAGCAGGGCGATCGAGCAAACGACGTTTCGCAGCAGCATGGAGCGGCCCTCGGGGATGCTCCAATAGCACGCGCTCATATAGTTAACAAATCGTTGCGATTGAGTGGCGGCGCAGCAAGTAAACGCGGAGTGTCAACGTTAAGCGCGCTCTCCGCAGCTCGACTATGGTCGGTGCATGGCCGATTCTCCCGACTGGACAGACGAGACCTTGCGACCGCTTCCCGAGCTTGCGCGGCTGGCGTTCCCCGACGGTGGCGTGACAGGCGAGACACTGCGGCGCCTGGCGCGAGAGGGAAAGCTGACGGTCTACCGACCTGGCAAGTCCTATCTGGCGTCACTGGCCGGCGTCCGCGCGATGCTCGAGCAGACCCGCGTTTCGCCAGAGCAGAGGGCGCCGCGGACGACGCCTGCTGTGCCCAACTCGCTCGGTCTCACGGCCATGGAGCTGTCGAACATGGCGCTTGATCAAGCATTGGAAAACGCGCGCAGCAAGCGCGTCGAAAAGAGGCGGCTTCGCGATGAAGAACGCGCCCGCACCACGGATGCCTACCGCGAAGAAATACGAGAGCGTCGCAGAGTGCGAGCGCGTAAGAGGTATCGCGAGAAGAAGGCCGAGCAGTCACGATGAAAGCATGCGGTCCAGCGGATTCACCCTCGTGTCGTCGGGCAGATCCGAGAACGCCATGTCCAGCTTGAGGCGGTCCCACACCACACGGCCGTCGATACGCTTGGGTCGCGGCATGCGGCCGTCGGCGACCATCTCGTCGAACTTGGTGCTGCCGACGCCGATATACCGGGCCGATTCCTCGCGGGACATGCCACGAGGCGCATAGGCGATCGGGTCGGGGCGCGCGGTCATACCGGCATTCCGTAGGCTGTCCGCAGTTCGGCGCCGCGCGCTACGGCGGCGATGTCGGCGTAATCCCAGCCGAGCCCGCGCAACGTCTCCCACAGCGCTTCCTCGATACCGTCGACCCTGTATTCATCGATCGCGCGGCGCTCGGTCAGGGCATCGGAACAGCTGTCCCGGAGATCAGCGAGGGAAAAGAAGATGACGCCGGGGCCGGGCAACTCGGGGGACGTGATCTGAAAGCGGGCGAGAGACTTGCAGGCGGTGCGGCTGGCCATGTGCGTTGCTCCGGTTCGGTGCAGGGTGCTTGCCCTGTTCACTTAAATATCGTATATGCGATATATGCGTTAGTCAATAATGCATATATCGCATATACGATATTTTAGTGGAGTAAAAATGCCCCGTCCCGAGGTCTACCCGGTCAAGAAAATGGTTGGTTTTAGCGTCGCCATGCTTGAGGAAATCGAGAGGTGGCGCGCTGAACAACGTCCGATTCCCAACGTGTCGGACGCAATACGTCGTCTAATCGAGATCGGACTCGGCGCGGAGCGAACCAAACCACGCAGCTAGGGCACGCGATAGGGCACACCTCGCGCTTGATCCAATAACTGTAGTTATTTCAGGAGGTTACCTAATTCAAATGGCGGAAGGGGTGGGATTCGAACCCACGGTACCCTTGCGGGCACGCCGGTTTTCAAGACCGGTGCCTTAAACCACTCGGCCACCCTTCCATCCGGTGTCGTCTCCGGAACAGCGATACCCGCGCCATGACAGCGCGGTAGCGACGCGATCCTTGTTTAGGGTGCTGGCTTGCGGCTCGTCAACGGCGCATTCACGCCTGCCCGAACGGCATCAGCTCAAAGCCCGCGGCTTAGCGGAGTGCGAAAACCATCAGGCCCGAGCACAACACTGCCGTGCTCAGCGCTGTCAGGGCGAGAAAGCTGCTCGAAAGCAAGTCCGGACGTCCAACGTCTTGACGTCGTAGGTATGGGTATCGCATGGGCCACCTTCTACAGCTGGGCTGCCGGTCCGACCTCACGTCGATCGGAAGAAGCGGAGGACCGGACGAAGAGCGGTCTGAAAGATCTGTTGGTCGAAACTGCCGGCTTCAGGGATGCTCCTGAAGTGTCGTTCTTGAAGCGGACGAAATCATTGAAGCGGACGAGAGCCGACCATGACGTCGGCTGTCCGATCCGTCCGGAATCAGGCCCGCGAGCGGACCCCTTCAAACGCATGAGCAAGGAAGATCCCGGCGCCAACCAAGCCCATCACTGCCGTCATTGCTTCGATCATAGCGAACACACCCTGTTGCGCCCCACGTGAAGCAAACGACGTGCAGCCCTGCACAGTCAAAATGATTCAGGTCCCGGGAAATGAGAACACTCTCAAGTGAGGATTTCACGCAACATATGTGTCCAAAAAGGTGCACTCGCAACGAGGAGGCGGAGCGGAGCGCACGCTTAGGCGGCTATCGTCCTCGTCACAACCGCCGGAAAGCTCCGGTTAACCACGGCGGGGCCTACCCCATTTCCGCCGTGTTCGGGTTGCGTTATCCTTGTGCGTTGAGTTGCGGGGGACGCGACTCGCGGGGACAAGCGCGCGGCGCGCGGGGCTGATGGGATGGCCCGGCTGCGACCGGCACATTGGTAATTGGGGTCGATGGGGATTGGTCAAACAGATCCGGTCGAGAGAGCGGTGCGCAGTGCCGTCGCCGTCCTCGCCTGCCTGATGGTCGCGAACTGCGCCTCGTCCAACAAGTTCGCCAGCAAGGTCGATCCGAAATACGGCGTGTCGTCGAGCCCGCGCGTCGTCGGCTTCGGCGAGCCGGTGCCGAAGGGCGGCGGCGTCTACCGCATCGGCAAGCCCTACACCGTGGCCGGCAAGACCTATGTTCCCGAGGAGGATACGAACTATCGCGCCGAGGGCATGGCCTCCTGGTATGGCGATGATTTTCACGGCCGGCTGACCGCCAATGGCGAGGTCTTCGACATGACGTCGCTGACGGCCGCCCATCCGACATTGCCGCTGCCGAGCTACGCCCGCGTCACCAATCTCGCCAACGGCAAATCGCTCATCGTCCGCATCAATGATCGCGGGCCATACCACGGCAACCGGCTGATCGACGTCTCCAACAAGGCGGCCGATCTGCTCGAGTTCAAGGGCAACGGCATCGCCAAGGTGCGGGTCGAATATGTCGGCCGCGCCCCGCTGGAGGGCTCAGACGACGTCCAGTTGATGGCGACCTTGCGCACGGGCATCCCGGCGCCGGCACCGTCCCTGGTGCGCGTCGCCTCGGCCAGGCCGTTCGTGCCCGAGATGGGCACAGGCCGTCCGATTCGCGGCGAGATCCCGCTGCCCGAAGGGCGCCCCTATACGCTCGGCAACGGCTCGGCTGATCTCGCCTCGATCGGCGCGACCTCGGAAATGTCGGCGTCCAGCAGGACGCGGGGCCGCAACCTCGAGAACCCGCGCGCTGTGTCCTACGACCAGGACGGCCGCTACGTCTCGCAGGGCAGGGCAGAGCCGAACGACGGCGCCAACGAGGCGCGCGACATCATGAGCGGCCGCGGCCTGTACTGAACTCCGCCAAGCACGGCTTGTTCACGTGAACCGCCCCATGCCGGGGCGGTTTTGATTCCGGCGATCAGCAAAGCTTTATTGGGCCGAGAACGGCACGCGCGCTCTCGCCGAGTAGGTCCAGACGCGGGTGGTGCTGCCGATGCCGCCCAACTCGGCGCCGAGCCCGACGCTGGCGCCGCCCTGAGTCCTGATGCCGAGACCGCCCGTGGCGCGCGCCGACCAGCCCTGCAGCAGCGGGGTCGAGGCCAGACCGGTGCCGCCGTTGGCGAGCGTGTTGGCATCCTCCTTGTTGAAGTAATAGTCGCCATACATACCGACGAACGGCGTCAGCACGATGCCGCTGTCGAACCAGGCCACCGGGTAGGCGGCTCTCAGGCCACCGGAGGCGCGGCCGCTGGCGAAGTCATTGGTGCCCTGCCGGGTGCCGAGCGAATCGGTATACGCATTCTGGTGCTCCCACAGCGCGTAGACCTTGGCCGAGGGCTCGAGCAGGAAGCCATAGGCCTTGTACATGCCCGTCAGTCCCGTCGACGCCATCCAGCGCTCGCCGTTGAAATTGCCCTGCGCCGTCCCGGCCGTGCCGTTATAGCCAATGCCGGAATAGGCGACCGTCGCATCGTAGCGGAGTGTCGGCAAGATCTTCCAGCCGAGATAGGCGCCAACCGTCCAGCCGTCTCCCTTGAGCTTCCCGTTGATATCCTGCTCGGTATAGCTGAAGGTCTCATACCCGCCGAGCACGCCGATCAGGACATTCGGCGTCGCCTTGTAGGTCAACCCCATCAGCGCGTTGAGCTGCTGGCCGTAGAGCGAGGTTTGGCTTGCCTGAGTGACACCGAACGCGCTGGTCGTGCTCCAACGGTCGATGTTGGTGCCACGCACATCGGCCCAGAGCAGCCACTGCTTGTCCTCGTGCCATTTTGGCAACGCCTTCTCCGGCGTCTGCTGGTCGATCGCTGCGAAGGCATTGTCGATGCGCGACCGGCCACGGGCGGATCTGCCGCCCGGGCCGGGGTTTCCGCCACGGTCTGTAAAGGCGCTGCTGCCCGAATTGGCCGAGCTCGGGACCGCCGCGGCGTCGTCCTGGTCCCGCGGGTCAGCCGAGAAATTGAAGCGCATGCGGCCGTTGCTGGGCGTCACGAACGCGCCGCCATCGTTGAAGCCATCAGCGATGGCATCGTCGATCGCCCCGGAAATGGCCTGGCCTGAGTTCTGCGCCACCATCTTGGTGACGTTGAGCTGCAACGCGCGAAGCCTGACGCTGTCGAGCGGAACGTTCACGGTCTGCGCAAGGCCGGGTGAGGTGCTCGCCGCAAAGGTTGGGCTGCCGGTATAGCTTGCGATGATGGTGTGGCTGCCGACCGCCAGCGCGGATGTGGTGAAGGCCGCAACGCCGCCGCTCAGCGTCGCTGTTCCGATCGGTGTGCCGTTGTCGCTGAACGTGACCGTGCCCGTCGGCGTTCCACCCGACCCGGTGACCGTTGCCGTGAACGTCACGGGTTGACCGCCCTGGCTCGGGTTCTGCGACGAGCTCAGGGTTGTCTGCGTCGTCGCCGACAAATAGGTGAACCGGTCCGCGACTGAGGTCGCGGACGTCTGCCCGTTGTTGGTCACGGTCACATCGACCGCCCCGGTGCCGGGGGGCGAGGTGGCCGTAATCGAGGTCGCGGAATTGACGGTGTAGCTCGCCGCATTGACGGCGCCGAACTTCACGCCTCCCGCACCGGTGGTGCCGGCGAGGCCGGTGCCGGTGATGGTGACCGTGGCGCCGCCGGCCGCGGGGCCTGACGTCGGCGAGATCGATGTCACGGTGGGCGCGCCGATATAGGTGAACTGGTCAGCCGCCGAGGTCGGCGAGGTGCCGCCGGCGGTGGTGACCCTGACGTCGACCGTACCGGTCCCCGCTGGCGATGTCGCGGTGATCGAGGTGGCCGAGTTGACCGTGAAGCCGGTCGCGGCGGTGGCGCCGAAATTCACCGCGGTCGCCCCCGTGAAGCCGGTGCCGGTGATGGTGACCGAGGTGCCGCCGATCCCAGGTCCGGAGGTTGGTGCGACCGAGGTGACGGTCGGAGCTGTCGTATAAGTGAATTGATCGGCCGCAGAGGTGGCCGAAGTGCCGCCCGCGGTGGTCACCCTGACGTCGACGGTGCCGGTGCCGGCGGGCGCGGTCGCGGTGATCGAGGTGGCGGAGTTGACCGTAAAGCCGGTCGCCGGCGTCGCACCGAAATTCACCGCTGTGGTGCCGGTGAAGCCGGTGCCCGTAATGGTCACCGACGTGCCCCCCGCCAACGGCCCGGCAGTCGGCGCGATCGACGTCACGGTCGGTACCGGCGAGTAGGTGAACTGATCGGCGGCCGACGTCGCCGAGGTGCCGCTCGGGGTGGTCACGCGGACGTCGACGGTGCCGGTCCCCGCCGGTGAGGTCGCCGTGATCGAGGTGGCCGAATTGACCGTGAAGCCGGTCGCCGGTGTGGCGCCGAAATTGACCGCGGTCGCCCCTGTGAAACTGGTGCCGGTGATGGTCACCGAGGTGCCGCCGGCGACAGGCCCGGATGTCGGCGAAAGCGAGGTCACGGTCGGCGGGCCGATATAGGTGAACTGGTCGGCCGCCGAAGTCGCCGAGGTCCCGCCTGCAGTGGTGACCCTGATGTCGACGGTGCCGGTGCCGGCCGGCGAGGTCGCGGTGATCGAGGTGGCCGAGTTGACGGTGAAGCCGGTCGCAGGCGTCGCGCCGAAATTGACAGCGGTGGCGCCGGTGAAGTTCGTGCCTGTGACGGTCACCGTGGTGCCGCCAGCCGCCGGACCTGACGTCGGCGAGATCGAGGTGACGGTCGGTGCGGGGATGTAGGTGAACTGGTCGGCCGCAGAGGTCGCCGAGGTGCCGCCCGCGGTGGTGACGCGCACGTCGACGGTGCCGGTGCCGGCCGGCGAGGTCGCGGTGATCGAGGTCGCCGAGTTGACTGTGAAGCCGGTCGCCGGCGTGGCGCCGAAATTCACTGCCGTTGCGCCGCTGAGGCCAGTGCCGGTGATCGTCACCGAGGTGCCGCCTGCACCAGGGCCCGATGTCGGCGAGATCGAGGTCACGGTCGGTGCTGCGACATAGGTGAACTGGTCAGCGGCACTGGTTGCCGACGTTCCACCGGCGGTCGTGACGGTCACGTCGACCGTGCCGGTGCCGGCCGGTGAGGTTGCGGTGATCTGGGTGGCCGAGTTGACCGTGAAGCCGGTGGCAAGCGTCGCGCCGAAATTGACCGCCGTCGCCCCGCTGAAGCCGGTGCCGGTGATTGTGACTGACGTGCCACCGGTTGTCGGACCTGCGGTCGGCGAGATCGACGTCACGGTCGGCACGGCGGCATAGGTGAATTGATCCGATGCCGATGTGGCCGAGGGGCCGCCTATCGGAATCGTCACCCGGACATCGACCGTACCGGTCCCAGCGGGCGAGGTCGCGGTGATCGAGGTGGCCGAATTGACCGTGAAGCCGGTCGCAGGCGTGGCGCCGAAATTGACCGCGGTGGCGCCGCTGAAGCCGGTGCCGGTGATGGTGACCGTCGTGCCGCCGGCCACCGGCCCCGAGGTCGGCGAGATCGAGGTGACGGTCGGTGCGGGGATGTAGGTGAACTGGTCGGCAGCCGAGGTGGCCGAGGTGCCACCGGCTGTCGTGATGCGGACGTCGACTGTGCCCGTTCCCGCTGGCGAAGTCGCGGTGATCGAGGTCGCCGAGTCGACCGTGAAGCCGGTCGCCGGCGTGGCGCCGAAATTGACCGCGGTGGCGCCGCTGAAGTTGGTGCCGGTGATGGTCACCGTGGTGCCGCCGGCGCCGGGACCCGAGGTCGGCGAGATCGAGGTCACGGTCGGTGCGGGAATGTAGGTGAATTGATCGGCGGCAGACGTGGCCGATGTTCCGCCCACAGTGGTGACGGTAACATCGACGGTGCCGGTCCCGGCCGGCGACGTCGCGGTGATCTGGGTGGCAGAGTTGACCGTGAATCCGGTCGCAGACGTGGCGCCGAAATTCACCGCGGTCGCGCCGCTGAAGCCGGTGCCGGTGATGACGACAGATGTACCGCCGGAGCCGGGGCCCGATGTCGGCGCGATCGACGATACCGTGGGCGCGGCCACATAGGTGTATTGATTCGCCGCCGCCGCCTGGGATGGCGCGCCATTGGTGACCGTCACATTGACGGTGCCCGCCGACCCGGCCGGCGCGACCGCCGTGATCTGGGTGTTGGAGTTGACCACGTAGCTCGTCGCATTGTTCGAACCGAACTTCACGCCGCCGGCGCCGGTGGTCCCCGTGAATCCAGTGCCGGTGATGACGACCGAGTTGCCGCCCGCGGTCGGGCCGGAACTCGGTGACAATGCGGTGACGGAGAGGCTGGGCGTGACGTTCGAGAGCGAGATGGTCAGGCCACTATCGGTGGTGCCGAACGTGCCAGTGCCAACATCAGTCGTCGACGAATAGTTCAGAATGATCGTGTCGGAGGTCGTCGGCGGCGCCGTCGTCATCGTCAGATTATAAGTTACGTAGTAGGCATTGCCGTTATTGGGATCAATCGTCTCTATCGGCGTGATCGTGTAGACGCCCCCATTCGAACCAGCGATCGATGCGGACGTGTCGGATCCGGCCCCTGTAATCGGGAAACCAGTATTTGTGTCAGTTCCGCACGCATTGTACAGGCCGCTGTTGGCGATTCGATTGTATTGTGTGCCCGTTTTCGGCACGAGCGTCGCGCCGGGACCGGTGGCGCCATTGACGCTGAATGTGATCTGCGAGTTCAGCTGAATGCTCGTCGACACCGTCAATGCGGACACTGCCGTGCAATTGGCAGCCCAGGCGTCACTTGCAGCAAAGGATACGAGGCCCACGACTGCCGAGACCACTGCCGAGACGACGGCGTAGCGCCGCGCGCCGGCTTTGCCGGGCCGGGAGGCAGAGGCTGTCGCATGGGAGGACGGGCGTGCCGGCGGTCTGTCGAGCGAGAAGCCGAAAGCGTGGGCGAATGCGTACCCCATGGCACGGACCACCATCCAGATCCCGGCAGTGAGATTCACAACGCCCCCTCGCGGCCCGTCCTCGAGCTGGACGATGCCGCTGCAAATTCTTTGATAAAAAATTCGACTGTTATCGTGTGTATTAGGTCGTTTGCGTGCATTAGGCCGTGACGGTGCGCGGCGAGCAAGCAGGCAGACGATTGTTCCCGGCAAAACCCAGCCATTGCGAGCACTTTGCGACCGTCAGTTGCAGCTCAGCAACAGGGCAGTGTGTGGTGGAACCGCCTGGGCCCGCCGCGCCCTCCCGCGGCAGCACATCTTGCGTGGCAGCCGACTCAGCGCCGCTCGCTGCGAGCGACACTGCCAGAAGTTGTTGCTCTCGATGACTGCGCGTGCGGGCTTGACGGCGCCGGTTCCGCCCACTAACAATCTTTGCGAGCATATGCATCGTGACGCACTGCGTTTTTCTTATCCACCGCGCGTCGATATTCCGCGCTTCAATGACAAGGCGATCCATCGCCTGCTGCAAGAGGGGGGAGCATGCCGCTACAGCCCATCCTGGGTCAGATCATGCCCTTTGCCGGCACGACGGTGCCGAGAGGGTGGGCGCTGTGCAACGGCGCGCTCCTGGCAATCCAGACCAATCAGGCGCTGTTTTCATTGCTCGGGACGTACTACGGTGGTGACGGCGTCAGGACCTTCGGGCTCCCCGACTTGCGCGGCCGCGCAATTCTCGGGTCCACCGGCGGCAGCGGCACCTTTCCTGCCGGCATGACCAGCGGCACGGTTTCGGTGACCCTGAACGCACAGCAGCTTCCAAGCCATAACCACATCGTTTTGGCATCGACAGCGCAGGGAGCCGGACGAGGCGCTTCGGCGACCAACAATCTGTTCGGCACCAACACGATTCCGCCGGCCGGCCCAAAGTCTATTTTCGTGACCGCAGGCAGCGGCGAGGTGCCGCTGGCGCCGGGCACGAATGTCCTCAATGAAGGCAGCAATCAAGCTCATAACAACCTGCAGCCGTACCTGGTCATCAACTACATGATTGCGCTCAACGGCGTCTTTCCGTCTCGCGACTGAGACTTCGATCGCGAAGCGTTCAGCTCCAGCAAACCGCTTCCATGATTGAGCTTTTCCGAACTGCGCTTCGTGAGAGGCGACACGTTCCCGATATTGATTTGCAATCGATACTTGAAAGGGACTTCGGCGATGTCAGACCCCTTTATCGGCGAAATCCGGCTGTTCGGGTTTCCACGGGTGCCGGATGGCTGGCTGGCCTGCAATGGACAAAGCCTGGCGATCGCACAATACGATACGCTCTATGCCATCATCGGCACCACCTATGGCGGCGATGGCGTGCAGACCTTCAATGCGCCCGATCTGCGCGGCCGGGTGCCGATTGGCCAGGGGCAGGGACCGGCTCTGCCGCTCTATGTGCTCGGCGAAATCGCCGGAGAGGACGGACACGTCCTGATCGAGAACGAGATGCCCGCGCATAGCCACGCGCTGATGTCGTCGACCGTCACGGCGGAAACGCAGACGCCGGGTGCGACCGTTCACCTGGCGACGGCGTCAGCGGGAAATCTGTACGCGCCGGCAGCAGACGCCGCGCCGTATGAGACGATGGCGGCCGGCGTCGCGCTTGCAGGCAACAGTTTGCCGCACAACAACATCATGCCAACGGTCGTGGGCAACTACTGCATCTGCTTCGCCGGCATCTTTCCGTCATCGGGCTGATCGCGCCTCGTCCTACGCGCGTCGGCAGATTTCACGCTTCACTGGATTTAAGGAGAGACCACGTGTCGGACCCGTATATCGGCGAAATCCAGGCCTTCCCGTTTACCTTTGCTGCTCAGGGCTTCAACCAGGCTTGGCTGCCATGCTTCGGCCAGTTGGTGCCGATCCAGCGATTCACGCCACTGTTCGCGTTGATCGGCACCGCCTTCGGCGGCAATGGGACCAGCAATTTTCAACTGCCCAACCTCAGCGGCTGCATCACCAACAGTCAAGGCGACGGTCCGGGCCTTCAGCCACGCGTGATCGGCGAATCGATCGGGAGCAGCACGGTCGGCCTGATCACCAGTGAGATGGCGGCGCACACCCACGGTCTGCAGTTGGGGAGCAAGACGGCCGCAAATGCGGCGCCTGGTCCGGGAACGGCCGGGACCATGGCCGCCATCGATCCCATCTTCAATGGTTTCGTGCCGCTGCCGAGCACCACCACGCTCGCACCGAACGCCATGACGTTGACCGGGCAGGGCATTCCCCATGACAACACGCAGCCGACCCAGGCGCTGATCTGGTGCATCGCCTATGCCGGCATCTACCCGTCGTTCAACAACTCCTGACCGGTGAGCTCGGTCGGCGTGACGACGATCGAATCCGAGATAGTCTCACGCGACGCCCGATTGCGGCTGCGGCTTGCCGAGGCCGCCGACGAGCCGTTCCTGCACAATCTGTTCAAATCCGTCAAAGGCGTGCAACTTGCCGCAGCCGGCTTGCCGCCTGCGATGCTCGACCTCGTGCTGGCGCAGCAATTTCGCGCACAGCTCGCGGGCCATGCGGCGCAATGTCCCGCGGCGCAATCGCTTGTTATCCTCCGCGATGCCGTGCCGGTCGGGCGGCTGCTGCTCGACCGCGCGGCGCAGAGATGGCACGTGGTCGATCTCGCACTGCTGCCGGGCGCGCGCAACGCGGGTGTCGGACGCGAGATCATGCAGGCGATCGCCACGGCGGCACGGGAGCAGGGCGCCGAGGTGCTCTCGCTCGCGGTCGCGACGACGAATGAGGACGCGATAAGGTTCTACGTCCGGCTTGGCTTCCGCGACGTCGCGGACGAGGCGACGGCGTCGCATCGCACGATGGAGCGGTCGCTCGCGTGCTAGCGAGCAGGAGCCACCTCGCGCAGGAACGCAATCAGCGCCGCATTCACCTCGGCAGCGCATTCCTGCTGGATCCAGTGCCCGGCGCCGTCGATGATCAGCTTGCGCCGGAGATCCGGCAGCACGCGCGTCATCTCCTGAACGCGCTTGGCACCGATGATCCCGGTCACGACCGCGTCCTCGCTGCCGGCGATGAACAGCGACGGCTGGCGGATCTGCGCGTCCTGCCACGGCGCGGTGAGCTCCCAGTTGCGATCGATGTTGCGGTACCAGTTCAGGCCGCCGCGAAAGCCGGAGGCGCGATAGGCCGCGACGAACTCTGCGAGGTCGGCCTCGCTCAGCCACGCCGGCAGAGCGAGATCCGGCGTCACGTCGCCGAGAAAGCCTTTGTCCGGTGCGACGAACAGCGACTGCGGATCGGAGAAGCCGCGCGCCAGCATCGTGCGCATCGTCAGCGCCACGTCGCGCTCGAGCTCGGCCTCGGCCGCGCCGGGCGTTTGAAAATACTGCTAGTAGAAATTCTCGATGCCGCCGGCGCGGAGCGTCTCGAGCGGCCGGCTGCGGCCGCGGAACGGCGGCGGCACGCTCAGTCCGGCAACGGCCCTGAACAGGTCCGGTCGGAACAGCGCCGCATGCCAGGCGACCGGCGCGCCCCAGTCGTGGCCGATGATGACGGCCTGGCGCTCGCCGAGCGCCCCGACCAGTCCGACCACGTCTCCGACCGTGTCGAAGATGGTGTAGGCGCCGATGTGGTCAGGCGCCTGCGAGCGGCCGAACCCACGCATGTCGGGCGCCACGACCCGATAGCCCGCAGCGGCAAGGGCAGGGATCTGGTGCCGCCACGAATACGACAGTTCGGGCCAGCCGTGGCACAGCACGACAAGCGGGCCTTCGCCCTGTTCGCGCACGAACAGCTCGATTCCGTTGGCCTTGATGATCCGCGTCGATGACACCGTTTCCTCCTTGATTGCTCGACTTTTGATTGCCGGCCCAGGACGTATCGCACCGCGCGAAAGGCCGTGCAAATCCACGGGAGAGCGGTCTGATCCGCGGGATTGCCGAGTTGTTTGCGCCCCCCGCAGCTGCTAGATTCCCAGTGCGCTCCAGAGCTTAGCCGATGGATTTCATGACCTTACCGCTGCGTCGCGCCGGTTTCACGTCCGGACGGACGACGCGTGCGCTCATCGCCTTGGCCGTGGCGGTTGCCGTCGGCTGGAGCGGTGTGCTTTTCGCTGCCAACCAGAGCGTCCAGGGCGCGCGCAAGGAGGATGGCGGCTTCGACGGCGATGCGCCGACCGCGATCCTGATCGAGGCCAACAGCGGCAGCGTTCTGTTCGAGAAGAACGCGGACGAGCTGCGCGCACCCTCCAGCATGATGAAGCTGATGACCGCCGAGGTGGTGTTCAACGCCGTCAAGGAGGGCACGATCAAGCTCAATGACGAATACCGCATCAGCGAGAATGCCTGGCGCCGGGGCGGAGCGCCCTCCGGCACCTCGACGATGTTCGCCGCGCTCAACAGCAAGGTGTCGGTGAGCGACCTCCTGCACGGCGCCATCATCCAGAGCGGCAACGACGCCTGCATCGCGCTCGCCGAGGGCATGGCCGGCAACGAGAAGATCTTCGCCGCCGACTACATGACCAAGCGGGCGCGCGAGCTCGGCCTCACCAAATCGACCTTCGCCAATTCCAACGGGCTGCCGGATCCCGGCAACAAGATGACGGTTCGTGAGCTTGCCATGCTCGCCCGGCACATCATCCTGGATTTCCCGGAGTTCTATAAGATCTTCGGCGAGAAGGAGTTCACCTGGAACAAGATCCGGCAGCAGAACCGCAACCCGCTGCTGAACGCGATGGAGGGCGCCGACGGCCTCAAGACCGGCTACACCAAGGAAGGCGGCTACGGCATGGTCGGCTCGGCCGTGCAGAACGGCACGCGGCTGATCGTGGTCGTCAATGGCCTGGAGGATTCCGAGGACCGCGCCACCGAGGCCAAGAAGATGCTGGAATGGGGCTTCCGCAATTTCGAGACCCGCACCCTGTTCGCCGCGGAGCAGCCGATCGGCTACGCCAAGGTGTTCGGCGGCGAGAGCCGCTCGGTCAAGCTGTCGAGCCCGGTGCCGGTCAAGGTCATGGTGCAGAAGAACGGCGGCGACAAGCTGATCGCCCGCATCGTCTACAGTGGCCCGGTCAGGGCTCCCGTCGAGCCCCGGCAGAAGGTCGGGGTTGTCAGGGTTTGGCGCGGCCCCAATATCGCCATGGAGGCCCCTGTCTATGCTGCGGAAGCGGTGGGCAAGGGGTCCACGATGCGGCGTGCGATCGATGGGGTCAGCGAGCTCGTGATCGGGATGTTCCGCGCCGGGGCCGAGAAGCTCTAGAGACATGGCGGAAGCAGCTTTGAAACGTGGTCCTGGCCGCGGCCGATTCGTCACCTTCGAGGGCGGCGAGGGCGCCGGAAAATCGACGCAGATCAAGATGCTGGCGGACCATCTGCAGAATGAGGGTGTGCGCCTGGTCCTGACCCGCGAGCCCGGGGGCTCACCGGGCGCGGAGATCATGCGCCACCTCGTGCTGTCGGGCATGGGCAGGCTGCTGGGCCCGGAGGCCGAGACGCTGCTGTTTGCCGCCGCTCGCGACGACCATGTCCGCAACGTGATTCTGCCGGCCCTGAACCAGGGCAGCTGGGTGCTGTGCGATCGCTTCTTCGATTCGACCCGGGCCTACCAGGGCAGCCAAGGCAAGGTCGCGCCGGACGTGCTCAATGCGATGCAGCGGGTGACGATCGGCGACCTCAAGCCGGATCTGACCCTTATCCTCGATGTTCCCGTCGAGATCGGTCTGCAGCGTGCCGGGGCGCGGCGCGGCGCCGGAACCCCGGACCGGTTCGAAGGCGAAGACATCAAGTTCCACAAGGGGCTGCGCGAGGCCTTTCACAAGATCGCCGCCGAGGATCCCCGGCGCTGCGTGCTGATCGACGCGACGGCGAGCGCGGAGACCGTCTCGCAGCTCGTTTGGGACGCCGTGCGCGAGCGCCTGTTCACGGAAGTGGCGGCGGCGTCATGAGCGCACGCAAGGTCGAGCCGGAGATCGCGGTCCGCCATCCACGCGAAACCACCGCCTTGTTCGGGCATCGCGACGCCGAGGCGGCGCTGCTTTCCGCCTACCGCAGCGGACGGATGGCGCATGCCTGGCTGATCGGCGGCCCACAAGGCATCGGCAAGGCCACCTTGGCCTACCGCATGGCGCGCTTCGTGCTGGCCCACCGCGATCCCACCACCGCCGAGGTGCGCGCTGCCGATTCGTTGTACGTCGATGCGGGGGACCACGTCGCGCGCCTGATCGCCTCCGAGGCTCATGGCGGGCTGCTCACCTTGGAGCGCTCGGCCAACGACAAGGGCGTGCTGCGCACCGTCATCACCGTGGACGAGACCCGCGAGACGATCTCGTTCTTCGGCTCGACGGCGGCGGTCGAGGGCTGGCGGGTGTGCATCGTCGACACCGTCGACGAACTCAATCCCAACGCGGCCAACGCGCTCCTCAAGATCCTCGAGGAGCCGCCGCAGCAGTCGCTGTTCCTGCTGGTCAGCCACGCGCCGGCACGGGTGCTCGCCACCATCAAATCGCGCTGCCGCCGGCTGGCGCTGCGGGCGTTGTCGACCGACGACGTCGTCAGCGCCGCGGCTGAGGCCACCGGAATGGACGGAGCCGATCCGGCGCTGCGCGAGGCCGCCAGGGCCTCCGAGGGCAGCGTCGCGCGGACCCTGATGCTGATGGGCGGCGATGGGCTGCAGCTGCAGACCCGGACCGCCGCGCTGCTCGCGAGCCTGCCCCGGATCGACCCGGGCGAGTTGCATGCCCTGGGCGATGCGCTCGGCACCAGCGACCGCGTCGCGCTGGCGAGCTTCCTCGACAGCATCGAGCGCTGGGTGGCGGAGCGGCTGCGCGCCGCAGATCCCAACGCGGAACTGCCGCGCCTTGCACGGCTGGCGGAGGTATGGGAAAAGATCGTCCGCGCCGCGCGCGACACCGAATCCTATAATCTGGAGCGAAAACCGCTGGTTTTCTCGGTGTTCGGGATGCTCGCCGAAGCCACGCGGTAACCGCGCCGACCATCATCCCGGGATCATCAGGATCAATCCGTCGACCGACGTCGTCAAAGAGGAATTTGCCGTGGCGAAGGCCAACAAGACCACCGTGAAGAAGGGCAAGCCCGCGGGCAAGAGCGCCGCGAAGAAGGCTGCCGCCAAGGCGCCCGCGAAGGGCAAGGCCAGCGCGGCCAAGGCGAAGGCGGCGAAAGCGAAGAAGGACAAGGACGCCAAGAAAAAGACCGCCACGTCCAAGACGGCGCCTGCGAAAGCCAAGAGCAAGGCGCCGAAAGCGAAAGCAACCAAGAGCGCCGCCAAGAAGGCCGTGAAGGTGCCGGCGAAGAAGGCTGCGGCCAGGCCTGCACCACCGCCGGTCAAGAAGACGGCCGCCAAGCCCGCGGCAGCAACGAACAAGCCTTCGGCAGCGAAGAAGCCCGCCGCTCCGAAACAGCCGGCTGCACCGAAGAAGGTCGCGCCGGCCATCGTTGAAGCGCCGAAGCCGCCACGCGCCGCGAAGCCGAAGGCACCGCGCAAGCCGAAGGTCGAGGCCGCGGTCGTCGATATCGACGAGGTCGTAGCGCAGATCGCCGCAGCTCCCGTCGACAAGAACACCTTCTACGTCACGACAGCGATCGCCTATCCCAACGGCAACCCGCATATCGGCCACGCCTATGAGGCGATCGCGACCGACGCCATCGCGCGCTTTGCGCGGCTCGACGGCAAGGACGTGTACTTCCTGACCGGCACCGACGAGCACGGGCTGAAGATGGTGCAGACCGCGCAGAACGAGGGGCTGACGCCATCGGAGCTGGCGACCCGCAACGCCGGCCGCTTCCGCGACATGGACGAGCGGTTGAACGTCTCGTTCGACCGCTTCATCCGCACCACCGAGCCCGCGCATCATCGCTCCGTCCAGGCGATCTGGAACCGCATGCGCGAGAATGGCGACATCTATGCCGACAGCTATGCCGGTTGGTACTCGGTACGCGACGAGGCCTATTACGCCGAGGACGAGACCGTCGTCGGCGAGGACAACGTCCGCCGCGGACCGCAGGGCACGCCGGTCGAATGGGTTGAGGAGAAGAGCTATTTCTTCCGCCTGTCGGCCTATCAGGAGAAGCTGCTGGCGCTGTATGAGAGCCAGCCCGATTTCATTGGGCCGGACGCGCGGCGCAACGAGATCATCAGCTTCGTCAAGGGCGGGCTGAAGGACCTGTCGATCTCGCGCACGACTTTCGATTGGGGCGTCCGGGTGCCGCATGACGACGAGCACGTGATGTATGTGTGGGTCGACGCGCTGACCAACTACATCACCGGCGTCGGCTTTCCCGACGAGAGCGATGCGAACTGGAAATACTGGCCGGCCGACGTGCACGTCATCGGCAAGGACATCATCCGCTTCCATGCGGTGTACTGGCCGGCGTTCCTGATGTCGGCCGGCGTGCCGGTGCCGAAGCGGGTCTATGCGCACGGCTTCCTGTTCAACAGGGGCGAGAAGATGTCGAAATCGGTCGGCAACGTCGTCGACCCGTTCAATCTCGCCGACCAGTATGGCGTCGACCAGCTCCGCTACTTCTTCCTGCGCGAGGTGCCGTTCGGCCAGGACGGCAACTACAATCACGAGGCGATCGTCGCGCGCATCAACGCCGATCTCGCCAACGACCTCGGCAACCTCGCGCAGCGCTCGCTGTCGATGATCGCAAAGCAGCTTGGAGGCCAGCTGCCGGAGCCCGGCGAGTTCTCGGCCAACGACAAGGCGATCCTGGCGGAGGCCGACGCGATGATCGGCGCCGCACGGAAAGCCATGGCGACGCAGCAGATCCACCAATGGCTCAATGCGGTCTGGTCGGTCGTGGCCGAGGCCAACCGCTATTTCGCGGGTGAGGCGCCCTGGGCACTGGCGAAGACCGATCCGCCGCGCCAGCACACGGTGCTCTATGTCACCGCCGAGGTGATCCGTCAGGTCGCGATCCTGACCCAGCCGGTGATGCCGGCCGCGTCGGCCAAGCTGCTCGACAGCCTCGGCATCCCCGAGGACGAACGGAATTTCGCGCAGCTCGGCGGCGAGGTCAGGATTGCGGCCGGGACGCAGCTGCCGGCGCCCCAGGCGGTGTTCCCGCGCTACATCGAGCCGACGGCGGCGTGATGCTGGTCGACAGCCATTGCCATCTGGACTTTCCGGATTTCGCCGAGGATCTGGATGGCATCGTCACGCGTGCCGCCGCCGCCGGCGTCGGCCGCATGGTGACGATCTCGACGCGGGTGCGCCGGCTTCCCGAACTGCTCGCCATCGCCGAGCGTTTCGACAACGTCTTCTGCTCGGTGGGCACCCATCCGCACAACGCGGACGAGGAGGACGGCATTCCGGCCGAGGAGCTGATCGCGCTGACGCGCCATCCCAAGGTGGTCGCGCTCGGCGAGGCCGGACTCGACAATTTCTACGACCACGGCTCTAAGGACGCCCAGGAGCGTGGTTTTCGCGCGCACATCGCGGCGGCGCGCGCCACCGGCCTGCCGCTGGTGATCCACACCCGGGAGGCCGACGAGCAGTGCGGCCGCATCCTCGACGAGGAAATGGCGCGCGGACCTTTCAAGGCCGTGCTGCATTGCTACACCGGCGGGCGTGAGCTGGCGATGAAGGCGATCGATCTCGGACTGCACATCTCGTTCACGGGCATCGTGACGTTCAAGAAGTCCGAGGCATTGCGCGCGCTCGCCGCCGAGGTGCCCGCCGACCGCATCATGGTCGAGACCGACGCGCCGTATCTGGCGCCCGGCAAGTTTCGCGGCAAGCGCAACGAGCCCGCCTACGTCGTCGAGACCGCGAAGGTGCTGGCAGAAGCGCGCGGCGTCTCGCTCGAGGAGTTCTCGCGCCAAACCACCGAGACCTTCTTCAAGCTGTTCTCGAAGGTGCCGCGGCCAAAGGAGGCTGCATGACGCTGACGCTCACCATTCTCGGCTGCGGCTCCTCGGCCGGCGTGCCGCGCCCGGCGCTGGGGTGGGGCGCCTGCGATCCCAACAACCCGAAGAACCGCCGCAGGCGCTGCTCGCTTCTGGCTGAGCGCCGCGGAGCGCATGGCGTGACGCGCGTCGTCATCGACACCTCGCCGGATCTGCGCGAGCAGTTGATCGATACGCAAGTCGATCACATCGACGCGGTGTTTCTCACGCACGAGCATGCCGACCAGACTCATGGCATCGACGATCTGCGCTCGGTGGTGATGCATCAGCGGCGGCGGATTCCGGTCTACCTGAACCAGTCGACCGCCAAGGACATCATGCACCGGTTCTCCTATTGCTTCATCTCGCCACCGGGAAGCGACTATCCGCCGATCCTGACCCAGCACGCGATCGAGGCGGGCGAGACCCAGGCGGTGGAAGGCAAGGGCGGCGAGCTGAAGCTGACGGCGTTCCTGGTCCAGCACGGCAACATCCCCGCGCTCGGCTATCGCATCGGCGATGCCGCCTACACGCCGGACCTCAACGACATCCCCGAGGAGAGCTGGGGCGCGCTGGAGGATCTCGACCTCTGGATCGTCGACGGCCTGCGCCCTGCCTCGCATCCGAGCCATTTCTCGGTCAACGACGCTCTGGCCTGGATCGAGCGCTTCAAGCCGAAGCGCGCCGTCATCACCAACATGACCGCCGATCTCGACTACGAGGTGCTGCGCCAGAGCCTACCCGATGGCGTGGTACCGGCGTATGACGGCATGCGACTGGAGCTGGATTCGTAGGGTGGGCAAAGGCGCGGCCGCGCTCTCTCCCCATGCGGATTGCGATGGCGCCGTGCCCACCATCTTGCTTCTTGAGTCCGCCGCCCGACGGTGGGCACGCGGCGCCTGACGGCGCCGCTTTGCCCACCCTACGCAGCGACTATCATGTTCGCGAACTAACAAGGAGCAGCCTTGCCATGCTGTCGCTGTTCTTCGAGGTCGAGGTCAAGCCAGGTCGGCTCGACCAATATCTGCAACTCGCCGCGGCGCTGCGGCCCGAGCTCGATGCGCTCGGCGGCTGCCTGTTCCTCGACCGCTTCCGGAGCCTGTCGCGTGACAATCTGATCCTGTCCTACCAGATCTGGCAGGACGAGGGAGCCATGACCGCCTGGCGCGTCCACGCCCATCATCACGACATCCAGACCCTCGGCCGCGACAAGGTGTTCTCGGACTATCGCCTGCGTATCGCCGAGTTGGTCCACGAAATCAGGCCAGGGCAGGCCGCCTGGCAGCCGGAGCGGCGCGGCACCTACAATGATCCGAAGCGGCGGGCGCCGACGTATGTGCTGGCCGTCGAGACGGCGAGGCCGCAGTTGGGCAGCGTGACCGACCTGCCGGTCGCGAGCTTCTCGAGCGTCTATCGCGAGGGCCGCTTCGCGCATCTGGTCGAGCTGCCGGACGAGGCCACCGGCCTTGCGCTGAGCAAACAATTACTCACCGAGCCGGGTGCCGACAACATCCGTATCGTCGAGGTCACCCGCGACTACGGCATGTACGACCGCCGCGAGGCGCCGCAATATTACGCGGAGAAGACACGAGACGCGTAGCGAGCTCAGGTGGGGCAGCGCGGAATGCCATCGACCACGGCCTGATCAGGAGCAATCGAGCGCAGATCGACGTCACGTGCCAGCGTAACATAGTCGATGGTCTCCGATGTCCTCAGATAGGTCGTGAAGTTGATGGGGCCAGCCGGCAGCGCTACGGTGGTGCAGGCCTTCGGCGCGACCGAGATCGTGATCGATCCGCCACCGGCAGAGTTCTTTTCCGCCATCAGCTCGGCGCGAAAAGACTGTAGACGCGCCGTGTCGGTCTCCTCGAGGCGGTAGGCGTAGATGCGCGTGCCGGCTCCGGCCTCCTGCGCCAGAGCCGGGGGATCCGGAATTTCCCGCAGCACGAAGTCCCGCTGCTGTTCCGCGCCGCGCCCGCGTTTCACGGCAATCCTCAGCACCACGCCACCTGGCAGCGGCCGCAGACTCGTGGGCAGTCTCACGGCCGCGCGCAGCTGTGCGGGGTCGCTGGTCTGGAAATCGACCCGGGCCAGCTTGACCATTGAGGTCACCGGCATATGGCCACAACCAACAGCGCTCAACGTTAGTCCGATGGCCAGAACGAGCCGCTGGAAGGGATGCATGGGCATGAGGAGGAGCCTTCGTTTGACAGTCATTAATTATCGTAATACGATAAATTATTCACTGGTCAATAGGAGGCTCGTTATGGTGGACCGTGCGGATCAATCCCGTCGCCTGCGCCACTTCTCCCGGGTAATGGCCTGGATCACGGGACTCGGCATCGTCTTGATCGCCGCCGCGACGTGTCTCGTCTTTATGATTCCGGAGTGGACGAGAGGTCTGCTCCTGGCGCGCCTCGGCACGGCTGGCGCGGAGCTGCAAACCACGCCGGATCGCGTGCTTTTGGGCGCGGCGGTGACTGCGATCCCGGTCGGCGTGATGCTGTACGGGTTGTGGCGGGTGAGAGCCCTGTTCCTGGATTTTGCGGAAGGGATGGTTTTCACGCTGGCGACAGCGCGCCGCTTGCGCGATTTCGCCGTCACAGTCCTGGCGCAGGCCTTGCTTGGTCCGCTGTCGTCGACGGCCCTGCTGATCGCCTTCACCATCAGCAATCCGCCTGGCAGCCGGCAACTCGGTATCGCGCTCTCGGTCAACGACTACATCGCGCTGATCGTTGGCAGCGTGCTGCTCGCCGTCGCCTGGGTCATGGCTGAGGCGACCCGGATCGCCGAAGAGAACGCCAGCATCGTGTGAGACGTGATGCCGATCATCGTCAATCTCGACGTCATGCTGGCGCGCCGCAAGATGCGATCCAAGGAGCTCGCCGAACGCATCGGTATCACCGAGCAGAACGTCTCGCTCTTGAAATCGGGCCGGGTGAAGGGCGTGCGTTTCGACACCCTTGCGCTGATCTGTGAGGTGCTGCGCTGCCAGCCCGGTGACATTCTCGAGTATCGCAGAGGCAACGAAGACACCACCACGCCGGAGACCGCATGAGCGAGGCGCACGCGCGCGCCTCGCTCATGCGCATGTCCTTGGCTTACGCCGAGATCGCCTTGGCCGAGTCGATCTGATTGCGCAGCAGAAATTTCTGGATCTTGCCCGTCGACGTCTTCGGGATCGGGCCGAACACCACGACCTTGGGCGTCTTGAAGCCGGACATGTGGCTGCGGCAATAGGCGATGATCTCGGCTTCGGTCGCCTCGGCGCCATCCTTCAGCTCGACGAAGGCGCAGGGCACTTCGCCCCATTTCGGATCGGGCTTGGCGACGACGGCGGCGAACAGCACGGCGGGGTGCTTGTAGAGGATGTCCTCGACCTCGACGGAGGAGATGTTCTCGCCGCCGGAGATGATGATGTCCTTGGAGCGGTCCTTGATGATGACGTAGCCGTGCTCGTCGAGCACGCCGAGATCGCCGGTGTGGAACCAACCGCCGGCAAACGCCTCCTGCGTCGCCTTCTCGTTCTTGAGATAGCCCTTCATGACGATGTTGCCGCGGAACATGACCTCGCCGATGGTCTCGCCGTCGCGCGGCACCTCCTGCATCGTCTCCGGATTGAGCACGGTGACGGCTTCCTGCAACGGATATGGCACGCCCTGGCGCCGCTTCAGCCGCGCGCGCTCGGGCGCGGGCAGGTCGTCCCAGCCGGGCTGCTCGGCGCAGACCGAGGCCGGGCCGTAGACCTCGGTCAGGCCGTAGACATGCGTCAGCTTGATGCCGATGCTCTCGGCACCTTCGAGCACCGCGACCGGCGGCGCGGCGCCGGCGATCAGGCCGACGACGGGCTTCTCCCGCTTGCCCTTGGGCGCGTCGGGCGCATTGATCAGCACGTTGTAGACGATCGGCGCGCCGCACATGTGGGTGACGCCGTGGGTCTTGATCAGCTCGAATATCTTCGTCGGCTCCACCTTGCGCAGGCAGACATTGACGCCGGCCGCGGCGGCCATGGTCCAGGGGAAGCACCAGCCGTTGCAGTGGAACATCGGCAGGGTCCAGAGATAGACCGGATGCTGGCCGAGCCCGCCCGCGAGAATGTTGCTGACAGCGTTCAGATAGGCACCGCGGTGATGGGTGACGACGCCCTTGGGATTGCCGGTGGTGCCCGAGGTGTAGCTCATCGCGATCGCGTCCCATTCGTCGGCGGGACGGCGCGGCTCGAACAGCGGATCGCCCGAGGCGACGGCGGCTTCGTACTCGATCTCGCCGATGCGGCTGCCGCCGGCATAGGAGGCGTCGTCGACGTCGATCACGAACGGCTTTGCGCCGCTCATCAGCTTCAGCGCTTCGCTGATCACGCCGGAGAACTCCGGATCGACCAGGATGATCCTGGCCTGGCCGTGATCGAGCTGGAACGCGATCGACGGCGCGTCGAGGCGGATGTTGAGCGTGTTGAGCACGGCGCCGGCCATCGGCACGGCAAAATGCGCCTCGTTCATCGCCGGGATGTTCGGCAGCATCGCCGCCACGGTGTCGCCAACGCCGATGCCGCGGCCCGCGAGGTACGACGCGAAGCGCCGGCAGCGGTCATAGGTTTGGCGCCAGGTGAAGCTGCGGCCTTCATAGACCGTGCTGACGTGGTCGGGATAGACGGCCGCGCTGCGCGCCAGGAAGCTGAGCGGGGTCAGCGGCACGTAGTTGGCCGGCGTCTTGTCCAGGCCGAGCTGATACTGGTTCGTGCTCATCACCACCCTCCCTCGTCATCTGAAGAGTTTACAGGAACCCGATCGAAATCCACGGAAAAATCGCAACGATGATGAGGCCGATGAGAAGCGCCAGCAGGTAGCCCCAGATCGGACGGATGCCCTCGGCGGGATCGACCCGGCCGATCGCGCAGGCGGCGTAATATCCAACTCCGAACGGCGGTGCGAACAGGCCAATTCCCATCGCCAGGATGATCACCATGGCATAGTGCACCTCGTGCACGCCGACGGCACGCGCGATCGGAAACAGCAGCGGGCCGAACAGCACGATCGCCGGAATGCCCT
Source organism: Bradyrhizobium sp. SZCCHNR1098 (assembly GCF_032489375.1). NCBI lineage: Bacteria > Pseudomonadati > Pseudomonadota > Alphaproteobacteria > Hyphomicrobiales > Nitrobacteraceae > Bradyrhizobium > Bradyrhizobium sp. SZCCHNR1098. The sequence goes on from NZ_JAUEXY010000001.1 coordinate 869,146, forward strand.
CGAGCACGCTGCCCAGGATCGTGAAGGCGACGATCGAGACCGCGATGAACGTCGCCGGGCCGCCCGGTAGCCCGGTCATGGCGGAGGCCAGCGCGCGCGAGAAGCCGGACTGCGTCAGGCCCCAGGCCATGCCGGTCGCAGTCCCGATGATCAGCAGGATGGCGCCGGAGAGAGCGGCCGTCTCAATCAGCATCGGCATCAGGCGGCGCCAGTCGAAACGGCGATAGACCAGCAGGCCCGCCAGCACACCATAGACGATGCCGATGGTCGAAACCTCCGTCGCCGTTGCGACGCCCTCGACGACGGCAGCACGGATCACGAAGGGCAGGGCCAGGGCAGGGAGCGAGACGATGAAGGCCTTGCTGATCTCGGCTCCCGTCGCGCGGCGGACGCCGGTCATGTCCTCGTTGCGGTAGCGCCACCACACCAGCGCGCACAGCGTGATTGCCAGCACCACGCCCGGCAGCAGGCCGCCGGTGAACAGCGCCGCGATCGACACGCCGGTGACGGAGCCGATCGTGATCAGAACCAGGCTCGGCGGAATGGTCTCGGTCTGGGCGCCGGTGGCGGCGAGCAGGGCGACGAGATCGCCGGGACGGGCGCCGCGCGCCTTCATCTCCGGGAACAGCACCGGCGCGACCGCGGCCATGTCGGCCGCCTTGGCGCCGGAAATGCCGGACACCAGGTACATCGCGCCGACCAGCACGTAATGCAGGCCGCCGCGGACGTGACCCAAGAGGCTCGCCAGGAACGCGACCATGGCGCGCGCCATGCCGGTCATCTCGATCAGCAGGCCGAGAAAGACGAACAGCGGCACCGACAGCAGGATGAGATGGCTCATGCCCTCGTCCATGCGCCCGACCAGCACCATCAGCGGCGTGCGCGTCGTCAGCGCCAGATAGCCGAAGATCGCGAGCCCGAAGGCGAACGCGATCGGCACGCCGGCGAAGACGCACAGGCCGACCACGCCGACGAAGAAGATCACGAGGTTGACGTTGCCGAGCGGCTTCAGCACCGGCTGCGCCAACCAGAACAGCGCGATGATGGCTGCGATAGAGACGACAGCCAGCAGCATCATCTTGAGGCTGGCCGCGCGGGCGAGACGGATGAGGGCGAACAGCGCCATCAGTCCGATGCCGACCGGCAGCGCGGCGGCGCGCCAGATGTTTTCGATCTGCAGCGCCGGCGTCGTGATGAAGCTTTCCTCGTAGGCGTACTCCCAGGACGGCCAGGCGATCATGACCAGGAACGCCAGCGCCGCGGCAGTGGCGACCAGATCGAGATAGGCGCGCAAGCCGGGGCTGGCGCGCGCCACCATTGCCGTCATCCGCATGTGCTCGCCGCGGCGGAACGCCACCGCGGCGCCGAGCATCGCGAGCCACAGGAACAGGATCGAAGCCAGCTCGTCCGACCAGATCAGCGGCCGGTGCAGGCCGTAGCGCGCCACGACGCCCGCGAACAGGATGACGATCTCGGCCACGACCAGCAGCGCGGTTGGGATCTCGACCAGGAGACCCAGCAAGGCATCCAAGCCATCGAGCCAGGACCGGCGGCGAGGGGTCTCGATGACCACCTCGCTGATCGCGATTTCCGTGAACTCGGCATGCGCCATGACGTCACCCGAACGCGCCTTCAGCCATCAACCCGTCAGGACAGCTTGCCGACGGCCTTTTCCAAGAGCGCCCAGGCTTCATCGCCGTATTTGCCCTTCCACTCGGCATAGAAGCCGGCGGAGCGCAGCTTGTCGCGGAACGGCGCGACGTTGGGCTGATTGAACGTCAAGCCTTTCGACGCGAGCTCCTGCTGCAGGCCGGCATTGAGCTTGGCGACGTCCTCACGCTCCTTCACGGCGGCCGCGTTGATGTGCTTGGCGACGATCGTGCGCATGTCGGCCGGCACGGCCTCCCAGGCGCGGCGGTTCGCTAGGAACCAGAAGCCGTCCCACATGTGGTTGGTCAGCGAGCAGTATTTCTGCACCTCGTAGAGCTTGGCGGTCGAGATGATCGCCAGCGGGTTTTCCTGGCCCTCGACGACCTTGGTCTGCAGTGCCGAATAGACCTCGCTGAAATTGATCGAGGCGGGCGCCGCCTCGAATGCCTTGAACATCGAGGTCCACAGCGGCGACACCGGCACGCGGATCTTGAAGCCCTTGAGGTCGTCGGGCCCATTGATCGGCTTGGTCGACGACGTCGTCTGGCGGAAGCCGTTGTCCCAGATCTTGTCCATGACCACCAGGCCGGCCTTGTTGATCTGGCCGCGCACGTAAGCGCCGAGATCGCCGTCCATGGCCTTCCAGACCGTGTCGTAGTCCGGGAACGCGAAGCCGATGCCGTTGATCGAGGCCGCCGGCACCAGGGTCGCCAGGATCAGCCCGGACAGCGTGAAGAACTCGACGCCGCCGGAGCGGATCTGGCTCAGCATGTCCGTGTCGGATCCGAGCTGGTTGTTCGGGAAGATCTGCAAGTCGAACTTGCCGTTGGTCTCGGCCTTGATCGCCGCCGCCATCTCCTTGGCACGAACGTTGAGCGGATGGGTGTCGGGCAGGTTGTTGGCGTACTTGTAGGTGAATTCGGCGCTCTGGGCGCGCGCCACATGCGGCGCCGCGATCCCACCCAGTACGGCTGACGCTGCGGAGGCCTTCAGCAGCGCGCGTCGTGACAGGCTCATGCTCGTTTCTCCCTGAGAAGCTTCTTCTTGTTGCATCCAGTCGCCGCATGATAGCGCGGTCCGAATCCCGCGACGTCAGCAGCGTCATCAGCGCTTATTGCAGCGATGAGCCGCAGCAGCAATATGCGGCGTTCGCTGCGGGCGCCTTGGCGCGGGTTTCAGGCGCCAATGGCGAGCGGCGATGGTCGTGCTCGCGACGCGGGTTGCAGGCTCGGTGCTACGGCAGAGTTTGAGGAGTCGGCCGCAAGTCTCTGATTTGCCCAAGCATATTAATATTCCATAATATACCTTATGCGAATTGCCTATGGCGGCTCCTGATGTGAGAAGCCGCACAACGGCCCGCCCAGCGCACGTCGGCACCTGTGCGAAATCGCCCCCGCCTTGTCACCCTGCAGTCTTCGTTTGGTCAAAGCCCAGAGGTCAAAAGCGCATCCTTCAGGATTGGGCACGGGCGTATCGCGAATGGGACCCGAAGACATGCCAGTTCAGTCGACGCCGAAGGAAGTTGATCCGGGTGATGTCGCGCTGCCGCCCGACGACGATATCTGCGAGGAGATCTATCAGCGGGTGCTGGCCGAGGTGCGCGCACGTATCGACCAGCGGATCGCCGCCATCGAGGCCCAGGCCGCCGCTGATGCAGTCGAGGCCGCCGACCCCGCTGCAGGCGGCGAGCCCGTTGAAACGCCTCCTCCGGCCCGGCGCCGGCCCGTATTGCGGGCGATGATCACGCTGATAGCGTCAGCCGGGCTCGTCGGCGCTGCCGTCACCCTGGCGCGGGACCATACCGAGACCATCACCTCCGTCACCGACCGGATCGAAGCGGCGGTTCAATCCATCCGGCGTGAGAACGCTCAGACGGCGAATCCGGCCGGGTCACCGGAGACGGCGGCGAGCGGATCGAGCGCGGCCGAAACGGCAGAGACGGCCCCTTCCTCGCCATCACCATCCGTTTCGCCGACACCCGAGACATCATCAGCATCAGCATCAACGCGCTCCAGCGATCCATCCTCCGCGATGGCGGAGGCAACGCCGGAGCATGACATGCCGCCCGCTCCCGACCGGGACGTCGCGCCGCTGATCGAGAAGATCGCGCATGATGTCGCCGAACTGCAGACCGGGTTTCAGGAGCTCAAGGCCAGCCAGGAGCAGGCCAACCGCGATCACGCCAGGGCGATCGAACAGCTGCAGGCGAGCCAGGACCAGCTCGCGCGCGCGTTTCGCGCAGCGAAGACCGAGCCGACGACCGTCGGCGCAGCGGCGCGCCTCGCGCCCCGGCCGCCCCAGGCGCGCCCGCCCCGTTTCCCGTAGCTCCGAACTCATGAGATCCGGGCAGGGCGCAGGGATGCCCCTGCTCCCTGCCCCTGTCCCTCACAGGTAGTTCGCCGCGGCTTCGGCCTCGAACCGATCCGGCGGGCCTTCCCAGACGATCTTGGCATGATCCAGCACGTAGACGCGGTCGGCGTGCGGGAGCGCGAAGGTGACGTTCTGTTCGCCGAGCAGCACCGTGATCTTGGTGGTCTCGCGCAGTCGATCGAGCGCCTTCGACAAGGTTTCCAGGATGACCGGCGCAAGTCCGAGCGTCGGCTCGTCGAGGATCAGGAGCTCTTCGGCTTCATCATCAGCGCGCGCGCGATCGCCAGCATCTGCTGCTCGCCGCCGGACAGCGTGCGCGCCAGCTGCGGCTGCCGCGACTTGAGGATCGGAAACAGCCCGAACAGCCATTCGAGCCGCTCGGCACGCTCGGTGTCGGGCAGCGCATTGCCGCCGAGCTCGAGATTTTCGCGCACGCTCATGTCGCCGAACAATTCGCGCGTTTCCGGACACTGCACGATGCCGGATCGCGCGATCTGCGCCGCCGTGCCGCCGGCAAGGCTGCGCCCTGCCCACTTCACCTCGCCCGAATACGGCACCAGTCCCGAGATCGCGTTGAACAGCGTCGTCTTGCCGGCGCCGTTGAGGCCGACGACCGAGACGAACTCGCCCTCGTGGACGTGCAGCGAGACGTCCTGTAGCGCTTGCGCCTTGCCGTAGAGCACGCCGACATTGTCGACCTGCAGTGCCGGCGTGACGTCCTTGAAGCTCGCTTCGGGCCGCGCGGACGAGACCAGCGCGCCGCCGAGATAGACGCGGCGCACGGTCTCGTCCTGCATCACCTCGGTCGCCCTGCCCTCGGCGATCTTCTCGCCGAGATACATCGCGAGCACGCGGTCGACCAGCGCCGACACGCTCGTCATAGGAGGTGTAGCCGGCATAGGACGGGAAGTTTCCGAACTTCTTCTGATAGGCCTCCACGAACGGCAGCGTCTTCGGCGTCACCGCGACGCCCGGTCCCGACACGGCATTGTACATGACGCCCTCGACGGCGCCGTTGGTGTCCTTCCAGAAGGTCGAGTTGGTCGCCTGCGAGGAGATGCCGAACATCGGAATCGGCACCTGCTGGCTCTTCCACTGCACCGTTGGCTGGGTGCCTATCCGCTGCATTGCAGCAGCGGATATTCCCAAGCTGAGGAAGGCCCATGTCCTCACGACGAGGCGGCGCCTTGACCTACATGAAGCTTCTCAACTGAAGCGGCGACCTCAACAGCACTCAGCCAAGCTGACGCAAGTGCCCAAGCATCTCGTGCACGTCGTAGGTCATGACGGCGAGGAGCGCCGCCAGCGCGAGATAGGTCCCGGCATATTCGAGCTTGGTCTGCAGCGTCGTGCCGTAATAGGCGACGTTCTCGGGCGCGCCGGGATCGTAGCGCCAGGCCTTCATCAGTTGCGGGGCTGCGAGGATGGCGATGATGATCAGCATCGGGCTCGGCCGATAGAGCATCAAGGTCAGCAGCATGGGAACGCCAAGCAGCCAGATGCGCGGACTCAGCACGCTGGTGACGCGGCCGCCGTCCAGCGGCGAGATCGGCAGCAGGTTGAACAGGTTGAGGAACAGACCGGAATAGGCGATCGCAAGCAGCAGATTGCTGTCGTCCGATCGCGCCCACAGATAGACCGCAAGCGCGGCGGCGGTCCCGACCAGCGGACCGGCGAGTGCCACATAGGCTTCCGTCTCGACGTCGACCGGCTGCTCCTTGAGCGCGATCCAAGCGCCAACGAACGGGATGAAGGCGGGAGCCCCGACGTCGAGGCCGCGCTGGCGTGCGGCGATGTAGTGTCCCATCTCATGGGCAAACAGGAGCGCAATGAAGCCGGCCGCATAGCGCCAGCCCCAGATGCCGGCATAGACGACCAGCGACAGCAGCATCGTGCCGCCGCTCATGGCGAGCTTCCCCCATTTCAGGCCGGAGAACAGGATCAGCAGGAGAGCCTTCACGCCGGCCCGCCCGCGTTGTCGCCGCGCCGCTTGCGGCGCAAGAAGTTCATGACCGCAGCCGCGGCGCCGACGACGGCGAAGATGATGATCTTGGCGAACTTCAGGACGAACGCACCGGCCAGCGCCAGCAGCCCGAGCTTCTTCGCGGCAACGCCGCCGACCAGCGCAAGCAATCCATATTCGGCGATCCGATCCGTGCTCGCGCTGAAATCCTCATAGCGCTTGCCGGCATTGTAGGAGAGATCGGACAGCAGTTCGTGCGCCACCGCCTTGTCCCCCGCGATCCGCTCCGAGCCGGACAGGAGGTTCAGGCTGAAATAGCCGTCACGCCCGAGCGCGTAGGTGTTGTAGTTGACGTTCTTCGGCGCATCGTCGGGCTGGCCCTTCTCCTTCGCGAGCAGCGACCAGACGAGACGATGCGTCGTGGCATCGTAGGCCGGCGGCTCGACCCAGCCGACGACGGCCATTTCCGGAAATCCGCGCGCCGCACGGTCCTTGTTCGCCTCCTCGGCGCCGGCGCGAAGGTTGCTCAGGAGATCGTCCGCGTTCCAGTTCTTGGCGTCGTCGTCTTTGATGTAGCCGTCCTTGATGTGCTTGATGACCACCATCCAATCGTCGTTCTGGCGTCTGCCGACGACCAGCCCGACGAAGGTCGCGTCGTTGACGACGTTGCCGAGCGCGCGTAGGACCCGCAGGCCTTCGCTCTTCGGCACGTAGAAGTAGTCGGCCGGCAGCTTCAGCGTGCCCTGATCGATCAGCACGATGTCGCTTGGTCCGTCGGTGCCCGCCTGGCTCGCCGCCTGCCAGGCCGCCATCAATTCAGCCTTGCGCGTGGCCTCATCCGCTGGCGCGGCCTGCACGTGAGCGGTAAGGACTACGAACGCTGCGCACACCACTGCGCGCGCAATGACAATCAAGCTTTGCACCGGCCCCAATCCCCAAAAACATCGGTCGGATAGTACCTCGAAGGCTCGGCGGTGCGCAACCAAAGGCGGATTCGGGCCTCTCGAAGCGATCTGCTGGCGCTGCGCCGAGGGAGAGATGGTCCGAAAAGGCCCCCTCCTCGTCACGACGCTGTCTTGCTTTCGGCCAAAGCGGCGGGTCGAGTCACGTTTGAAAATTCAAAGAGAACAGCGGCGTCGGCGGCGGGCTAAAGGGTTTGGGGATCAGCAATGCAGTCCACACAGAACGTGCAACAGATTGATCAGAGCGAGATCGGCCTCGCCCCGGAGAAGCCCGAGAAGGCAAGCTACGATCAACTGTACCGGCGGGTGCTGCGCGAGGTGCTGACCCGGATCGATACGCGGCTCGCGGCGATCGAGAAGCCGGGTGTGGCGGCGGATGCTGCTGCGGCGAGCACGAGCGAGGCGACAGGCAGCGGGACCCGCCGCTGGGCGCGGATGAAGGCGCCGCTCGGCAAGCTGCGCGGGCGCAACGCCGTTGGTCTCGCTCTGCTGGTCGTGCTGGTCGGTGGCTCGGTCGCCTGGTCGCAGCGCGACGCCGGCACCTCGCTGATGGACCGCTGGATGCCGGGCGCCAGCGAAGCGTCGCAGGATGAGGCGTCGGTCCAGCAGGGCAGCGAGGATGCCATGATGTCGAATGCCTCGCTGAGGGGAGCGGAAGACACCACCGGCGCCCGTGAGCCGGGAACGTTGATGCAGAGGATGGCGCGCGACATCGCCGAGCTGCAGCAGGGCATCGAGCAGATCAAGTCGACGCAGGATCAGGCCAGCCGCGATCACACCCGCGCCATCGAGCAACTGCAGGCCGGCCAGGATCAGCTGATGCGACTGGTGTCGCGGATGACGAACCAGGCGGTGCAGGCACGCGGCACTGCGGTCCCCCCGGGACCGCCCCAGCAGATCATCGTGACGCCGCAGCAGCGGACCACGACGGGAATGGCCCGTCCGCAGCCGGCGCAGCCGCAGGGCTCGACGTTCGGGACACTCTTTACCCGCAACACCTCGGGCATTCAGCCGCCGATGCCGCGTTGATGGTGTGATCGGCAGCGGCGATCGGTGGCGGTCTTGGCCGCCGCCGATGAGCGCACTCGCCGATCGGTCCTTACGAGCAGGTGTGAACGCGCCCGTCGTAGCCCCGATAGGTGCCCTTCTCCGCGTCATAGGTGCGGAAGCTCTTGCAGTTCACACCCCGCCTCTTCGCCTCCCGCTTCATGTCGCTCTTCGGTTCGCTCTTGGGCTTGCGGGCGCGGTGCTCGCGCTTGGCGTCGTCCTCGGCATGTTGATGCGCTTGGCCGTGCCGTTCGGGCTTGGCTGACGTGGTTGCGGTGTTCTGCTTCGCAGCCGCCTTCTCCGGCGTGGCCGCGGGCTTGCTCTCGGCGGCCTTCTCCTCGACCTTCTCCGATGCGGGCGCGTCCTTGGCGACGGCAGCGGGCTGAACGGCCAGAGTGGGCTCTGCCGGTTTCGACTCGGTCACGGCCGGCTTCTGGCCGACGTCGGTGCCGGAGTTCGGTTCGACCTTGGTCTCGGATTTGGCCTCGGCCGGCTTGCTCTCGGCCGCAGCATCCGTCGCGGCTTTTTCAGTCGATACCTTGTCCGCCGGCGGCTGGCTCGCGCTGTCTGTGGCCTGAACGGGCTTGGCGTCCGCAGCGGCTGGCTCGCCGGGCTTCTCGGCCGTCTTCTCAAGCTCGGCCGCAGGCTTGCCGGCGGCATCCGAGGGCTGCTCGGCGGGCCTGGTTTCAGCGACCGCGGGTTTCGGCTCGGACTCTGCGGGCCTGTCGGCCGTTGGCGCGGCAGACTGCTCCGTGGCGGGCTTGGCCGCATCGTTCGCGGCTCCCTGAGCCCAGGCGCTGGAGCCAGCGATCACTCCGAGGACGCAGAACAGAACGCCGGCGCGGACGGCTGGCGGACAAACAACGGAAACTTGCATGCTGGAAAACTCGCTTGAGGGGCCGGCAGATTGCCGGTTTACGTCATCTGCAGCCAGCTTTCGCCACGAAAACGGCATGCGCGCAAAAGAGTCGCACAAGGTGTGCTTTCCGCATCATGAATTTGCAATCGCGGCGTGAAGGCCGGCGTGCCGACACTCAATGCGCCGGATGCCGACGGCACATTGGCCGCCTGAATGGCGCGGACTGCGTCCGGCTGGACCCCGGGTGGCGTCGCGGCGCTTCACGCGCTCACGGCGTTGCGGCTGATCACGTGATGGTAGTACGACGCGCTGAGCTTGGGCGTGCGCACCTGGGTGTCGAAGTCGACGTGATAGATGCCGAAGCGCTGCTTGTAGCCGAACACCCACTCGAAATTGTCCAGCAGGCTCCACAGGAAGTAGCCCTTCACGGGCACGCCCTCGGACGTAGCGCGCTGCAGCTGGGCGAGATAGTTGCGCAGATACATCACGCGGTCGAGGTCGTGGACCTTGCCATCGGCGGTCAGCTTGTCGTTCGAGGAGGTGCCGTTCTCGGTGATGTAGATGGTCTGGAGATTCCAGATCTTGGCGGCGAGCTTCGGCACCCAATAGGCCGTCTCCGGACCGACCAGCAGCCAGGGTGAGCTCATGTGCGGGAACGAGGACGGCATCGGCAGCACGTCGAATCCGGCCGCGCGGTCCGACGCGACGACATAGGCTTGCGGCGCGTAGATGTTGAGGCCGACGAAATCGACCGGCGCCGAAATGATCTTCAGTTCGTCGGCGGTGAATTTCGGCGCATCCTTGCCGGACCACGCCAGGAAACCCTCCGTGTAGCGCCCCTCGAGGATGACGTTGAGGAAGCCGGCATTCAATTCGCGCGTCGCGATCTCGGCGGCGCGGATGTTCTCCGGCGTGTCGATCGCCGGCAGGCAGGCCGTGATGTTCTCGGCCATGCCGACGCGCATGCCGGTGCGTCCGCCGGCCCGGATGGCCTGGACGGCGAGACCGTGCGCCAGCGCCACGTGATGGCGCGCCTGGTTGACCTGCTGCTGCGGCAGCTTCAGCCCGGGCGCGTCGACGCCGAGGCCATAGCCGAACGGGACGAAGCGGCCGCATTCGTTGATGGTGAAGATGGTCTTGGCACGGTCGCCGAGATGCTGCGCGACGTAGCCCGCATAATGCGCAAAGGCCTTGGCCGTGTCGGCCGAGAGCCAGCCGCCGACACGGTCCTGCAGCGCCTGCGGCAGATCCCAATGATACAGCGTTGCGTACGGCGTGATGCCGTTCGCCAGGAGCTCGTCGACGAGCCGGTTGTAGAAGTCGAGGCCCTTCGGATTGGGCGTCAGCCCGCCGTCGGGAAACAGCCGGGGCCAGGCGATCGAGAACCGATAGGCCCGGCAGCCGAGCTCCTTGATCAGCCGCACGTCGTCCTTGTAGCGGTTGTAGTGATCACAGGCGACGTCGCCAGTGCTGCCGTCCTCGATGTTGCCCTGCAAATGCGTGAACACGTCCCAGATCGACGGCCCGCGGCCATCGGCCGTAGCCCCGCCCTCGATCTGGTACGACGACGTCGCCGTCCCCCACACGAAATCTGCGGGAAACCGCCGCCCGATGTCCTCCTTCACCGCGCCCTCCTCCGCTTGCGCCGGGCCATTGGCCGCCCCGAGGGCGGCCAGCCCGGCCAGCTTCGCAAGATCACGGCGGGAAACGTCGTTCGGCATTGATGAACCTCAAACCTCTGTTGCTATCGTGCCCGATCGGAACGGCGAAAGCACTACGAACCATATCTGGGCTCCGATTTGAACCGCCCGAGGTGGCGGCAATGGAGCGGCCCCGATCACATCTGCGTCCGGAATCGGCGCGTCAATGACCGATGACGCCGCGCTCGGCATTGTGACCGCCGCACGGCTGCGGCGGCAGTGAAACGCGACTGCTCGCACCGTGGGTTCGTAGTGGCCCCGGCTCGACAGCGGTGCCCGATTACGCCTATGGTTGAGTCATGACGGATCACGATCACCATCACGACCATCCGCACGATCACTCGGACCTGTCCGAGACCGATCTGCGCGTCCGCGCGCTCGAAAGCATCCTGACCGAGAAGGGGTATATCGACCCCGCCGCGCTCGACGTGCTCATCGAGACCTATGAGAGCAAGGTCGGTCCCCGCAACGGCGCGCAGGTCGTGGCGCGGGCCTGGACCGATCCGGCCTATCGAGCGCGCCTTCTTGCCGACGCCACGCCGGCGATCGGCGAGCTCGGCTATGCCGGCCGCCAGGGCGAGCACATCGTGGCGGTCGAGAACACGCCCGATCTGCACAACATGGTCGTGTGCACGCTGTGCTCCTGCTATCCGTGGCCCGTGCTCGGCCTGCCGCCGGTCTGGTACAAATCGGCGCCCTATCGCGCCAAGGCGGTGAAGGACCCGCGCGGCGTCCTGAAGGATTTCGGCTTCGAGCTGCCGCCGACGACGAAGATCCGGGTGTGGGATTCGACGGCCGAGGTCCGCTACTTCGTGCTGCCGATCCGTCCCGCCGGGACCGATGGCTGGAGCGAGGATCAGCTCGCCGCGCTCGTCACGCGCGACAGCATGATCGGCACCGGCCTGCCGAAGCAACCGCACGAGGTTGGCCGCTGATGGATGGTGCGCATGACATGGGCGGCGTGGCCGGCTTTGGTCCGGTCCGCCCCGAGCCGAACGAGCCGGTGTTCCACGCCGAATGGGAGCGTCGCGCCTTTGCCATGACGCTGGCGATGGCGACGCCCGGCGGCTGGAACATCGACATGTCGCGCTTCGCGCGCGAGAACCGTCCGCCGGACGACTACCTCGGCATGAGCTACTACCAGATCTGGCTCGCGGGCATCGAACGGCTGATGCAGGAGCGGCATCTGGTCGACGCCGATGAGATCGTCGCCGGCAAGGTGCTGCATCCGGCCAAGCCCGTCGCCAAGATCCTCACCGCCGATGCCGTCGCGCCGACCTTGCGTCGCGGCGGCCCGACCGAGCGCGCGGCGACGAAGCCGGCGCTGTTCGCGGTCGGCGACCGCGTCCGCGCCAAGGACATCCATCCGACGACGCATACGCGGCTGCCGCGCTACGTGCGCGGCCATCTCGGCCGCGTCGAGGCGGTCAGAGGCGTGCACGTGTTTCCGGACAGCAACGCCCATGGCGGCGGCGAAGACCCGCAATGGCTCTACACGGTGTCGTTCAGCGGCGCCGAGCTGTGGGCCGATGCGCCCGATCCGCTGCTGGAGGTCACGGTCGACGCCTTCGAGCCCTATCTGGAGCCGGCCCGATGACACCCGACCGCGAGGCTGCAGCCGCGGCGACGCGCGCCCTGCCCGGCATTCCCGTCGACGACAGCGGGCCCGTGTTTCGCGAGCCGTGGGAAGCCCACGCCTTCGCGATGGCCGTCACGCTGCACGCCCGCGGCCTCTTCACCTGGCCCGAATGGGCGGCTGCGCTCGCCGAGGAGATTTCGCGCGCGCAAGCGTCTGGCGATCCCGATTGCGGCGATACATATTACCGGCACTGGCTCGCGACGCTCGAGCGGCTCGTCGCCGAGAAGGGCGTCACCTCCGCCGACGCGCTGACGCGTTACCGCAATGCCTGGGATCACGCTGCCGATCGCACCCCGCATGGCAAGCCGATCGAGCTAAGGCCCGAGGATTTTGTCGGCTGAGCCCTTCGCGCGCGCGTCTGGCGGATGCTTAATGCCCGGTGTGCGGACGATCCTGCTTTTGATGGTCCGGTCTTAACGGCCGGCTATTCATGCCGCGAACAGCGGTATTCGTTCGAAATTGAACGTTCATCAGTGCGTCCGTAGCGTCCCGCGCATCTTCTTTGCTGAAGTTGAGGGGGACGTCGAAATGCCCGCGCCAGAGTTCGCCACCATCGTCGACACGCTCGCCGGCGTGCGTCAGGACTATCACGAGAAGCTCAAATCGATTCCGCAATACGAGGCCTTCCTGCTGATCGAGAGCTCGACCGAGAAGGCTGCGGGAGCCCTGCACGGCACCGAGGCGTCGGGCTCCTCCATCGCCACCGACGTGATCGATTCGCTGCAATATGCGCGCAACCGGTTCGAGCAGCATATGGCCTCGATCCCGGAGTATCGCGTGCTGGTGGCGATCGACCGCGTGATCAAGGAGATCTCGCAGCATCTCGGCCTCGCGCCGCATGATGATGCGCCGGCCAAGGAGGGCCTTGCCGCGGCCGCCGAACAGCCCGCCGAAGCCGCCGAGGCTGTGGTCCGCGCTGAGAGCGCCGACACCGATGCCCCCGCCGAGGAGGCCGCGCACCCCGAGCCGGAGCAGGCAGAAATGGCCGAGGACGAACCGGCCGCAGCCGCAGCGGAGCCGGTCGAAGCCGAGGCCCCCACCCTGCGTATCGTCGACACCCCAGTGAAGTCGCCGTCGATCGTGCCCGCCGATCACGACGGTGCCGCCCACGACGACGACATCGTCGTGCTCAACGCGCCTGCCTGGGAGAAGAGCGGCAAGGACGGCAAGGACGACATCACCGCGCGCCTCGTCGCGCAGGCGGCATCCGCTGCAGCCAATGAGGCCGATGACGGCCACGACCTCGCCGATGCGGATCTCGTCATCGTCAGCCAGCGTGAGCCCTCGGACAACGAGGCCGCCTGAGCGCTCGTCTGTCGCGCACTCTCCGCGGGGCCCGAGGGCCCCGCTTCCGATTCAGGATGGCCCGCCCGCCGCGATGTATTCGCGCCACCCCCTGGCGCGCAGCTCGCAGGCGGGACACTGCCCGCAGCCATGCCCCCAGTCGTGCCGCGCGCCGCGCTCGCCGAGATAGCAGGTGTGCGACTGGTCGCGGATCAGGTCGACGAGGCCGGCGCCGCCGAGGTCATGCGCCAGCTGCCAGGTCGCGGCCTTCGACAGCCACATCAGCGGCGTGTGCAGCTCGAACGCGCGCGCCATGCCCAGGCTCAGCGCATTCTGCAGCGCCTTGATGGTCTCGTCGCGGCAGTCCGGATAGCCCGAATAGTCCGTCTCGCACATGCCGCCGACGATGTGGCGGATGCCGCGGCGATAGGCGAGCGCCGCCGCAAAGGTCAGGAACACCAAGTTGCGGCCCGGCACGAAGGTGTTGGGCAGGCCGTCGGCGCCCATCTCGATCGCGACGTCGCGCGTCAGCGCGGTCTCGGAGATCGCAGCCAGCGTTGGAATTTCCAGCGTATGGCTGTCACCGAGCTTGGCTGCCCAGTCGGGGCGCAGGCGCGCGATGCCCTCGACCAGCCGGTCGCGGCAGGCGAGCTCGATCGCATGGCGCTGGCCGTAGGCGAAACCGATCGTCTCGACGCGCGCGAAGCGCTCGAGCGCCCAGGCGAGGCACGTCGTGGAATCCTGCCCGCCCGAGAACAGCACCAGGGCCGTCGTGTCCTGCTCACTCATGGCTCCCGCTTAGCATCATCGACGGGTCGGGCCAACCCGCCGGGCGCATCCCGTGCAGTCGCCCTTTTCGCTGGGAGCCGCGCGCGGCTTGGGGCATACAGGACCCGATCGAACGATGCTGTCAGGACCTGCCCATGATCCCCTCCCGCGACATCTCACGCCTGATCGAGATCATGGCGGCGCTGCGCACGCCGGTCACCGGCTGCCCGTGGGATGTCGAGCAGACGTTCCGGACCATCGCACCCTACACCATCGAGGAAGCCTATGAGGTGGCGGACGCGATCACGCGCGACGATCTCGACGATCTGCGCGAGGAGCTCGGCGATCTCCTGCTGCAGGTGGTCTATCACGCCCGCATTGCAGAAGAACAAGGCGCGTTTGCATTCGGCGACGTCGTCGAGGGCATCACGAAGAAGATGATCCGCCGCCATCCGCATGTGTTCCCGGACAAGGACGGCAACGTCACCCAGCCGACCAAAGGCACCTGGGACCGCATCAAGGCCGAGGAGAAGGCCGAGCGCGCCGCGCGGCGGCCGCCCGAGGCGCAGACGAGCAAGTCCTCGCTGCTATCAGGCATCAAGGCCGGACAGCCGGCGCTGGTCCGCGCCATGGAGCTGCAGCACAAGGCCGCGACCGTCGGCTTCGATTGGAACGATCCGCGCGCGGTGTTGCAGAAGATCCGCGAGGAGGCCGACGAGATCGAGGCCGCGCTCGACAACAAGGATGCGACCGAGCTGACCGAAGAGACCGGCGATCTCCTGTTCGCGCTGGTCAATCTTGCCCGCCACGCCGAGGTTGATCCGGAGACCGCATTGCGCGGCACCAACGCCAAGTTCGAGCGCCGTTTCGCGCACATCGAACAGGCGTTGACGGCGAAGGGCCGCACACTCGAAGAAGCGTCGCTCGACGAGATGGACGAATTGTGGAACGAGGCGAAGCGGCTGGAGAAGTAGCGTCCCCGGCTCCGAGGTCGTGATCAGCCGCCCTTGCGCGACAGCTCGGCCCTTGCGATCTCGACGAAGCGCTGGGCGGCCGGCGACAATCCAAAGTCGGCGCGGCTCAGCAGCGAGACGTGCCGATGAATCGTCGGCTGCGACAGCGGGATCGCGGCCAAGGTCGGAAATTGTACCTTGGGCAGCATGTGCGCGGGTAGGATGCTGATGCCGGCGCCCTCCGCCGTGAGCGCCAGCGCGGTCGTGATCAGCGACACTTCCCAGGCAGGCTTCAGCGACCGCCCGGTCTCCGCCAGCGCCTCGTCGATCTGGCGGCGGATGCGCGTGCCGTGACGCATCGTGATCAGGTCGGAGCTCATGATGCCGTCCCACGTCAGACGGCGGTGCTTCTCGAACCGCCCGTCCTTGATGCCGATCGCCGAGAGCGGACTTTGCATCAGCGTCTCGATCCTGACCTCTGGTACGCCCTCGTCCTCCACGCTGCCGAGGCCGAACTCCGCATGCCCGGCCATCACGATCGCGAGCAGCTCGTCGGGCGCGACATCACGCAGATCGATGCGCACCTCGGGATGGCGCGATCGAAACGTCGCAAACACGCGTGGAAGCAGCGCCGACGCGACGCCCGCTGAGACCGCGATGGAAATTCGGCCGGCTTTGATCTCGGCCAGGTCGCGCATCCGCTGCGACAGCCCCTGCGTCCCCGCCAGGATGCGTTCCGCCGCGGTGATCGCCTCGCGGCAGGCCGCCGTCGGGTGCAGCGCCCGCGTCGTGCGATCGAACAGCTTGAGCTGAAAGTTCTCCTCGATCTGCCGGATCAGCAGGCTGATCGCCGACTGCGTGACGCGCAGCTCGGCGGCCGCCTTGGTGATGCTGCCGAGCCGATACACCAGGACCAGGGCCTCCAATTGCCGCAAGGTCGGGGGCATTAGCTTTCCTCATGAATGAATGAGAATTTTGTGGCTAATCGAAAGAGTTTGATCATGCAACATATTTGCAAACAGCCGGCGGCTGCGGTGAAGCGGCCAGGCAACAACAAGCACATGGGGAGGGACATTTGACGCAAGCGATCAATCTCACGCGCTACGTCGACGAGCGGCCGCTGTCGGGATTCCAGATCAGGGTGATCTGCCTGTGCGCGCTGGTCGTCGGGCTCGACGGCTTCGATGCCCAGGCGCTCGGCTTCGTCGCCCCTGCCCTCAGCAAGGACCTGCATCTGGCGCCGGGCGCGTTGGGACCCGTGTTCGGTGCGTCCCTGTTCGGCGTGATGATCGGCTCGCTGGTGTTCGGCGCGCTGGCCGACTATCTCGGGCGCAAATGGCTCGTCGTCGCCGGCGTTCTCGTGTTCGCGCTTGGATCGCTGGCGACCACCCAGGCCACGAGCGTATCCGACCTCGTCATCATTCGGTTCCTCACCGGCCTCGGGCTCGGCGGCGTCCTGCCCAACACGATCGCTCTGACCGGCGAATATTCGCCGCAGCGTCGCAGGACCCTGTTGATCATGCTGATGTTCATGACGGTGTCGCTGGGATCGGCGATCGGGGGAGCGGTCGCGGCCAAGCTCATCACCGCCTATGGCTGGCAGATCATCTTTCTCATCGGCGGCATTCTGCCGCTCATCCTCTGTCCCGTCCTCATTATCTGGCTGCCGGAATCGCTCTCGCTGCTGGCCCTCGACGACAGCAAGAATGATCGCGTGCGCGCGCTGCTGACGCGGATCGATCCGTCGGACCGCCTCCCCGCCGACGCGCGCTTTACGATCATCGAGGAGAGCGGCAAGGGCTTTCTGCTGCCACAGCTGTTCACCAAGCGGCGTCTGCTGCCGACCTTGCTGCTGTGGGTCATGTTCTTCATGAACATGATGGACATCTATTTCCTCAACAGCTGGCTGCCGACGCTCACACATGGTGTCGGGCTCGACGTCCAGGCGGCGATCGCCGTCGGCATCGCCTTCCAGCTCGGCGGCATGCTCGGCACCGTCGGGCTCGGCCTGCTGATCGAAAAGTTCGGCTTCGATCGCGTCCTGTTCGCGACCTACGTTGCCGGCTTCCTCTCGATCATCACCATCGGTATCGCGGGAGCCTCGTTGCCGTTTCTCGTGCCGGCCGTCTTCATTGCCGGCGTCGCGGTGATCGGCGGACAGATCGGCTGCAACGCCTACGCGGCGCGCATCTATCCGACCTACATCCGCGGCACCGGCATCGGCTGGGCACTGGGCATCGGCCGCTTCGGCTCGATCCTCGGCGTCACGATCGGCGGGTTGATGCTCGCGGCGAAATGGGACGTCTCCTCGCTGTTTCAGGCCAGCGCGGTACCGCAACTGTTCTCGGCGCTGGTGATCCTCGGCCTCGCTGTCCTCGGCATGCGCGGCAGTCTTCCGAGCGCCGACGATGCGCAACGCAGTGCGCTCTCCACGCCCGAGCGCGCGTAGATCAAAGCAAGAGAACCGACATGAAGACGATACGAACCCAGGTGCTCATCGTGGGCGCCGGCCCGGTCGGACTGACCGCCGCCATGGATCTCGCCTCGCGCGGCATCGACGTCGTGGTCGCGGAGATCAGGCGCGCCGGAGAGCCGCCCAACGTGAAATGCAACCACGTCTCCGCGCGCTCGATGGAGGTGTTCCGCCGCCTCGGCATCGTCCGCGAGGTGCGCGAAGGCGGCCTGCCGGCTGATTTTCCAAACGACTGCGCCTATCGCACCGCCGTCGTCGGCCGCGAGCTGACGCGCATCCCGATCCCATGCCGCCAGGACCGCTACACGGCAACCGGTGGGCCGGACACCGATTGGCCGACGCCCGAGCCGCCCCATCGCATCAATCAGATCTATCTCGAGCCGATCCTGTTCGCTTGCGCAGAGGCGCAACGCGGCATCACGATTCTCAACCGCGTCCAGGTCGATCGGTTCGACCAGGATGAAAACGGCGTGATCGCGCGGGCGCGCGATCTCGACGCCGGCCGGGACATCACCATCTCAGCCGACTATCTGATTGGCTGCGACGGTGGCCGCTCCACGGTGCGCAAGCTCATCGGCTCACGGCTCAGCGGCACCGATGTCGTGCAGCGGGTGCAGTCGACCTACATCCACGCTCCTGCGCTGAAGGAGCTGATCACCCAGAAGCTGGCCTGGATGACGATGTCGCTCAACCCGCGGCGCTGCGGCACCACCGTCTCCATCGACGGCCGCGACAACTGGCTGATCCACAACCACCTCGCGGCCGAGGAGCTCGAGTTCGACAGTGTCGATCGCGATTGGGCACTGCGCACCATTCTCGGTGTCGACGACCGTTTCCAGTATGAGATCATCAGCAAGGAGGACTGGATCGGACGTCGCCTGGTGGCGGATCGCTTCCGCGATCGCCGCGCCTTCATCTGCGGTGATGCGGCGCATCTGTGGATCCCCTATGCCGGCTACGGCATGAATGCAGGGATCGCCGATGCGGTCGACCTGTGCTGGATGCTTGCCGGCGTCCTCCACGGCTGGGCCACCCCTGCCCTGCTCGACGCCTACGAAGCGGAGCGGCAGCCGATCACCGAGCAGGTGTCGCACTTCGCGATGAACCACGCGCTCGCGGTGATGAGCCAGAGACGCGCCGTGCCTGCGGAGGTGGAGATCGATGGCCCCGTCGGCGACGCGGCGCGCAGCAAGGTCGGCAAGGCCGCCTATGATCTCAACGTGCAGCAATATTGCTGCGCCGGCTTGAATTTCGGCTATTACTACGACCGGTCTCCGGCGATCTCATACGATGGCGAGACGCCGCCGCCCTACGGCATGGGCCATTTCAGCGCGTCCACAGTGCCCGGCGCACGCGCGCCGCACGTCTGGCTGGCCGATGGCCGATCGCTGCTGGATGCGCTTGGCCCGGCTTACACGCTGGTGCGGTTCGATCCGGCCGTCGATGTCATGCCACTGGTCGACGCCGCGGCCCGCCAGGGCGTTCCCTTGACGCTCGTCGACGTCGAGCGCGCAAAGGCCGGCTATGGCTTCCCGGACAGCCTGCTCGTGCTGCGGCCGGACTCGCACATTGCCTGGCGCGGCTTGGCCGCACCGCTCGAGCCCAACGACCTGGTCGGTCGCCTGCGTGGACAGGCAAGTCAGAGCATGCGCCGTGACGATGCCGTCGTCGCCCTGACTCGTGTCATCGCGCCATGACCCGCCACACCACCGCGCATTACTTCCTCGAGGCGCTCGTCGATATCGGCATCGACTACATCTTCGCCAATCTCGGCACCGATCATGTCTCGCTGATCGAGGAGCTTGCACGCTGGGACAGCGAAGGTCGACGGCACCCCGAGGTGATCCTGTGTCCCCACGAGGTGGTCGCGGTGCACATGGCAATGGGCTATGCGAGCGCGACCGGCCGCGGCCAGGCCGTGTTCGTCCATGTCGATGCCGGCACGGCGAATGCGTGCATGGCGATTCAGAACGCCTTTCGCTACCGGCTGCCGGTGCTGCTGTTTGCAGGGCGGGCTCCGTTCGCGATGCATGGCGAGCTGCCGGGAGGACGTGACACCTACGTCCACTTCGTGCAGGAGAGTTTCGATCAGGGCAGCATCGTGCGTCCTTATGTCAAATGGGAATACACGCTGCCGTCGGGTGTCGTCGTCAAGGAGGCGGTCGCCCGCGCTGCCGCGTTCATGCACAGCGATCCGCCCGGCCCGGTCTACATGATGCTGCCGCGCGAGACCCTCGCCGAGACCTGGGACGAGGCGGCGATGCCGGCCTGCCCGCCCGCGCGCCATGGCAGCGTCAAGGCGGGAGGGATCGAGCCGGAGCGCGCGCGTGCCATCGCGGACGCGCTGATGAAGGCGGAGAATCCGATCGCGCTGACCGCTTATCTCGGACGCAGCGCCGAGGCCGTCTCTGTGCTGGAGCGGCTGGCGCTGGTCTGCGGAATCCGTGTCGCGGAGTTCAACCCCGTCACGATGAACATCTGCCAGGACTCCCCTTGCTTTGCCGGCTCCGACCCGGCCGCGCTGGTCGCCGGCGCCGATCTCGGGCTGCTCATCGACATCGACGTGCCATTCATTCCGCAGATGCTGAAGGCCGCCGATCGGCTGCGCTGGATCCAGATCGATATCGACGCCCTGAAGGCGGACATCCCGATGTGGGGATTTGCCACCGACCTCCGTATTCAGGGCGATTCGGCCGTCATTCTTCGTCAGGTGCTGGAGATCATCGTTGCCCGTGGCGACGACGCCTATCTCACGAGAGTGCGCGACCGGATCGCGAGCTGGCAGCCGGCACGCGAGGCCGCGCAGGCGAAACGGATATCCGCGGCGGCACAGAAGGGCCGGATCGGAGCGATCAACCCGGCCTATTTGTTTGCGCGGTTGCAGGCGCTGCTGTCGGAGGACGACATCGTCCTCAACGAGGCGGTCCGCAACGCGCCAATCCTGCAACAGCAGCTTCGCCGCACCAAGCCGATGACCTATGTGGGCCTGGCCGGCGGCGGCCTCGGCTTCAGCGGCGGCATGGCGCTCGGACTCAAGCTCGCCAATCCCTCAGCGCGCGTGGTGCAGATCGTCGGCGACGGCGCCTATCATTTCGCCGCGCCGGACTCCGTCTACGCCTTATCGCAGCAGTGCCAGCTCCCGATCCTGACCGTGATCCTCGACAACAACGGATGGCAGGCGGTGAAGGCATCGGTGCAGCGCGTCTATCCGGACGGCGCCGCACAGCGCACGGACTCCTTCCTCTCTAGGCTCAGCACCGGGCGCCAGGGCGAGCAGCGTCGTCTCGCCGACATCGCCTGCGCATTCGGCGCCCATGGCGAGCGGGTCGAGGATCCCGACAAGCTCGATGCGGCGATCGAGCGCTGCCTCGCCGCCCTCGACGGCGGGCGCGCCGCGGTGCTGCACGTCGACATCACGCCCTTGTAGCCCGATGGATAGGCGCAGCGATGCATGTCATCCTGCACGAGAGGCAAACGACGTCGCGCGCGGCTCACGCCACGCGGGGCACGCCGTGATAGCGCTCGACCACGATGTCGCGCTTGGTGGCATCGACGCGCACGGTCATGTCGTAGTGGCCCTCGTGCAGCTCCTTGGCCAGCACTTCGGCGTTGCGATGCAGCCAGGAGATGCCGGCGCCGTCGGCCGCATCGATGGTGAGATCGAGCGTCGTCCGCGCCGCCGCGAGCCGGTCCTCGATCGTCTGCAGGAGCGCGTCGACGCCCTCCCCAGTCTGGGCCGAGACCAGCAGGCACGGGCGCTCCGGTGGCCGCCGTGCGGCGATGTTGGCGAGGTTCTCGCACGCCGCCTCGTCGAGGCGATCGATCTTGTTCCAGACCTCGATGATGGTGTCGGTGGCCTCGGGATCGATGCCGAGCTGGCTGAGCACCAGTTCGACATCGTGCTGCTGCGCCTCGGCATCCTCGTGCGACATGTCGCGGACGTGCAGGATCACGTCGGCCTCCAGCACCTCCTCGAGCGTGGCGCGGAAGGCGGCGACGAGCTGCGTCGGCAGGTTGGAGATGAAGCCCACGGTGTCCGACAGCATCGCCTTGCCGCCATGCGGCAGCGTGATCGCGCGCAAGGTCGGATCGAGCGTCGCGAACAGCATGTCGGCGGCCTGGACGTCGGCGCGCGTCAGGCGATTGAACAGCGTCGACTTGCCGGCATTGGTGTAGCCGACCAGCGCCACGACGCGATACGGCACGCGTTGGCGGCCGGCGCGATGCAGCCGCCGCGTCGCCTGGACCTTCTTCAGCTCGTTCTCGAGCCGCGTGATGCGGTCGCCGATCAGCCGGCGGTCGGCCTCGATCTGGGTCTCGCCGGGACCGCCCATGAAGCCGAAACCGCCGCGCTGGCGCTCGAGATGGGTCCAGGACCGCACCAGACGGCTGCGCTGATAGTTGAGATGCGCGAGCTCGACCTGCAGCGCACCCTCCTTCGTCTTGGCGCGGCGGCCGAAGATCTCCAGGATCAAGCCGGTGCGGTCGAGCACCTTGGTGTTCCAGGCCTTCTCGAGGTTTCGCTGCTGGATCGGCGAGAGCGCGCAATCCATCACCACCAGCTCGACGCCATGGCCGGCGATCACGCCGGCAATCTCTTCGACCTTGCCCTTGCCGAGATAGGTCGCGGGGCGGATCTGCCCGATCGGCGTGAGAATGGCCTCGGCCACGGTCAGGTCGATGGCCCGCGCGAGGCCCGCCGCCTCGTCGATCCGCGCCTCGAAATCACGCATGTCGGATTGGCCTGCTTGCGCGCCATCGTCGCCGCGGCGCGCTCGCAAGTAGGGGCCGACCACGATGACGAGCCCGGTCCCCTTATTGTCATCCGGCCTCGACAGGCCGATGGTCCCTTCGCGATCGCGGGGTTCCAATCAGGTCACTCTCACGTCAGGTCACACTCACGCAGACGCGTCCTCGCCGCCTTCGAACAACTGGATCGGCGCGCCTGGCATGATGGTGGAGATCGCATGCTTGTAGACGAGCTGCGAGTGACCGTCACGCCGGAGCAGCAGGCAGAAATTGTCGAACCATGTGACAATCCCCTGCAGCTTCACGCCATTGACCAGGAAGATCGTGAGCGGCGTCTTGGTTTTGCGGACATGGTTTAGAAAGGTGTCTTGTAGGTTTTGTGCGCGGTCTGCCGCCATTGTTATTGTCTCGCAGTCTTGTGCTTTTTCTTATTGAACCTTCGATGTCCCGATCGCAGGCCCCGGATTCATCGAGGTGGCCCATGGTCCATTGAGATCCCCCTCAAGGGACCACGGGATGCCGGATTAGAAGACAGGCGAGCATATTAGGCAAGCCGCTTGCAAGGAAGCCGGTTCCAAAAGAGCCGGATTCATCCGTAAAATTCCGGAAATGGACGAATTTTCCAATGTAAATTCGTCCAGTCGGCAGGTTTGGCCGAGCTGGAGCCTCAGCCGACGCCGAGCGCCTTCAGCTTGCGATGCAGGGCCGACCGCTCCATGCCCACGAACTCGGCCGTGCGCGAGATGTTGCCCGAGAAGCGGCTGATCTGGGCGATCAGATAGTCGCGCTCGAACACCTCGCGTGCCTCGCGCAGCGGCAGGCCCATGATGTGCTCGCCATTGTTGCTGGTCGGCATCGCCGGCACCATCGATCCCACATCCGGCGGCAGCATGTCGGCGGTGATGATCACCTCCGGTCCACCGGCCGCCAGAATCATGACACGCTCGACGTTGTTGCGAAGCTGACGGACGTTGCCGGGCCACACATGCGACTGCAGCACGGCCATGGCGTCCTGGCCGATCTGGCGCTTTGGCAGGCCGGTCGTGGCCGAAATCTGCTCCATGAAATAGTCGATCAGCTCGGGAATGTCCTCGCGGCGCTCCGACAGCGGCGGAACCCGGATCGGCACCACCGACAGACGGTGATAGAGGTCCTCGCGGAAACGCCCGGCGGCAATCTCCTCCTCGAGATTCCGTGCGGTCGAGGAGATGATGCGCACGTCGACGTGCACCTTGGTGGTGCCGCCGGCGCGCTGGAATGTCTGGTCGACCAGCACGCGCAGGATCTTGTTCTGCGTCTCGCGCGGCATGTCGGCGATCTCGTCGACGAACAGCGTGCCGCCGTGGGCCTCCTCGAGCGCGCCGGTCTTGCGCGCCTGCTCGCCATTGGACTGCTCGATGCCGAACAGCTCCTCCTCCATCCGCTCCGGCGTGATCGCGGCGGCGTTGATGACAACGAACGGGCCCTCGGAGCGCGGCGACTGAGCGTGCAGCGAACGCGCGGCAAGCTCCTTGCCCGAGCCCGGCGGGCCGACGATCAGGATGCGGCTGTTGGCCTTGGCGGCGCGCTCGATGGTCTGGCGCAACTGGTTCATCGATGGCGAGCGGCCGGTCATGCTGCTCGCGGTCGGCGCCAGCTGCTTGAGCTCACGAACCTCGCGCTTCAGCCGGGAATTCTCGAGCGCACGCGTGGCAACCAGAATCAGGCGGTCGGACTTGAACGGCTTCTCGATGAAGTCATAGGCGCCGCGCTTGATCGCGGCGACCGCCGTTTCGATGTTGCCGTGGCCGGAGATCATCACGACCGGAAGGTCGGGATGGTCCTTCTTGATCTGCTCGAGGAGCTGCAGACCGTCGAGCTTGGAGCCCTGCAGCCAGATGTCCAGGAACACCAGGTTGGGACGGCGGCTCGTGATCTCCGCGAGCGCCGAATCGCTGTCGCGCGCGGTTCGCGTCGTGAAGCCTTCGTCATCCAGGATGCCGGCGACCAGCTCCCGGATATCGGCTTCATCGTCGACAATCAGAATATCACTCGCCATGGGTCACGCCTGTCTCGTCAGCTGCCGGTTGCGGCCTGGATTTTTGGTTCATCATTGGTCGTTTGAACCGTGTCAGCGGTTTCGCCGCCGGCCTCGGTCTTCTGCGCATTGTCAGACACCCCCGCCTGCTCCTTCGCTCCCGTCTTCGCGGCCTGGCCGGAGACGGCAAAGCGCAGCCGCATCCAGGCGCCGCGCTGGCCGGGACGGAAATCGGACGCGTCCTTCAGCTCGAGCTTGCCGCCATGGTCTTCCAGCACGCGGCCGACGATGGCGAGCCCGAGGCCGGTGCCCTTGGCGCGCGTCGTGACGTAGGGCTCGAGCAGCCGCTGCCGCGCCACCTTCGGCAGACCGATGCCGTTGTCGATGACGTCGATCAGCACGTCCTCACCCTCGCGCGAGGCGACGACATCGATTCGGCCCTTGCCGAGCTCCGCCTCGGGCACCACCTCGATCGCCTCGGTGGCGTTCTTGATGATGTTGGTCAGCGCCTGCGAGATCAGGCGGCGGTCGAACTGCGCGCGCAACGGGTCCTGCTTGATCTCGGTCTCGATGTCGATCTCGGGATGCGCGACCTTCATCAGGAACACGGCCTGCCGCACGGTGTCGGCGACGTCCTCGCCTTCCATCACCGGCTTCGGCATCCGCGCGAATCGCGAGAACTCGTCGACCATTCGCCTGATGTCGTCGACCTGCCGCACGATCGTCTCGGTACATTGCTCAAATACCGCCTTGTCCTCGGTGATGACCTTGCCGAATTTGCGGCGGATGCGCTCAGCCGAGAGTTGAATCGGCGTCAGCGGATTCTTGATCTCGTGCGCAATGCGGCGCGCGACGTCGCCCCAGGCGGACGTGCGCTGCGCCGAGACCAGCTCGGTGATGTCGTCCAGCGTGATGATGTAGCTGTCGCGCGCCTGGTTGGTCTGCTCGGCGGTGACGCGAACCGACAGATTGCGCTCGTGGCCGTCGCGCTGGATCGTGATCTGCCCCTGCACCAGCCGCTGCTTGCCCTCGCGCGCCGTCTTCATCATGTCGTCGAGCTCGGGCAGCACGTCGGAGAGCGGATGATCCAGCACCTCCTGCTCGGCATGTCCAATCAGCTTCTCGGCCGAGCGGTTGAGGATGCCGACGCTGCCCGAGGCATCGACGCCGATGATGCCGGCGGAGGCCGACGACAGCACCGCCTCGATGAAGCGGCGCCGGCTGTCGATCAGCTCGCTGGCGCTGACCAGCTCGTCGCGCTGCGTGCGCAGCTCCTGCGTCATCTTGTTGAAGGTCTGGCCGAGCTGGGCGAGATCGCCCTCCGAGCGATGCACCGGGACCTGGACGTTGAGATCGCCGGTCGAGACGGTGTTCGCGGCATTCATCAATTGCCGGATCGGCGCCACCAGCCAGTTGGCGAAGTTCAGCCCGATCAGCACCGAGGCCATCAGGATGGTCAGCGCGATCACCGCGAACATCAGCGCGAAGGCGATCTGGATGCCGAAGCGCCGCGCTTCGACCTGGGCGTATTCGGCGACCGACAGCTCGGTCTGCTTGAGCTGCTCGACGACCTGCGGATCGAGCGGGCGCGCGACGTAGAGGAAGGTGTCGTTGAACGCGCGCAGCCGGATCACCGCGGCGACGTAGTTCGATTCCGGCAGGACCGCGATCTCGGGCTCCTCCTCCCGGACATTGTTCAGGAACTCCGGCGCCGGCGGCGAATAGGCCAGTTGCACCCCGCCGGTCTCGGCCCAGACGATCGGGTTGGTGTTCTTGTCGATGATCATCGCGCCCGGCAGGTTGCGCGAGGCGGCGCTGGTGGTGAGCAGCTCGCGGAAGCTGGCGCGGTCCTGGTCGAACAGCGGCCGCGCGCGTGCGATGTCGGTCGCCATGCCGATGATGTCACCGCGGATGAATTGCGCGTGCTCCTGCATGTAGGCGCGCGCGATGGTCAGCGAGTTCTGGATCGCGACCTTGGCCGGTCCGGAGAACAGCCGGTCGAGGCCGCGATCGATGGTGACGTTGGCCGCCACGGCGACCAGCACCGCCGGCAATACCGCGATCACCGAGAACAGGCTGACGATCTGCACGTGCAGCCGCGCCGCCGCCCGGCCGCGCCGGCGGGCCTGCACCACCTGCCAGACCTCGCGGATGATGATCCCGACCAGGACCAAGATCGTTCCGGCGTCGATCAGGTAGAAGGTCTTGACGACGTCCGTCGTCGGCTCGACCGGGGTCAACCCGACCAGCACGATGAAGGTCAGGAAGGCCGACAGCAGCGCGAGCGCCACCGCCACCGGCGCCAGCCAGGTGCGCCAGGTCCAGCGCCGGCCGTCGGTGGACGACGAATCGAAGGGGGTGGCCGAGGTCTCTGCGCTGGTCATTCCGGCAAGGTGGGTGATGCTGAACGCGGCATGTCCGGGAATCGGACTGATGCATTCCTACCACGCTGTTGCCAAATTGCGACAAATCCGCGGCGCCGGAGCGCGTCGCGGATTTGTCTACATTAATTCTCACCTGAGGCGGGCCTGAGCCCGCCGGAAAGGTATCAAATCACCATCAAGCGCCGCTGCGGTACACCTGAATGTCGAGGTCGCGAATCTTCTTCCGCAGCGTGTTGCGGTTGAGGCCGAGCAGATCGGCCGCGCGGATCTGGTTGCCGCGGGTCGCCGCCAGCGCTGCCGTCAGCAGCGGAATCTCGATCTCCTTGAGAATGCGGTGGTACAGCCCCGGCGGCGGCACGCCGTTGGGAAACCCCTGGAAGTGCGACGACAGATAGGCCTCCACGGCGCCACCGAGATTGTCGATCGAGGTCGGCGTGTTCGAGCCGGTCGTGACTGCCGGCGGCGCCAGCTCGCCATCGATCACCGAGGCAGTGATCACGTCCTGCGGATACAGCGCGGCCAAACGCCGGGCGAGATTCTCCAGCTCGCGGACGTTGCCCGGCCAGCGGTGCTGCTTGAGCCGCTCCAGCGCCGCAGCATCGAGCTTCTTCGGCGGCAGCCCGTCCTTCTCGGCCAGCGCGAAGAAGTGGCGGACGAGGTCCGGCAGGTCCTCGATGCGCTCGCGCAAGGGAGGCAGCCGCAGCGGCACGACGTTGAGGCGGAAGAACAGATCCTCGCGGAACAGCCCCTGCTGGATCAGGATGCGCAGGTCCTTGTTGGAGGCGGCGACGATGCGCACGTCGGTCTTGATCGGGGTGCGGCCGCCGACGGTGGTGTACTCGCCCTGCTGCAGCACGCGTAAGAGCCGCGTCTGCGCCTCCATCGGCATGTCGCCGATCTCGTCCAGGAACAGCGTGCCGCCCTCGGCCTGCTCGAAACGGCCGGACGCTCGGGTGTTGGCGCCAGTGAAGGCGCCGCGCTCGTGCCCGAACAGTTCCGACTCGATCAGGTCGCGCGGGATCGCCGCCATGTTGACCGCAACGAACGGGCCGTTGCGGCGCTTGCCGTAATCGTGCAGCGCGCGCGCCACCAGCTCCTTGCCGGTGCCGCTCTCGCCGGAGATCATCACCGTGAGGTCGGTCTGCATCAGTCGCGCCAGCACGCGGTAGATGTCCTGCATCGCCGGCGAGCGGCCGACCAGAGGGATCGATTCGAACTCGCCGTCGTCGGGCTGGCTCGCCGCACGCTCCTTCGGCTCGGCCAAGGCACGGCCGACGATCGCAATCAGCTCCTTCAGGTCGAACGGCTTCGGCAGATACTCATAGGCGCCGCGCTCCGACGCCTTGATGGCGGTCATGAAGGTGTTCTGCGCGCTCATCACGATGACCGGCAGGTTCGGCCGCATCTTCTTGATCCGCGGCAGCAGGTCGAACGCGTTCTCGTCCGGCATCACCACGTCGGTGATGACGAGATCGCCCTCGCCCTGGCTCACCCAGCGCCACAGCGTGGCGGCGTTGCCGGTCAGCCGCACCTCATAGCCGGCGCGTGACAGCGCCTGGTTTAGGACCGTGCGGATGGCCGTATCGTCGTCGGCAACGAGAATGCTACCTGCAGGCATAGGTGGTCCTCAATTTGATCCCTGTGAGGCATGCAACGGCGTCCCCGAAACGTCATCGCGATGGCCGTGGTCTGGTTGTCTGGCTGCGCTGTACATCGGCATCAGCACCCGGAAGGTCGTCTTGCGCGGCTGCGACTCGCACTCGATGATCCCGCCATGGTCGCCGACGATCTTCGCGACCAATGCAAGTCCGAGGCCGCTTCCGGTCGGCTTGGTGGTCACGAACGGATCGAACAGATTGGGCATCAGGTCTTCCGGCACGCCGGGGCCGTTGTCCCTGACGCAGAACTCCAGCGGCAGCGACACCCGTGATTTCTTGCCGGGCACCGACAGCCGCACGCCCGGGCGGAAGGCCGTGGTGAGCTGGATCTCGGCATCCGAGCCGAGATCGACGACCGCTTCCGCGGCATTCTTGACCAGGTTCAGGAACACCTGGATCAGTTGATCCTGGTTGGCGAGCACCGGCGGCAGCGACGGATCGTAATCCTCGACGAAGCGGATGTTGCGGGCAAAGCCCGACTGCGCCAGCCGCTTCACGTGATCGAGCACGGAATGGATGTTCACGGGCCCGCGCGCCACCGGGCGGTCGTCGCCGAACACCTCCATGCGGTCGACCAAAGTGACGATGCGGTCGGCCTCGTCGCAGATCAGCCGGGTCAGCATGCGGTCCTCGGAGGAGGCCTGCTGCTCCAAAAGCTGCGCGGCGCCGCGGATGCCCGACAGCGGGTTCTTGATCTCGTGCGCCAGCATCGCGGCCAGCGCGATCACCGAGCGCGCAGCGCTGCGATGCGTGAGCTGGCGGTCCATCTTGTCGGCGATGGTGCGCTCCTGCAGCATCACCACGATATGGCCGGGGCGCTCCGGCAGCGGCGCGACGTGCAGGTCGACGAGCCGATCGGCGCCGGTGCGCGGCGTGCCCAGATCGACCTTGTACTCGTTGACCGGCGCGCTGGTGGTGCGGACCTGGTCGATCAGCGCCAGCAAGGGGCTGCCGAACGGCACCAGCTTCTTCAGCGACTGCCGCTGCAAAAACTGCGTCGAGGAATCGAAGAAGGATTCCGCCGCCATGTTGGCGTCCATGATCATGCCATCCGGGCCGATGACGAGGACCGGATTCGGCAAAGCGTTGAGGATGGCGTCGCCATCCGACGGAAGTCGCTTGCGCTGTTCTGCGGCTGAGCTCATGCGGCTGCACTCCAGGCAAAATCGTCGAAAGCCTCACGCAGCGCCCGATGCACCAAGGACGGCTGCTCGGACGTCAGGATACGGTCGCGCCACGCCTTCAGTTTTTCGGCCGGCGCCTGGGCGTGCTGGGCGGCGACGTCGAGCCCCCAGCTGAGATGCTTGCGGGCGTGGCGCAGGCCGACACGCGCGCCATAGTGACGGCAGATCTCGTCATAGAGCGCGGTGAGAAGACTGAGCTGCTGCGCCAGTTCGGGCGCGCCCTCTTCCGCACCGCCGTCGAGCCGGCGGCCGATCTGGCCGGGCAGCCACGGCTGTCCTTGCGCGCCGCGCCCGATCATCACGGCATCGGCGCCGGACGTATCGAGCGCCTCGCGCGCGTCTTCGTAGGTGGTGATGTCGCCGTTGACGACGACCGGCAGATCGACGGCATCCTTCACCGCGCGCACCGCGCCCCAGTCGGCCTCGCCCTTGTAGAACTGCTGCCGCGTGCGGCCGTGCACGGTGATCAGCTGCACGCCCGCGGCTTCGGCGCGGCGCGCCAGCTCCGGTGCATTGAGGCTGCCCTGGTCCCAGCCGAGCCGCATCTTCAGCGTTACGGGCACGTCGACGGCCTCGACCGTCGCCTCGATCAGGGTCAGCGCATGATCGAGATCACGCATCAGGGCCGAGCCGGACTGGCCGCCGGTCACGTGCCGCGCCGGGCAGCCCATGTTGATGTCGATGATATCAGCGCCGCCCTCCTCGGCGACCCTCGCGCCCTCGGCCATCCAATGCGCCTCGCAGCCGGCGAGCTGCACCACATGCGGCCCGACGCCGCTCGCCTCGCAGCGCAACCGGGATATCCACCGCCCGCGCACGAGATCGTCGCTCGCGGTCATCTCGGACACCACCAGCCCGGCGCCGAGCTCGGCCGCGAGTCGGCGGAACGGCGCGTCGGTGATGCCCGACATCGGCGCGAGAATGGCCCGGTTGGCGAGTGAAACGTCGCCTATCTTCAAGGCTTTGGCGTGTGTATTGGCCGGACCGGTCACGAACGACTCTTAAAGCTCTTCGGACGCATCATCGCGTCTGCGCTGTACTCTCAAGCACAAATCTTGGGCAGTCAAGCGTCATGCCTACACTTTAGCCAAGACAATCAGCATTTCAAGTGCAGTGCAGCAAAATATGCTTGTTCGGCAGTCATGGTAAACCCGTGAGCCGCCGGATTTTTGCATGGCTCAGCGAGGATGCCCACAGGCGGCGGGCGATCGGCCCGCTCGAGGCCACGGCGCCTCCCGGCACGTGCATCGCGATCGCAGTTGCCGCTCAGACAACGTGTGATCCTGCTCGCTTAACATGTTCTGCAGATGTAAGAAGCCGCGAACCCATCATCTCCCTTTGCATCGATACCCTGTTCCCATGACGACTTCTCAGCGGACTGCAGCCATTCTCGTCGCGGCCGGACGTGGCCTGCGGGCCGGCGCCGGCGGTCCGAAGCAATACCGCATGATCGGCGGCCGCACGGTCATCCATCGCGCGCTCGCCGCCTTCGCCGATCACCCCGAGGTGGCGGTGGTCCAGCCGGTGGTGAACCCCGACGACATCGACATCTTCAACGCAGCCGTCTTCGGCCTGCGCCACGAGGTCCCAGCGCATGGCGGTGCGACGCGCCAGGCCTCGGTGCTCGCAGGCCTGGAAGCGCTGGCGCCGCACAAGCCCGACATCGTGCTGATCCACGATGCCGCGCGTCCGTTCGTCACGCCCGCCGTGATCTCGCGCGCGATTCGAGCGGCCGGCAAGACCGGTGCGGCGATTCCCGTGGTGCCGGTCACCGACACCATCAAGGAAGTCGGCACGGGCGGCGACATCACCGCGACACCGGAGCGCGCGAAGCTGCGCATCGCCCAGACGCCGCAGACCTTCAAGTTCGACACGATCCTGGAGGCACACCGCCGCGCCGCGCGCGACGGCCTCACCGAGTTCACAGATGATGCGGCGATCGCCGAATGGGCGGGATTGACCGTCGCGACCTTTGAGGGCGATGTTGCCAACATGAAGCTCACCACACCGGAAGATTTCGTGCGCGAGGAAGCGCGCCTTGCCGCGCAGCTCGGCGACATCCGGACTGGCACCGGCTACGACGTCCACGCCTTCGGCGAAGGCGACCATGTCTGGCTGTGCGGCCTGCGTGTGCCGCATAGCAAGGGGTTCCTTGCCCACTCCGACGGCGACGTCGGTCTGCACGCTCTGGTTGATGCAATTTTGGGCGCCCTGGCCGATGGCGACATCGGCTCGCACTTCCCGCCCTCCGACATGAAGTGGAAAGGCGCCTCCTCCGACCAGTTCCTGAAATACGCCATCGAGCGCGTGACCGCGCGTGGCGGCCGCGTCGCCAATCTCGAGGTCACGATGATCTGCGAACGCCCGAAGATCGGCCCCCTGCGCGACCAGATGCGCGCCCGCATCGCCGAGATCACCGGCGTCGACATCTCGCGCGTCGCGGTGAAGGCCACCACCAGCGAGCGGCTCGGCTTCACC
The DNA here is from genome assembly GCF_032489375.1 of Bradyrhizobium sp. SZCCHNR1098. Taxonomy (NCBI): domain Bacteria; kingdom Pseudomonadati; phylum Pseudomonadota; class Alphaproteobacteria; order Hyphomicrobiales; family Nitrobacteraceae; genus Bradyrhizobium; species Bradyrhizobium sp. SZCCHNR1098. Next base: position 901,284 of record NZ_JAUEXY010000001.1, read on the forward strand.
GGCCGCGAGGAAGGCATCGCAGCGACGGCGAGCGCGACGATCCGTCTGCCGTGGAGCGCCTAGAGGCGCACCACCCTGTCACCGCTCGTGGAGCTTTCGATCTGACGGTCGGATGAGGACAACGCAGCCATGGCCAGCGAACGTCAAATCGGCTCTACCAGCGCGCTGGCCCGCTCGCTGCTCGACCTGTGCCGGTCGCGCAAGCTGATGATCGCGACCGCCGAGTCCTGCACCGGCGGCCTGGTCGCAGCGGCGCTGACCGACATCCCCGGCTCCTCTGATGTCATCGACCGCGGCTTCGTCACCTACTCCAACGAGGCCAAGCGCGCGATGCTCGGCGTCGAAGCTTCGACGCTGCAGACCTTCGGCGCCGTCTCCAAGGAGACCGCGATCCAGATGGCGGTCGGCGCCCTGGAACGCGCCGACGTCGACCTCGCAGTCGCCATCACCGGCATCGCCGGCCCCGGCGGCGCCACCCCCGGCAAGCCGGTCGGCCTCGTCCATTTCGCCGTCGCCGCCCGCGACGGCCGCATCACCCACCGCGAACACCGCTTCGGCGCCATCGGCCGCAGCACCGTCCGCACCCGCTCCGTCATCGAGGCCCTGCGCCTGCTGATGGAGCTGGCCCGGCCGCAGGTCCCCGCCAAGCCCAAGCGCGCCGCCGCCACCCGGCTCCGTCCGCGCGTCGCCCGCACGCCGCGGCTGCATCCGGTGAAGCGGCCACGCCGGCCGCGAACTTAGTTGCTCGTCATGAGCGCAGCTCTCGCCCCATCGTCATCCCGAGCGCAGCGACGCGATCCAAGGCTTTCGCGCTTCAAGACATTGGATTGCTCCGGCGCGACAGCGCCTCGCAATGACCAGATGTTCAATCTTCATTCCGCCCCTAACCGAACTCATCCGGATTGCGCGCCGTGTGACGCACACTGTGAATGACCACCTCGTCGGCAGCAACTTCGTAGTAGATGAGGTAAGGATAAGGATTGATAGTCAATCTGCGCAGGCGCGGATGGGTCGATTGAGCACCTGCCTTAGGATAATAAACCAACATGTCAAAGACGGACTTGATCCGCATGTGAACGCGCCTTGCGCCGCCTGGCGAATGCGACGCGACATAATCGAGTACGCTCTCAAGCTCGTTCGCTGCGCGAGTCGTGAAGCGAAGCTTCAGAGACCGTGCTTAGCCCATATGGCCTTGATTTCGTCTTCGGTCGCGAACCGCCCTTGATCTGCTTGGCGCAGCGATTCTTCCAGCGAAGCAAGGTCGGCAGGAGTCAGCTCAACGCAAGCTTCGTCGTATCCGGTCAACCGTAACAGTACCCGCGCCAGCTCATCCTGCTCTTCGGCCGGAAGCTGGCGTGCGACGTCAAAAGCCCTGTCAAGCAATGTTGTCATGCAGGCAATATATACTGACGAGCCTCCGCCGGGAAGTGTTCACGCAATAGGCTGAGGACACCTAGGCAAAGAGCCGCCCGTAAGGCGCCCGGACTGCCGCCATGTCAGCCGCGCATTCGGAATGGTGGGCACGGCGCGCCCGCACTGGCCGGGACTGAAGCTAACGTTTGGGAGTTACCGCAGAACCTCGACGGCTTGATCAAATCATCTTGTCATCGGAGGCACGAGCTGGTGGTGAACGCAAAGATGGTCGGCACGACAGACCCTATGGCACCCGAGGTGATCTGCCGATGGATTGTCCACTCCGGTTCGACGGCCGGTCATTGGGCGGAACGGGCGGTCCAGTTGGCACAACTTTCGCGGGTACACGCCATTTCGTAGTTCAACGTGAGGAGACCGTCTTGCTTCATCGGACCTTCGCCACTCTCGCGCTGCCGCTCCTCCTCCTGACCTCCTCCGCCCACGCCGCTGGCTTGCAGCTCTTGGAGGTCGATCATGGATTTCACGGCATCATCTGGACGCCCTGCGCCGCAGACGCCGGTAGCGTGCCGGTTGGAAGCCTCGCGATCCCAGGGCTGGAGACACTGCCCGGGGTAAAGAATTGTCCAATCAAGGGCACGAAGCTGCCATTGGTCGTGATGTCCCACGGGCGCGGCGGCTGGATCGGTGGAAACCACGATGTTGCGGAAGCGCTGGCGGACGCGGGATTCATCGTCGCGGCGATCAACCATCCCGGCGACAGTGTCGGCGACCTGGCGCAGCGCGACAGCCTGTCGGTCTGGCTCTCACGGCCGCAGGACATGATGCATCTGATCGATTTCATGTTGAACGATTGGACAAGCAGAGCCGCGATTGATCCGGACCGTATCGGCTTCTTCGGCTTTTCGCGCGGTGGCTACACCGGAACCGTTCTCGCCGGCGTCGACCCGGACTTTCAAAGGGTGGCGCACTACTGCACGCAACAGAACCCGTTCTGCGAGCAGGTCCGCAATGGCGAGTTTCCCAGAAGCTGGCCGCACGACGAGAGGATCAAGGCGGCCGTGCTGGCCGACGCCGCCCACACGGTCGGATTCACGCGAGCAAATCTCGCGAGCATCAAGATTCCCCTCCAGGTCTGGCGCTCGGAGCTCGGCGGCAACGGGGTCGATCCGGAAGGGACCGCCCGCGTAACCGCGAGCCTTCCCGGCACGCCCGAGGTCCACACCGTGCCCGCCGCGCATTTTGCTTTCCTCGCGCCGTGCTCCGCGGAGCTCGCGGCCGCCGTCCCGCGCATCTGTGCTGATACGCCTGCGGATTTCGACCGCGCGGCGTTTCACCGAGAGTTTGACGCCCAGGTCGTCAGGTTCTTCTCCGAGAAGCTGGGCAAGTAGGATCCGTGGCAGAACCTGCGTTCCGCCGCGTCGCTCTCATGCGCGCCAGAACGGGCGCCGGCACAGCCGCCGCGCCTCGTCGCGTGTCAGGCCGTAGTCCTGCAGCACCTCGTCGGCGATCCACGGCAACTCCCGGGCGAAGCGACCGCGCTCGCGCCAGCGCTTCCACCAGAGCCGCAGCAATGACACTGGCTGCAGCTCGGCGCAGCTTTGATCAGGCGCCGGTCGCGCCAAGTAGTAGATCTCGGCGCCGGGCTTGGGCGAGATGGGATGGCTCGCCGAGGGACCACGGCGCCGCTCGTCGAGTTCCTGGAAACGCAGCACATGATGGAGCGGAGTTCGCTCCTCGATGGCGCTGACCCTCGGATCGTCGGTCGTGCTCGGCATGGCGGGCTCCCCCTTCAAATGAAGAACCTGCCGGCAACAAAAAAACCGCCAGGTTCTGGCGGCTGTTCGGATCAAATGCTGCAATTCGTCAGATTGAGCGCGATCCTCCCGCCGCCAGCGAGCTACGGTGCGTGATGCGACCAAAACGATGGGAGGCGACGGTGATCATGGCCGGCTCTATAGCGGATCGCCCTGAGGTTGTCATCATCGAATCCGGTGCGAGGCGGGCAAGCGCATTGCCCGATCTGGTCAGGACGGAAAAGCACCAACGGTCCGCGCAAGTTGCCGCGCCAACGGTCCAGGCAGAGCCTCATCGAAAATCCGGCTCAGCGTGCGGTAATACCAGATCGTCCCATCCCTTCCACCGGTGAAGCGTTGCCACACGACGTCGCCCACCTCATCAAGGTCGCTCGCGATCGCTTCCGCGTTGTCAACCTTGTCAGCGAGCGAGACCAGCAGCGATGACGCCGGCTTGAGCGGCAGCCGGGCGAGATAGGCTTCCTTCCGCGGGCGCCAGGCCGGCCTCGGATCGACCCAGGAATCCGTGCAGTCCGCAACGATCACGGCGACGCTATCGCCAAAACGCCGGCGGATCTCATCCAGCGTGGCCTGCCCGCCCTGGTCCTCGGCGGCGTCATGCAACAGTCCCGCGATAGCCTGCACCTCGCTGCCGCCCGCCGACAGCACGCGGCTGGAGACGCTCAGCAGATGCGCGATGTAGGGCACGTTGCTGCCCTTTCTCAATTGGGTCCGGTGCAGCCTTGTCGCATAGACGAGCGCTTCGTCGTAGAGATGGGAGAGTGACATTGCTTGCTTTCTTCTCTGGCTGACGCAGGGTCAGGCCGATGGTTCGTCATTGGGGATTATCGGCATTGTTCCAATCATTGGGCACCACGTCGAGCATCATCCTAGCCGACCCGTCGGGCGAATCAGCTGGCGTGCGGAATAGCGGAGAGCCCGCCTCCGGTGCCTTGCTGCGATCGAAGCGCATCGCGAGGGCGTGCGCCAAGACACTGATTTCCTCAATCCGTTCAATGTCCGACTCACTGTCCAGTCCTGCCGACGAAAATATTCTCGTTTCTATTTTCCAGAATTCATGCTTCCCTCCCGTCATCCCGCCTCGACACGAGGGGCGTATCGCGATCGTCACGACACGCGAGGTGGGGAGGCGATGGCCGCCGATGGGCCGCAGCACGTCTGATGACGTGCGGACGAACGGCTCTTGGCGGACGTGAAGTCGCAGCGTCCTGGCACCCCGATGCTGGTGTCACGCCGGTGGAGATGATGATCCGCCGGTCACGGGGGCAAGACAGCCCGGTCCCCGGGGAGACTGCGTATAAACGTGAAGACCATCGCGCAGGGAATGCCGGATGTCGGCTGGACCTGTGGTGACTGCCGCCTGCTTTTTGTTGCAGGCGGGCCATGGGTTGCGGCCAGCACCCGGCATTCCCTGCGCCCTCGTGATTTCAGAGGGTCGATCGAGATGCACAGCCCGGGCGTGATTGCGCCGCGGAGGATGCGGCTGCGTGCCCGCTGGATGCCGTCCCTCACCGTCCGGACCGCGATCGCCGACCATTATCGCTCGCCCCTCCACGGCCTAAAGGTTTTGGTTAATTTTGTCCTGCTACGTCTCGCGCATTCTTCTCTGACAGTGGATTCGGGACCCCATGGCTTTCTTCTCCGGCAAGTCGGCTGATCGCACGCATAACCTCCTGATGACGGAGCTGTTCGAACGCCATCGCGACGCCATCCTGGTGATGTCCGACGGCAAGATCATCGCCTGCAACGAGACCGCGGTTCGCTTCGGCGGCTTCCGCAGCAAGCAGGACTTGCTGTCGCGTTCGCCGGCGACCATGGCGCCGGAGTTTCAGCCCAGTGGCAAGCGCTCCGCCGACGTGGTGAAGGAGATGGATGCCAAGGCCAGGCGCGAGGGCCACGCGACGTTCGAGTGGACCACCAAGCGCGCCGACGGCAGCCCGGCCCTGGTGCAGATCACGCTGGTGCCGACCCAGGTCGAGGGCCAGACCTACGTCATGAGCTTCCGCCGCGATCTTTCCGACCTCGTCGCCGCACGCGAGGAGAAGAAGCGCGCGCTGGACCAGATCGCCAAGGATTTCGAGACCAGCGTCGGCGCCATCGCCAATGCGATCTCTGGCGCCTCGCGCGAAGTCGAGACGACGGCCGCGTCGCTGACGACCACGGCGGACCAGGCCGCGCAGCGCGTGGCGCTGGTCGCCTCCGCCTCGAACTCCGCATCGTCCAACGTGCAGTCGGTGGCCGGCGCCACCGAGGAGCTCTCGACCTCGGTCAGCGAGATCAACCGCCAGGTCGCGACCTCCTCAACCATCGCAGCCGAAGCGGTCGAGGCGTCCTCGCGCACCAACGATCTCGTCAACAGCCTCGCGGACGCCGCCGCCAAGATCGGCGCGGTCACCGACATGATCAATGCGATCGCGAGCCAGACCAACCTGCTGGCGCTGAACGCGACCATCGAGGCGGCGCGCGCCGGCGATGCCGGCCGCGGCTTCGCCGTGGTCGCCTCGGAGGTGAAGAGCCTGTCGAGCCAGACCGCAAAGGCGACTGACGAGATATCAGCCCACATCAGCGCGATGCAGCGCGCCACCAGCGACACGGTGGCCGCGATCCAGGGCATCGGCGGCACCATCGGCCAGATCAGCGAGATCGCCAAGACCATTGCGACCGCGGTCGACCAGCAGGGCCACGCGACGCAGGAGATCGCCCGCTCGGTCAGCCAGGCCGCCAGCGGCACCCGCGAGGTCGCCACCAACATCGGCTCGGTCAGCCAGACCGTGGAATCAGCTGGCGGCGCCGCGCGGCAGATGCTGGGCGCGGCCGGCCAGCTCGCCAAGCACGCGGACGAGCTGCGCGGCAAGGTGAAGGACTTTTTGAGCGCCGTGCAGGCGGCGTAGTTTCGATCGCCGGCGCGACGTGTCCGCGATCAGAACGACTCCGCGACGATGTCGCGGAGCAGCTGTTTGAAGACGTGGATAGGAAGGAAAGCGCTCGGGCTTCGCACTCGGAACGCGCGGGGTGAGATGACGAGGAGCGTCCTCACGCTGTCGTCCCGGGCAAGCCAGAGCGTCGCGGAGGCGCCGACCCGGGACCCATACTCCGCGGCGGCTATGGTGAGACGAGACCGGAACTTCGCGGGTGCCGCCACACCGCATCCTGTGGCCATGGATCCCCGCGTCCGCGGGGATGACAGCTGAGGTTGGGGCGCCGGCCGTGGTCTACCATCGGCAGGGATTGGCAAGGACTTACGTCGACGACACCGCCGGCTTGCGGCCGTAGATCGCATCGGCGCGCTTTTCGAACGCCGCCGACATGCGCGCGAAGATGGTGTCGAACATCGAGCCCATCAGCATCGCCAGCATGCGGCTCTTGAACTCGTAGGCGATGAAGAACGTCACCTCGCAGGCGCCCTGCTCGCGCGGCTCAAAGCTCCAGCGGTTCTCCAGGCTGGAGAACGGCCCGCTGACATATTCGACCAGGATGTTGCGCTTGGCCCGATCCAGCGTAACCCGGCTGGTGAAGGTCTCCTTCACCAGCTTGAACGACACCGTCATGTCGGCGACGACGACCTCGGTGCCATCGGGCTTCTGGCTACGCTGGCGCACCACCAGCTTCTCGCACAGCGGCACGAATTCGGGATAGCGCTCGACATCGGCGACGAGGTCGAACATCTGCTCGGCCGTATGCGCGACGCGGCGCTTGTTGGAAAATCTCGGCATCTGGTCTCGATCAGCGCGCGATGGCGGCGCGCGCGGCCTTCAGCTTGGCGAAGTCCTCGCCGGCATGGTGCGAGGAGCGCGTGAGCGGGCTCGCCGACACCATCAGGAAGCCCTTGGTATAGGCGACGGTCTCGTAGCCGGAGAATTCCTCCGGCGTGACGAAGCGCATCACGGCGTGGTGCTTCCTGGTCGGCTGCAGATACTGGCCGATGGTGAGGAAATCGACCTCCGCCGAGCGCAGGTCGTCCATCACCTGCAGCACCTCGTGGCGCTCCTCGCCCAGGCCGACCATGATGCCGGACTTGGTGAAGATGGTCGGATCGATCTCCTTGACCCGCTGCAGCAGCCGGATCGAGTGAAAGTAGCGCGCGCCGGGACGGACCGAGAGGTAGCGCGACGGCACGGTCTCGAGATTGTGGTTGAAGACGTCGGGCTTGGCGGCGACGACCTGCTCCAGCGCGCCGTCCTTGCGCAGGAAGTCGGGCGTCAGCACCTCGATCGTGGTGGTCGGACATTTCGCGCGGATGGCACGGATGGTCGCGGCGATATGGCCGGCTCCGCCGTCGGCGAGATCGTCGCGGTCGACCGAGGTGACGACGACGTGGGCCAGGCCGAGCTTGAAGGTCGCCTCCGCCACATGCTCGGGCTCGCCGGCGTCGAGCGCCTGAGGCAGACCGGTCTTGACGTTGCAGAAGGCGCAGGCCCGCGTGCAGGTGTCGCCCATGATCATGAAGGTGGCGTGCTTCTTGTCCCAGCACTCGCCGATGTTCGGGCAGCCGGCCTCCTCGCAGACGGTGACGAGGCCGTTCTCGCGCACGATGTTGCGGGTGTCGGCATAGCCGCGGGTGGTCGGCGCCTTGACCCGGATCCAGGCAGGCTTGGCCGGCGAGATCGAGTCCGGCCGGTTCGCCTTTTCGGGGTGGCGGGGGCGCAGCGGCGTGTTCGCGTTGATGTCGACGATGGTGACCATGGGATTCGCACAAACCTCTGTTGCGCCCTAGCTATTCCGTGCCGCGGCGCGCCGCAACCGGCTGGCCGACGATACCAGGGCATGGCAGATATGGGCAGCGCGGAACAGCGCTCATCACGGCGGATTTCCTCAAGAATGGCGCAAAAACCGGCAAAAGCCCCCGGGGTTTCACGGCCCCGGCGGCATGGCGCGGCCAAACGGCTGACGCGGGCGTTCTTCGCCCGCGAGGTGCTCGCGGTGGCGCCGGAGCTGATCGGGGCGACCTTTCTGGTCGACGGCGTCGGCGGAACCATCGTCGAGGTCGAGGCCTATCATCACACCGACCCGGCGGCGCATTCGTTCCGGGGCCCGACGCCGCGCAACCAGGTGATGTTCGGCCCGCCCGGTTTCGCCTATGTCTACCGCTCCTACGGCATTCACTGGTGCATGAACTTTGTCTGCGAGGTGGAGGGCTCGGCGAGCGCGGTCCTGATCCGCGCGATCGAGCCGACGTTCGGGATCGACGAGATGCGGCAGCGGCGCGGGCTGGAGGATGTCAGGACACTGTGCTCGGGGCCGGGCAAGCTGACCGAGGCGATGGGGATCACGATCGCGCATAATGGCCTGGCGCTGGATGCTCTACCGATCGAGCTGTTCGCCCGACCGGGAGATGTCGAGGTCGTCACCGGCGTGCGCATCGGCATCACCAAGGCCGTCGATCTGCCCTGGCGGTTCGGACTGAAGGGCTCGCGGTTTTTGAGCAAGCCGTTCGCGCGCTAAGCCCATGGCAGTCATTCCGGGATGGTCCGAAGCACCAGACCCGGAATCTCGAGATTCCGGGTTCGATGCTTCGCATCGCCCCGGAATGGCGAAGGAGAGAGAACTACATCACGCGCCCTGAAGCCGCGACAACGCGTCTTGGAGCTTGGCCTTGCGGGCCAGTGCCGCCTCGCGCTTCTCCTTCTCCTCCTCGACGAGTTCCTCGGGCGCGTTGGCGACGAACTTCTCGTTACCGAGCTTCTTGTCGACGCGCTCGATGTCGGCCTCGGCCTTGGCGATCTCCTTGCCCAGGCGGGTGCGCTCGGCGGCGAGATCGACCACGCCCTTGAGCGGCAGCGCCGCGACCTCGCCGCGCACGACGAGCTGGGCGGAGCCTTCGGGCGCCGTATCGGCGAAGGAGATGTCGGAGAGACGCGCAAGGCGCTTGATCACCTCGCTCCAGCGCGGCGCGCGCTCCCTCGTCTCGGCGGAGGCAGCGACGAGCGCGAGCGTCATCAGAGTCGCCGGCGGGATGTTCATCTCGGCGCGGACCGAGCGGATGGACGTGACGAGATCGACCACCCAGCCGATCTCGGCCTCGGCGGCCTCGTCCTTGAAGCTGGCGGCGTCGAACGAGACCAGCAGCGGCGGCACCAGGGGATCGCCGAAGCTGGCGGCCGACAGCGCGGCGATCTCGGCGACCGTCGGCCTGTCGGTGCGGTGTGGCCAGGGTGACAGGGTCAGCAGACTGTCGCGCTTGGCGGTCGACTCCCAAAGAGCCTCGGTGATGAAGGGCATGAACGGATGCAGGAGCTTGAGGATCTCGTCGCGCGCCCAGGCGACCATGGCGCGGGTCTCGGCTTTGGCCGGGCCGTCCTCGCCGAGCAACGTCGGCTTGGAGAGCTCGACATACCAGTCGCAATAGACGTCCCAGACGAAGCGGTAGATCGCATTGGCCGCGTCGTTGAAGCGATACGCCTCCAGCGCCTCGGTGACCTCGCGCGTCGCGGCGGCGGCCTCGTGGGCGATCCAGCGGTTCAGCGTCTCCTTCGCAGCGGCCGGATCGAAGCCGTCCGGCACGGTGCAGCCGTTCATCTCGGCGAAGCGGCTGGCGTTCCAGAGCTTGTTGGCGAACTTGCGGTAGCCGTCGACGCGCTGGGTCGACAGCTTGATGTCGCGGCCCTGCGCCGCCATCGCGGCCAGCGTGAAGCGCAGCGCGTCGGCGCCGTGCTCGTCGATCAGCGCGAGCGGATCGATGACGTTGCCTTTCGACTTCGACATCTTGGCGCCCTTCTCGTCACGGACGAGCGCATGGATGTAGACGGTCGAGAACGGCACCTCCTTCATGAAGTGGATGCCCATCATCATCATGCGGGCGACCCAGAAGAAGATGATGTCGAAGCCAGTGACCAGCACGTTGGTCGGGTAGTAGCGCTTCACCTCCGGCGTGGCGTCGGGCCAGCCGAGCGTCGAGAACGGCCACAGCGCCGAGGAGAACCAGGTGTCGAGCACGTCCTCGTCACGTGTGATGAAGCCGTCGCGCTTGTTGCGGTCGAGCGCCATCTCGCGGCCCTGCTCCGCCGTGATGACCTCCTGCTCGACGTAGTAGCCGAGTGCGTTGGACACCGCCTCTTCCTCGGTCTCGGCGACGAACACCTTGCCGTCGGGCCCGTACCAGGCCGGGATCTGGTGGCCCCACCACAGCTGGCGCGAGATGCACCACGGCTGGATGTTCTCCATCCAGTCGAAATAGGTCTTCTCCCAGTTGCGTGGCACGAACGTCGTCGCGCCCGACCTGACGGCTGCGATCGCCGGCTGCGCCAGGGTCTTTGCGTCGACGTACCACTGGTCCGTGAGGTACGGCTCGATGACGACACCGGAGCGGTCGCCATGCGGCACCATGTGCGTGTTCGGCTCGACGCGCTCGAGGAAGCCGAAGGACTCCAGCCGCTCCAGGATCTTCTTGCGCGCAGCAAAACGCTCGATGCCGTGGAACTCCCTGGCAAACTCCTCGGAGCCCTCAGGCAAGCCGCGCAGATAGTCCTCGTTGTCGACCAGCGCGATGCAGCCTTCGCGATCGAGAATGCTGATCTGCGGCAGGCCGTGGCGGCGGCCGACCTCGAAATCGTTGAAGTCGTGCGCCGGCGTGATCTTGACTGCGCCGGTGCCCTTCTCAGGATCGGAATAGGTATCGGCGACGATCGGGATCTCACGGCCGACCAGCGGCAGGATCACGCGCTTGCCGACGAGATGCTGATAGCGCTCATCGTCCGGATGCACCGCGACCCCGCTGTCGCCGAGCATGGTCTCGGGACGCGTGGTGGCGACCACGATGAAGCTCGTGGGATCCTCGGGGCTGAACGTCGTGCCCTCGATCGGATAGCGCAGGTACCAGAGATTGCCCTTGACCTCGATCTGCTGCACCTCGAGGTCGGAGATCGCGGTCAGGAGCTTCGGGTCCCAGTTGACCAGCCGTTTGTCCTTGTAGATCAGGCCGGCGCGGTGCAACTCGACGAACACCTTCACGACGGCCTTGGACAGGCCCTCGTCCATGGTGAAGCGCTCGCGGCCCCAGTCGCAGGAGGCGCCGAGGCGCTTGAGCTGGTTGATGATGGTGCCGCCGCTCTCGTCCTTCCACTGCCAGACGCGCGCGAGAAACTTTTCGCGGCCCATCTCGCGGCGGCCGGGCTGCTGGCGCTCCATCAGCTGACGCTCGACCACCATCTGGGTCGCGATGCCCGCATGGTCGGTGCCCGGCTGCCACAGCACGTCGCGGCCGCGCATGCGCTCGAAACGGCACAGGATGTCCTGCAGCGTGTTGTTGAGCGCGTGCCCCATGTGCAGCGAGCCGGTCACGTTCGGCGGCGGGATCACGATGGTGAAGGGATCCGCATTGCGCCGATCGGGGCGACCAGCGGAGAACGCGCGGGCATCCTCCCAGACCAGGGACATGCGACCTTCGAGATCGGTGGGCTGATAATTCTTATCGATCATGGCATTTCCAGCGGCGCGGGGCCGGCTGTCCAATTCGGGATGTCGCGGAACTCGTCCGGGCCTTTTGTGACACGACCTGAAGAAGCTCGCGCAAGCTGTTGGTGCTTGGGCTGTTTTCGGACTGATGCCCGACCGCGGACCGCGCTCCCGGAAGAGCCCTCTCGATCCGTCCGGCAGGGATCAGCTTGACAGGGCTAGAAAGCCGCCGCGGCGCGCCAAGTCAACAGCAGCGGCGAACATTGACGGATAGCGTCTACCGCCCGCCGCGGCTCACTCCAGAACGGAACGGGAGATCGTGCCGTCTTGGCGTCAGCGGCCGCGCGAGACGCGCTCGATCTCCGCCTTGACGATGCGCTCCACCAGGGCCGGAAGATTGTCATCCAGCCACGATTTCAGCATCGGACGCAGCATCTCCTTGACGAGGTCCTCGAGCGTCCGGGCGTTGTTGCTCAGCACCGTATTGGCCAGCGCGTTGAACGCCGATTCGACGGCGTTCACCGTCGATGGGGCCAGGATCGGCTGCTTCGGCGTGACTTGCTCGAACGCGGACTCGAAGCTGGCAGCCTTCTGATTGAGCCGCCCGGCCTCGATGAACTCGATATCGTCCCGCGGATCCACCTTTCGGAAGGATGCCGCGGCGGGGGCTGGCGCTGGAGCGGGAGTCGGTGGGGCCACTGCCATGTCGTCCGTCAACTCGAGTACTTCAGGTTCGGGATCGGGCTCGGGTGCTACCGGCCGAACCTCTGCGACTGGAGTCGTTTCATCCAAACCCGCCAGCAATGCGTCAATGTCGTCCTGGTTGTTGCTCGCGGCGGCCGCAGGCGCTGGCGGCGGTGCGGGAGGTGGAGGTGCGGGCTTGGCGGGAGCCGCAGCGGCGATCTTCGAAGGTGGGATGTCGTTCATCGCCGACTTCGCTGCCGGGGCCGCCGGCTTCTCGGCCTTGACCGGCTCCGGCGCGGCGGCCTTGTCTGCCGCCGGCGGCTTACCCTCGTCGTCGGCAATGATACGCCGGATCGACGCCAGAATCTCCTCCATGGAGGGTTCTTGGACCTTCGCAGGCTGCGTCATTTCCGACTCCAAATCAGCAACGCTGCCGTACGAACCGGCTCAGCGCAAAAGTCCCGGGCGCCGGCCCCAAGTGGCTTGGACTTCTCAACGGACATGCCAACTTGTCTCCGGACAAGGCCTGATCGATGCAAAACAACAGAACGATACTGCCCATGTCGGAGTCTATTCTTGGAAGAACTTCCGACGCAGTCCGAATCGTTCGGCGGCCATTTTGAGGCTATGTCATGGCAACAAATGAATGCAAGCAACGCCGGCCGCGAACCCGGTGGAGCACGGAGGTCGCCTGTCAAGCGTCGCCCATTCGTCACAACCACAGCATGTGCCACAAAAAAATCCCCCGGCCAAGGACCGAGGGATCAGGGTCGATATTAAGAATGTACTAATGACCATCCGGCGTCCGTACACCCGCCCAGTTATCCCGGACCTGCTGGTAGTGCACGCTGGGATCGTAGGTGGTGGTCGGCAGGTTCAGCACCTGCGGTGACAGCCGCCCCACGGTCTGAAGCACCGTATAGGATGCCACCACGCGGTCATGCTGGGCGTTCACCAGCGAATTCCGCGCGTTGACCAGCGCCTGCTGAGCGTTGAGCACGTCGAGGGTGGTGCGCTGCCCGGCCTTGGCCTCTTCGCGGACACCATTGAGGGCGATCTCGGAGGCTGAGACCTGGGCCTGTGCCGACTGCACCTGTGCCTTGCCCGCGAGCAGCTTGCCCCAGGCAGATACCACGTCGGAGCGAGCCTGATCGCGGGTCTGCTCCAGGACCAGACGCTGCTGCGCCAGCGACTCCTTGGACTGACGAATCAGCGAATATTCCGCCCCTCCGTTGTAGATTGGGACGGTCAGCGATGCGACAGCCGACGCGTTGAATCCACGATAGGACTGCAGGCTCGACTCGTAGCTTTGCTGAGCTTGAGCCTGGAGGTTTACGGTCGGCAGCAGCGCACCTTCTTTGATTTTCGTCTCAAGATACTGGACGTCGATGCCATACATCGCCGAGGTCACGCTCGGGTTTTCCGTCAGGGCCGTTTCGACCGACTGCTGGAGGGTCGGCGGCAAGTAACGGTCGACAGGAGAGCCCGGCGCCAAGTTCTGGGGATCGTTGCCGATGATGCGGCGGAAGTTCGAGCGGGTCGCCGTTAGTTGGGCCTCTGCTGTGAGCTGCTGCGTGCGGCCGGCGGCGAGCTGAGCCTCGGATTGTGCGACGTCGGTGCGGGTGACCTCGCCGACGTTGAACCGATCGCGGGTCTGCTTGAGCGTCTGCTCCAGCACCCGCGTGTTGCTGCGCTGGACCTCGACGATCGCCGCATCGCGCAGATAGTCCATATAGATCGTGGCCGCCGCTAGCAGCACCTGCTGCTCAAGAATGCGGAGAGCCTCGCGCTGCGCCGACACGCTCGCTTCAGCCTTGCGTACGCCGTTTGCCGTCTGCTGACCGTTGTAGAGCGTCTGGTTGACCGTCAGCCCGACGCTCCGCGGCCTCTGCACGCCGTGGCCGGCTGGAGTTGCGGGTGCGGTCTGGACGTCCTGATATTGAATGCCCGCCGTCGCGTTCAGACTGACCTTCGGCCGATATCCCGAGAGCGCCTGCGGGACGCCTTCGTCGACCGCACGAGCCTGGGCCCGCGACGCGTTCAGTTGCGGGTTGTTCTGATAGGCACGCACCAGCGCAGCCTCGATCGTGTCGGCCAGCGCAGGCGTCGGGCCTGCACAAGCCATCACGAGGACCGCAGCCGCCGCTGCGGTGACGAGCTTCACCCCAAACATCCCTGTTCCATTCATTTGTTACCGGCTCGAACGCCAGAGCCGGGCCGTAACCTGTTGAAGAGACTCCCGCGCACCTCGCACCTTATTCCCCATGCATGCGCAACGGAACTACCCAAGCCTGGAACCTGTGCTGAAAACTGTCAACGTGCAGCATCCGGGCCACACTTCTGATTTAAAACAGAATTTCGCCCGCCAGAGGGCGCGAAAACGACGCAGCAAACCCTGCTCGCCACGGGATGGCCCGCCAGTTCAGAGAAGCCGCGAAGAACTTCGTTGGGCGATTTAAAACACGAATTCCGGGAGCTGTTCGAGACCGGGAATGACCGGTGCCGCGGCATCGAACAGGACCCTGCTGCCGATATCACCATGCGATCGCGTAAAGATCATGGCGCGGGCGGGACGTACGGTGGCGAAGACACCGACCAGGCGGCCGCCCTCCTTCAATTGACGGCAAAGACCGTCGACAGTGACCTCGGTGGCCCCATTGAGGAGAATCACGTCGAAGCGGCCGTCCGCCGGATCACCCTGCGCGGCCGGCGCGACCCGAATCGTGACCGGGCAGCCATCGACGGCGGCAAGCAGCTGCTTGGCGCGCCCTTCGACCGCAGAATCGACCTCGGTCGCCGTCACGCTGCCCGCAAGTCGGGCGGCCAGCGCGGCGAGATAGCCCGTCGCACATCCAACCACGAGCACGCTGTCGGTTGGCTTGATCTCGGCAGCCTGCAGCAGCTTTCCGGTCAGCATCGGCTTGATCAGATACCGCTTGGCAGAAGCGGATTCGGAGACGTCGAGATCCAAGTCGAGATAGGCCAGCGCCTGCCGATCTGCGGGAACGTAGGCTTCCCGCGGCACGGTCAACAACGCATCCAGCACGCGGTGATCGGTGACGTCGCTGGTCCGAACCTGACCATCGACCATTTTCTGGCGCGCCGTCGCGAATGAAGACATGAGCAGACCTGCAAGCAAAGCGGATGGACCGCGGACGATCTGCGCAATCTTTTGGTACAAGGTCCCCGAAAAGGCAACATGCGGGTTTGAACGGATCCGCTGGGAAGCCGCGTCTGCGAGGGCGGTCGCCGGCTACTCGATCACCACGGCGAGTCGTCCGAGCAACTGAACGATCTCGTCAATATGTTCGGAATCACCGCGCGTCACCATGTCGGCCAGCCGCGTGAGGCATTCGTCGTCGCTGAGACGCTCGACCTGGTCGGGAATCAACGAGGGCGCGGAGACTGCTTCAGCGAATGGGATGACGGTGTTTGGCATCTACGACACTCCATGACCGCGGGCACTGGCCGGTTCCAGCAAACTATCGGGGCCGGTTTGCTCCCCTCCAAGTGAATTTCCTGTCATCGAACTGTGGGCGACCGCTGCCCAGCAAGCGTTCAAAATCAATATAACCATCTGAAATTTCGGTATTTTGTTCCTGAACCCGCAATCGTCGCAAAGATGCGATTTCGTTCTATGCAAGGCGAAACGGCTTTGTTATACGCAGCCGCATTCGCGAACATTGCTTCGCCTGTTCCTCGGTAGCTCAGCGGTAGAGCATTCGACTGTTAATCGAATGGTCGCTGGTTCGAATCCAGCCCGGGGAGCCATTCTGGCCATGCCGAATGGTTCTTTATCCTCACATTCCCTCTTTCTTGTGACGCTGGGCACCCGCCGATTCGCGGCGAACGCGCGCCCTCCTGACCGTCATCTGGCTGGGCGGCGTGGCTGTCCGCCTTGACGGCGCATGGGGCGTCGGGCAAGCGGGGCGGATCTCTTGCAAGTGGCGACCAGCGATGCCGATTTCCGATCATCTGAGAGCCGTCCGCAACAAGATCGGCCATGATCTGTTGGCGACCACGGCAGTTTCCATCTCCGTGTTCGACGACCAAGGACGCATTCTGCTCGGACGCGACGCGGAGACGGGCCTCTGGACGTTGCCTGGCGGCGCCATCGATCCGAATGAGCACCCAGCCGACGCGGCCACCCGCGAATGCTTCGAGGAGACCGGACTGGTGGTCCGGCCAAAACGTCTGCTCGGGGTGTTCGGCGGCCCGGAGTTCCTCATCCGCTATCCCAACGGTGATCTGACCTACTATACGGTCATCGCGTTCGAGGCCGTCATCGAAGGCGGCGCGCTTGCGCCCGACGGCGAGGAGATGGCGAGCCTGCGATTTGTCGATCGCGCGGAATGGGAACAGCTCGCGGTGTCGCCATCGAGCCGAATCATCTCGCGGCAGGCGCTCCAGTACGACCCCGTCCCCTACTTCGCTGCCGCGAGCTGGCGGCCCGAGAGCTGATCCGGACCCAAGACGTTGGATCCTGTCGCCGCAAGCCTCATGCTGATGGCCGGTCTGCTTCACGCGACTTGGCATGCCATCGTCAAGACCGGCAGCAGCCTCTCTCTCCTGGCTGGCATGGGGCTGGTGAGCAGCATCCTGATCCTGCCCTTCATGTTTCTCGTTCCCGTTCCGGCCCCCTCGACCTGGCCGCTCATCGTCGCTTCGCTCGTCTTGCACGCAGGCTACAAAGCGAGCCTCGCAACGGCCTACCGCTCGGCCGAGCTTGGACGCTCCTACCCGATCGCGCGCGGCGCCGTTCCGCTGTTCGCAACGCTGTTTGCCTCGCTGGGTCTACAGCAACCGCCACGGAGCGGGCAGTTGATCGGGATTGCCGTCATCGTCCTCGGCATCACCGGCCTGGCGCGCGACCGCATCCACGGTCCCGTCGATCGCCGTGCGTTCTGGGCTGCGATCTGCGCCGCCGCACTGGTCGCGGGTTATTCGGTCGTCGATGCGGCAGGCACCCGGCAGACCGAAGGCTGGGCTTCGTTCACGGTCTGGATGATCGTGCTCGACAGTGTCGCGTTCTTCCTCGTCGCGATGATGCTGCGAGGGCCTGCGCTGGTGTGGGAGATCCGCGACGCCTGGATTCCGGTGCTGATCGCAGGAACCCTGGGGCTGGCGTCATTCGTGGTATTCCTTTGGGCCTTGAGCCGCAATCCGATCGCCAATGTGGTGGCCTTTCGCGAATGCAGCGTCTTGTTTGCGACGCTGATCGGCGTGCTGTTCTTGAAGGAGCGTGCGACGCCGCGGCGGCTCTGCTGCGCCGCACTGATCGCAGCCGGGCTGGTCGCCATCGCCTTGCTCAAGCCGGGCTGAGCTTCTCCAAATTGCCAAAGCGATTGGTCCGGAAAGCATGGTTCCATCTTCGTCGCTTGGTGCACAACATACGCCGGCCCGCGGCCGGGAAGTTCCGTAAAACTCCTCGTTGCAGAATCGTAACAACTAATTCAGTGTTAACCACTTTGTCATTTTCGAGCTTCAACCCATTGTCCTTGTAGCGTGAGAGTCCTTCAGTCCCGCTGATACTGAGGTGGCCCATGCCTACTGTCCTCATTATTGACGATGACTATGCTACGCGCGCTGCGCTGGAAGCATCATTGAAGAAGAAGCGGTTCTGCGTGTTTCTCGCGCCGGACGGTCCGACGGGCATTCGATTGATCGGCAGCGTGTCCTTCGATGCCGTCGTGATCGACATGTTCATGCCGGGTATGGATGGGATCGCAACCATTCGTGAGCTCATCAAGATCGATCCCACGGTGCCGTTCATCGCGATCTCCGGCTACGCATTCACCGACAAGAAACAGGGCGCTCCGGACTTCCTCGGTATGGCAATCAAGCTCGGAGCGACGGCAGCGTTGCAGAAGCCGTTCGACATCCGCGATCTGCTCGAAGCGGTCGATCGTTCGATCGAGGTGCGTCAACGACTTCTGACCGAGGCGCGGCACGTGGCTCCTCGCTCACATCTGTCAGGAAGGCCTCATGATGAACATCCTGGTCGTTGATGACGAAGTCGGCGTTTGCTGTGTCATCCAGCACCTTCTGGTTCGCGAGGGCTACGCGGTCACTGCCGTCACCGACGGTCGGCTGGCGATGGATGCGGTGACCCGCGGTGACTTCGCCGCGGCTCTGATCGATCTCAACCTGGCCGACGTGGACGGCAACGACGTGATCCGGGCTGCACGCGCGGCTCGGCCCACGATGCCGATCGTGATGATGTCGGGCGTGGTGCTGGAATCAGGACGCGGGACGGCTGATTTGCTCGGCCCCTCGGCCAGAGTGGTCGGCCTTCATCGTTTGGCGAAGCCGTTCAAGCCGAAAGACCTGTCGCAGCTGATGCGTGACATTCTGGCGCAGGACACCGAACCTCTCGCCGTCGCGGTCTGACCGCCAGCGATTCGGTCGCACGCGTCGAGCCGGACGTTTGGAGCGGATCGCCTCTTCGACCTTTGCCGGAGAAGCAGCCTGCGACTCGCGGCGGCCATGTCGATCTCTTGCTCACGGTCGGCTGCAGGCCGGCTCGTCGTCGCTGTACGGCATCACCTGGCGCACAGGGAGACGGGTCAAGGGGAGACGAGAAGTCTCGAGGGGTGTGAGCCTGTTCACACCGGAACAGCGCGGACCGCGGTACCTTTTGGAACGACGGGCACCGGTAACGATTAGGTCCTTTGCGCCCGATCGTTAGAATTTGAGCGATCCGCTCAATTTGAACCAAATGGAATTTTGCCATCGTGGCTCGCAGTTTGCGCGAGGGCAAGATGAGCGAAGCCGAATACGAGCTGTTGATGGACGTAGTGAGAACGGCTATTGCGCCCGAGACCGAGACCGATTCCATGGCCCGCTTGTTTTCGATCCTGCATTTCCCCACGGCAGCCAACGACAACCAGGGCGCCTGGCCGCTGATCCCGTTTCCAGACGGCTGGTTCGCGGCCTGCTGACGCGCGATCTTCTGTCGCCATGCAGGCCAGGCGATCGGCACGTCTTGGCCGGAACACTGCTGCGGTCTTCGTTTCCTGGAATGGCGACGGCCGAGGCCGCCGCCATTCAGATCACCGGCGCTACTTCCTGACTGCGAACACCCAGACGACGCCGCCTTGCGGGACGTTGTCTTCGAGACCGATGTTGCCTTTCGAGAGCGCATCCTGGATGCGCTGCGCGTCGACGCCCCAGCCGGACTGCACGGCGATGTACTGGGTGCCATCGACCTCATAGGCGACCTGACCCTTTTTAGAATATCCCGCTCGGCCTTCAATTTGGCGACCTCACGGCGCAACCGCTCGATCTCCTGCTGCTCAGGCTTC